>CAYGVT010000166.1:0-22971 GCA_964353355.1 uncultured Thermoplasmata archaeon | reverse complement strand
GGGGGGCCTGGCGGCGGCGGCGGCGGGCGCCGCGGCAGGGCCCTGGACGGCGCCCCAGACGCGCCGTTCCTCGGCGACCTTCGCGGCCGCAGCCGCGGCCTGCTTGCCGAGCGCGGCCTCCTCCTGCTCCCTCCGGAGGCGCTCCTCCTCGTCGCGCCTCCGCTCCTCCTCCTCGACCTGCTTCTTGCTCCTGTAGCCGAGCTTGGGGGGGCCCGGAGGGGGCAGACCTGCCATCGGACCCGCGATGAGCCAGGGCGGTTATGAAGGTACCGCCTCCCACCTGTGGCCCAAGCCTTATATCGGAGGACCAGTTACCTGGAATCCCCCCAAGAGGTGAGCGTGTGTCAGGAGCTGCGAGATTAGGCGCGATGTTCGTGGTGCTGGTGCTCGTCTTCGTAGCGATAGGCTGGGCGATGAGCGCCTACTTCATGTGGGACCCCATGGTGGGCATGGGCGTCTTCTTCGCGCTCGCGATGCTCCTGAACCTCGTGTCCTTCTTCTTCGCGGACAGGATAGTGCTCGCCGCCTACCGCGCGCGCATCGTCGACGAGCGCGAGGCGCCCCGCCTCCACGGCATAGTGAGGCAGGTCGCCGACAAGGCGGGCGTGCCGATGCCGCGCGTCGCGGTCGTCCCGACCGAGACGCCCAACGCGTTCGCGACCGGCCGCAACCCCGAGCACGCGGTGGTGGCCGCGACCGAGGGCCTGCTCCGCACGATGGGCGACGACGAGCTCGAGGGCGTCATCGCCCACGAGATGGCGCACGTGCGCAACCGCGACGTGCTCGTGATGACGGTCGCAGCGACGGTCGCGGGAGCGATCGCGTTCATGGCGCGATGGGCCATCTTCTCATCGTTGTACGGCAACCGCCGCAGCGGGGGTAACGGCCTGGTGCTCCTCATCGCGGCCATCACGGCCCCCATCGCGGCGATGCTCGTGCAGCTCGCCATCTCGCGCTCGCGCGAGTACGGCGCGGACGCGACGGGCGCGTCCATCACGGGCAAGCCCTGGGCCCTGGCGGACGCGCTGCAGAGGCTCGAGCGCGAGAACAAGAGGCACCCGATGGGCTTCGGCAACCCCGCCTCCTCGTCCCTGTTCATCGTGAACCCCTTCACGAGGAGCGCGTTCGTGTCGATGTTCTCGACCCACCCGCCGATGGACGAGCGCATCGCGCGGCTGCGCGCGATGTGATGGGATGGGCCGTCCCCTGCTGACGCTGGTGCGTGGCGGTCCCGAGACGCATCGCCCTGCGACAGGCCCCTGCCCGGACAATCCTACACGTGCGCCTTGTCCTTGAGCGCGTCGACCATGTCGGTGCGCTCCCACGTGAAGTCCGGGTCCTCGCGGCCGAAGTGCCCGTAGGACGCGGTCTTCTTGTAGATGGGCCGTAGCAAATTGAGGTGGTCGATGATGGCCTTCGGCCGCATGTCGAAGACGTCTTTGACAATCCTCTCGAGCTGCTCCTCCTCGATGGCCGCCGTTCCGAAGGTGTCCACCAGCACCGAGACGGGCCTGGCGATGCCGATGGCGTAGCCCATCTGCACCTCGACGCGGTCCGCGAGCTCGGCCGCGACCAGGTTCTTGGCGATGTAGCGCGCCATGTAGGAGCCTGACCGGTCCACCTTGGACGGGTCCTTGCCGGAGAAGCAGCCGCCGCCGTGCGAGCCCACGCCGCCGTAGGTGTCGACGATTATCTTGCGGCCGGTGAGGCCGGTGTCGGCGAAGGGCCCGCCGATGACGAACCGGCCGGTCTCGTTGATGAATATCTTGGTCTTGTCGTCGAGCATCTCCTTGGGGATGACCTTCTGGATGACGTGCTTGGTGATGCCCTGGCGCAGCTCCTCGCGCTCCACGTTCTCCTTGTGGTGCGCCGCGATGACGACCGCCTCGACGCGCTTGGGGGTGTAGTCGCCGCCGTACTCTATGGTGACCTGGGACTTGCCGTCGGGCCAGAGCCACGGGACGACCTTCTTCTTGCGGCACTCGGCGAGGCGGGCCGTGAGCCTGTGCGCGAGCATGATGGGCATGGGCATGAGCTCGGGCGTCTCGCGGCACGCGTAGCCGAACATGATGCCCTGGTCGCCCGCGCCCTGCTCGTGGGCCGAGGTCTCTGTGACGCCCATGGAGATGTCGGGGGACTGCTCGTCGACGCAGATGAGCACGCCGCACGTGCGGTAGTCGAAGCCCAGCGCGGGCTCCGTGTAGCCTATCTGGCGGATGGTCTCGCGCACGATCTTGCGCATGTCGACCCAGGTGCGGGTCGTTATCTCGCCCGCGATGATGGCCGAGCCGGTGGTGACGAGGGCCTCGCACGCGACGCGGCCGCTGGGGTCGCTGGCCATGATGGCGTCCAGGATGCCGTCGGAGATCTGGTCGGCTATCTTGTCCGGATGGCCCTCGGTCACGGACTCCGAGGTGAAGAGGTGGGGTCGGGTCGATGTCATCCATTCGCCTCCTTGCTCACTTGCGATGCGCTATGGGACGGAGGGAGTAGTCGGTAATAAGGATTTTGTAGCATTAGGGACAACAAGCCGGCCGGAGGAGGGAGGGGGCGTGTCCAACGCGGCAAACCTTATTACCCGACCGGGGGATTGGCCGCCCGAGAGGGTGCCCGCATGCCCACGCCGAAGTATCCCAAGTACCCCGTCCCGCGCGAGATAGGCATCTGCCAGCTAAGGCTGCTCGCCCACTGCTTCGACAAGGACATCACGCCGCTCTGCATCGGCCCGGACTGCGAGTTCTGGCGCCACGACATCGACGACAAGGAGAAGGTCGACAACGGCCAGTGCGGGCTCATCCACTTCTGACCTGGGATGGCCGCCCGCACCCCCAGGACGGCGACGACCGCGCGCGTCCGAGGCGGTCGCATCCCGCGGCATGTGCCGTCTTTTGCTATGCTGACCCCGCATGACGTGTCCTCGGGTTAGTTGCTAAAAGCAACCAATTTATATATGAGAACGGCCCATGGTGCCCCCGGGCACGAGAGGACCCCGCTCCCGGGGTGCACCAGCACCGCGCCCTCAGCCCCTTGAGGTGCATCCCCCGGGCGATGACCTCTCGCATGCGCCGGCGCAGGTCGGTCCGGCGTTCCGAGGAGGAATCCAGAGGATGAAGAGCCTCAAGACGTGCATGGTGCTGGTTCTGATATTCGTGCTGCTCGGCACCGCCCAGGTGCCATTCACGGCGACGTCGTCAAGCGGTGGCGGCGAGGTCCGCGGCCCCGTACCCATGGCGGACGACCCCGTGTGGACCGACGGCCTCGATGACCAGAGCCACGTCTACGTGCCCGACGGAGGGCTCGTGAACGTCGAGGTCTCTGGCGGCGAGGCGCGCCTCGGGACGGGCGCCGTCGACGGTTGGATAGCGTCGTCCATCATCACGTGCCCCGCGGGATACAGGTACGACCTCGTCTACCTGGAGGTCGTGCTGCCGGGCGCGAGCTACGTGCAGCTGTCGGTCCTGAACGCCTCGAAGGAATCGACCGAGATCGGTTTCGCCAACGAGACCATAGCTCCGCACTCGAAGGTGCGGGCGACGGACCACTCCGTCTACGACATCTCGCCCGGGTACTATCCGCAGATGCGCATCCAGGTCAACCTGATTGCGAGCGGGACGGACCGGCCGCGCCTGCTGGCCTGGAGCCTGCTCTACGTGGCGCTCGACGAGTGGCACGACGACTTCCTGGGGACGGCCAAGCTGTCGAGGACGTACGGCGTGAACGTGACCCAGGGCGCCCTCGAGATCAATCTGTCGAGGAAGGGCGGCGGTGGCGGCGGGGAGATAGTCTACGACGACTTCCCGCCGGTCTTCTTCCCGGGTGGAGGGGATTCCGCCTCGTCCCCCGTCTACTACTCCAACGCCCAGGGCACGGGCTATGACGACGCCTCCGCGTTCCAGTACCATGGCCTCAACCATGCCCTGTTCGCCGACCTGAACGGAGACGGGAACCTGGACATGGTCTGCTGCAACTACGGGTACGGGGGGAACCCCATCCCGAGCGAGATACTCTGGGGGGACGGGACCGGCACATGGACCGACGCCGAGGCCAGCCACCTTGACACGGACCGGGGGAACCGCGTGGCGTTCGGCGACGTCAACGGCGACGGCGGCGACGACCTGGTCTTCGCGTGCGGCGGGACGGACGGCTCCTGCGTCTTCTACAACAACGGGAACGGCAACTTCAGCTTCACCCCCGACGTCCTGTTCGCCGGCAAGGTCTACCCGTACCTCGACTGCGGGGACGTGAGCGGCGACGGCATCGACGACATCGTGTTCACGTGGGAGAACAAGTGCGACATCTACTACGGGGGCACGGAGGGGCCCGACACCACGGTCGACCTGACGCTCACGAGGGCCGGCGGCACCTCCAGCTACGGGGTCATCGTCGCCGACCTCAACGAGGACGGGTTCGACGACGTCTCCTTCGGTGGCGAGGTGATGGACAAGCTGCCCATCTACCTGGGCGGCCCCACCGGGCTCGACGCGAACATGGACATCCAGCTCGAGGTGGGAAGCTACTCCACCCGGCCCGAGGTGGGAGACATGAACGGGGACGGGTACAAGGAGCTGGTATGCTCCGGTACGACCTCCGGGAGCGGCTACGGGCTGCTGATATTCGAGGGGACCGCGTCAGGATGGAGCGACGCCAAATGCCATCAGCTCGCCTTCGGAGGTGGCTGGGCCAACCACCTGAGGATGCTCGACATCAACAATGACGGTTACGATGACGTCCTGTGCCCTGTGGGGAGCGATTTCCGCATGTACCTCGGCGGCTCGACGTGGCCGACCGGACCCACGGCCACGAAGTCGGGTGCCGGCAACTCCCAGATATCCATCGCCGTCCCGGCGGGCTTCTCGGGGGCCATCGGTGGCGGATTCGTCACGATGAACATCAACCTGCAGACCGGGCAGAAGTGGGACATCCTCTATCTGGAAGGCACCCTTCCCAAGAACACAACGGCCGTCATCTCAATCCTCGACGACAAGGGCAGGGCCATCCATGGTTACGAGCACGTGACCGGGCTGGACGTGGACCTCCAGGGGATCCTGCCATCCCAATACTGGACCATCAGGGTCAAGGTCAACATGCGAACAGAGATCAACAACACCACGCCCAGGCTGGACCGCATCACGGTCAAGTGGATCCCCTTGGGCACGTGGCGCGAGCAGTTCTACGGGGCCGCCAAGGTCGAGCGCACGCTCAACCTCGACGTCGCCGGTGGCGGGCTCACGCGCGCGACCGGGAGGGGTGCGGGGCCGCAGCTCCTCGTCACGAGCCTGAGGAGCGATTCCGGCTACGACACCGGGCCGCACCTGTTCACGGACGGCGGGGGGTTCGACTACGCGGCGCTGCCGCCCCTGCTCTTCGACGCGAAGGGCGCCGCGGCCGTGGACGCGGCGGACATCGACGGCGACGGGTTCATGGACGTCGCGTTCGCGGTCAGGCAGAGGGGCGACACGGCCTACGCGGGCTCAAGCCCGCTCTTCCTCGGCTCGGCGGTCGGGTGGAAGGTGGCCCCCGACCACGCCTTCCCCACGACGGGCGCGACGGACGTGCTGCTGCGCGATCTGAACGGTGACGGTCGCATCGACGTGGCCTTCGCGCAGGAGCAGGACGGCACGACCTACAGGGTCAACAGCACCGTGTTCTGGGGGCTCGAGGGCGGGGGATGGAACGCCACCCCCGACCTGGAGCTGGGGACCAACGGGGCCACTGGCGTCGCGGCCGCGGACATGGACGGCGACGGCGACCTCGACCTCGCGTTCTCGTGCTACAGGGACGCCTCGTCGACGACCACGAGCAGCATGGCGTTCCTGCAATCCGCGACGGGCTTCTGCGGCACGGCCCCGTCGTACCTGCTGCCCACCAAGGGGGCGTCCGCCGTGGCGGCGGGCGACGCGAACAAGGACGGCATCACGGACCTCGCGTTCGCGAACTCGGGCTCGGGCGGGCTTGCGGAGATAGACAGCTACGTCTACCTGGGCAAGGCGGGCGGGGGGTTCGAGACGTCGCCGCTTGCCCTGAGGACGTCGGGCGCCGAGGACGTGGAGCTCGCGGACCTGGACGGGGACGGTGACCTGGACCTGGTGTTCGCGAACCAGAGGAACAACCTTGCGAGCTACCGGGTCGATTCTTACGTCTTCCTCAACGGCGGCACCGGCGACTTCCCCGCCAGCCCCTCCGTGCGGTTCCCCACGACGGGCGCGGTCGCGGTCGCGGTGGCGGACCTGGACGGCACGGGCCCCAAGGACCTCGCGTTCGCGTGCCAGTGGGACGGCTCGAGCTACAATGTGTCCACGGTCGTCCACCTGGGCGGCGCCACGGGATGGTCGGCGACGCCCGACGTCGCGGTGCCGACGGTGGGCGCGTCCGACGTGCTGGTCGCCCACCTGCTCAAGGCGGGCCAGG
Source organism: uncultured Thermoplasmata archaeon (assembly GCA_964353355.1). Lineage (GTDB taxonomy): Archaea > Thermoplasmatota > DTKX01 > DTKX01 > CAYGVT01. The sequence continues at coordinate 16,563 of CAYGVT010000166.1, read as the reverse complement.
GCGGCTACATGTCGAGGCCCATCACGCCCGAGGACCCGTACGAGACGGGCAATTTCCACACGCTCCGGTACACGGCCACGGTGGGGGCCGAGCAGACCGGGAAGGTCGAGCTCGTGGACGCGACGACGTGGGCGCCCCTGGCGGAGACGGCGCTCCTGACGGGCACGCACGAGTGGGTCGTGGAGGACGCCTTCCGGTTCAGGGAGCACAACTCCGTGATGGTCGTAGTGACCGTTTCCGGCCTGGACAGGGCGGGCCCGTTCTCGCTCGACGAGCTCCATCTCAACTGGACGGCGCGCGTCAAGCTCGTCCCCAGGGTTCTGGGCATCGACGTCTCACCCGGCGTGCTGCCACGTCTCACCACGGGTGCCGTCGCGCTCAACGTGACGGACGAGTACGACCTCACCAAGGACCTGCTCGTCACGCTCGAGCACAGGCTCAACGGGACCGCGACGTGGTCGGCCACGATGTTCAGGGGCGGGCTCACGTTCTCGAGCGGGGCCTGGCGCGCGGTGGTGTTCCCGAAGGCGGACGCGCTGGTCGGTGTGTACGACCTGCGCGTGCAGGCGATGGACATGGACCGCATGTACTCGGGCTACGTGGTGTTCCCGGCCGCGCTCGAGGTGCGCAACAACGTGCCGACGGCGCCCGTCATCAGGATAAGCCCCGACAGCCCGACCACGGCGCTCACGATGCAGGTGTCCATCCTCACCCCGTCGAGGGACGTGGAGAGCATCGCGCTCACCTACAGGTACGCGTGGTACCTCGACGGCGCGCTGCAGCCCTCCTCGACGGGCGACACCGTGAGCGCCTCGCTCACCGAGCGCGGGCAGAACTGGTCGGTCGAGGTGCGCGCGTTCGACGGGCTCGACGAGAGCCCGCCCGCGGTCGCGTGGGTGCTCATCGTCAACGCGCCACCGCAGGTGAAGACGCCGCTGCCCGGCCCGGAGATCCCCGAGGACACGGTCGACGACCAGTGGCTCGACCTCTCCAGGGCCTTCGAGGACGCGGACGGGGACGTACTCGCCTACTCGGTGGTCGCGCAGGGGGAGCACATCCAAGTCACCATCGACCCCGCGACGGGGAAGGTCACGTTGCGGCCGAACGCGGACTGGAACGGGCAGGAGAGCGCGACCTTCGTCGCGACCGACGGTGCGCTCTCGGCCCAGCAGACGGTCCTGATCACGGTCACGCCCGTGAACGACGCGCCGCGCTTCACGACGGTCAACGGCGGCGCCATCACGGGCGACCCGGTCCACCTCGAGGTCGACCAGGGCGCGGTGCTGACCATCACGATGGGCGCGGAGGACGTCGAGGGCGACGAGCTCGTGTTCCAGGCCAACTCGACGGCGGTGGAGGTCGACGACCGGACCGGTACCATCACGTTCCGGCCAGGCAACGAGGCCGTGGGCACGCTGCGGTTCGCGCTCGCGATGTACGACGTGGTCTCGCAGGACGCGAAGGTCAGGCTGAACTTCACGATCACCGTGAGGAACGTGAACGACCCGCCGGGCACGCCCGTCATCACGAGCCCCCGGTCGGGGGCGAGGTTCAAGACGAACGTGACGTTTGCGCTCATCGGCACGTGCACCGACCCGGACACGGTCTTCGGCCAGGGGTTGAACTACAGCTGGTGGAGGAACGGCACCAACCTCATCGGGTACGAGTCGAGCCTGACGACGAACTTCACCGCCGCGGGCACGTACAGCATCACGCTCACCGTCACCGACGGGGAGTTCACGAGGAGCGTGTCCGAGGAGGTCACAATCGAGCCCAAGGACATCCCGGCGCCCCCGCCGCCGCCCCCGCCGGATGACGGCGATGACGAGGGCACGCCCTACGGCCTCATCACGGGCATCGTCATCCTCCTGGCCATCATCATCATCGTGGTCTTCTTCATCGTCACGCGCCGCCGTGCGGACAGGCTCGAGGCGCAGGACGAGGTCGAGGAGAAGCGCGATGCCTTCAAGCAGATGGCGGAGGCCGTGAAGGAGACCGCGGACAAGCTCGAGGCGGAGATGGCCGAGTCCAAGGCCAAGGAGGAGATCGTCATCGAGCAGGTGGGCTCCGGCGCGAGCGCGGTGGGTGCCACCTCGGCGCGGGCTGGCGAGCTGTCCATGGCGCCGAAGGAGTCCGAGGCGCCCTCGGCCGACGTGCAGAGGCTCTTCCAGGACGTGGGCTGGCAGGAGATGGACGAGGAGCCCACAGAGGTGGAGGAGGCGCTGCGGCTGGAGAACCTGAAGAGGAAGTACCAGACCGCCATCGGGCGGCTGCCCTACGGCATCCCGGCAGCCGCGCTCAAGGACAAGGACTGGAACTGGCTCGCGTCCGCGCTGGCGACGGGGGAGAGGAAGACGCTGCCGGATGGGCGCGAGGTCACGAAGGTGGAGGGCCACTGGTACTACACCGACGTGAAGGACGCGTCCTCCTTCCTGACCGAGCACGGGGGCAGGCCGAGGGCGGAGGCGCAGAGGAAGGAGGCCCCCCCGAGCGCGGCCCCCTCGGTGGACAGAAAGACCCTCCTAGCCAAGCTGGAGGAGCGGTTCATCATGGGAGAGATATCGGAGTCGCGCTACGAGGAGCTCAGGAAGAAGTACGGGGGCGAGTGAGGGGAAGGGCGGCCCGGTCAGCGAGGCTGCGCCACGACGAGGACGCGTGCGGCCTGGCCCACTGAAAAGACGCTGCAAAGGGTTATATAGGACCAGCCCCTTCGCACCTTCCCGCGAACGTCCGGCCGGAGATGTGCCGCCCCCCTGGGCGGTGAATCCCACGACGATTCCAAACGGAGGTTCGACATCATGGCAAAGGGCACCTACAGGTACATAGCCCACGCTTGGCAGGATTCGGAGAAGAGCGGCGTCGACGAGCTCATGTGGGGACGCCTGATCGACTGGAGGCAGGAGGGCGCCTTCACCCGCGTCGAGCGCCCCACGCGCCTCGACCGCGCCCGCACGCTGGGCTACCGCGCGAAGCAGGGCTTCATCATCGTGCGCACGCGCATCCGCCGCGGCGGGCTGCACAAGCACGGCTTCCATGGCGGCCGCAAGGCGCGCGCCCGAGGTTTGCGCCGCATCACGCTCGACAAGTCGCTGCGCCAGGTCGCGGAGCAGCGCGTCCAGGTCCACTTCCCCAACATGGAGGTCCTCAACTCCTACTGGGTCGCGTCCGACGGAAGGCAGCACTACTACGAGATCATCCTCGTGGACCCGGAGCACCCCGCCATCAAGGCCGACCCGAAGATCAACTGGATCTGCGAGCCCCAGCACCGTGGCCGCGCGCACCGCGGCCTCACGGGCGCGGGCGTCAAGTCCCGCGGGCTGCGCCACAAGGGCATGGGCGCCGAGCACAGGCGCCCCTCGGTGAAGAAGGGCCACCGCCGCGTGCGCCGCGGCCACATCCGCAAGGACCACCAGCAGCGCGCCGGGGACCGGCCCAAGCACCCCAGGTAGGACAAGCCTTAAGGGGCGACCCGTCCCTCGCGGGGCGGAGGCGAGGGATTGACCGACAAGGTCGAGCGCATGCCCACTGGAAAGGGTACGGGGACCAAGGCACCGCGGCCCAAGAAGAGCGCGACCGCCAAGAGGGGATCTCTCGAGGAGAGGAGGGCGCGCGCGGCCGCCATCGTGGAACGGCTCGCCGCGGCGTACCCAGATGCCAAGGTCGCGCTGCGGTTCTCGAACCCGCTCGAGATGCTCGTCGCGACCGTGCTCTCGGCCCAGTGCACCGACGCCAAGGTCAACCAGGTGACGGTCGCGCTCTTCCAGCGCTACCGCACGGCCAGGGACTACGCGGACGCGCCGCCGGGCGAGCTCGAGCGCTACATCCACGCGACGGGCTTCTTCAACCAGAAGGCCAAGAGCCTCCGCGGCCTGGGCCGCGCGCTGGTGGAGCGGCACGGCGGGGAGGTGCCGTGCACGATGGCGGAGATGGTGGAGCTCCCCGGGGTGGCTCGCAAGACCGCGAACGTCGTTCTCGGCAACGCCTACGGCATCGTCGAGGGCATCGCGGTGGACACCCACGTGCGGCGGCTCGCGCTCCGCATGGGGCTGTCCAAAGAGGACGACCCCGTGAGGTCCGAGCAGGACCTCATGGCCCTCCTGCCCCGCGGGCTGTGGTTCAGGGCCACCTACCTGCTCATCGACCACGGCCGCGCCACGTGCCAGGCCAAGAGACCGGCCTGCGACAGGTGCCCCGTCGGGGACCTGTGCCCCAGGGTGGGCACATAGGGCGGAGGGCATCCTTCGAGTCGTGTCTGGGAAAATATATATCTCGCCGCCGGCGTAACCACTGGCGTGAGCCCCCTCCCATCCTGGACGGCCCACCGAGCGGCCGCCCTGCTCCTCGTGGCCATGCTCGCCCTCCCCGCGATGCCGGCCGCCGCCGCCGCGGACGCGGGGGGCTCGCGCGCGAGCTACTCCGTCGAGCCCGGCCTCGAGTACGTGGCCATCGCGTCCAGCGGCATGGCGCGCCAGCTCGGCCCGCTCATCGAGTGGAAGGCCGACCGCGGCATGCCCGCCCAGATATTCACCCTCGAGGCCATCCTGGCCCAGTACGGGGGCCGCGACGACGCGGAGCGCCTCCAGAACTTCCTCCAGGACCTCTACTACAACGTGACCGGGGGCACGGTGCGGTGGCTGCTCCTGGCGGGGGATTCCGACGTCGTGCCCGTCAGGTACCTATGGGCCGACCGCGACCACTCGGGCAAGCGGACGGCCTCCATCAACCTCTACCTCGGCGACATGTACTTCTCCTGCCTCGGCTCGGACTGGGATGCGGACGGCGACTCGGTCTTCGGGGAGCCCGGCGAGGAGGACCCAACGCCCGAGCTCTACGTGGGCCGGATCGCGGCCTCCACGCCCGCCGAGCTCGAAGCGGCCGTCCGCAAGACGCTCGCGTACGAGCTCGACCCGCCCCTCGGGGACTGGTTCCGCAACGTGTTCCTCGCGGGCGCCCTCATGGACGAGCCCAACCTGCTCGACGACCCCTACACCCTCCCCCGCACGGGCAGCGGCACTGACGAGGGCTACGACCCGAACATGGACAACGCGTGGGAGGTGACGCAGGACGTGCGCCGCATCCTGGGCGAGGGCTGGGACTACGTGGACCTCGCGGACTACCCGATGCGCGAGGGCGGACAGTACACCTACAGGGTCGACACCCTCAGCCACCAGTCCGCGGCCTCGGCCTGGTTCCGCGGCAACGCCGTCGCGTTCTGGGCGAGCCACGGCTACGAGGGCTTCGGCGCGCTCGCCGAGTACTCGGGCGACGGCTACGACGGCATGTTCGAGTGCGCGCTGCCGTTCATCGGCGCCGAGGACCTCTCCGACCCGGCCACCGGCGGCATGCTGCCGCTCGTCTACGTGAGCTCGTGCTACGTGGGGCAGTTCGACAAGGAGGACGCCAAGTCCTTCGAGGGCATGATAACCTCGCCCGAGGGCGGGGCCATCGCGCTCATCGCGGGCGACGGCGACACCTTCCGCCTCGAGAACATCTCGACCGAGGGCTTCGGCAACTGGTGGCTGAGCAAGCGGTTCTTCGAGATGCTCGTGGGGGGCGGCATCGACCGTCCGGGGCAGCTCATCGGGGAGCTCAAGCGGCAGTACCACGAGTTCTACATGACCGAGGGCCCGCCCGCCGAGGACGCGACGGACATGGACTACTTCTACTCGAACCTCTACTCCTACAACCTTCAGGGCGACCCCGAGGTGCCCGTCTGGCTCGGCATCCCGCAGCGCCTGTCGATGGAGGTCGTCCGCGGCGCGGTCGCGAACTCGTCCAGCGTGGTGGTGCGCGTCACCGACGCGGAGACCGGCACGCCCGTGGAGGGCGCGCGCGTGCTCGCGAGGGGCGCGGGGCTGCCCACGGGAACGGGCACGACCACGGGCGCGGACGGCGTCGCGGGCATCACGCCCGGCCCCACGGAGCTCGGCGGAGAGCTGCGGCTCGCGGCCACGAAGAAGGGGTGCGTCCCCGCGAGGCTCGTCCTCGCGGTCGGCCTGGGCGCGCGGGACCTGACCATCCTCCCCGAGGACGTCTCGGGCCCGCGGTACTTCCAGGACCTGGGCGAGGTCGCCCGCTACGAGGTCACGGTGCACAACACGGGCGACTTCTCGGCCTCCACCGTGCCCGTGAGGTTCGACTCGGGCGACGCCTCCGCCCCGGACACGGGGGCGGACGCGCGCGTCCAGACGAGGCTCGTCGACCTCGCACCGGGTGCGCGAGTCACGCTCGACTTCTCCCACCGCTACACCACCACGGGCAACTTCGGAGTCTCCTTCACGGTCGACCCGCAGGACGTCTACGCGGAGGCCGACGAGGGGGACAACAAGGTCGTCGTGCAGCTCACGCACAAGCCCCTGCCGACCGTCCCGGGCCAGGTGGGGCCGTTCCAGCTCCAGGCGGGCTCGGTGCACGACGCGCCCATCGACCTCGACGCCTACGTCACGTCGCCGCCCGGCTTCCCGCGGGACATCCGCTTCGAGGTCGTGGGCACGGGCCCTGGCATCAGCGCCTGGGTCGACCCGGGAGACCGCCTCCAGCTCCTGCCCTCCGCCGACGGCAAGGGCGCGACCTCGGTCACGGTCGCGCTCGTCGTCGACGGTGCGAGGGCGGGCGAGATGCAGGTGCTGCTCGAGGTGGGATCGGCGAACCGCGCGCCTGTCGTGAGCGCGCCGGCGCGGGCGGTCCTGGGGCCGGGGGAGCCGCTCCTGCTGCAGGTCGACGCGAGCGACCCGGACGGCGAGGACGTGCGCATCACGACCGACCTTCCGCGCGCCACCGTCGAGGGGCACACCATCCGGTGGAGCCCCCTGCCAGGGGACGCCGGCAGGCGGGTCGTCACGGTGACGGCCCAGGACGCGAGCGGCGCGTCCGCGACGGCGGTCCTCGAGCTCGTCGTCGCACGGGAGAACAACGCGCCCGCCTTCACCGAGGACGGGCCCGTGGAGCTGCACGCGGAGGGCGACGAGCTCATCGAATTCGCCCTCCCGGCGGTCGACCCGGATTCTGACCCCCTCACCTACGCCATCGATGTCCTGTCCACGGGCTTCAGGGTCGACGCCGCGACGGGCCTGCTCGAGTTCGACCCCACGGGCCTCGAGGCGGGCACCTACGACGTGACGGTCGTCGTGTCCGACGGCCGCGCGACCGCGTTCAAGGTCGTCTCCATCGAGGTCGAGCGGCCATCGGGCGCGCCCGTGGTCGCGCTCATCGCCGCGGGGTTCGTCCTGCTCGCCGGCGCGGGCGCGGCCGTGGTCTTCAGGCGGCGCTAGGTGGCCGGCCCCATCACCCTGGCCTCGAGCTCGGCGAGCATCGAGTCGCTCAGGCCCACCAGCGGGAACATGGCGACCGGGGGCTCGCCCCGGTCGAGGGGGAGCTCGGGCACCTCGGGCCCGCGCGCGCCCACGACGATGGCCACGCTCCTGCTGCGGCCCATCTCGCGGTAGAGGGCGGGCCAGTCCCAGGCGTCAGGGGGCAGGGGTCGGACCCTGAGGCCGGGCGCCCAGCCGCGCAGCGCGGCGACCGCGCCCTCGGCCGCGGCGTCGCCCTCGGGGTGTACGACGATGGCCTCGCAGCCCCGCTTCATCAGCAGCCAGCTCGCGACCGCGTCGTGGCGCGTGCGCACGGGGCACAGCACTCGCCCCTGGCTGCCGGAGGGGAGGCCCCCGACGCCGGGCACGCGCGCGTGGTAGACGTAGGCGCTCTCGCCCCGCACCTCGAGCTCGATCTCGACGTCCGGACGGTCGAGGTCCACGGTCACCTGGTCCTGGAAGGCGCGCCTGACGGCCGCGCCCGCGGCCGTGGCCGCCTCCTGGCTCGTGTAGGTGTGGCTGCCCACGCGGCGCGAGCGGATGGCGAAGCTCTGGCCGGGCCTGAGCGCGTCCCGCGAGTACCTCGCGACGGCCTCGCCCAGCTCCCTGAGGTCCTTCGAGGGCACGCGGGCGACGGGCGAGACGGAGACGACGCCGAAGATGCGCGAGAGCCGCTCGATGCCGCGGTCCAGGTCGCCGCAGTGCACGTAGACGTGGCCGTGGTCGTGCTCAACCACGCAGGGCATCCCCTCGGCCTGGAACGAATCGATGATGGCCTCGTTGAGGCGGTCGAGGAACCTCCCCCGCACCCTGGGCGACTTGAGCCCGAGCTCGCCGTAGCGGACCAGGACGCGGTCGGGCCGGAGGGGCTCGTGCGCGGCGCTCGGGGTCACGGCCCGACCTAGGGGAGCGGACGATAAAAGGGTTTCCCCCGCGACGGGGTTTGGGCCCACTGCCGGCGGTGGACGCCAAGGTCGCCCCGGAGGTTGACCCACGGACGCGCTCCGCCCCGTGAACCCTCGGACACCGAGAGTATACGGTGAGGCTGCTCCCTTCCGGGCCTAGCCCGATCCCCGTATCCAGGGACAAGGGGCCCGCCCTCCGGCTGGCCCCCGGGCCGCCTTCGGCCCCGAGGACGTTGCTTCATTGCCTGTCCGTGGCCTCCGGGGCTTCCTGGATGCGCCGCCCGCCGACCTTCTACCCGACCCATGAAGGCGGTTTGGTCAGTAGGGCACGCCTAGCGCCCCGGGATAGTGGGTTTGCCCCCCCGACGCGGGGGAGTAGTGGACTCAGGGGGATTTGAACCCCCGGCCTCCGCCTTGCGAAGGCGGCGATCTTCCAGACTGATCTATGAGCCCGTGGTGCGGGGTGGGGATGGCTGGAGGGGGTATTAAAGGGTTCTGCCCCAGTGCATTGCCCAGGGAGGCGACGGCGAGGAACGCGCATCGTCGATGGATACCGTCACGGTCAATCCTGATTCAATCGGAGATCGAGACCATCGCCCGGCTGAACCTGAAGATCTGCAGGAGGTATAAGAATAACAGGGCGATGACTGACAGCATGATCAGGATCGGGATGCAGAAATACATTTCGAAGATGACCGGCGAGATGATGAGGAGTGCCGTCATCTGGATGAACATGATTGCGAACAGGAACCAGATGAGACGGATGAAATCATTGGAAATCGTCTCCGCCGCGGATATCATCCACCGATCCTCTACGATCGTGGATGCATCGAGCTCTTGCCTGATGCGTCTCGCTACCTCTTCGTGGGTACCGATGCAGCGGCCCATCAGGACCGTTGTGGACGGCCTGGGCTTGAACCCCCCGCCTGGATTGGGGATCAGTCTTAACATGAAGCCATCAGTCGACATGTACTTGATCCAAGGTGCCGGGGTGTTGCGCAGCAAACGGATTGTATTCGACCGTCTGAACGTGATGCCGGAGCGCAGCAGGATGTCGCGCACATGCCTGTCCATCGACCAGAGCGTGACCTTGAAAATCCTGGAGAAGGACCGGTCCATCGGTCTCAGGAGAACCCTCCATCCGGTGTAGATGAAAAAGATCATGAAGACATCCGCGGCGATGAGCTCGAGATAGGAGAGCGCATCCAACTCCATTAGCCCCCGGGAGGAGCTCCACGCGAAGAGAAGTACGAATTGGGAGGTCAATAGGAAGTATACTACCACCCACCGCGTCCTTTGGAACCTCCAATCACCAGGTCGCATGGAAGACGTGTCCTGATACCATCATCTGTCATATTTAACGACCGCGCAGTAAGGCTGGGCAGGAAATTTCGCAACGCCTACTTCCACAGCGCCTCGTCGAGGAAGTGGGTCATCCCCTTGCCCGCGACGTAGTACCTCATCACGTGCTTCAGCAGGTCCTCGCGCAGCGCGGCCTCGGGCCCGCCGAGGTCGGCCATCCAGTAGAACTGCTTGTTGGCGATGAGGGGCTGCGTCTCGTAGGCATTCTGGAACTCGGGGGGGATGCGCTTGTTGGCCTCGCCCTGGATTGTGCCGAAGGCGGACTTGAACCTCCTGTCCTTGAGCAGCTTCTCGAACTCGTCGGGCCGCCTCGCGATGGCCTTGCGCACGCGCTCGACCGCCTTGGGGCTGAGCTCGTAGGCGCCTCCCCCCACGTAGGCCTCGTCGTGAGCGAGGTGCACGTAGAACCCGGTCTTGTCCGCGCCCCGCTTGCCGCCCAGTCCGATGATGGCCCCCATGTGCGTCTTGTAGGGGCTCTTGTCCTTGGAGAACCGCACGTCCCGGTTGATGCGGAAGATGGCCTCGCGCGCCGTCATCGTGAGGCCGGGCTCATGCTCCTTGATGGCATCGATGAGGTCCGCGACGAACGCCGCGTGAGGTTCTTTCACCGCCCGCTCGTACAGGGCGCGGTTCTCGTTGAACCACTCGCGGTTGTTGTAGGCCGCCAGGCCCTCGAGGAACCCCAGGAACTCCTTGGTGAAGTACGCCATCCCATGGCCTCCGTGGCGAGCCCTGGTACTGCCGCGCCCCCGATATAGAGTTTGCCCGAGCGCGGCATGGAAACCCATTTAGACATGCTAGCGCCTTCCATCCTGCACGTCGGACGACCGGGGGGGATGTCCTGATGCCCATCAACGAGCGCAAGGAGATAACGCACAAGAGCGTGGACGGGATGCTCTACGCCTACTCGGAGGTCCGCACCGAGAACCGGATGGACCTGCTGAAGCGGGCGGAGGAGCTCAAGGTGGCCCTCGGGGACCGCGTCACCGGCCCCCCGACCATCGTGCTGCACTGGGCGACGGGCCACAAGGGCGTGGTGGCCTGGGTCGGCTTCCCCGTCGACAGGCGCGTCAACCGCAAGGGCATCGAGACGCGGAGGCTGGAGCCCATCGAGGTGCTCTCGATTGTCCAGATGGGGCCGTACGACAAAGTCAAGGAGACCTACCTCAGGATATTCGACCACATGAGGGCCCACGGCCTGCTCGGAAAGACCACGTCCCGCGAGCAGGTGCTGAGCTACGACGCGGACGACCCCGACGGCGCGCTCGTCGACGTCCAGTGGCCGCTCCACGACTGGCTCGCCATCCTGGGCGGGTGCATCGAGAGGCACATGGGCACGGCGGTCCGCGACGAGGTCCTCCGGGGCGTGGAGGACATGTCGGTGGACACGCCCAAGGACGAGCGGCGCAGGTGGACGATGGAGGCCATCCGCAGGTTCGAGGCCGTCGCCAACGACGAGCAGCAGTTCGAGTGCCTGTCGCGCTGCGCTGACGAGTTCTCCCAGGTCCGCATCGAGGCGCTGCGCGCGATCTACAGGAAGACGAAGAGCATCGACGCGGTCCTCGAGGAGATGCGCAAGGACTTCGGCTGGTACGAGGGCCCCCACAGGAAGGGGCGCGTCATCTACGTGAGCAAGATCCCCTTCGACCCCGAGGGCCTCAAGGCCGCGAGGACGCCCAAGGAGGCGCGCCGCGCGCGGTGCCACTGCAACCTCATCCGCGACCACCTGGACGAGGTCCCGTCGGCCTACTGCTGGTGCGGGGCCGGGTGGTACAGGCAGCAGTGGGAGGGCATCCTGGGCAAGCCGGTGCGCATCACGCTAGTGCGCTCGCTCGCGCGGGGCGACGACGACTGCGTGTTCGCCATCCACCTGCCCGAGGGCGTCAGGGTCTGAGCGCGCGCCCCGCGCGCGCGGCCGGACCAAGGTTCAAATACTGCATCCGCCCAGTATATGGCTGGAGGTCTCCCGTGCCAGCCTCGCGGAGCACGACCACGGCCGTTGCCATGGCCCTGCTCGCAATCGTCATGGCTCCGGTCGCGCTCGCCCACGTGCCCGAGCTGCCCGACGAGGGCTCGACCCTCGGGACCGCGACGGTGGTATCCGACCCCGCCAAGTCCCGGGCGCTCTACGGCGAGCTCCACGGGGCGGCCGAGCCCTGGTACTTCCGCATGGAGCTCAGGGCGGGCGACAGGCTGTGGCTGTCCCTCCTCACCCCCGAGGCGGGGGGCTTCACGCCCTCCCTCGTGGTCATGGGCCCGGGCCTCGCCCCCAGCGGCGAGGCGCCATCCTACGTCGAGGTGCCCGCGAACGCGTCCGTCCTGGTCATCAACGGCAGCCGCGAGAAGGTCGACTACGAGCCCTTCACCCCGGGCGCCTACCACTTCACGGCAGAGCTCGACCGGAAGGTCGACGCCGACGGGACGTACTACGTGGCCGTGCTCGAGCCCTCGCGCGGGGGGGCGTTCAGCCTCGCGGTGGGCTACAAGGAGCGGTTCTCGGTGACCGAGTGGGTGGGGCTGCCGTTCCAGCTCATGAGGGTAAACCGTTGGGAGGGCGAGGGCTGGGCGTTCATCCTCGGCCCAGCGGTCGCGACCGTCGTGGCCGGCCTGGCCCTCATCGTCCTCCGGGGGATGCGCCTCGGCCACCGGTACGGCGCCTTCCAGTGGCTCTGCGTGGTCTCGGGGCTGCTCTCGGTGGGCACGGGCGCGGGCGTGCTCGCGCAGATGCTCGACGCGGCCGCGCTCTCGGGCCTCGTGGCCTCGATGGGGATCACGCTCATGTTCGTGCTGCTGCCAGCCGTCTTCGGCGCGGTGATGGTGCGCGTCGGGCTCGCGACAAAGGGGCCTCCCGCGCTCTCGGACCGGCTGGGCCTCATCCTGCTCGGCGCCCTGTCGATGGGGCTGCTCGCGGGCTACATCGTGGGGCCGGTGCTGGCATTCGTGGCTGCAGCCCTCCCCCCGAGGCTGGCGATGTGGGGCCTCACGCCGACCGAGTGAGCCTCGGGCCTCAGACCGTGAACGCGAACTTGGAGAGCGTCTCCTGGAGCGCCTCGGTGCTCGTGAAGATGGCGGTGGGCATCTTCTGACGGGTCCTCTCGATGACCTCTGGCGTGCCGTCGACGAACACCAGCGGGAGCTGGCTGGTCGCCTTGAGGTCCTTGAGGGCCTGGCCGGTCTCGCGGCCGTGCGACGGTTGCCTCGCGAGGTAGATGACCACGGCCGTCGGCCGCGTCTCTTTGACCTTCCGGCCGACGCGGGAGCCGTCGGTGGTCTCGGTCGCGACCTCCCAGCCGTAGGCGCGGATCATGTTCGCGAGTATCTCCGCCTCCTGAAGATTCCAGTGGACCAGGAGAACCTTGCCCTTCATTCCTTCCCTTCCCGTCTCCCGTTGCTATGCTAGTAGGGGTATATAGGCATTGCCCATCATCGCCCGGCGCGCTGGAGGCGCCCATCGCGGCGCGCTGGCCGCACGTAGACGCGATAGAAGCGGAGAAGGTCGCGCAGCGTGATGAATGGCACGGTCGTGGAGCGGATGTAGCTCCGGCCGGACGTCCTCGGGTAGTGCGCGCAGGGGACCTCTAGGATGCGGTAGCCCCTGAGGTGGGCGATGGGCAGGATGTACCGGTGGAGGCCCCGGAAGCCGGTCGGGTCGAAGTCGAGGCCCCTGGCGGCCTCGCGCCTGAAGGCCTTGAGGCCCGAGTTCTGGTCGCGCACGGGCGTGCGCAGCAGCCCCCTGACGATGACCATGTTGTAGACCCGCGAGATGAGCTTGCGGTCGAACCGGTCCTCGCGGCGGTCGCGGCGGCCGGACACGACGTCCCATCCCTCCCTCGCCTTGGCCACGAGCTGCGGTATCTCCTCGGGCTCGTACTGCCGGTCGGAGTCCATGATGACCACGACTTCCCCGCGCGCGGCGTCGATGCCGGTGCGGATGGCCCAGCTGCGCCCGCGGTTGGTGCCGTGGTGGATGGCGATGGCGCGCGCGTCCTCGAGGGCGAGCCGGTCGCACATCGCACCGGAGCCGTCCCTGGACCCGTCGTCGACCATGAGCACCTCCCCGTCCAGCCTGGCCCGGTCGTAGACGGCGAGGATGTCCCTGACGAGGGGCTCGAGGTTGCCCTCCTCGTTGAAGATCATGAGCACGGTCGACACGTCCAACCGCACGGCCTCCCGGGCCCTCCAACGCGGTGGGCGGATAATACCTTCGCGGGGGCGGGGACGGCCGCGCCGCCTGGCATCGTCCCTCCCCCAGCGGGGCCACAGTCAAGGTAATAGGCCCGAACGCTCGTATCGGGCCCCAGGAGGGTGACCGGGTGGGTGGACCAGCGCGGCCGCACGACGTCGCCGTCCCCCCGTGGGCCACCTATGCCGCCCTCGCCGCCCTCGTGGCCATCACGGTGCTGCTCTCGCTCTGGGAGTGGCTCACGAGCCTCTACGTCGCGCTCGGCGCGTGCTGGACCGTCCTGGCCATAGGGCTCGTGCGGACGGGCCTGCCGGACCGCATCGTCCGGCTGGACGCGCGGCGGCAGCTCCTCGTGGTGGCGCTCGCCGCGCTCGCCATGAGATGGCTCCCGCTCCTGCAGTCCACGGTCCTCACCAACGACCTGGGCATGATGGTGCGCCGCGGGGAGGCCTACCTGGGTGGCGAGACGCCCTACACCGAGGGGTTCAAGGTCAACAAGCCCCCGGCATACCTCTACCTCGCGTCGACGCTCGTCGCGGCCGTGGGGCCCGACCAGCTCCGGTTCCGCGCGCTCGCGGGCGCCGCGGACGCGCTCGTCGCGGTCGCCATCCTCGTCATCGGTGGCCGTCGCGCGTCGCCGCGGCTGGGCGCGCTCGCGGCCATGCTCTACGCGCTCAACCCGGTCTCCGTGATGTCCGTGGGCGTCTCGGGCCACTACGACCCCTACGTCGTGCTGTGCGTCCTTGGGGGGCTCTGGCTGGCCCTCAAGGACCGCCCCGTGGCCGGCTCGCTCCTCCTGGGGGTGGGGTTCGCGCTCAAGCTCTACCCGGCCATCATCGTGCCGTGGCTGCTGCTGGAGCGGCGGGACTGGCGCATGCGCGTCGCCATGGCGGCCGCGTTCGCGCTGCCGATGGCCGTCTCGTGGCTGCCCGTGCTCGTCCAGAACGGGGATGCGCTCGGCTTCTACCTCGGATGGCAGGAGAGCTGGTTCCCCAACAAGTCGTTCGCCTACTCGGTGGCCAACATCCTCGGGTGGGACAGCATGTCCGAGGGCACGGGGCGCCTCGTGGACATGTTCCAGTGGCTGTTCCTGGGACTGCTGGGGCTCATGTTCCTGGACTGGGCGAGGAGGAGGCACACGGCGCCGGCGGCTCACATGCGCGCTTGGTTCAGGCTCGTGCTCGCCTCGTACTACATGCTCTACGGGCTCATGTTCGTCGGGAGCGCGCTCGACCCGCGGCTGGAGTGGGACGTCGACAAGCATGCGCTCGCGGCCCTGGTCGCGGCCGCCTACTTCCCGCTGGCCGGCGCGGGGCTCTGGTGGCTGCTGAAGCGGCACCTGGGGGACCCCGACGAGCTCGCCGAGGAGGACCCGGTGCTGTTCCTGAGCGCGATGTCCATCGCGCTGCTCCTGTTCGCCAACTTCCAGTACAACCCGTGGTACCTGCTGTGGCTGCTGCCCCTGGTGCTGCTCACGCGCTCGGACCGCGCGCGGGCCGCGTGGGCCGCGATGCTGCCGTGGAACGCCGAGGGCCTGGAGGTGACGGTGCTACCCGGGGGGTGAGCCGCCACCGTCCCCCAGGATGCGCGTCGGGCTCATCAGCTCAGCCCCCCTTACCCCCTCGTAGGCCATCGCGCCCGCGCCCATCGGCGCGGATATCCACACCGAGGTCATGATGTGCAGCAGGCTCGCGGAGGCGGCGACGCCCGCGTCCACGCCCGCGAGGCCGCAGATGACGGCGATTGTTGCCGAGTTGCCCGCGCCGATGGGCACCAGCAGCGCCGCGAACGACGACAGCGTCGCGGCCACGAGCGCGAGCTCGGCGGCGATGTCGAAGCCCAGCGCGAGGAAGACGAGCCACAGCCGCAGGGCCTCGTTTAGCCATATGACGACCGTGAGCGCGGTCGCGACCGCGGCGCGCGAGCGGTCGTGGGAGATGCGGCGGGTGCCCTCCTCGAAGGTGCCCAGGAAGCCGTCGACTATGCCCTCGTACCTTTCGACGCGCTCGGCCGCCCAGCGCCCGCGCAGCCATCCGAACGCCCACCTGGAGATGCGGCGGGGCCCTGACGGGTAGGCCACGAAGGCGATGAGCGCGGCCATGAGCGCGGCGATGATGCCCGTGGAGAGCAGGAGCGCGTTGGTGAGATCCTCCTCGAGCACGCCCACGAGCAGCAGCACCCCGGCCAGGGCGATGATGATGGTCACGACGGTGTCGATGGTCTTCTCGAGGAAGATGCTCGCCATCGCGCGGCCCATGGGGTAGTCGTGCGACCGCTTGAGCAAGTAGGCGCGCACCGGCTCGCCGGCGATGTGGCCAGGCAACGAGTTGTTGACGGCGAGGCCGATGAGGAAGTAGTTGCCGACCTTGGTGAGCGGGACCGGGTGGCCGGGCTCCCGCAGGAGCACGTACCACCTCACTATCTTCATGAGGGTGTTCACGAGGTAGAGGCCCACGACGAGGGCGATGATGCGCAGGTCCGCCATCGCCATCTCCTCGGCGATGCGCTCGGGGTCGCCGCCAAGCACCAGGGCGACGAGCACCACGGCTGCCATCAGCAACAGCCCGACGAACGTCGTGCGCCTGCGCGTCCTTCCCACCTCCCGCCCTCACCCCGGGGATGTAGCGGAATGACCCGAGAGCTTAATTGCCTTGCGAGCGGGCGTAAATGGTCAGCCACGTGAAGCATTGAGGATGGATGGCCCATCGACGAGCAGGTCCTTCCCGGACTGCTTGAACGACTGGACCACGCTCATCAGGGTCCCGAACACCTTCGCCCCTTTCTCTGACCTGCTACCACCGCT
>CAYGVT010000165.1:0-36612 GCA_964353355.1 uncultured Thermoplasmata archaeon | reverse complement strand
GGGGGTTGGGGGTCGGAGGGGGGGGTTGGGGGTCGGGGGAGTTGGGGGAATGGGAGGGTGGGACCGCGCATGGCACCGGCCGTCGCCCGTGAGCCAGGCATCATCGGAAGGGCCCCGGCGGGCGTTCGGCCCGCGGTGGTCGTCGGGCAAAGGTATATCCGTCCAGCAGCGTAATCCGAAGGTGGCGAGGCCCTCCCATGGCCCGCTGGTGGCGATTACCTGGAAGGACTGGATGCGGTCTCACTGGCCCTGGGACGCGCCCGGCGTGCCCTTCGCAGGGGGCTGCTGCGACGCTCCGCGCTGGCGGTGACCGCCCTGCTCCTGCTGGCCATGGCCGCCCCGGCGATCTCCGCGGCCCCCGGGGGCGCGCTCGAGGTGCCCGCGCCGCCCGATTACGGCGTGCTCGGCACGATGAAGGGGGTCCAGGCCAACGAGACGGCCGCGCTGGGCGAGCCCGAGGTCGTGGACGCCGCCTCCCTGGCGCTCTCCGGGGTCGTGGGGCTCGACGCGGCCCGCACGCCCGCGACGGGCGACTACCAGCTGCGCGACGACGTCCCTCCCCCCGCGCCCTACCCCACGGTCCTCGAGGGCATCTCGCAGAGCCCCTACTCCAACTTGACCAACTTCCTGGACCTCATCTTCGACCAGCCCTTGATGGTCATGGTGAAGGTGCGCAGCGGCCCTTACATAAACTGGGTCTCCGTCCGGCTGATGCCCAACTTGCTGGCGGACGTTGCTTGGGCCTACGTCAACATCGACAACGACACGGGAACGGGCGACGCCTCGGGCAACGACGTGCGGCTGCGCCTCGCGCCCGTGAGGGACCGGTGGAACTGGAGCGGCAGCATCATCCCGCCGAAGTTCGCCGTCGAGTTCCGGGGCTCCGGCCTGGCCGCGGAGATAGAGCGCCTCGACCCCGGCTCGGCCGCGCTGCCCATCAACACGACTTTCATGAAGTGGTTCCGGTACAACGAGATCAACTACACCTGGTTCCTCGAGTACGGGCTCGACCGGCTGCCAGGACGGGCGGTCCTCAAGATCACGACCGACAGAGTCGAGGTCGGCGCGAGCCCTGGCGAGCTCCTCTCCCGGCTGCTGGACCTGCTCACCAACGCGTCCATCGGGAACGGGACCATGCTCACTGACCTGTCCGGCCCCTACAGGCTGAGCAGCACGGTCGACGAGCCCGTGACCCGCCTGAACGCGAGCCTCGGCTACCTTCGCATCCTCACCCCGGAGCCGGGCGTGGAGGCCAAGCTCGATTCGGCCTCCTGGCTCACCGTGAGGCTGCATCCGTCCCTGCTCTACTCGAGCCTCCCGAACACGTTCATGCTGTGGCTCGACAGCCCCGCGTTCAACCGCAGCTTCGACCACCTCAACTGGACGGCCGACCTCCCGAGCCGCCTCGTGCTCGAGTACGTGGACGACCGGGGCGACAACTACACGCAGGCGCGCGGCGCCGTGGAGGACATGCCCCGCAGCTTCCGGGTGAAGATAGACAATGTCACCGAGAGCGTGGGCGGCGTGTCCAAGGTCCACTACACGACGTCCGAGCGCGTGGGAGTCATCCTGTTCGACGAGTGGGAGTTCTTCGGGAAGGACCGGCGCGACGCGTTCCTGCACAGCCACGTCGAGCTCGCGGACCTGCCCAGGGAGCTGTGGCTCAACGGCACGCTCGACATCGGGGGCCAGGCCTTCGCCGCCCTCGAGCCCGACCGCACCGTCCGCAACGTCGTGCCCCAGATGCTCGACACGCTCATGGTGCGCATCAGCTCCAAGCTCTTCACCATCGGCCGCACGCTGCGGTCGCTGCCGCAGAACATCCTCAACATGCCCGACCGCAAGGGCTACACGACCCTCGAGATGCCCGGGTCCGGCCCGGGTCTGGGGCGGCTCGACTTCTGGCTGTCCTCCGGCCACCACCTGACGGTCGACCCCAGCTCGGACTTCTTCGCCTTCTACAACGAGTCGTTCCCCAACCTCACCGGCAAGATGGTCCAGACATCGTTCTCGGGCCGCCTGCTCGACGTGCGGGCGTTCCACTCGTCGTTCGTGGGGGCGAAGCACGTCGACCTCGAGTCCATGTACAACCGCGAGCTCCGGGCGCTCTTCATCGACCCGGGCGCGGACGCGAACGCGTCGCTCTACTTCTCGAACGTCCCGCACAACGTCTCGGTCGACCTCGCGGAGGACACGCTCACCTACCGCGCCGACGGCGCGGTCGACCGCGTGGTCTACACCTCCGCCATCCGCGGCAAGTACCTGAGGCTGCTCGTCGAATCCCTCCCCGGCGACCTGGTCGTCTACCAGGGCGAGGACGATTCGGGCATGTCGGCGGCGCCCGGCGCCATCGGCTCCCTCGAGCTGCAGATAGCCGACAGGGGCGTGCGCACGATGGCGGGCGACCACCTGCTGGTCGAGATCGCCGAGGACGGCACGGCCGCGGCGTCGGTGCGCGTCTCCGGCCTCGGCGAGGCGCGGTTCAGGCGCGACACGAACCACGTGTCGCTGCGCACTGGCGGGGGCCCGTTCGGCGTCCTCATCGACGACCGGACCGAGCGCCTGTTCGTGCGCGCGAGGCTCGACCCGCTGCCGACGGCGGTGGAATCCGACATCACAGACATCCTGGGCCTGGGCGGCCTCGAGTTCCCGTCGCTGTCCGACATGACCTCCGTGCTCGAGTTCGCGACCATCGTCGAGAGGATATCGGAGCTCGGGGACGACGTCCTCGAGGCCGTCTCGGACATCTCGACGACCGCCGTCGCGGGTCTCGGCACGTTCTCCGAGGACATCGCGCTCAACTACACCGTGCAGGGCGGGCTAGACCTTGTCGCGGAGGCGCGCCACGAGGGCGCCGCGGACGTGCCGCCGGCGCAGTGGGCGCACGGCGCCATCGTCCACATGGTCCCCTCGGCGGGCGAGGTCCTGCTCGACGCCAAGGTCTACCTCACGGGACTGCCGCCCGAGGCCTCCATCTCGGTCGGCACCGTGGGCGACACGACCAAGCTGCGCCTCAGGCTCGCAGGCTACGCCCCCGAGCATCCACATGTGCTCTTCGAGCTCGACGGGCTGTCGCTCACGTCCGGCGGGGCGGCCCGCGACGTGTGGCTGTACATGGAGGGGCTCACATCCCCCATGGACCTCACGGTCGGGCTCGACCTGGCGACCGACATGAGAGTCGGGGGCCGGATGAGCGGCAGCATCGACCTTGTGTCCAGCGTGCCCCTCGGGGCGGTCCACGCGCGCATGCGCTCGCGCGAGCCGCAACTGTCGACCGTGGAGGTGCTGCTGCCACGCCTGCCGGGGTCATTCGAGCTGGACTTCGCCTACGAGGGCGGGGTCGCCCTCTCCGCCGAGCTGTCCGCGCCCCTCGAGTTCGCTTTCGTCAAGCTCTCGCGCGACCTCAGGGGCGAGTTCGCCCACTCCGCCACCGTCACCATCCACGACATCCCGAGGGCCATGTCGCTCAGCGTGCAGCCGCCCGGGACGTTCGACATGGACGCGGCCTCGCCCGTCGCG
The DNA here is from genome assembly GCA_964353355.1 of uncultured Thermoplasmata archaeon. Lineage (GTDB taxonomy): Archaea > Thermoplasmatota > DTKX01 > DTKX01 > CAYGVT01. The sequence continues at coordinate 33,093 of CAYGVT010000165.1, read as the reverse complement.
AACCTGCCGCTCGTGGCGATGGACGCGTCCTCCGACGGCCTCGACGTGCTCGCGGACGTCGGGGGCCACGCCATCGGCAGCAAGGCCGACGTCCACCTCGACGCACGCGACGCGCGGGGGGTCACGATGACGCCCTCGGGCGACGAGTGGCGCGTGGTCGCCGGGTCGCTCTCGTTCGCGCACCTGCGCATCGACTCGCTGCCCTACTCCGAGGACCTGGTCATTGACAGGGTCGACCTCGCCGTCAAGGACCTGCGGTCGCTCACGGTGCGCGTGCACATGGTGTTCGGCGTCTACCCCCTCATCGACCTGGACGACCTGCGCGCGGGCGCGCTGCAGCTCGCGTTCGAGGGCTCGCTCTCGCTCGGGGGGGGCAGCGCCCACGAGGCGAGCGTCATGGTCCTGGAGCTACCGCTCGACCTCGCGGACGCGCCCAGGTCGCACACGAACGGCATCGCGCTGGGGGCGGTCGACGGAGCTCACAGGCTGCTCGTGCCCGCGCCCGTTGGCACGTTGCTCGGGACGGTGATGGGATGACGCCCCCCGCGCAGAGGCCGGCCGGCGAGGCCCCATGGGAGGAGCTTCACATAGTGGCGCCGATAGCGCCCGTTGCCAAGCCCCCCTCCCCCTCGGCTCCCTTTGAAGGCATCTCGCACCGCGACACCGAGCTGGAGCAGGAGCTAGCGATAGAGGAGGCCGCGCGCAAGCGCGCCGACGCGGAGGCGGGCAGGGGCCAGATGGGCGTGCTCTACACGCCCGCGCCCGATGTCCCGGGCCGCAGGATTTGGCTGGTCGTCGTGGTCATCGCCATCATCGCGTGCGCGGTGTGGTTCTACGGGCTTCCGCGCACGGATGCGGAGCTCGTGGTGCAGTACAACGAGGGGCTGCTCGGGGGCGTGAACGTCGACGCCCGCGTCGAGAACCACGGCACGCGCGCGCTCGAGGCACTCACGGTCACCATCGCCGTCCAGGACTCGACGGACACGCCTGTCGCGGAGACCTACGAGTGGGACGGGCGCGTGGCGCCGCACACGGAGACCGGCCTGGAGGCCGTCCACTTCCAGGGCGACCAGTGGGAGACCTACCACATCTTCGTGTCCTGGGAGTACGACTCGGCAGGCCGCCACTTCATCGGCACCGAGCACCTCGTCACGACGGGCGACGCGATGAACGTGTGGTTCTCGGTGCAGCTGGACTGAGCGGAGCGCTCCCCCCCCCCGCCCCACCCCGACTCTGCTGCGCGCACACCCCCCAGTCACGACGCACCGTCCCACGCCCACGACGGCGGCCATCGCCAGGACCCTCCCTGGGACGCTGGCCCGCAGGGCAATGCTATTATACCCAAACACGTATTCCCGAGCCGACTGGCGTGCCGTGGTAGCTCAGTTTGGGAGAGCGCAAGACTGAAGACTTGCGCACTACCAGGTCAGAGATCTTGAGGTCGCCGGTTCGAGCCCGGCCCACGGCACCATCCCCCCTACGGCGGGGATGGGCCTCCCTACCGGGCGTGCGAGCCCGTGGATGTGGCAGCGTGTTGCCTGAGCAGCACAGTGATGAGGCCCCCGATGGCGCCGCGGCGCCGCTGAGGGGCGTGGTGCGTGACACCTTCGAAGGACTGGGCCTAGACGACGACCTCGCCAAGGTATGCGCGGCGGTCGGCTACGAGCGACCCACCGACATACAGCAGCGGGCCATCCCGCTCGCCGTCGGCGGCCAGGACCTCATAGGCCAGGCCAAGACGGGGACGGGCAAGACGGCCGCGTTCGTGCTGCCCGCGCTCCAGCGCGTGCGTGGCGGTGCGGACCGCCCGCACATGCTCGTCCTCGAGCCCACGCGCGAGCTCGCGGCCCAGGTCGCGGGCGAGTTCAGGAGGCTCGGGGTCTCCAGGCCGGAGTTCAGGACCGTGGAGGTCTTCGGCGGCGCGAGCATCGACCGCCAGATCCGGGAGCTCGAGCAGCGCCCCACGGCGGTCGTCGGCACGCCAGGCCGCGTGATGGACCTCATGGACCGCGGCGTGCTGGACCTCGGGGAGGTCCGGCTGCTGGTGCTCGACGAGGCCTCGCGCATGCTCGACATGGGCTTCATCGGCGACATCGAGTTCATCCTCGGGCGCGTGCCGAACGACCGGCAGACGCTCCTCTTCTCGGCGACGATGCCGGACGACATCCGCGCGCTCGCGCGCAAGTACATGCGCGAGCCCGTCTACCTGCGGGTCTCCGGCGACGAGGACATGACGGTCGACGCGACCGAGCAGGTCTACTACCGCGTGGGCCGCAGGAACAAGATGTGGGCCCTCAGCAAGATCCTCGACGAGGACAAGCCCGACCTCACCATCATCTTCTGCAACACGATTGTCGCCGTCGAGATGGTGGCGCGTAGGCTCCGAGAGCTGGGCTACGGCGCGAGCGAGCTGCACGGAGACATGCGCCAGACCAAGCGCGAGAGCGTGCTCGAGAAGTTCCGCGAGTCCAGCGTCAGGATTCTCGTGGCCTCGGACGTGGCCGCGCGCGGGCTGGACATCGAGGGCACCTCGCACGTCATCAACTACGACATCCCCGAGGAGCCCGAGAGCTACGTCCACCGCATCGGGCGCACGAGCCGAATGGGCCGCAAGGGCAATGCCATCACGTTCGTGACGACGCAGGAGCTCCACCTGCTCGAGGACATCGAGCGGTGGGCCAGGACGACCATCGAGCTGCGGACGTTGCCGGCGTCCAGGAGCGACAGGTTGCGCAAGTACGACGACTACGACGAGCTCGCGGACGTCTTCGGCATGGTGACGTTCGAGTTCGAGCTCGGCACGCGCGACGGCGTGAAGGTCCTGGACCTCCTCGAGCTCGTGCGGAGGCAGACGCGGCTGCCCGAGCAGCTCATCGGTCACATCAGCCTGGGGGAGGAACGCTCGACCGTGGAGATAGACAAGGGCTCCGCGGAGGTCGCGCTCACGTCCCTCAAGAGCACGCGGTGGAACGGCCGCAAGGTCTGGGTCGAGGTCATAGAGCCGGACCTGCGCGCCGAGCGGCGCGCGCACGAGGCCCCCCCTGGTCCGATGGACCTGCCGCCCATCTGACGGTGCCGAGCGACGCCATCCAGCCCATCCGGCGCGTGGGAGCGCCGGTTGGGAAGCCTTTTATCTGGCGACGGGCATTGCCCTGGCGTCAGGTGGAAGGGACATGAACCCAAGGACATTAGCCCTGCTGTTGCTACTGCTCGCGACCGCGATAGCCGCGCTCTCGCAAGCCGCGTGCGCGATTGAGCTCGAGGTCGAGCCGAACAATTCGTTCGCCACGGCCAATGCCATAACCGCGGGTACCAATGAGGGCTCCCTCACCGCAGGCCAGGACGAGGACGACTACTACCAGTTCGTCGTGACGGCCGGCCAGCGCATCGATGTGAACTTCACCTCCGCGACCGCGGGCGACTTCCTGTACCTCACGCTCTACGACTTCGACGAGTCCAAGGCCTTCGAGGTGAAGTCCAAGGCGTCCGTCAGCATGGCGGACGCCTTCTGGACCGCCAACGAGACGGGCGCCAAGACCTGGTACTGCCACGTGTGGTCGGACACCGAGGGCGGCTCGTACTCCTTCACGCTCGGGCTCACCGACGCCGACGACGCGGGGGAGCAGCGCGACGCGGGCGCGGGCATCGGGGGCGCCCTCACGATCACGCCGGGCGGCGAGCTCGGCGGGCACCTCGAGGACCTCGACGGCTCCGACTACTTCATGTTCCTGGCTGGCTCGGGCGACATCATCACCGTCGAGTTCACGAGCCAGTCGGTCGACGACGACCTCTACCTGGTCCTCTACGACTGGGACGAGAACATCTTGTTCGAGCTCGTCTCGAGGACCGGCAACGAGGCCTCGGCCGTGTGGTACACGGCCAACGAGACCCTGACCCTCGGGTTTTACGTGCAAGTCGGCCTGGACGTAGGGCCGGGCGACTACAGGTTCAAGGTCGTGGTCACCCACCAGGACGACGCGGGCTCGGGCGACGACGCCGGCGCCGACTTCGCGACCGCCTGCTACGTCCACCCCGGCACGCTCTCCGGGCACCTGCAGCACGCGGACGCGAAGGACTACTACGCCTTCTGGGCGGGCTCGGGCGACGTCATCCCCGTCGACTTCACGGGCCACTCGGAGAACAACGACATGGCGCTTTATGTGTACGACTGGGAGTACAACGTCCTCATCACCCTGCACACCAAGCAGGGCGTCACGGTCTCCGACGTCTACTACACCGCCAACGAGACGGCGATGGCGCTGTTCTACCTCTACGTCGAGCTGGACGTGAGCCCTGGCGACTACCAGGTCGCGCTCGGGGTGGTCCCCCAGGACGACGCCGGGCTCGGCGACGACGCGCCCGAGGCGCTCTTCGAGGCGGTCGCCATCCTGCCGGGCGCCCATAACGGGCATCTGGAGGACGCCGACGACTTCGACTGCCTCAAGTTCAAGGCCGGTGAGGGCGACACCATCGAGATCAACTTCTCGTCCAAGGCCGGGAGCATCCCCATCACCCTCGAGCTGGTGGACGCCGACGAGCTGAGCGTCTGGACGCTCGAGTCAATGGGAGACGTGGTGAAGTGGGGCGCCTACTACACCGCCAACGAGACCGCGATGGGCTGGTGGTACCTGAAGGTCGTCATGGACACCGCCCCCGGCGACTACACCTTCGAGCTCGTGGTGGGCCGGCAGGACGACGCGGGCCTTGGCAAGGACGCCGCGGGCAGCATCCTGTTCGGGATGGTCCTGCAGGACGGCAGCGTCGACGGGCAGCTGGGCGGCCTTGACACGGCCGACTACTACTCGGTCGCCGTGAGGGGCGGCTGGGAGATATCCGTGAACCTCACGAACGAGCAGTCGACCTCCATGACCTGCGGCATCATCGGCGACACGGGCACGCAGGTGCCCATCGGCACGGTCGCCTCCGCGGGTGGCCAGGTGGGCCGTGGCACGTGGACGGTGCCGCTGAGCGTCCCCGCGAACAGCCACTGGTACCTAAAGGTCGTCGCCGCCACCGGCTTCGAGTCCGGCCACTACACACTCGAGCTGTTCGTCAAGGAGACCGCGCCCGACCAGGAGACGCCGATGGTGACCTTCTCGGACCCGACGGGGGCCAAGAACGGGCAGCCACTCACCCTTACCGCGGTGGTCACGGACAACGTGGCGGTGCTGGACGTCATGCTCTACTTCAAGATAGACGACGATGTCTCTTGGAGCGAGGTCCCGATGGCCCGCGGCGCGGGGGACAACTACACCGCGACCGTCCCTGGGACCGCGCTGGACGGACAGTCCTTCAAGTTCTACATCATCGCCAGGGACACGTCCTACAACGACAGGTCCCACGGCAGCCAGGCCAGCCCGAGGCTGGTCGGCATCGCGCCCGCGGACTCGGTGCCGCCGGAGCTGACCTACAAGCCACCGTCGAGCGTGGTGAAGGGCAAGGACCTCACCATCTCCGTGGAGGCTACCGACAACGTGGGCGTCGCGTCCGTCATGGCCTACTTCAAGATCGACGATGACGTCACCTGGCACGAGCTGGCGCTCGTGCTCGACGGCGGCGTCTACAGGGGTACCATCCCATCATCGAGCCTCCAGGGCAGCAAGCTCCACTACTACATCGTCGCCGAGGACGCGGCGGGCGGCACGGACACCTACGGCACGGAGGCGGCCCCCAAGACGCTCAGCATCAAGCCCAAGGACGAGGGGCCTGGCTTCGGCGCGGCCGCCGCCGCGTTCGCGGTCGTCGCCATCGCAGCGGCGCTCGCCACGACGGCGCGCGTCAGGCGACGGTGACGTCCGGGGGGAGGGGGGGGCCCTGGCCTGGTGGCCGTGCGGATGCGGGGGCGTCCCGCGTGCGCGACACGCGCTCGCTCTGGAGAGGGAGTGCGGGCACACCTGACCACATGAACGGTGACGCCACCAGTATCCCATCGATGCCCCTTTAATTGTGCTGTGTTGCATAATTCATGACGAGGGACTGTCTTGTTCCATAACTTCTCCAGCCTCACCATATTTTTTTATGACATAGTAGGCCCAGACCTTACTTCTCGCTTCTTGGACCATCCCACGCTCACTTCGGGCCGCCAATTGCTCCCCAAAGACACGCTTGATTGCTGAGAAAATTCCTTCGGTCGCAGGCCAACGGTCGCCGTACCCATGATTACTGGCCCACTGTTCATATCCTCTCGAGTTCCTCTCCCTCACATTGGAATTCCGTGCTGGACTCCGGCTGTCGTCACGCGCGTTCAGATCGGGCTTGATGACCGGTTGAATCCCGTAGGACTCGAGCAGCTGCCACAGGTCGACCTCGTCGAACGCGCCATCGCCTCCGAAACTTGCCACGTCGACATCGTTGGCAATGAGCCGATGAAGCTGGCGTTTCGCGCTCTCTGGCTCGGATGTCGGGACGAGGCTCACCTCGAAGCTCACCGGCTCCTTCGTCTCGGGATCTCCAAGGATGACGACCTGGATCCACTGGCGGTTCCTCTTCCCGTACTTCTCCCTGAGGTACTCGCCGCCGTTGATTGCCTGGAAGCCGGAACCATCGCAGAATACCGTGATGCCATCGCCGTCGGGCAGGTCGAGATGAAAGTCGAGCCGGTTGATGCGTCTGCTGATGGTCGTGTAGTCATTGTAGCTGGGGACCTGGGCCATCTGGCTCAGTTTCCGGATGATCCCCTCGATCATCCTGACGGGGATGTTCTTGTCATGCCAGACAGATTGGAGGCGTATCAACGAGTCCGGGAACTCGTAGGGGTGGCCCCTCTTGTTCCTGTTCATCTCACGGAGCTCGATGTCCCAGTTCCTGACCCATTCCAGGTCGAGGAGATACTCGCCCCTTCTCACGAGCTGCTCGTTGTATCTCTGCCAATCCCGGACGTCGACGTACTTCTTACCCCAGCGTTTCCGGTCCTTCTTGGCGACGTCGGTCATGGGGAGCCCATCCATGACCGATAAGTGTATATACGTGTATATAGTTATGGATACTCATGCGACGCTTGACCGTGTACCACGACAAGATGGACCTCAAGGACGAGATAGAGACGATCTTCGAGAAGAAGGTCACTCGGTTCGGGAACGGGGCGAAGATCGATTGCCCCCAAAAGTACCTCGGAAGGACGGTCTATGTGATAGTCCGAAAACCGGAGTAGGATTTTGGTCGAGGAGCCACGAGGCAAATATTACCCAAGGGATTTATGCAACACAGCACTTTAATTGCCTTGCCCAATGCTTATAAGCGCCCCATGGCGATTCGACCCCGTCCGCACCACGGGGGAGGAATAACATGCCGATGGAACAGGAGATGCTTGAGGAGCTCAAGAAGATCAGGGAGGCCGTCACACCAAAGCCCGCGCCGCCGAAGCCGAAGGGCCTGGTGAACGAGTTCAGGGACTTCCTGTCGAAGTACAAGGTCATGGGCCTGGCGGTCGCCTTCATCCTGGGCATATATCTGGGCGCGCTCGTCAAGGCGCTCGTGGACGACATAGTCATGCCCATCGTGGAGCTGGGATTGCCATCCGACACCTCCTGGGAGGAGGCCACCATATCCGTGTTCAGGATCGGCCACTTCGCGGGCGAGGTGCTCACCTTCATCATCGTCGCGTTCGTGATCTTCATGCTCGTGAAGTTCACGTTCCGGTTGAAGATCGAGTGAGCACCAGCTCGGGGCCCGATGGCCGCGCGCGAGACGGGCTCGCCCGCGCGCAGCCCATCATCCCACCGATTACCAGAGGTCCAGCGCATGCGTTGTGACCTCGCGTCCACGCCAGGGCAGCCTCAATCGAAAGCCATATCTCGGCATCCGGTGCTTCAGTGGCGATGACCGCGCTCCGCGCGCTGACGGCCGCGCTCCTGCTCCTCGCGACCCTCGCCTCCCTCCAGCCGGCGCTGGCCGCTGACGGCGACGTCCTGTACGACATGGCCTTCTTCACGGACAAGTGGACCGACGAGGGGGCTACCACGACGCTGGACGTCGCGCTGCAGGGGGCGGAGGTCGTCGAGGCCTTCTTCAACTTCACCCTCATCGACGACGTCGCCAACTCCCAGGCGGATTCGTTCGTGTTCACGGTCACGAACGCCGTCGACGGCGCGGTCAAGCAGACCCTGCCCGGCACCACGGACCAGTCTGGCCGCCTCACGGTGAGCCTCCCGTTCACCATAACCTCCCCGCCCCGGTTCAGGGTCGAGGTCAGGTGCACGGCCGCGGGCGACATCATGCTGGGACGCATCGTCATCGCGGCCGACGACGGCAACGCCTGGGACCTCCAGGTCGAGTACGCCTACCGCGAGAAGGCGCCCCCGAACGGCAACGGCGGGGACGGGGACGGCACCGACGGCGATGGCGGCGTCCCGATGCTCGTGAGGGCGTTCCAGGCCGACCTGGCGCTCGTGGCCCTCGCCTCGCTGGCCGTCGCCGGGCTCGCGCTTCGGGCGCGCGGGCCTGGCGGCACGCTCGTGCCGCCCTACGCGGTGGCGGTCCTCCTTCTCCTGGACACGTTCGTGGCGCTCCCGGTCGCGCTGCTCATCAACTCGCAGGAGAACGGCTCGCTGCTCTACCAAGGGCCGCTGGGGCCGGAGTGGCTCGGCAACCTGGCCGTGGCCCTGTTCGCGGTCTGGGTCGTGCCCTTCGCAGTGCCCTTCCAGCGCGTGCTCACCGCTCCCGCGACGCGCCGCACCCTCACGCGGTTCGTGGGCGGGTCCGCGGCGCGCCGCGCCGAGAGGCTCGGCCGCAGGGTCGAGCACGACAGGCTGTCCCATGGCGCGGTGGCCTGGCTGCTCGCCGGCATCGGCCTGGCCTCGGCGGCCCTCGCGGCCGTGATGCTGCTGCTCTGAGGATGGACACCGGCCATCATGATGGGGCCTCTGTCGGGACACCCATCGGCCCTATCGCTGCCTGGCCCTGTGGACGGCGCCGATGGCGTGCCTCACCAGGCGGGCCGTGAGCGCGGCCGTCTGGCCGCCGTCGTGCGGCGGGGCCGTCTCCATGACATCGAACGCCACGACCCTGGGGGCGGCGCGGTCGATGGCGCGCCTGATGTCGAGCGGCGTGAGGCCCCATGGCTCCGGCGTCTGCACTCCGGGCGCGTAGGCGGGGTCCACAGCGTCGATGTCGATGGTGAGGTACAGGGGCCCCTCGCCCATGCGCGCGAGCAGCTCGTCGAGCGCGTTCACGATGCCCATCTCGCGCACCTGGTCCGATGTGAGGGACGCGTAGCCGAGCTCGCGCGCGTCCTGCTGCTCCTCGGCCGCGCTGGACCTGACCCCCGCCACGGCCACGTGCTTGACGCCCACGATGTCAGAGCACCGGCGCATCGCGCACGCGTGCGACCTCGGCTCCCCGAGGTAGTCCTTGCGGAAGTCGGTGTGCGCGTCGAGCGACAGCACCCTGAGGTCCTTGTGCGCGCGGTGCACCGCGCGGACCGCGCCCTCGGTGGCGTTGTGCTCCCCGCCGATGACCACGGGCACGCGACCCTCGACCGAGACGACCTCCGAGACGGCCTCGTCCACGAGCTCGACCATGCGGTCGGGGGAGAAGACCTCCTCGATGTCGCCCCAGTCATGGATGGGGATGTCCAGGATGTCGAGCCCGAGCTCGAGGCTCCAGGTCTCGAAGTTGTAAGACGCCCTCCGGACCGCCGCCGGGCCTTCCTTTGCCCCCGCCCTGTAGGAGGACGTGGCGTCGTAGGGCACCCCGATGACGACGAACCGTGCCTCCTCGATGGGGGCGTTCGCGTCGGCCAGCTTGGAATGCATCGGCTCCATGCCGGCGGCATCCTCCCGGTGCGCGCCTCAGGCGCGCGTTATCTTCTTCCGGCCCAGGACCTCCATGTAGGAGATCTCCTGGCCGGGCCTCAACGAGCCCTTGAACTCCTCGTCCACGGACATCTCGAACGTCTCGTAGGTGGCGAGGTCCATCACGTGGGCGGTGTCGCCGGAGGCGGTGATGACCTGGCCCTGCCTCTTGTCGAGGAGGGGCACGCCGACCTTGTGCTTGACGGGATGGACGATGCTGCGCTTCTGGTTGTCGAAGAGCCCCACCGCGTCTATGCGCGCCTTGGCCTCTCCGTGCTTCCCAGGCTTCGATGTCTGTATGGAGAGTATCTTGCAAGGCTCCTCGTCAACGATGACGTACCCGTTGACCTTGAGGTTCCTGACCTCGGTGACGGTCTTTGACATGATTACCAGCGCCGGTTATCGCGGGTCCCCCTTTTATACCTTATTGTGCATTTCGAGGGCGAGCGCGGGGCATCCATCAGCGTCAGCCAGCGGGCGCGGCGCGGCGAGGTCGCGGGCTCGTCGGCATGCTTATTATCCACGGGGGAGATTGGCACCTTCGTGGACGCCAGCAGCCTCCCCCTTCACGAGATGGCCGAGGTGGTCGAGCGGGCGGTCTCCAAGGCGATGCTCGAGCCGGGGGCCTTCGACGTCGTCGGCATGGGCTCGGACCAGGTGGGGACGCTGGGCATCGACCGCGCCGCGGAGCGGGCGCTGCTCGACTACGTCGAGGACCACGACGTGCCCGTGAACGTGCTCTCGGAGGAGATCGGCTACATCGACCGGGACGAGCGGGCCACCCTCGTCGTCGACCCGGTCGACGGGTCCTACAACGCCGCGCACGGCATCCCGTTCTACGCGCTGTGCCTCGCGGTCGGCGACCGCGCGTTCTCGGACGTGAAGCAGGCGCTCGTGCTCAACCTGGTGAGCGGCGATGAGTACCATGCGGTCGCGGGCGGCGGGGCGACCCTGAACGGCGCTCCCATCCGTACCCGGCGCTACCACGAGCCGGCCTCGCTCTACTGCCTCTACTCGGGCTCGACCGCCACCGGCCGCGCGCACCGCCTCACGACCATCCCGAGGCGCGTGCGGTCGCTGGGCTCGGCCGCGCTCGAGATTTGCATGGTGGCCCAGGGCTCCGCGGATCTGTTCTTCCAGGACGGGGTCCCCCTGCGCATCACGGACCTGGCCGCGCCGGGGCTGGTGCTTCGCGAGGCGGGCGGCGAGCTCTACACGGCCGAGTGCGAGCTTCTGGAGATGGCGCTCAGCCTCGAGGACCGCAGCGAGGTGCTCGCGGTCGGCGACACCAGCGCGCTCGAGCAGCTCTACTCGGTCGCGATGGAGATGAGGGGCGGGTGCCCCCGGAGGTGATGGCGGTGGAGGGCGGGACCGAGCAGGATGTGCGCAGGCCGGAGCGGGTGGGGCTCGTGTCGAACCTCACGTTGGACGCCGCCGTCGAGGCGAGCCAGCGCGCTCTCGTCGCCCTCGAGGCCGAGGGCGCGAGGGTCGTGCTCGAGGAGCACCTGGCACGGCGGCTCGGCCGCGAGGGGGGCGCGCCGCAGACCGCCATGGACGTCGACGTGATGGTCGTGTCAGGCGGCGACGGGACCATCCTCAACGAGCTGCACATGACCACGGCGCCGGTGCTCGCCATCAACACGGGCTCCGTGGGCTTCCTGGCCGAGCTCGCGGCCAGCGAGGTCGAGGTGGGCATGCGCCGCCTGATGGCCGGCGACTGGACGCTGGACAGGCGCATGCGCCTCAGATCGGTCGTCAACGGGCACCGGTCGCTCGACGCCATGAACGAGGTCGTGGTCCACACGGCGGTCGTGTCGAAGATGATGACGATGGAGCTGCGCATCGACGGCGAGTTCGTCGACCGGATACGCGCCGATGGCCTCATCGTCGCCACGCCCACGGGCTCGACGAGCTACGCGATGTCCACGGGGGGTCCCATCGTCGACCCCCGCGTGAAGGCAATCGTGCTCTCGCCCCTGGCCCCCTTCAACCTCCACTCCCGCCCGATGGTCGTGCCATCGAGCTGCATGGTCGAGGTGTCCGTGGTGGAGGACCGGTACCCCGGGCTCGCGGTCATCGACGGGCAGCACGAGATCCACTTCCGCACCCGCACCAAGGTGGAGCTCACAGAGTCCGAATCGCCCGCGATGTTCGTGCGCATGGGCGGGACGTTCTACGAGAGGCTCAGGCAGAAGTTCATATCCGTATACCCCGGTGAGGGTCCGTGAAGCTCAGGACGCGCGCCCCCAAGAAGGGCAAGGGCCCCGTGCCCGGCGGTCCCGTGAACGCCATACGGCGGGACGCGCTCGAGCTGCTGCTGGCGTCCGGCAAGACCTCGCTGCCCAAGGAGTTCGGCGGCGTGCTTCGCTCCTACGACGGCATCATCACCGAGGTGCTGGTGCTGCCGGGCACGGAGCAGGGAGCGCGGGCGGCGCTCTTCAAGTTCTACATGCTGCCCGTGGACCACTCGGTCGTGGGCACGGTCCACTCGCACCCGTCCGGCGTCTACTGGCCCTCGGCCGCCGACCTGGAGCTCTTCGACAGGTTCGGCCGCATCCACATCATATGCTGCAACCCCTTCAAGCAGAACGACTGGCAGGCATACGATCCGCGCGGTCGCGTGCGCGAGCTCGACGTCGTGGAGGGGTGACGGCCGGGCCGCGGTCGCCGGGCCGGTCGCCCGGGGCGCCCCGCCGCCCCCGCCCGGGGATGCGTGGTCCGCGCTCCGGGGGCGCGACTGGCGGGCATAGTTTTATGTGGGCAGCCCGCATAACCGCGTCCGCAGGTGTCCGAAGGTGTGGGAGTACGTCTCCATCGCCGTCATCTTTGTCCTGTTCTACCTCTCCAACCGCATCTCGGGGGCCGAGACGGCCATCACCGTCATCTCAAACGTCGAGGTGGCGGAGCTCGCCCACAGGGGAGGCAAGGGGGCGGAGCGGGTCATCGCCCTCAAGTCCGACCTCGACCGCACGATAGCGCTGCTGCTCGTGACCAACAACATCGTCAACATGGCCATAGCGACGCTGGTCACGCTCGTGACCGTGGCCCTCCTCGGGAACATCTGGGTGTCGCTCGTCGTGGGAGTCACGACCTTCGTGCTCATCATCATCTCCGAGATAACCCCCAAGGCCTACGCGGTCGACAACCGGGTGAAGCTCAGCCTGCGCAACTCGTCTTGGATGTGGTGGCTCTCCAGGGCGTTCTCGCCCCTCATCACCGCCCTGATGGCGGTCACGAGGGGCCTGCTCAAGCTCGCGGGGATGGGCGAGCAGGAGCGCGTGCACCTCCTCGTCTCCGACGACGCGATACGCAGCCTCTCCGCCCTGGGCGTCAAGCAGGGCACCGTGGACGACATCGAGCACCGCATCATCACGAAGGTGCTGGACTTCGCGGACGCCAGGGTCCGTGACCTGATGAGCGAGCGCGAGCACGTGTTCACCATACCCGCGGGGACCCCGCTCGACGAGGCCAAGAAATTGCTGTATGGACGCGCGTTCACGCGCGTGCCGGTCGTGGTGCCAAACTACCAGCCCGAGACGGGCACGGCGGCGGTGTGCGGTGGCGAGGTCGTGGGCGTCGTCCACGTCAAGGACCTCATCGGCAGGGAGGGGAACGTCATCGACGACTTCGTGCGCCCGCCCTTCCTGGTCACGCCGATGCAGCTGGCCGCGGACCTGTTCGAGGAGATGCGCCACAAGCGCGTGCACATGGCCCTCGTGTGCGCCGGCGACGGCCGTCTGATGGGCATCATCACGCTCGAGGACCTCATCGAGAAGGTCATGGGGGAGATACACGACGAGGTGCACGACCGGCAGTTCCCGCACGGGGAGCCGTCCTGAGATGCGGTGCGGGGGTGGCAATGGGCATTACCTGCGGCCACGCTACATGTACCTCTGCCTGAAGTCCTCCCTCGTCGCGACCGCCTTCTGCCAGTCGCGGACCTCTACGACGACGTAGGGGGGCATCTCGAGGCCGTCGAGGACGACCGTCCCCGCCCCGAGGGGCAGGTGCTCGTCGCGCGAGCCATGGTTGTCGTGCAGGTGCAGCGCGAGCAGCCGGCCGGTGCCATGCATGGCCTTGTGGAGGGCGCGCACGCCCTCGCCCATGTTGGCGTGCCCCACGTCCAGCAGGAACCCGAGGCGCTCGGAGCCCAGCCTGGCGATGGCGTCGACGATGGGGCCGACGAGCCGGTAGGTGTTCTCGTAGAGGATGCGGACTCCCGTCTCGTCGGCGACCATGGACAGGTGCGCCACCGCGGCCTCGACGCGGGGGCCGTAGTCGAAGAACTGGTCGGCCCAGGCGCGGCCGCCGTCGTGGAGCATCATCCTCTGCGGGATGCCGATGTGCGCCGTGAGGTAGAGCGCGCCGAGGTCGCGCCCAAGCTCCGCCTCCATGACAGACCGCACCTCGGCGTACCGCCGCACGCCGGGGTCGAGCGAGAGCAGGTCCCAGTCGCCCGCGTGCAGCGAGATGCCGATGCCCAGGTCCTCCGCGAGCCGTCGCGTGCGCTGTCGCGCGGTCGCGTCCAGCAGCTCGGGGCAGAATGGGGGGATGTCGAGGTGGTTGAACTCCGCGAAGTCCCAGTCGTCGCGCTCGGTCCGCACCAGGAACTCGTCCACGGTGCGGACGAAGGTGGGAGTCGAAAGCCCCAGCATCACCTTGGGCGCGGGCACGGCACCGCGAACGCCGAGGGCTCTTTTAAAGGTGATGCCCCCGCAGCATGCCCTGGCGGGGAGGCCGGACAGGGAGGACAGGGCCAACCCTCCCCCGCCCCCCCGCCGGAACGTGCGGACGGGTCAGAACGGGTGTCGGCAGGGGTCTTCCGTCAAATGCCCCGCACCCACGTCGCACCGCCCCAAAAGGGTTATCCAGGGGCATTGTGATGCCCTCCCGGCGGTGCCGCACGGCGCCGCCGCCGGAGGAGCGAACGCATGGCGCCCAAGCGCAAGGACCTGCTGTCCAAGGAGTCCGTCGTCAACCAGCTGCTGATGGAGCCCGACATGACCGTCTCGGAGCTGGTCGACGCCATGTCCAGCATGTCGTTCCAGGCGCGCAACGTCGGCCGCGCGGCCAAGGTCTACGAGCGCATGCTCACCGACCATGACAGGCCCACCATCTACCTCTCGCTCACGGGCGCACTCATCGCCGCGGGCCTGCGCAGGGTCATACGCGACATGGTCCGCACCGGCATCGTGGACGTCATCGTGTCCACGGGCGCAATCCTCTACCACGACTTCTACGAGTCCCGTGGCGGGCGCCACCACCGGTCCTACCCGGAGATGGACGACGTCGTCCTCCAGAAGCTGCACATCGACCGCGTCTACGACACGCTCGTGGACGAGGACAAGTTCTACGGCTCGGACCTGGCTGTTGGACGGTTCGCGTCGACGCTCGAGCCCAGGGGCTACAGCTCGCGGGAGTTCATGTCGCTCCTGGCCAGGACCGTCAAGGACCCCGATTCGATCCTGCACGCCGCCGCCGAGGCCGACGTGCCGCTCTTCGTGCCGGCCATCAACGACAGCTCCATCGGCATCGGCATCACCAACCACTACATGGAATTCGGCGACAGGCCCCACATGCACATCGACTCCATCAGGGACAACGTCGACTTGGTCAAGACCGTGGTGCAGTCAAGCGCGACGTCCTCCATCTACCTGGGCGGGGGGGTGCCCAAGAACTACGTCAACGACGGGGTCATCATGGCCCAGTACGCCGTCAAGGACGGGGCCGGCTGCGATTTCGCGCACCGCTACGCCATACAGCTCACCATGACCGGCCCGCAGGACGGGGGGCTCTCCGGTTCGACGCTGTCGGAGGCCAAGAGCTGGGGGAAGATCCGCCACGAGGCCACGACCGCGATGGCCTACGTCGAGCTCTCGATAGGGCTCCCGCTCCTTTGCGGCTACGTCTGGGGCAAGGGCCTCCACAAGGGCCGCAAGCGCCGCCACTTCGAGTTCTGAGACGGGGCGGGCGGGGCGGAGCGGCCCTTGTCGGCGAGCGCCCTGACCCGTGGCGCATCCCATCCTGGAGGGCCAGGCCAGTCCCGTGGCGGGGGCCGCCCTCGTCCCTGAGACGCCCTAGCTCTCGTCGGAGGACTCTTTGATGAGGCGGTCGATCTCGTCCTCGACCTCGTCCTCGACCTCGTCCTCGTTGGGGGTTTCCTTGGCGGGAGCCGCGGGCTCCTTCACCACGGGGATGACGTCCACTCCCTCCTCGGTGTCGGCGTCCTCCTTGGAGCCAGCGCCCTCCTTGGCGTCGATGCCCTCCTCCTCGGGGGCCTTCTCCCCCGCCTCCTCGGCCACCTCGTGGTTGTACCGCTCCTCGCGCCTCTTGAGGACGTAGTAGAACATCAGCACCAATACGACGAAGGTGATGACGAACGCCATGATGATGGCGAACAGGTTGGTCCTGTAGAACGGGATGGGGTACTCGTCCTCGGTGAGCTTGACCTCGATCACCTGGGAGGACTGGAGGTCGACCTGCTCCGTGCGCCTCACGTCGATGGGCGTGAGGTAGTAGGTCGTCTTGTAGGTCATGTTGACGGTGTACTGGCCGTAGGGCAGCCTGAACATCACGAGCCCGCCCGAGTCCGTCGTGGCGGCCGCGACCGCGACGAGGCCCCGCTCGACGATGACCTTCGCGCCCCGCAGCGCGGCACCGTCCGAGGCGCGGATGTGCACCGTCAGGTACCATACCTTGGCATCGACACGGATTCCCATGTTGTCCTCGAAGACCGTCCCGCCCGTGGAGTTGATCTCGATGCCCATCCACTTGGCCGAGAACGAGAGCGGTCCGTGGGGCAACCGGAACACGAGCGTGCCGTTCGCGGGGGTCGTGCCCGTGCCGAGGACCGCGCCCGTCGTCGCGTTCGTGACCAGGAAGGTGGCCTCGGGCAGGTCGATGCCGTCGCCGTCGACGACGTGGAACGTCACGTAGAAGATCGCGACGTGGAGCAGCGCCTCGTCGTTGGAGGAGATGGCGAGCACCTGTCGGAACACGTTGGTGTCCATCCAGGTGACGCTCGTCCGGTAGAGGCCGATGGGAAGCCTGAGCGTGTTCGAGCCGGTGTTGTTGGTTATGTGCGTGCCCATGGGCCGGTCCGTCGTGGCGTTGCTGACCTCGAGCATCGCGCCCACGAGGTTCACGCCACGGCCGTCGACCGCGTGGAACCGCACGTGGTAGACCAGCGCGACTATCTTGGTGTCGATGTTACGGTTGAGGACGGTGGTGCTCCTGTGGACGGGGCTGTCGGACCAGGTGATGAGCATCGAGTAGCTCCCGACCGGCAGCCGGTAGCCCACGTAGCCCACCACGCTGGTCATGAACGTGCCCATCCAACGGCCACTTGAGGCGTTCGAGAGCTCCACGAGCGCCTCGCTCAGCGGCTGGTCTATGGTGTCGACCACGTGCAGGTCGAAGTAGTAGACCGCGCACCTCACGGTGACGGTCAGGCTGTCGTCGAGCCGCTGGATGCCGCGGTGGACCTCGCCCATCTCCCATGTCACGAGCAACGAGTACGAGCCCACCGGCAGCCTGTTGGCCACGATGCCGGAGCCCGGGGTGAAGTCGCGCGCTATGTAGCGGCCCGTCGTCGCGTTCCAGAGCTCGACGGTCGCGTTGCCGAGCGGGATGTCCTTGGAGTCTAGGAAGCGCATCTGCAGGTAGTACACCGCGACGTTAAGCACGAGCGGGCCCGAGGCGTCGATGACGTGGGCATCGTCGTAGACCACTGACTGCTCCCAGACGACGTCCACCCCGTAGAGGCCCACGGGCAGGCGGAAATTCGCCGCGCCCGCCGCGTTGGCGGTCTCGCTGCCGAAGCCCTGGCCGGTGGAGTGCGTGAAGGTCACGAGCGCGCCCGCGACGGGCTGGCCGCTGTCGTCGAGGACGGACACGTCCACCCAGTAGACCGCGGCCACGATGTCGAGCTCGACGTCGTCCGTGACGACCTGACCAAGCGTGAGGTTGACCAGGATGTCACGCCAGTAGACCGCGAGGTCGAAGCCGCCGCCGGGCGTGCGCGCCTCGTAGTCGCCGTCCTGGTCGGTGTAGCCCGAATCGAGGATGTAATGGGAGGAGGTCGCGGTCATGATGAGGAAGGCGCCGTCGAGGGTGATGTCCATCGAATCGACCACGTTGACGCTGATGGTGTACACGCGCGTGCGCAGCACGAGCGTGTCCGAGGAATCGAGCATGTAGCCAACGAGGCCGTCGAAGACGCGCTCGTTGCGCCAGTAGACGGTGATGTCGTAGGCACCCACGGGCAGCCGGGAGCTGGCGTTGCCGTCGAGGTCTGTGAGGCGGGAGTCGGCGACCAGGCCCGTGGAGGTGTTGGCCACCACGACCTGGGCGAGCTCCAGGGGCGCGCCGAGGTTGTCCATGACCTCGAACCGGAGGGTGTGCACCTGCGCCCCCACGACGAACGGCCCGGTGCCGTTGACGAGCACGACGCCGTCGCAGACGTCGACGCCGCGCCACAGCACGCGCAGATGGTAGACCCCGCCCGCCATGCGCATGAGGCCGAACGAGCCCAGGCCGTCGGTGCGCCAGAAGTCGGGCAGCTGCGTGCCGTTGGGGTGCACGATGAACACGACCGCGTCCATGACCGGCGCGAGCGCGTCGTCCACGACCGTGAAGGTGGAGGACCAGACGTCCGCTGTGACGTTCACCGTGGTCGGGCCCGAGACCAGGATGGAGGTCGTGTTGACGGCCACGTCCTGCCAGCTCACGGTGAGCACGTGGGTGCCGTTGGGGACGAACATGGTCACGTTGCCTGAAACGTCGGTGAGTAGGTCCCACCTGTAGAGGCTCACGAGGGCGCCCTCGAGGGGGGCGCCCGCGCCGTCCACGACAGAGACCGTGACCGGCACGGGCAGCTCGCCTATCCAGAACGTGATTGTCATCGAGGAGAGGTGGCCCCCGAACGTCGCGTCCTCGGGGTGGGTGGGGTAGCGGTAGTACCAGCCGGTGTTGTCGACCGCCTCGACCGTCAGGTTGTAGGGGCCGGACTGGAAGCCGTCGTAGTTCCACGGGAGGGAGTACTCGTTGCGATAGGTGTTGAAGAAGCCCGCGGTCTTCACCATCGGCGCCTGGTCCATGATGACCAAGCCGTCGGGGTCGGTGAGCGTGCAACAGACCGCGCGCACGTCGTAGCCGCCGAACGGGTCGACGACAGTGGCGTGGAAGGTCATGTCCTTGTCGGCCGCGTCAGAGGGAAAGGTCGACTGGGCGATGCCCTCGAAGTCGAGGGACTCCAGGGACTCGAGCTCCATGTAGTCGCGACTGGTCACGTCGATGCGCGAGCGGTAGACGCTGTCGCCCCACGCGAGCTGGTAGAAGTTGGCGGAGTTGCCGTTGAGCTCGAAGAACGCGCGCACGGTGTGGCCGGTGCGCACCACGTAGATGGGGAAGGCGTTGGTGACGACGGCGTACTCCTTCCAGTCGTTGATCATGTTGCCCTCGTTGAGCGTGCCGGAGGCGATGGTCGCGACCATCGCGCCCGTGGCGTCGTAGTCCTCGAGGCGGAAGTCCATGGCCATTCCGCGGCTATCGCCCGTCCTCACCGTGCGCAGCGCCCACATGTGCATGGTGGCGGTGCCTGTGAGCTCGGTGTCGTTCGCGAGCGTGGGGTAGAGGTACCAGTCGTCCTGGACCGAGTTCACGTTCGGGACGGTGGTGTTCCTCTCGACCGTCCCCATGGTCGTGTCCATGATGCGCAGGGTGGCGATGCTGCCGACCTGGCGCGACTGGGTGACGTTGTGCAAGTAGAACGTTATGGTCAGGTCCGGGCCCTGCGCCTCCGCGCCGTCCGGCACGATGGCGAGCGGCACCGCGATGAACGCCGCGAGGACCAAGACCAGCGCGGTCTTTGCCCAGACATTCCTGCTCTCACTAGACCTACAGACGGTCGTCATTCCTCAATCACCTCTGGGGGTTCCTCGAGCGTCGCCGCGACCGGCGCCCACAGATCCCCTTGGGGTGGGGAAGAACCTACGCTCTGATTGCGGCCTGGCATATCCACGAATGTGTCCGATTTAAGGGTTGTCCAACGATTCTCGCGGATGGTACTGGTCGCGCGGGACGGTATGCTGGCAGGGATTCTCACGGAATGCCAAGAATGGGGCGGTTCCATCGAGGTGTGACGCCTGGCCATCCCGCGGATGCACCCATATCGCCCCTGGGCCCTCGTGGCGAGGGAGGGGTGCCCGGCAGCTTCGGGGCCTGGGCGGGCGCCCTGTGCGAGGGCACGTCCTTGGACCATTGGACCCGATTTCCAGGCCTGGGGGTCCCCGCCAGGCAGGTGCTCTCCTGGCAAAGGTTGAATAGGGGGCTTTCTTATACGCTGCCGGACCGACCTGGCACCTGGCACGCGCCCCCCCATGTAAGGTGGGCGCGACGTCCCGTGGCAGGACCGGTCTCGCTCCGGTGGGTAGGACCATGAAAGTCGGAAACGTGCGTGCGACGCGTGCTGGCCTTGCGCGGTTGGACGGGAGATCTGGGAATTCGCTCGGAAGGCGAGGGGGCGCGGGCCCCCTCGGTGCCCTGCTCCTCGCGCTCCTGCTCTCGCTGCCCATCCTGCCAATGTCCCCGGTCGGGCCGGCGGGGGCCGTCGGCGAGACCATCGTGCTGAACTCCCCCAACGGCGGCGAGGTGCTCAAGGGCGGCTCCACATACGACGTCGCCTGGACGACCAGCAGCATCGAGGGCGCCATCCACCTCACGTTCTCCACCGACGCCGGGCGGACGTTCCCCAACGAGATTGTCATCATCACCAACAGCCGACGCCAGGCCTACACGTGGCTCGTGCCCATCAACGTGGATTCGACCACCGTGCGCATCCGCGCTGACTGGGTCAGCAGCGAGGGCTCCACGGGCGAGCCGCTGGCCTCGGACGACTCGGACGCCGACCTCACCATCGAGACCACGACCATCGTGCGGTTCACGGGCGCGCCCACGACTGTGAGCGCGGGGCGCTACTACCTGCTCAAGTGGCAGCTCTACGACGGCCGGCAGCTCGTGAAGGGCCTTGACATGCAGATGCGCATCCGGGACGAGGCCGACTGGGGCGAGTGGAAGGCCCTCGGCGGCGAGTTCGACTACATCCCGCCCGACAAGGGCGGCGTGTGGTGGGCGCCCCCGCTCATGGAGGATGCCATGGTCCAGCTCCGGGTGCGTGCCATTTCCGACATGGGCCAGCGGCTCGTCGCGAGCGAGAACGACACCGCCCCCATAACGCTGCGCTCGCCCATCATCTTCCTCACCAGCCTCAACGGAGGCGAGACGCTCCTGACCAGCCACAGGTACGACATCACCTGGAGGACCGTGTCTGACCCCCACGCGCCCATCGTGAACGTGAGCCTCCACTACTCCACGGACGGTGGCCAGGTGTGGACCGCCATCTCGGCCTCGACCGCCAACGACGGGACCGAGCCCTGGATAGTCCCCACGATGCCCGACTCCGAGCAGGTCAGGGTGCGGGCGACCGCGCTGTGGGGCTCCCCGCCCAAGTTCCTCGACTCCGACGAGAGCGTTGCCGACATGCGCGTCCTCAACGACGCCAGCACCGTGACGGTCTTCCTCATCGACCCCAACCCGTGGATCGGGGGCGGGCTCGTGCTGCCCGGCGGCGAGCAGCACCTCATCAGGTGGTCCATCACCGGCCTCGTCACGTCCATCACCTCGTTCAAGCTCTACTTCTCGCCCGACAACGGCACCACCTACGAGCCAATCCTCGACGCGACGTCGACCATGACCCAGAAGGTGTGGTCGCTGACCGCCATGGACACCTTCCAGGCCAAGATCAGGATCGACGCGCAGCCCTTCAGCTCCCCGATGCGCCGCTCCGAGAGCATCAATCCCTTCATCATCTTCACGAGCGGCGTCTACAACCGGCCGCCCATCGCGATGACTGGCTCGGGCCAGGACGTCGTGGAGGGCGCGTCGGTCCAGTTCTCGGGCGCGCAGAGCTACGACCCGGACGGCGACACCCTCATCTACTCCTGGACGCAGATCGCCCCGCGCGCGTTCACGGCCCTGCTCGACGACCCGCACTCGGAGGAGCCCACCTTCCGGCCGCGCATCGGCGACTCCCCCGTCGACTTCGTGTTCGAGCTGCAGGTCACCGACGGCCTCGCGCACGACCCGCCAGGCGCCGACAACGTCTCGCGCGCCTCTGTCCACGTCCGCCCGCTCCCGCCCACGCTCGAGACCTTCTCGCCGAGGCGCGTCTGGGTGGGCATGGAGGTGACCATCACGGGCACCAACCTGATGGGCGCGCAGATAATCATCGGCGACGTGCCCACGGGCACCGTGCCCACCTGGCTGCCGGAGGGCGACCCCGACACGAGCTACTCGTTCACCATCGCGGCCGACGTGCCGCACGCGCCCAACCCCATCGTGGTGCGCACCCTGGCGGGCGAGGCCTCCACGGCCGACCCCATCGAGGTCTACCCGATGCCACAGTGGCCGCTCGACTGGGGCATGCCCTTCGCAAACCCGTCCAAGGACCCCCTGACGTACCCCCAGGGCTTCTGGGAGAACGGCGCGTTCAAGGACACCTTCGGCTCCGACGAGGTCTTCGCCAACTACTGGGTGGCCAAGGGCGCGCCCACGGCGGCCGCGGGCGGCGGCCTCATGTACGGTGGCTACGAGTCGACGCAGATCATCGGGCCGGACCCGTTCGCGGCCGGCATCTACGGCTCGGCCTACTGGTTCATCGGCCAGGGCGGCGAGTGCTACGGCATGGACGCGCTCTCCCTGGAGATCTTCCACGGGGACGTGCTCCCGTCCGAGCTCCAGTCCGGCGCGAACTCGGTCGACGACCTGGAGCGCCGCGGCACGGTCGAGCGGCACATCGACTGGATGCACGGGTCGCAGCTGAGCGCGGAGGCGCTCGGCGTGCTCATGGCAGCGAGGCCCTATGAGCTCGTGCCCTCGTCCGACGCGAACCCCGCGACGGGCATGGGCGCGATGCTCGAGCAGGTCCGCGCGGCCATCGACAGCAATGAGCTCGGCATACTGGCCGTGATGATGGGCGTCGAGGGCCACTCGATGGTCCCCTACCTCGTCGAGGACGTGGACGCCACGCACGCGCGCATCTACGTCTACGACCCGGACAGGGTGTGGTGGTCGAGCGAGGACCCCGCGAAGGCAAAGATCGCCGACGACGCGGACACGGCCAACGACTTCCCGCCGTTCGTGGAGATACTCAAGGACGGCACCTACTGGGAGTGGCGGTTCCTGCGCTCGGACGGCACCCTGTGGGGCGGCGAGGTCGGCATCATGTTCGTGCCCTACTCCGTCATCAGCGGCGAGCGGTCGCTGCCGGGCGGCGCGGGGGGCGTGCTCGACCTGGTGGCCGGGCAGGCCGTCTCGTCCGTCGAGGACGGGAGCGGTGGCAGCATCCACGTCACCCCCGAGGGCGAGGTCGTGAGCTCCATCGGCGGCGCCCAACCGCTGCCGGTGCTCATGGGCACCGCCGCCGACCGCAGGGGCTACGTGCTGCCGCAGGGGAACTACGTGACCAACATCGACGGCACGGCCACGGGTAGATACAACTGGACCGCCGTCAGCGGCGGCAGGGCCTCCTACTCCGTCGACGGCGCGCGCGTCGATGTCGGCTCTCGCGACAGGGCCGCGCTCACCTTCGCCAAGGGCGACCCCTACCTGGGCACCGTCACATACACGACCTCGGACACTGGCAAGTCCATCAACGTCACGCAGGTGAAGGTGTTCGGCGGCGCCGAGCGCCTCTACCGCGTGCGCAACATCACGACCGCGAGCGGCGCCGAGCTCTCCTTCAACACCTCGCACGACCTTGGCGCGCTCACCGTCCACAACGGCGGTACGCAGGCGGCGACCTTCGACGCCGAGTTCCAGTCCAACGCCGTGGCCGAGCCGGTGTGGAACTCGACCAACAAGCCGCGGGGCATGCCCACGGCGGGCAGGCGCGGCATCACGGTGGGGGCCGGGGAGAGCGTCACGGTCTACCCGACCGACTGGCTCGACCTCTCGCATGCGCAAGTCCTCATCCAGGGCGAGGTCATATTGGTCCCGCCGGGCGTGCCGCTCGACCTGACGGCCACCCCCGACTTCGGCAAGGTTACCCTGGCCTGGCTCCCGCCGCAGGGCGACGGCGGCTCGGCCATCATCAACTACGTCCTCATGCGCGGGCCCACCCCGACGACGCTTGTCGAGCACAAGGTCCTCGCGGCGGTCACTGGCTACGTCGACACGGACGTGCAGGCAAATTTGACGTACCACTACGCCCTCCTCGCGGTCAACGCCAAGGGCCGAGGGCCCCAGACGACGACCGTCGAGGCCACCGTGCCCTACCAGGGCGGTGACGGGGACGGCGACGGGGACGGCGGCGGCCTGGGCGGCACGGCCATCGCGCTCATCGCAATCGTCGTGGTGGTCCTCGTGGTCGCCGTGGCCCTCGTGTTGATGCGCAAGAGGAAGGCCGCGCCCGCGGACATGGAGGAACCTGAGGAGGAGGAGGGGGAGGGGGAGGGGGAGGGGGAGGCGACGGAGCCGGAGGAGGGGCCCGAGGAGCTGGAGGAGGTCGAGAGGCCGGGGAGCAAGGAGCCTCCGAAGGCAGCTCCGGCCCCGGCCCCGGCCCCGACGGCCGCCCTCCCACCGCCATTGAAGGCGCCCGCGAGGCCGGCGACTCCCGCGCCACCGACGACAAGGCCACCGCCGCCACCACCGCCCTCGGCGCCCAAGCAGGGCCCCTAGCCCCGATGGCGAGGTGACGCGAGATGGCCCCGAGGACCGTCATCGTCATCGGCGCGGGGCTCGGGGGCCTCTCGGCCGGCGTCAACGCTGAGCTCGCGGGCCTCCAAGCGCACCTCTTCGAGCACCACACCGCGCCAGGCGGCGTGGCCGCCTGCTGGCGTCGGGGCAAGTACCTGGTCGATGGCGGCATCCACTTCATGATGGGCCACCGGCCAGGGGGTCCCATCCACGGCCTCATGCGCGACCTCGGCATCATCGGCTCCACCCGATTCCTGGACCTCGCCACCTACGGCCGGTTCGTGAGCGAGCGCACCGGGCGCACGCTCACCGTCACCAGGGACCTCGACCTGCTCGAGCGGGACCTCGCGAGGCTCTTCCCGGACGACGGGCGCATCGTCTCGGAGCTCGTCAAGGCCGCGAGGGGCATGCAGGGCATGACCGACTTGGGGTTCGGCGACCCCCCCGAGCTCGCGGGGCTCTTCGACAGCCTCAAGATGATGTGGGGGATGCGCGGTCAGCTCAGGTACTTCACCGGCAGGAACGCGCGGGAGGTCCGCCTGTGGGCCTCGGCCGCGCGCGACGAGGAGCTCCGGTGGCTGCTCGAGAACCTGTTCCTGCCCGAGATGCCGGTCTGGTTCATCTTCATGCTGCTGGGCGCGCTCGCGGACGGCCAGATGGCCCTCCTCGAGGGTGGCTCGGTGAGCCTCGTCGAGCCCATCGAGCGCAAGCTCAAGGAGCTCGGGGGCGAGGTGACCTACGGCGCGACGGTCGAGAGGGTGCTCGTCGAGGGCGACCGCGCCGTCGGCATCAGGCTGCGTGACGGCACCGAGCACCGCGCGGACGCGGTCATCTCGGCCGCGGACGGCCGCAGCACCGTCTACGGCATGCTGGGAGGGGGCTACACCGACCGGGCCATCGAGCACCGTTACGCGTCGTGGCCGCTCGTGCGCCCGCTCGTGATGGCGACCTTCGGCGTCGCGCGCGAGCTCAAGGGCGAGCCGTGGCTCACCGTCTACAGGCAGAGGTCGCCCCTGGACGTGGGGGGCAGGGCGGTGGACGCGGTGCCCGAGCGCCTGTTCAACTACAGCGGCGCGTTCGCGCCCCCGGGGAGGACGGCCGTCCAGGTCATGGCCGACACGACCTGGGACCACTGGGCCGGGCGCGTCAAGGACAGGCCCGCCTACGACGCGGAGAAGGCGAGGGTCGCAACAGCGCTTCTGGGGAGGCTCGAGGCGCACCGCGCGGGCATCTCGGCCGACGTCGAGATGACGGACGTGGCGACCCCGCACACCACGTGGCGGTACACCCTCAACCACCAGGGCGCGTGGGGGGGCTGGCTGCCGCCGGCCAAGGACATGATAAGGCCACTGCCGAGGCGGCTTCCGGGCCTCAAGGCCTTCTACATGGCCGGCCAGTGGTCGACCCCGGGCGGGAGCGCGCTCGGCAGCATGTGGTCGGGGAGGCAGGCCGTGCAGGTGATGTGCAAGGATATTGCGTGAGTATCAGACCGTTGTCGGAGCCCTTCGGCCGTTGCTAGTGGCATGCCTCCAGTGTATGGCGGATTTCCAGCTGGAAGGTGCACCCCAGACGGGCGTTTCCTTCTAGGATTGAATCACAAACGATTTATATTCATGAGCGTGATGGTAATGCGATGAAGAGAATGAGGGGTCGCGCTCAGCTTTCATCGGTACTCCTCTGCTACGTCCTCCTGCTGCTCCCAGCCCTCGATTGCGCTGGAAGCTCCACGTGGAATGTCTATGAATACGACATATCCCATGGGATGTACTCGAAGACCTCGCCGGTTTTCGAGACCCTCCAGCTCGCCGTGGACAACTCGTCACCGCCCGACTGGTGCCTCATGGACGACGGAATGCCGGTCGCGCGTTGGGAGCACGGTGCGGTCTATGACCCCGTGCATCGTGTCATCGTCGTCTTTGGGGGAGAAGCCGACTTCGGGGATGATAGTTGCCTGAACGATACATGGCTCTACCATGTTCGGTCGCAGACCTGGGAGAGGGTCCACACAGATGTCTACCCCGAAGCGCGCGCCTGTCACGCGATGGTCTACGACCGTGCCAATGGCTCCGTGGTGCTGTTCGGAGGGTGGACATCGCAGATGCGTTGGCTGAACGACACGTGGACCTTCAATGTCACGGAGAGGGCCTGGAAGAGAATGAACCCGACGATTGCCCCCCCATCTGGATATCAGCACGCGGTATCTTACGATGAGGAGAACGAGGCCGTCGTGCTGTTCGGAGGGACCCGAGGGAACGAAACCTGGACCTATCACACGAGCAACAACACATGGTCGGAGATGAGGCCCGAGAACCCTCCGACGCAATATGGTGTGATGGCGTACGACCCCGAACAAAAGCTGCACGTGTTTTTTGGCGGTTTCATCGACCTGTACCCAGGCGATCATCTGAACCAGACCTGGACTTACGACCTCAATTCGAATGTCTGGACCGAGCGGGAACCCTCCTCTCCGCCACCGTCGAGGAGTTGTTGTGCGATGGTCTACGATCGCGAGATAAGGAGTTTTATGCTATTTGGTGGGGATTCCAATGTGTGGCATGATCCTGCTCTCTATAACGATACATGGTCGTACGATACTTCTTCAGACACATGGTCGAGATTGTCTCCCCTCGACCCACCACCGCCACGGCAATCCCATGTGCTCGTCTATGCAGACGACATCGAATCCCTGGTCATGTACGGCGGCAGGACCTATCCTAACTTACCGGTCGGAAGGGTAGATATTCTCGATTCGTACGCCTCGATTTGGACCTGGGTGGAGCCCGTAGGTACACCGGCACCGAGAGCCTGCCACACCCTTGCATACGACCGTGAGGTCGGAAAGAGCGTCCTGTTCGGTGGATTCGGGGATACTGGCGTTCCGATGAACGACACATGGGCCTATATGTCCAACAGGAGTGCATGGACAAAGCAGTACATATCTGGCGCACCCTCGCCCCGAGGTCGTCATGCGATGGTCTATGACACGAGGAACAAGGTCTTTATCCTCTTCGGTGGGACTGATGGGAGCCGTCTGTTCAATGACACGTGGGTGTACGACCTGAGGAGCAACAGATGGACGAAGAAATCCCCCGAGATATCTCCCTCGGCCCGCTCCAACAACACGATGACGTTCGATACCATGAATGGTGTTGTCATACTGTTCGGAGGAGATGATGAGAACGGGTTCCTCAACGATACTTGGACGTATCACCTGCTATCGGACACCTGGCTCCGGCTCGTCACGGGCCCGTCCCCACCTTGGGGACATGCCAAGGGGTTCGCGTTCGACGAGGAGAGCGGGGTCGCTGTGCTGTTCTGCCGAGCGACATACATCTTCAACCTTTCCGCCAATGCATGGACACGCATGGAGACAACGCTCGCACCGACCACGGGGTGGGGCCCCGTGATGGTGTACGACTCGATGGCCAAGAGGGTCATGATGCATGGGGGCTCGCCATCGGACTCCAGGGGGGCGTTGTGGAGCTACGATGTGGCGAACAACAGCTGGACGGAGGTCCCGACGAGGACCCCCCTTGACTTCAGGTACGGCCTTGCGATGGCCTACGACATCAACGCCCGGTACATCATCCTCAATCGTGTCATGGGCGACACCTGGGCCTTCGGCCGCTTCGACCACTTGCCATCGGGCACCTACCTCTCTGAACCGCACGACTGTGGCGGTGCGGCTTACTACGGGAACATCAGCTGGGGTGCCTGGGTCTACGACGGGACCGAGGTGATGCTGCAGCTGAGGACTGCCGCCACCCTTGAAGGACTGACGGCGGCGCCGTTCCTCGGGCCCGATTCCACCCCGGGCACCTACTTCAACCAGAGCGTTGAGAGACAGCCAGCCTGGCGCCACGCCCGCATCCCCTCCGTGCACAACGGCACCAGGTGGGTGCAGTACAAGGTGTACCTCTCGACCGACGAGCCCCGGACCACGCCCTTCCTGTGGACCGTGAAGGTCAACTACAACCTCATACAATCGGTGATCATCGCCCCGCCCGCCGGCGGCGAGAGCTGGAATGCATCACATACCATCGAGTGGACGGCAGGGGACCTGGATCGTGACGAGCTCACGTTCGACGTCTACCTCCTGAACGGCACGGACAGCGTGCCGCTCGCGACCGGCCTTCCCGACGGTACGGGCAACCTGACCTGGGACACGTCTATGGTGCCCAACGGGACGTACAGGGTCATGGTGTCCGCCGCCGACGACAACGCGGACCTGCCGCTCCGGGTCAATGCCTACTCCGGCGAGTTCCAGATCCGCCATCCCTCCGTGCCGAATCATCCGCCCACGGCCATCCTCCTGGCCCCGAATGACGATGAGACGCTCGCCTCCGAACCCGTCACGCTCGTCTGGAGCGCCCACGACGATGATGGGGACCCGGTGTCCTTCACCGTCTTCCTCTCGACGGTGCGGTTCATTGCCGCGACGCTGCCCCCGCCCCTGACCACCACGACCGCCTCCATGCTGGAGCTCCAGGACCTCGGGCGCGATGCGTGGTACTACTGGACCGTCGTCCCCAGCGACGGGTTCGAGGACGGCCCCATGCCCGCCGTGCGGCGGTTCATGGTCGTGCCGCCCGCCCAGAACGAGGCGCCCGTCGCAACCCTCATCGGGCCGACCGAGGGCGCGGCCATGGCCCCGGGCGATGTCACGCTCCTCTGGGAGGGCTCGGACGCGAACGGGGACACGGTCAGGTACTTCCTCCACACCTCCACGACGTCCTTCGACCCTCGAACCCCACCGCCGGGGCCCATCGCCACCGCGGGCACCTCCCACACGCTGCACGACCTGGCGGACGGCACCGTCATCTGGTGGGCAGTCGTCCCCAACGACGGCAAGGTCAACGGCTCCATCTCTGCGGTGTGGCACTTCCGGGTCGAGACCCTCGAACCGCCCCCACCTGTCAACCATGCTCCCCGCATCCTGGGCACGCCCCCGCAGTACGCCGTAGAGGGCAGGTCCCTGGAGTACAACGTCTCCGCATCCGACGAGGACGGGGACGTGCTCGCGTACTCGTTGCTCCAGGCACCGGCAGGCATGGACATCGACCCCTCCACGGGCCGGCTGACATGGACCCCTGAGGCGAACCAGTTGGGCGAGCAGGTCGTGCGCGTTGTCGTGGAGGATGGGCGGGACGGGGTGGCGTCACAGCACTTCGTCATCACCGTCCGCGAGGCCTCATGGAGGAGCCCCACCTGCTCCATCGGCATCCAACGCCTCGTGGTGCGACAGGGGGAGCCCGTCACGTTCACGGGCACTGCCATCGGGGGGTCTGGGAGGGTCGTCTACGTCCAGCTTCGAGTGGACGGCGGGGTCTGGTTCTTCGCGGACGGACTTGAGGACTGGACGGTCGTGCTGGATTCGGGGTGGTACCTGCCCGGGACGCACCAGGTCGAGGCGAGGGCGTTCGATGGGACGGCATTCTCCGACCCTGCCACGGCGGTCCTTGTGGTGGAGCGGCCGGAGACGGTGGGGGGGACGCCATTGCTGTGGTTCTTGGTGGTCGCGATAGGTGTCGCGCTCTGCCTGGTTGTCGCGAAGTACGTCCTCAAGGGCAGGTCGAAAGGGTCATAGGATGGCCCGCATGGTAGAATGCTCAGCCGAGCCTCAGCCGGTGCTCGGTGTCGAGCTGCGTCCCGTCCCTCATGTACACCGTGATGAGGACGGTGAACTCGCCCCACCCCGCCGACACGAGGGCGAACCCCGACGCGCGGTCGTCGATGGTCCTCACGGGGTTCGGGAAGGTGGGGTGCAGCCTGTACTCGACCCGGTCGACCTTCGCCAGGACCTCGGGCGGCTCGTCGAGGAAGAGCCTCCACTCGTAGTACTCGTTGGGGCCACGCCGACCTATGGGCTTGG
The DNA here is from genome assembly GCA_964353355.1 of uncultured Thermoplasmata archaeon. Lineage (GTDB taxonomy): Archaea > Thermoplasmatota > DTKX01 > DTKX01 > CAYGVT01. Next base: position 2,676 of record CAYGVT010000165.1, on the reverse strand, counting down.
AATCGTTGCGGAAGCGCAGGTTCATTGTCCTCCCCCCGGCTTGTCCTTGATGAGCTTGGGCGTGACGGTCCTGTCGATCAAGGAGAAGTTGTCCACCCTCCACGTCCTCCCGTTCCTCTCGACCAATTCCAGCTGGATGAGGTCCATGGTGTTCGTCTCCTTCGGGAGCTGCAGCACCCAGCTCCCATGGGCGTCACGGATGGCGGGGTCCTTCGGCTTCGGCTTCCCCCCCTTCCACGGTCTCACCGTCATGACGGCCTTGTCGACGTCCAGGTCTATCGGCTCCTTCTCGAGGGGGAAGCCCAGCTGGACATCGATGGGCGTCGTGGGACCGGTCGGGGTCTCCGGGTAGAGGCTCTTCGGGCGGAAGAGGATGGTGACGAAGAAGAGCACGATGATGAGGACCAGCACGGAGAGCGGAGCCCAGTATGGTATCCTGTCCGACTGGATGGAGCCCGTGATGAGGAAGGCCTCGGCAATGAGCGCGAAGAGCACTATCGCATTGAGCGGGGTCTTGATGGCCGCGATGAGCTTGATGCGCCCCTCCCCCGGATCGGCCTCGTCTGGCGTTTGCATCCCCCCTATCGTCCTCGCATGACGCCCATCAGCCTTGGCAGCTTCTGGTACCCTCTCTCATAGGATAAAAAGGTTTCATATTCCCTCGACCCTCGTCGAGTACCATGGCTGGCTCAATCCCACTCCGTCTCGACCCGGATGCCCCGCGCCCCCAGCTGCTCGATGAACGGGCCCGCCGGCACCACGCTCTCCTGGGGCACGGCACCCCTCCTCGAGATGGTGCCGTCGGCGACCATCTGGGCGACGATGGACGCGGGGAACGCGGTCGTGCGCATCATCGCGGTGAGCCCGCTCGCCTTGTCGCAGTGGTCGACGATGGTGCGGGTGAGGGTGCGCTCGCGCCCGTCCTTCACGCCCCTCGCGGTGACCCTCACGAGCACGGCGTCGTCGTCACCGAAGGAGAGCCGCTCGGCGAAGAGGGCCTCGATGAGCTCCCGCGGCAGGACCTGGGTGCCTCCCACGGAGACCGGTCTTTCGTCGAACAGCCCCAGGTCCATGAGGAAACGGATACGCTCGCAGTGACCCGGGTAGCGGATGGTCTTGTAGTCGAGCTCCCTCACGCGGCCCTTGAGCGTGTGGGGGAGCGTCGACGTGCCACCGGAGGTGTTGAACGCCTCCAGATGCCCGAAGGGCGGCGGGAAGTCGAGGACCTCCACCTCCGTCATGGGCTCGACCGTGCGGACCTCGCCGCCGCGGATGACGACGCACGGCTCCCTGTACTCGTTGACCAGCCCGGCGGGGTTGAACACGAGCTGGTAGCCGAGCGGCGGCCGGGGATGCACCGGGAGCCCCCCGACGCGGAGGTGCAGCTCGTCGAGCCGGTCGAACCGGGCGAGCGCGTCCGCCGAGAGGACGTTCGTGAGACCCGGCGCGAGGCCGCAGTCGGGGATGATGGTCACGCAGGCCCTCCTCGCCTCCGCGTCCATCGCGAGCTCATGGGCCACCACGTCGTTGTTGCCGCCCAGGTCGCAGAGGGAGCAGCCCGCATCGACCGAGGCCCTCGCGAGCGCGGCGTTGTACTTGTAGGGCACGCAGCTCACGGCGACCGTGCGCCCGCGCATCGCCCTGACGACGGCCTCGCGGTCGGCCACGTCGAGCCGCTGCGCGCTCGCCTTCGGAGAGCGGAGCGAGGCGAGCACCGATTCGACCCTGTCATGGTCCATGTCAGTGAGCATGACGGAGCCGACGCCCGGGCTCCTGCAGAGGTTGAAGGCCACGGCACTGCCCATCAGGCCCGCCCCGATGACGAGGAAGGAAGACATCGCCACCCCTAGAACCCTGCGACTGTAAAAAGGCGATGGGGGCTGGGATGACGGTGGTGAGAGGCCCACGCGATATCGGTGGTGGTACGGTCGTCCGCCGTGCACCACGCTCTCAATCGTTGTGTCCAGGCACTGTCTTGAGCTCGCCCATGAAGTAGTCGCGGTCGTCCTTCTCCTTGATGCCCTCCGCGGCCTTCCTCGCGAGCCTCATGAACCTGGTGGCATCGGCGCTCCTGCTGGCGAGCGCGTGCGCCCTTGCCATGCCCTCGTAGGCGAAGGCGATGTCGAAGTCAGCGATGCCCTCGCGCTCGCAAGTCTCGAGGCACCGCTCCGCGTACTCGAGCGCGCGCGCCGCCTGGCCGAGGACCGCGTAGACGCGGGAGAGCTGCCAGTCCCCCCTCTCGAGGTTGAGGGGCGTCCCCACCTTGCCCCAGTGGAACCTGGACGCGTGCGCGGCGTGCACCATCTCGACGGCCTCCGCATCTGTGCGGTCCCTCTTGTCCATGAGCTCCCAAGCCCGGTTGAACGCCTCCGCGGCCAGCTTCCTGTGCGTCTCCATGTCCTTCTCGTCCATGACCAGCGCCTCCTCGACCGCCATCGCCCCGCCCCGCGTCGTCGAGGTCGCGGTGGTAGAAAAGGATGACACCGATAACGCCCGCCCTGGCGCCTCGCACCCATCCCATCGCCGCACCCCGGCGGGGGGTTTGGGACAAAATAGGTTGGCACACTCAGGCAGCGGCTCGAATGCGCGGTAGGACCTTCAGATCGATGAGGTAGATGAGATAGCACAGCCTCCGGACGTTGTGCACGACGTTCCTGAGGTACTCCTCTGTAAGGA
>CAYGVT010000164.1:0-7664 GCA_964353355.1 uncultured Thermoplasmata archaeon | reverse complement strand
CGCTCCCAGTTCCCTCCCCAGGGCGGGAAGGTGTGGGTGACGGCGCTACATCTGGCTTCACGCGTGTTACGGCCTGCGGATTTGCGTCAAGATACTCAATATCCCTTTGTCGGGAGGCTCCTACCATATAGGATTGCTCCTAATAATAGCTCCCCTCGCTATCGGGTCAACAGGTTCGTGCCCGGGCGGGACTTGCACCCGCCAGTGTCCGTCGCTACCATGGCGCACCACTTTCCCCCACCCCCCGCCCCAAGCCCCTTATATCGACAAGGGCATCCTCCCCACCCCGGGGTCCATTCCATGCCCGTCAGGTTCGCCCACATCGGCGACGTGCACCTGGGCGCGTTCCGCGACCCGGTGCTGCGCGAGCTGAACCTCCAGGCCTTCCTCAGGGGCCTCGAGGTGGCGAGGCGCGAGGGCGCGGCGTTCCTGGTCATCGCGGGCGACCTGTTCGACTCCAACCTCCCGGAGATGGCCGTGGTCGAGCGCGCGGCCGCGGGGCTCAGGGAGCTGCGCGACGCGGGCGTGGCAATCTACGCCTTCTACGGCTCCCACGACCGCTCGCCGACCGAGCGCGGCGTGGTCGACGTCCTCGCCTCGGCCGGGCTCTACGTCAACGTGGGCGTGCAGGGGCGCGAGGGGGACGAGGACGACGTGACGGGCGGGGGAGGCGTGCAGCCCGAGCCCGTGACCGACCCCGCGACCGGGGCCGTCCTCGCCGCGGTCGGGGGAAGGAAGCTCGGGCTCGAGACCAAGGTGCTCGAGGCCATGGACCACGATGCCCTGACGAGGAGGGTCGCGCACGCCCCGCTCGCCGTCTTCGGCTTCCACGGCGCCGTGGAGGGCATGCTGCCACCCGAGCTGGGCATGCTCGAGTCCCTCCCGCCCTCCAGGCTCCCGAGGGGGTTCCACTACTACGCCCTCGGGCACATCCACGCGCACAGGCTCAAGCGCATCCAGGGCGGCGCCCTTGCGGCCTACCCGGGGCCGACCTTCGGCGCGACGTTCTCGGACCTGTTCGACACGGGGCCCAAGGGCATGCTCCTGGTCGACTGCGACGGCGCGGGCAGGTGCGAGGCGCGCCACGTCCCCATCGATGTCGCGCCCATCGTGAGGCTCGACGTCGACGTCGAAGGCATGGACGCGCAGCGCGCGCGCGAACATGTACAGGGAGCCGTCGGCTCCGTCGCGCCCGAGGGGCGCGTGGTGCTCCTGCGCGTGCGAGGCACGCTCTCGTCGGGCCGCCCCACCGACCTGGACCTGGCATCGGTGGGCCAGGCGCTGCTCGCGCAGGGCGCGCGGGCGTTTGCCCTCAACCGGTCGGGCCTCAGGGAGGCCGAGGCGACCGTCGAGGGGAGGGGCGCGGCCGCGACTGCGGCCGAGGCTGCCGGAGGGGCTACTGAGGCTGACCCCAGGCTCCTCTCGGGCGCGGTGCTGGCGGCGCACATCGAATCCCACGGGAGCCCGCTGCACTGGCTGCGCGGGGAGGCGGGCAAGGGCGTCGCGCTGGGATTGCTCGAGGTCCTCAGGCAGGAGCGCGGGGACGCACGTCGCGACGACCATGCGGACAGGATCGTGCGGGAGGCGCTCTCGGTCCTCGACGTCGAGGGGAGGCTCTCCGCCACGGCCGCGGCAGGCGAAGGGGCTGGGGAGCGACCATCGGAGAGGGGCGATGGGGATGGCGGGGAGGGCGGACCTGCCCATCCAGGGAAGGGGATCGGCCTGGACCGCTGGCTCGGGGGTGAGGGTGGATGAGGCTTCGCCACCTGCGCCTCCGCAACATCCGCAGCTACGGCGATGGTGCCCAGCCCATCGCGTTCGATGAGGGCATCACGCTCTTCCAGGGCGACATCGGCTCTGGCAAGTCCACCATCCTGCTCGCCATCGAGTTCGCGCTGTTCGGCCTGGGCGACACGGACTCGACGCACCTGCTGCGCCACGGCGCGGAGGAGGGCGAGGTCGAGCTCGAGTTCGAGGCGTCGGGGAGGTTCTGCAGATCCCTGCGCACGCTCAAGCGCACCAAGACCGGCGCCAAGGTGGGGAAGTGCGTCCTCACCGTGGACGGCCGAGAGGAGCAGCTCTCCCCGAGCGAGATGAAGCCCCGCGTGCTGGAGCTGGTGGGCTTCAAGGAGCTCCCCGACCCCAAGGCGGGCTCGGTCATATTCCGGTACGGGATCTACACGCCGCAGGAGGAGATGCGGTCCATCCTGGCGCCAGGGAAGCAGGTGCGCGAGCTGCGCAAGCAGACCCTCCGGCGGGCGTTCGGCATCGAGGACTACAAAGTCGCGAGGGACAACCTGACGCTCCTCGAGGGCGCGGTGCGTGAGCGCGTGAGGGGCCTCGAGGAGAGGTCGGCCCGGCTCGACGAGGCGCGGAGGCAGCTCGAGGAGGCGCGCGGCTCCGCCGAGGCCCTCCGCACGGCCAAGGAGGCCGCGAGGTCGGGGCTTGCGACCGCGCAGGGGCGGGAGCGCGAGGCCAAGGACAGGGCCGATGCGGCCGAGGCGGTGGAGGCCGAGTTCCAGGAGGCACGGTCCGCGGTGGCGGCCAGGCAGTCGGAGCTCGAGCGCTCGAGGGGCGAGGCCAAGGTCGTCGCCGAGCGCCTTGCGGCCGCGCAGCAATCCGCGGCCGAGCTCGGTGCGGTGAGGTCGAGGCTCAAGGCCCTCGAGGGGGAGCTGGGCGAGCTGCACGCGCTCCAGGAGAGGGAGAGGAGGGTCCGGGAGCTCAAGGACGCCAAGCTCAAGGTCCAGGATGCGCAGTCCAAGGCCAGCGCGAGGCTCGAGCGGGCCGAGGCCGCCGCCGCCAGGAAGGCCGCGCTCGAGCGCGACCTCGCCGCGCTGCCGGACGTCGCGGTCCGCCTCTCGCAGGCCGAGCAGGAGCTCAAGGAGGCCGAGCGCGCCGCGGGCGCGCACGGCGAGAAGGTCGAGACGGCCACGCGGGACCTCGAGGGCCTCGAGGGCCTCAAGGAGCAGGCGACCTGCCCCTGCTGCCACCAGCCCCTCACCGCGGAGCACCTGAAGCGGCTAAGGGCCGACCTCCGGGGGAGGCTGCGCGAGAGCGCGGCCAAGCGCAGGCGCGAGGAGGAGCGCGCGGGGACGCTCCGTGAGGGGCTCAAGGCGCTGCGCGCGCGGGAGGCCGAGAGGGCGACCTTGGCGAGGTCCATCAGGCGCGAGGACGAGGAGGCATCCAAGGCCGAGGAGGCCCGCCGCGCGCTCGAGGCGCTCGACCCGGAGGGCGTCGCCGCCAGTCTGAAGGAGGCCGAGACGGGGCTCGACGGTGCGAGGCTCGAGCACCTCAAGGCGCTCGATAAGGAGCGCCACGGGCTCGAGCAGGTCGCGCGGTCGAGGACGTCCAAGGCGGCCGAGGCCGATGCGCTGGTGCGCGAGATGGGCATGGCCTCCGACGCGCACAGAGCGGCGGAGGCGGCCCTGGCCAAGGCGCGCGAGGGGCTCGCCGCGGTCGAGGGGAGGAGGGACGCGGGGGCCCTGGCGAGGGCGCGCGCGGAGCACGCGCAGGCCTCGGAGGCGCGACGCGCGCGCGAGTCGGGGCTCGAGGTCGCGTCGAGGCAGCTCGAGGAGGCTTCGCGCCGCGCGTCCGAGCTCGAGGAGGAGGCGCGCGAGCTCGCCCGCTCACGGCTCGCGGGCGAGACCTACTCGCGCACGCTGGCCTGGCTCAGGGAGTGCCTCGGCCCCGCGCTCGAGGACATCGAGCGTTCGGTCATGGCCGCGCTCTCGGAGGACATGGACCGGTCCGCGCGCACCTGGTTCGACATGCTCGTCGAGGACCCCGACCTGGAGCTCGCCGTCGACGAGGACTTCTCCCCCACCATGCGGCAGCAGGGCTGGGACGTCGACGTCGCGGCGCTATCGGGCGGCGAGCGGACGTCCGTCGCGTTCGCCTACCGGCTCGCGCTCAACGGCATGGTCCGCCGCATGGCGGCCCCGGGCTCGGCGAACGTGCTCATCCTCGACGAGCCCACCGACGGGTTCTCCAGGGAGCAGCTCGCCCGCATGGGCTCGGTGCTGGAGAGGCTCGAGGCCGACCAGGTCATCATCGTCTCGCACGAGCGCGAGCTCGACACCATTTCGGACAGGGTCTATCGCATCGAGAAGGTGGCGGGCGCAAGCACCGTGAGGCTGGCGGGGTAGTGCCCGTCCTGCGCGTGGGACGGAGCGGGTCGCGCAAGGATCGCTAGCGGGACCGCAGCCTGCGGTCGAGCTCGCACGACACCTCGCGGTGGAAGTGCAGAAGTGCCTGGTCGCTGACCGCGCCCGGGGTGTGGATGCCCTCGACCACCGGCGACAGCAGCTCGCGCTCCATGGCCGAGAGCAGCCCGACCGCGGTCGACCACGTGTCGTCCTCGCACTCGGCCCACCCGGTGTCCGCCATGGGCGCGCTCGCGCGCGAGGTCGTGGTCTCGCCCTCGCCGACGGCGGTGTCGAAGCCCGAGAGGTCCGCCTCGGGGTCGCGTCGGTGCTGCGCCTCGCGGGCGTCGTCGATGACGGAGCGCATGAAGGCACCGTGCCGGGGCGCAGGGCGTGGCCTACGCGCTTGCTGTTGCGCTGTGGCGGTGTGGGCGTAGCCGATGTCCTTGGCGATCCTCAGGGGGTCCATCGAGTAGAAGCTCCGCTCTCTCCGCTTCCGTTCCGAGTGCATTCCCATCCATCCCGGCCTTGTTATGGCCCGGTGGGGGCTTTAAGTTTTTTCCTCGCGCGCCGTGTTAGACGACGGCGCGGCGCCCGGGGCGGAAACCCCATAACCCCCGACCCCGTTCCATGTCCGATGACCATGGCGAAGAAGGTCGACGTCGGCGTGCTGCAGCGCCTCTCCGAGCTGGACGGTCCCTCGGGCTTCGAGGGCGAGGTCCGCGACTACGTCAGGGGCATGGCCGCGAGGGCCGGCGCCGACGTCGAGGTCGACCGCATCGGGAACGTCATCGCCTCCGTCAAGGGCCCGCCCCCACACGTGATGTTCATCGCGCACATGGACGAGATCGGGCTCATGGTCTCGGAGGTCGACAAGGACGGTTTCCTGATGTTCACCACGCTGGGCGGCTGGGACCCGCGGCTGCTGCCCGGGCTCACCGTGCGCGTCCTGGGCTCGAGGCGCAAGCTCTACGGGACCGTGGGCATGAAGCCCCCGCACATCACCACGGAGGAGGAGCGCCGAAAGGTGCTCGAGCCCGGGGACCTGTTCGTGGACACGGGGCTCGGCACGGGCGCGCTCACCAAGGCGGGCGTACGCATCGGGACGCCCATGGTGCCCGCGAACCCCTTCCGCCGCCTCGCGCGCGGCCGCGTCATGGGCAAGGCCTTCGACGACCGCGCGGGCTGCTACATGCTCGTGCGGCTCCTCCACGAGGGCGGGCTGCCGTGCCGCACCACATATGTGTGGTCGGTCCAGGAGGAGCTCGGCATGAGGGGCGCTGGCCCCGCGGTCGAGCGAGTCGACCCCGACTACGTCGTGGTGCTCGAGTGCACCATCGCCGCGGACTTCCCGGGCGTGCCCGCGCCGAAGATCGTGTCCCGAATGAGGGAGGGCCCCGTGCTCACGGTCATGGACCGCGCCGCGGTCTCGGACCCGGGCCTCGTGGAGGCGGTGCTCGAGGAGGCCAAGGCCGGAGGGATGCCCGTGCAGATCAAAAAACCCGGCATCGGCGCGACGGACGCGGGAGCGATCCACCTGCGCCGCGTTGGCTACAGGTCGGTCGCGCTCGCGCTCCCGGGCCGGTACATCCACGGGCCCGAGGCCATCTTGGACCTCAAGGACGTCGAGGCCACGCTCGACCTCACGCGCTCGCTCGTCGCGCGGCTCGCGAAGGACCATCGGTGAGCAGGCCGACCCGCGTCTGGCCGGAGCCATCCGAAAGATATTTATCGCAGACGCCGATGGGGCCCTACCGTGGCGAAGGCATGAAGTACGTCATTGTCACGGGCGGAGTCCTGTCAGGCCTCGGGAAGGGCATCATCACCTCCTCCATGGGGCGTCTTCTGAAGTGCTGTGGCCTCGAGGTCACGTCCATCAAGATCGACCCCTACCTCAACTGCGACGCGGGCACGATGAACCCCTACCAGCACGGCGAGGTGTTCGTGCTCGACGACGGCGGCGAGGTCGACCTCGACCTTGGCAACTACGAGCGGTTCCTCGACAAGAGCCTGACTTCCGAGAACAACATCACGACCGGCAAGGTCTACCGCGCGGTCATCGAGAAGGAACGGCGCGGGGACTACCTCGGCAAGACCGTGCAGATAATACCGCACATAATCAACGAGATCAAGGGGCGCATCGAGGACGTCGCGCTCCGCTCGGGCGCGGACGTGTGCCTCGTCGAGATGGGCGGCACCGTGGGCGACATCGAGTCGATGCCCTTCCTGGAGGCCGTGAGGCAGCTCCACTTCCAAGTCGGCGACGACAACCTCGTGTTCGCGCACGTCACGCTCGTGCCCGTCATGTCCGTCGTGGGCGAGCAGAAGACCAAGCCCACTCAGCACTCGGTCAAGGAGCTCAGGTCCATCGGCATACAGCCCGACCTGATAATGGCCCGCGCGAGCACTCCGCTGCACCAGGACACGAAGCAGAAGATAGCGCTGTTCACCGACGTGCCCGTCGAGGCCGTGATCTCCGTGCCGGACGCGCCGAGCATCTACCACGTGCCGATGGTGCTCAACGAGCAGGGGCTCACGCAGTTCCTGCTCGCCAGGCTGAGGCTCGAGCGCCGGACGGACACGCTGGAGGACTGGCAGAGGTTCGTGCATGACCTCGAGAGCCCGACCGAGAAGGTCACCATCGCGCTCGTGGGCAAGTACACCAACTTGAAGGACAGCTACATCAGCCACATCGAGGCGCTCAACCACACCTCCGCGTCCGTGGGCGCGAAGGTGTGCATCAGGTGGATAGAGGCCGAGGACCTCGAGACGGGCAAGCTGCAGGACCCGTTCGCGGACGTCCACGGCATCATCGTGCCCGGGGGCTTCGGCTGGCGCGGCACGGAGGGCAAGATGATGAGCGCCAAGCACGCGCGCGAGAACGGCGTGCCCTTCCTCGGCATATGCCTGGGTTTCCAGATGGCCACGGCGGAGTTCGCGCGGAACGTCCTGGGGTGCGCGGAGGCGAACTCGACCGAGTTCAACCCCCGGACGCCGCACCCGGTCATCGACCTGCTGCCCGAGCAGCGCGACACGGTCAACCTCGGGGGCACGATGCGCCTGGGCTCGCACAAGGTCATCCTCCACAAGGACAGCTTCCCCTACACGCTTTACAAGTCCGACATAATCTACGAGCGGCACCGGCACCGGTACGAGGTCAACCCCAAGTACATCGAGCAGATAGAGGCCGCGGGCATGCGCTACGTGGGCAGGACGGAGGACGGCGTGCGCATGGAGGTGTTCCAGCTCAAGGACCACCCCTACTACGTGGGCTGCCAGTTCCACCCCGAGCTCAAGAGCCGTCCGCGCAGACCGGCGCCGCTGTTCGTGGGGCTGGTCACCGCGGCCGTGGAGTACATGAGGAGGCTCGAGGGCAAGACCGCCTAGTGTGCTGTTACTAACAGTTGCCGGTTTTTAGCGACCTTTCTGAGGATGTCATCTGGCTCTGCCGTCCAGACGAATGGCCGCGGGTTCTCTTGATATGTCGCAATGTATTCCCGGATCGCAGTGGTCAAGGCGCGG
>CAYGVT010000163.1:0-5720 GCA_964353355.1 uncultured Thermoplasmata archaeon | reverse complement strand
GGCCCCCCCCCGCAGGACCCCCCACGCAGGCCCCCACCCCGCAGAACCCCCCCCGCCACCCGTTCCAACGTCATCCCCGAGCCAACCCCCGACGGACCCGGCCGAACCCCGTTCACCGTCCAAGAACGGCTCCTTGCACCGCCCGGCTCCCACCGACCTCCCCATCCGCCCGCGCTCCCCCACATTCGGTGCCCTGGCCCGGGCCACATTCGCCCACCCCCCGCACCGGGCTATAAATATATATGCATCCATGTACCTACCAATGTACCATGTCCAACCGCGTCCGCGTCCAGCAGCACCCGCAAGGCATGCTCTTCGTCTCGCTCCCTCGCGCCCTCGCCCAGGCCCTCGGGATGGCCAAGGGCGAGACCCTCGAGTGGGTCCTCGTGGACGGCGAGCTCGTCCTCAGGCGTTCGCGCGAGGTGAAGAGCGCCAGGCGCCAGAGGTAGACATCGAGTGGCCCGCCGACGACCAACCATCCAACCCGACCCCTGGCAAGGCCCCTCATCCTGTCCCCACCGACTGGCCCCTTCTCGTCCCGGTGGCGGTGGCCACCGCCACGGCGGCCGCCCTTGCCCTTCTCCCCGGCCCCCTCGACGGACCCCTATGCACCGCACTCGACCTCGCCACCGCCAGCCTGGCGGCCGCGCTGGCCTGGACCGCCATGGCCGTCGTCCGCGAGGAAGAGAGGTTGAACGCGAGGGGCGAGACGCTCGTGCCGAGGAGGTGGAGGTACGACAGGCGCGCCATCCTCCTGGGGACCGCCGGGGCCCTCGCGGAGGCCGTCGAGGGCCTCGGGCTCCGCGGCATCGAGGCAGCGGGGGTGGGTGGACGCCTCATCTCCAAGAATCGTCCTCAACCCATCCATCCTCGGGCAGCAGCTCCCCCTTCGGCGCGGCGCCCACCTCAGAGGCCCACGCACCTGCCGAAGTGGCCTCCTCGCCGGGCTCCGCGCCCTCGCGACGGCTATGGCGCAGCCACCGGAACCCGGCGGCCACCCCCGCCGCGGCGACGACGATGACGAGCGCGAGCACCACCACGGCCCAGAAGCTGCCCGCCTCCCCCTGGCGCTTCCCCACCTCTATTGCCATGGTAGCCTCGTCCTCGAGGCCCGCGGCGTCCCTCACCGTGAGGCGGACGAGGTACGTCCCCGGCCGCTCGAACGCGAACCGCACTGACTCGCCGAACAACTCGACAGTGCTGTCGTTGTGGTCGAAATCCCAGGTCCAGTTGACGACGGCCACGTTGTCGGTGCTGCCGGCGCCGTCGAGCCCCACGAGGCTCCCGATCGCCGCGTGCCGCGGGAGCCTGATGCGCGCCATTGGTGGGATGTTGTCCCGGACGGTGATGAGCATGGTGTCGGTCGCCGTGTTGTCCAGCGTATCCCACACCGTGAGCGTCACCACGTGGGCGCCGACCTCGACGAAGATGTAGGTGGCCTTGGCGGTCTTGAGCTCGCGGTCCTCGCCCTCGTCCTCGAAGGTCCACCGGTACCTGGTTATCCCGTCGTTGTCCACGGACGCGAGGCCGTCGAGGGTCACAGTGTCCCCCAGGTCGACCACCTGGTCAGGGCCGGCCTCGGCCACCGGCATCTCGGGGTCGTACACGACCACGCGGAAGGCCCTGCTCGCGGTGTTGTTCGCAGCATCGAAGGCGGTCACGGTCACATCGTAGGTCCCAACGGTACCAAATTTGAACGAGGGCTCCGCACCGTGGAGGGTGACTGCCTCGCCCCCATGGACGAACGTCCAGGCGATGTTCGCGATGCCGACGTTGTCGGTGGCCCCGATATGGGGGAACTTGTATGAGGCGGCGAGCGGGACGTGCAGGTCGGCGTAATCCTCCACCTCGGGCGGCTCCACGTCGAGCACCCTAACGATGAAGGCGGCGGTGGCCTCGTTGCCGGCCGCGTCCCGCACCAGGAGCACGCACCGGTACTCCCCCGGAACGCCCCAGGCGTGCGCGGCCACGGCTCCCCCGAGATGGACGGTGCCCCCGTCTGTCGTGAGAGCCCAGTCATAGGTCTCTATGCCCACGTTGTCGTTGCACCTGGAGGCATCCAGGCGGAGCATGGCCCCCTGGTCGACCACGAGCTCGCCCTCGAGCACGACGACGGGGGGGACGACGTCGAGAACGACGAGCGTGGTGGTATCCTCGGCCCAGTGGCCGGCCGAGTCGGTAGCCCTCAGGGTGACGTTGAACTCGCCTGGATCCCCACAATATAAGACCGGCAGTTTACCGTAAAGGAGAAACGCCCCGTCCGGGAGGCCGACGCGCCATGTGTAGTTGACGATGGTGCCGGTGTCGCGGCATCCGCTCCCATCCAGGGTCACGTTCGTGAACTGGTCGGCGTAGATGGGGGGGCCGGCCTCGGCAGTGGGCGGCAGGATGTCCAGCACCGTTATCCACGCCACGTCGGTCCCCTGGTTCCCGTAGGCGTCCGTGACCGTCAGGGTGACGGGATAGGCGCCGGGGACGGTGAACGTGCAGTTCATGACGGCGCCGGTGAAGGTTAGCAGCTGGTCCCCGTAGAGGATGCTCCACTCGTACCTCACGATGCCCCGGTTGTCGGTTGAGTCGCTCCCGTCGATGGTCGCGCGCGCCCCCTCCTCGACCGTCAGATTCCCCCCGGCATCGGCGACGGGGGGCGCCAGGTCGAACCGATGCACCAGCGGGCGGTTGTCACGCTTCTCCTCGGCGGGGTAGCCGACGGAGTACGGCTCGGACCACACGAGACCGTCGTTGGTGGCGTTGGGGTACCTCTTGCGGTAATCCGACCAGTAGTTGCCCCAGCCGTTGAGGTCCCACCTGTCGATGCTCGAATCGAACGCCTGGCTTGTGCCGTCCTTGTTGTTGTTTATAAAGTCGTTGAGAATGACCCTCGCCCCTCCCTCAGGGCCTCGCAGGATTACGGCCAGATTTTGGCAATCCGACACGACATTGGCCGTGATGAGCAGGTTCTCGACCCAGGTGATGTCGATTCCGTCGTCTGAGCAGTTGGCAATGGTGTTCCATGAGAGCCGGACACCATTCGAGTATTGCAGCTGGATTCCTGTCCTCCCGAGCGTGACTGTGTTCCTGGTTATCACCGCCTCCCTCATCTCGTACAGCAGTAGCCCGCAGCTCGCGTTGGTGATGACGTTCCTCTCGATGGTGACGTCCGAGGACCATGATTCGCTCATCACATCCGGGTTGCCCACCCCAACCTGGGAGATGTTCGTCATCCTGTTGTCGGCGATTGACGTGTCGGCGAAGCTATAGAAATTGATGCCGTAGTCGCAATCCACAATGGTGTTGTTGTCGATGCGGTGATGGCTGGACGGACGGCCGTAGGCGTACAGATGCCCGGTGCACGAGTAGCCGTTGGTGAAGGTGTTCTCGGTGATCCTGAACCACGAGCAGTCCGGGAACGTGATTCCATTGCTGAAGTCCGAGAACGAGCTCCTCCTTATCGTGACGTTGGAGCTTTGGAACAGGTATATGCAGTACGTGCAGCCCCGGAAGTCGCAGTCCTCGATCCGGAGGTTGTCGTTCCTTGCCCCCATCAGCGCCCAGTAGGCCCCGTCGAACGTGCAGTTCCCGACAGTTATGTTCGAGCACGAGTTGATGATAATGAACATGTCGTCCCGGACAGTGCCGTCGACAGAGCAACCAGAGCATTTCGTCAGTATGAGCTCATGGGTGTCGGTGGGGAGGACCTGGCCCCTTGCGTTGGCGAAGTAGAGTATCTCCAGCCCAGCGAGGATGTTGTCCCGGAACTCCCACACGACCTCCTCGGGATGTTCCGTGCCGAACGATATCCCGCCGGTCTCCATCGTGTTATCCCTCACGTACCAGACGTCCCGACCGGAGAGCGCCATCGCATAGACTCCGCAATCACCCGAGATTGTGTTATTGGCCACCCCGAGCCCGAATACGTGATAGGCGTTGATTCCGCTGCTGGTGTTGATGACCCTGTTCCCTTCGATGCGGACCACGATGGCCTCCTCGTTTTCGCCCCTTACGCTTATCCCATAATACACGTCCTGTAGCGTATTATCGAGGATGTTCACCCGGTTCGAATCCAGGACCTCGATGCCCGTGCAGCTGGAACCCGGCGACACGATATCGCAGTCCCGGACGGTCACGTTGCCTGATTGCGTGACGCGGACGACGTCCATCACGCCCCCCGTGCCCGGAGGCCTGTACGTGAAGTGGACCACCTCGACGGATTCCGAGAGGTCCAGTTCCACGCGGCCGCCGATGGAGGTAACGTCTTGGACGGAGACGTGCGCACAGTCCGACCCGTACAGGTGGACATCCTGCATGACGGTGTAGGCCACCGTGCAGTTCGACACGTGCCTGAGCTCGATCCCGAGGCTCGCCCCGCCATCGTGGGAGAGGATGAGGTTCCGAAGCACGATGTGCCTCGATGTGTTGTTGATGAGGATACAGGTGTAGTCGGGCCCCGATATGTTCCAGCCCTCGATGACGTAGGGGTCGGCCGCCGTGCCGCTCCCGCCCGTCACCCCGTTCTCGGGGGTAAGGTCGTCGTTCCCGTCGATGACGATGCTGGAGTGGCTTTGCGCCGAGCAGAGCATAGTCCCCGCGATTGCGAACAGTACGCAGAGTGAGAGAAGTATGAGGAAAGTATGCATCGAGGAGGTCCAATTCGACCTTGATATACCGGAAGGGAATGGCACAGTCTCCCTCACGTGACTGTCATGCGGATTGTCCCTCGTCCTATTTCTTCTTTTC
The DNA here is from genome assembly GCA_964353355.1 of uncultured Thermoplasmata archaeon. Classification (GTDB taxonomy): domain Archaea; phylum Thermoplasmatota; class DTKX01; order DTKX01; genus CAYGVT01. The sequence goes on along the minus strand of CAYGVT010000163.1, from coordinate 983 downwards.
TAGGTCGATGACATCGGACCAAGCCCTGACACTGGCCAATGCCCAACCGCCCACCTCGCCACGCCCCCGCAAGGCATGCTCTTCGTCTCGATACCCCGCGCGCTCGCGCAGGCTCTCGGGATAGCCAAGGGCGAGACGCTCGAGTGGGTCCTCGTGGACGGCGAGCTCGTCCTCAGGCGGTCGCGCGAGGTGAAGAGCGCCAGGCGCCAGAGGTAGACATCGAGTGGCCCATCGACGACCAGCCCTCCAACCCTAGCAAGGCCCCTTATCCTATCCCCACCGACTGGCCCCTCGCCGTCCCGGTGGCGGTGGCCGTCGCCACGGCGGCCGCCCTTGCCCTGCTTCCCGGCCCTCTGGACGAGCCCCTGCTCTGCACCCCCGTCGACCTGGCCGCGACCGCCCTCTCCGCCGCCCTCGCCTGGACCGCCATGGCCATCGTCAGGGAGGAGGAGCGCCTCAACGCCAGGGGCGAGACGCTCGTCCCGAGGAGGTGGAGGTATGATAGACGCGCCATCCTCCTGGAGACGGCAGGGACGCTCGCGGAGGCTGTCGAGGGCCTTGAGGGCGGCGAGGACGTCGGGGACGTCCTGGGAGCCCTCCGGGAGGGCACAAGGCGCGGGGACGGGCTGCCGGAGGGGAGAGCAAGACTGTGCTTCGACATCGCCCTCGACGTGCTCGGGGAGGGAGAGCGGGAGGAGGCGGCGCGTTGGTTAGGGGCGGCGAGGAAGGAAGTCATCAGGGAGATGAGCAGATGAGCATCGGAGCTGAGATAAGGAGTGTGCGCGAGGTCGTGAACGAGGCAGTGGGGCCGGTGCCGCGCTCCTCTCAACAGAATACCAAGATATATGAACGGGTCTAGAGAATACCAAATCACCTGTGCAATGGGGCCGCCTTGGCTCTGTCAGTACGGTACTGAGGGTTGGATATGGTGACCGGTCTCAAGGGAGCATTTGAAAGACGCGCCCACGACACGAGGCGGGCCA
>CAYGVT010000162.1:0-26422 GCA_964353355.1 uncultured Thermoplasmata archaeon | reverse complement strand
CAGGGCCAGGGTCAGGGTCAGGGCCAGGGCCAGGGCCAGGGCAACCAGGGCCAGGGCAATAACCCCGACTCCGACAACGACGGCCTGGTCGAGTTCATCTACGCGCTCTAGGCCGAAGCCAGTCCCCGAACGCCGTGGGAGGCCGGGAGGCCTCCCACGTTCCCCCTTTCCCCCCGAACGATCTCTCCCTCCCCCCTGCAAGCCCCCGCACGCTCCCCCGCCCCGACTCATTCTTCCGGACCATGGGGCGGGGTCGTGCGGGAAAAAGCCTCTCATCCTCCTCCCCCTCCCCCCAGTATCCCCCTCACGGCCATCCGTGGGGAGGGGGAAACCTATTTATTCCAGGAGCCAGCTTGGCCCGGCGTGGCCGTCGAGGAACCCAGTCGCGAGGCGCTGGCCTACTGCGAGGCCAGGCTCAAGGACTCCCCCGACGACGGGGTCTACTGGATCCTCAAGGCCAACTGCCACTACCGCCTGGGCGAGGTCGGCCCAGCGGCCGAGGCCTACGGGCGGGCCGTGGAGCTGGGCGAGGTCAACAGCCACGCCAACTTCTTCCGGGGCCTCTGCCTCATAGAGCTGGGGTCCCTCAAGGAGGCCGCGGCCGCGCTCGAGGCGCAGCTCACGCTCACCCCGGACCACCCCGAGGGGCTCTTCCTGCTGGGGCTCGTCCTCAAGCAGCTCGGCGACGATGCCAAGGGCAACAAGCTCCTCGAGCGCATGGAGGCCGTCGCCCCCGGCCTCTACGGGGAGATGTACGCGGAGTACGCGGGCGCGATCGCGGACGATGCCGAGGACCCCCTTCTGAGGAGGGGCCTCCAGGAGGCGGTCGCGGTGCTCCGGCGCAAGTCGCAGGGCGACGGCGAATAGACCCTACTCGGTCCTCCGGAACAGGCGTTCCAGCTCCTCACGGCGCAGCCTCAGCACCGTGGGCCTCCCGTGCACGCACGCGAGAGGGTCGTGCGCGCCCGCCATCCCGCGCAGCAGCCCGACGACCTGCCTGGGCGTCAACCGCTCCCCCGCCCTGATGGAGAGGTGGCAGGCCATGGTGCGGACGACGGCCTCCTTCAGGTCAACGGTCGACGAGCCCTCGGCCGAGAGCACGTCCTGGAGCAGGGTCTCGACCTCGTCGCGGCCGCGGACCTCGCCGAGGGACGCGGGCAGCGCGTCCACGCGCACCGAACCGTCCTCGACCACATCGAGCTCGAACCCCAGCGACTCGAGCATGGCGCGCCTGCCCTCGAGCGCCTCGAGCTGCGCCCCGGTCGGCCTCAGCACGATGGGCTCCAGCAACCGCTGGCCCCCGACGCGGCCACGGGACGCGGACGCCTTGATGGCCTCGTAGGCCAGCCGCTCGGCGAGCGCGTGCTGGTCCACGATGTAGACCCCGTCGTCGCCCTCGCACACGATGTACGTGCCCAGCACCTGGCCCACGGGGCGCAGCGAAGCCAGCCACGCGGGTACCGAGCCCAGGTCGCGCCAGGCGGGCTCGTCGGGCACGAGCGGCGCCACGTCTGCCACCTCCCGCAGCCGGTCCTCCTCCAGCGCGCCACCTGCGAGGTCGAGCTGGCGGCCGGCCACCCCGACATGAGCGATGGGCGTCGCCCCCCCCGGGCTCCTCCCGCCCTCCGGCCGGGCCCTCACCCTGGGCTCGGCGACCAGGTCCGCGGAGGCCAGCGCCACGCCCACGGCCGCGAGCACGGCCGCCTCGACCTCCTCGGCGTCCTTGAACATGACCTCGCGCTTGGTCGGGTGGATGTTGACGTCGACGCGGGAGGGGTCCAGCGCGACGTCCAGAACCGCGGTGGGCCACCTGTTCCTGAACAGGAGCTCGCCGTAGGCCGCCCGCGCGGCCTCGTCCACGAGCGGCGCGTCCACGGGGCGTCCGTTCACTGACACGTGAAGCCCCCCTCGGGTCGGCCGCGCGAGCTGGGGCTTGCCCGCGACGCCGGACACGCGCACGGGCGCGCCCGCCGCGGGCGCCGGCAGCGGCACGAGGTGGCGCGCGACCTCCAGGCCAAGCACCGCGACCGCGCGGTCGCGCAGCTCGCGCGCGGGCGGCGCGTTGAGCACCTCGCGGCCGCCCGAGACCAGTATGAAGTGCACGTCGGCGCGCGTGAGCGCGAGCGCGGTCATGACATCCGTCACGCGCGCGCCCTCGACCGCGGCCCCCTTCATGAACTTGCGGCGCGCGGGCAGGTTGTAGAAGAGCTCCCTGACCTCGATAGCGGTGCCCTCCGTCGAGCCCACGTCGTCGACCGAGAGCACCTCGCCCCCCTGCACGGACACGCGCACGCCGAGGGGCGACCCACGCAGGCGGGTCACGATCTCGAGCTTGCTCACGGCCGCGACGGACGCGAGCGCCTCGCCGCGGAAGCCCAGCGTGGAGAGCCGGTCCAGGTCGTCCAGGCCCTTGAGCTTGGAGGTCGCGTGACGCTCGATGCTCAGCAGCGCGTCCTCTCGGTCCATCCCCGAGCCGTCGTCGCGCACGCGGATGAGGTCCACCCCCCCGCCGCGCACCTCGACGGCCACGCGCGTGGCCCCCGCGTCGAGCGAGTTCTCGACGAGCTCCTTGACGACGTTCGCGGGCCGTTCGATGACCTCCCCGGCCGCGATGCGCTCGTAGACGCGCCGGTCGAGCACGATGATGCGCCCCGTTCAGCCACCCCCCTTGCCCCTGCGCTCGCCCTCTTTGCGCCCGCCACCCTTGCCAGGGGGCCCCTCACCGCCCCCAGCCCCCTCCAGGCGCGCCTTGAGCTCGCCAAGCTTCGTGAGGGCCTGCAGCGGCGTGAGGTTCATCAAGTCGATGCCTCGCACCTCATCCTCCAAGGGGCTCGGCCGGGGCGTGCCGCCCGAGTAGGGCGTGCCGTCCGGGTCGAAGAGCACGGTCTGCACGAGACGCGGCCCCCCTCCCCCCGGCTGGGGCGCGACGGTGATGGCGTCGCGGCTCTCGATGGACACCAAGATGTCCTTGGCGCGCTCCACCACCTCGCGGGGCAGCCCCGCGAGGGCGGCGACCTGGATGCCGTAGCTCTTGTCGGTGGGCCCGTCAACGACCTTCCGCAGGAACACGACCTCGCCGCCGCGCTCCTCCGCGGTGATGTGGTAGTTGCGCAGTCGGGGCAGCATCCGGTCCAGGTCCGTGAGCTGGTGGTAGTGGGTGGCGAAGAGCGTCTTCGCGCGCGAGTGGGCGTGGATGTACTCGACCACGGCCCAGGCGATGCTGAGCCCGTCGAACGTGCTGGTCCCGCGGCCGATCTCGTCAAGCAGCAGGAGCGACCGGTCCGTCGAGCAGTTGAGGATGGACGCGGTCTCGATCATCTCGACCATGAACGTCGACTGCCCGCGCGCGAGGTCGTCCGAGGCCCCCACGCGCGTGAAAACGCGGTCCACGAGCCCCAGCTCGGCCCGCGCGGCCGGCACGAAGGACCCGGCCTGGGCCATGATGCAGATGAGCGCGAGCTGCCGCATGTAGGTCGACTTGCCGGCCATGTTGGGGCCGGTGATGAGCGCGAGCTGCACCGTGGAGGAATCCAGGTCCGAATCGTTGGGCACGAAATCGCCCTCGGGCATGAGGGTCTCCAGCACGGGGTGGCGCCCGTCCCTGACCCACAGACGCGGGCCCGCGTCCATGCGGGGCCGCACGTACCGCCGGCGGACCGCGACCTCGGCGAGCGCGCACGCGACGTCCAGGTCGGCCGCGCGGCGCGCGGATGCCATGAGCTCCCCCGCACGCGCGGCTGCCTGCGCGCGCAGTTCCTCGAACAGGGTCTCCTCAAGGGCGTCTATCTTCTCGTCCGCGGACAGGATGAGGTCCTCGTGGCGCTTGAGCTCCTCGGTGATGTACCGCTCGCCGTTGGCGATGGTCTGCTTCCGGCGGTAGTCGGGGGGCACGAGGTGCACGTTGGGGGTCGACACCTCGATGTAGTAGCCGAAGACCTTGTTGAACCCGACACGCAGCGACCGGATGCCGGTGCGCGCGCGCTCGACCTCCTGGAGGCGGTGGACCCAGTCCTTGCTGCCGCGCACCTCCTCCTTGATGGCGTCGAGCTCCTTGGAGAATCCGTCCCTGAGGATGCCCCCCTGCTTGGATACAGGGGGCGGGTTGTCCACGAGCGCGCGCTCCAGCAGCCCCCTGAGGTCGGAGAAGTCCGCGATGTCCGCGGCCGCCCGCGCGACCGCCGCGGCCCCTACGCCCTCGGCGGTCGCCCTCACCCTGGGCACGACGCCCAGCGAGGCGCGCAGCGCGCCCAGGTCACGGGGCGTCGCGTAGCCGGACGCCACGCGCGACGTCAGCCGCTCGAGGTCGTGCAGCTCGCCGAGCGCGTCCATGAGCTCCTCGCGCGCCATGGCCGCGGCCGCGAGCGCCTCGACCTGGTCGTGCCTCTCCGAGATGCCGGGGAGGTCCATGAGGGGCTGCACCAGCCTCCGGCGCAGCAGCCGCGCGCCCATCGGGGTCTCCGTGAGGTCGAGCACGCCCAGCAGAGTGGCGCGCGTCGTGCCGTCGCGCAGGCTGCGCACGAGCTCCAGGTTGCGCTGCGCCGTCGCGTCCAGGACCATGAACTGCGAGCCCCCGTGGAACGACACGCGGTCCAGGTGCAGCAGCGCGCCCCTCTGCGTCTCCCTCAGGTAGTCGACGGCCGCGCCCGCCGCGGCGGTCGCGAGCGCGTGCCCCTCCAGGCCGAAGCCCTCGAGCGAGACCACCTTGAGCTGGTCGCGCAGGATGTGGCCCCCGCCCTCCTGGGTGAAGGCCAGGTCGGAGCCGCGGTGCACGGCCGCCCCGATGCGCTGGCCCAGCAGCGTGCGCATCGTCGTGTCCTCGTAAAGGTCGGTGGGGACGATGATCTCGGAGGGCCCGAGCCGCTCGAGCTCGTTCACGAGCGCCTCCTCGGGCCTGGTCCCCCCCGCGCCGTCCCCGACCTCGGTGGCGATGAAGTCCCCGGTCGAGCCGTCGACGGCCGCCAGCCCGTACCGGGCGCCCTCGCGGCACACCGCCACGAGCCAGTTGTTCGCGCGCTCGTCGAGCATGGCCGTGTCGAGCACGGTGCCCGGGGTGACGATGCGGGTGACCTCGCGCTTGACCAGGCCCTTGGCCTTGGAGGGGTCCTCCGTCTGCTCGCACACCGCCACGCGGTAGCCCTTGCGGATGAGCTTGGCCAGGTAAGAATCGACGGCGTGGTAGGGCACGCCGCACATGGGCATGCGCGCCGCGCCCTTGGAGGGGGACCTGGAGGTGAGCACGATGTCGAGCTCGCGCGACGCCGTGCGCGCGTCGTCGCCGAACAGCTCGTAGAAGTCCCCCAGGCGGAACATCAGCAGCGCGTCCGGGTGCTGCTGCTTCGCGAGGTGGTACTGCTTCATCATCGGGGTAAGCTTGCTCAAGCCCCACCGCCTGCGCCGTCCCTGATGGGGGGGTGCCCAAAAAAGCCTTGTCCCAGGTGCCAGGTGCGCGGCGTCGCCCTCGGGACATAGTGCCCTCGACCGGGGTCGGGACGCCCGCGCCGGGGGCGGGCGGAGTGGCTCACAACAACATCATATCCACGGCCCCAATCCGCCAATTTGGGTCGTCCATGCTGAAGGGCCACATCGTCGACCTGGAGCTGATGGACAGGGCCGACCTGCCAGTGCTCAGGGAGCGGGAGACCGATGCGGAGTTCATGGGCGAGTACGAGCCCCTCGAGCAGTCCACCCTTGCGAGCCTGGAGAAGGTGTTCGACGGCAAGGGGGATTCGCAGTGGTGCTTCGTGAGGAAGAAGGACGGCACGAGGATAGGCCACATCTGCCACTTCCCATCCCAGGGCTGCGTGGGCATCGGCTACGTGCTCCTGCGCGGTGAGTGGGGCAAGGGGCCAGGGCTCCGATGCGGTGCAGCTTATGGTGGACTACCTGTCCCTCAAGAAGGAGATCGTCCGCATCCAGGCCGAGACCCACCCGGACAACAAAGCCTCCCATCGGGCCCTCGGGAAGGCCGGATTCGTCAAGGAGGGGATCCGCAGGAGGGCCCTCTTCAGCCGCGGAGTGTGGAGGGACACGGTCCTGTGGAGCATCATCAAGGAGGACTGGAAGGCGCCGAGGCTGCTGCCACTGGGCCACGTCAGGGAATGACGGGGCGCGCCAGGGCGCCCATCCGCGCGCCCCGGTGCAAACCCTTTTGTGCCGCGATGCGCATCGCGAGCGCCAGGAGGCCCGAAGTATGCCCCGGCACACCGGCGCGAAGCCCGTCGCGGACATGCGCACCGCGACGACCGCGCTGCTGCACCCCAACGCGGTCGCGGTCGTCGGCGCCACCGACGACCCACGGCGGCTGGGCGGGAGGCTGATGCTCTCCCTCGTGCAGGGCGGCTTCAGGGGGCCGGTCCATCCCGTCGACGAGCCCGACCCGGCGAGCTCCAAGGTGCCACCGCAGATACTGGCCAAGCGCACGCTCTGGTCCGTCACGGAGCTCCCCGACGGCGTCGACCTGGTCGTGCTCACCATCGGGGGCGACAGGGCGGTCGCGCTCGCGGCCGAGTGCGTGCGCAAGGGCGTGCGCGCCGTCATGGTGCTGGTGCCTGGCTTCGCCGAGGCCCACCAGCGCGGCCGCGAGCTGCAGATGCGCCTCCTGGACGAGGTCTCCCTCAAGGGCGGCCGCCTCCTGGGCCCCAACAGCACGGGCCTCTACTGCGCCTCGTCCGCGCTCAACCTGGCCCCCGGGCTCGGCATCCCGGGCAAGGAGCCCGGCAGCGTCGCCCTCCTCTCGCAGGCAGGGGACCTGGACCAACTGTTCATCGACACGCTCAGGGGGCACGGGCTCGGGCTCGGCCTCTACGTGGGCCTGGGCAACGCCGCCGACCTGGGACCGCAGCACCTGCTCGCCGCGGCCGCCGACGAGCCCGGCATCAAGGCCATCGCGGTGTCGATCATGGGCGAGGTCGACCACCTCGCGCTCTCCTCGGCCGTGAGGGCCGTCGCGCCCCGCGTGCCCGTCGTGCTCGCGCACAAGGTGCGCGGCCGCGCGGCCCACCGCGCCGCGAGGATGCACTCGGGCTCGTCCTCGGACGCCGTCGAGGCCATCCCCGACCTCATCACCGCTGGCGCCGTCATCGCCACGGACCTGGTGGACCTCGCGGACAAGGCCACGGCGCTCGCACTCCAGCCTCGGGCCCGCGGCCGACGTGTGGCGATCCTCTCCACGTCGAGCGGGGCCGCGGTCGCGGCCGCCACGCACCTCGAGGAGCAGCGCCTGGAGCTCCCTGTCATGCCCGAGCAGGTGCAGCGCGTGCTCATGCAGTGGCTGCCCGAGCACGGCTCGGCCGCGAACCCGGTGCACCTGGGGGGCGCGCTGCCGGACGCCAGCCTGAAGCCCGTCGTCGAGGGCGTGCTGGGCCAGGCCTTGGTCGACGGCGCGGTGCTGCTCGCGGTCGGCTCGGACCAGCCATCGCTCGCGACGGCCGCGGCCGAGGTCGTCGCCAGGCGCGGCAAGCCCGTGGTCGCCGTCGCCATCAGGGCCCCGAGGACCGAGGAGGCACTCAGGGCCGCGGGCATCCCGGTGTACCCGTCGCCGCTGAGGGCGGCCCGGGCCTACCAGGCGCTCGTGCCGGGGCCGCTCTGACCCCCCGGGCCAGCGTTCGGAAACCTTTATCACCGGCGCCCCCAATTGCCCGCGGGGCCCATGGCGGAGAACGGCGAGGGCAGGGACGAGGCCAAGGCGAAGGTCACCCCCTGGGAGGTCAGGGGCGTCGTCGACTACGACGAGCTCATAGAGCGGTTCGGCACCTCCAGGCTGGAGGGCGCGACCAAGCGTAGGCTCATCGAGCTCGCGGGCGAGGACCACTGGATGCTGCGGCGGGACATATTCTACTCGCACCGCGACCTTGGGACCATCCTGGACCGGCAGTCCAAGGGCAAGCCCTGGGCGCTCTACACCGGCCGCGGGCCATCGGGCCACACGCACCTGGGGCACATCATGCCCTGGGTCTTCAACAAGTGGCTCCAGGACCGGTTCCGCGTCAAAATGTACTTCCAGCTCACGGACGACGAGAAGTTCGTGTTCAACCCCGAGCTCACGCTCGAGCAGACGCACGACTACGCGCTCGAGAACGCGCTCGACTTCCTCGCCCTGGGCTTCGACCCCAAGCTCACCAAGGTCGTCATCGACACCGACCTCGTGCGCACGATGTACCCCATCGCGCTGCGCGCGGCCAAGCGCATCACGTTCTCGACCGCGCGCGCGGTCTTCGGCTTCACGAACGAGAACAACATAGGGCAGATCTTCTACACGAGCATGCAGTCCGTGCCCGCGTTCCTCCCGAGCGAGCTCGCGGGAGAGGAGGTCCCGACGCTCATCCCCGCCGCCATCGACCAGGACGCGCACTTCCGCATCACCCGCGACGTCGCGCCCCACCTGGGCTACCCGAAGCCGGCGCTGCTGCACTGCAAGCTGCTGCCGTCGCTGCTGGGCGGCGACAAGATGTCCGCGTCCGACCCCGAGAGCTCCATCTACACGACTGACAAGCCCAAGACCGTCCGAAAGAAGCTCATGAACGCCTTCACAGGCGGCCAATCGTCGGTGGAGGAGCAGCGCCGCCTGGGCGCGAACCCGGACGTGTGCCCGGTGTGGTGGTACGAGCACTACCTGTTCGAGCCCGACGACGCGAAGCTCGCCGACATCGAGAGGCGATGCAGGTCCGGCGAGCTGCTGTGCGGCGAGCACAAGCTCGCGCTCTACGCGAAGGTCGAGAGGTGGCTCGAGCACCACCAGGCGGAGCGCGAGCGCATACACGCGCGCCTGGACGACTTCATGATGAAGGACTGAAGGGGGCTCATGACAGGTCGTCCCCTGGATGCCTCATCGAATCCTCTCGGGAAAGGCTAAGTACCCGCCTTCAGGTACGTCGACCGAGGATGCGGGCATGACAGAGGTCCCCACGTTCGGGCTTGTCGAGTGGGTGCGGGAGACCGAGCCAGTGGCCAGGTACAAGCTGGGCGCCTCGAACGTCTACAGGGACGCCACCGCGCCCGGGTCCGTCGACTGGGCCGCCATCGCCGGCGAGATGTCCAGGCAGCAGGGCTATGGTAAGGAATCCTCGACGAGGCTCGCCGACATGCTCCCCGAATGGCTGGGGCTTCCCAAGGGGGAGGTCCTGTCCACGGTCGGCACGAGCGAGGCCAACGCGCTCGCGGTGCAAGCGCTCGCGCTCGGAGGCGGCCGCTTCGTCGTCGACGTGCCCAATTACCAGACCTTGTTCGGCCTGCCGCCGCTCTACGGCGCGCGCGTGACCCCCGTGCAAAGGCGTCACGAGGACGGCTGGAGGCTCGGCCTGGAGGCTGTGAAGCACGCGTGCGGGCCGGGCACGGCGGCCATCTTCACCTCCAACTTGCACAATCCCACGGGCGCCGGGCTCATGCGCGAGGAGCTGCGCGCGCTCGGGGACATCGCCGCGGACGCGGGCGCGGTGCTGCTCGTCGACGAGATATTCCGCCACTTCGTCCCGGACGACAACATGGTGCCGCCCGTGAGGCGGGTCGTGCCGGAGGCCGTCTCGACGGGCTCGCTCTCGAAGGTCTACGGCTGGGGCGCGACCAGGATGGGCTGGCTCACCGGCCCCCCGGAGCTCGTGGAGCGCGCCCGCAAGCTCAAGGTGCTCGTCGCCCCCACGTCGGGGCTCCCCAACGAGGCCATCTCGGTGCAGGTCATCGGGGCGCTCCCCGCCCTGCGGGACTGGTCGAGGGGGGTCGCGCGGAGGGGGACGGAGGCGCTGCGCGCGTGGGTGGAGTCGCGCAAGGACGTGTCGTGGGTCCCCCCGCACGCGGGCATCGTCAGCTTCCCGCGCATCGAGGGGGTGCGCGACACGGTCGGGCTCGCCAAGCGCGCGTTCAAGGAGCACGGCGTGATGGTGTCGCCCGGCGAGCACTTCGGGATGCCCGGGCACCTTAGGATCGGCGTTGGGATACCGGACGTGAAGGTCATCGAGGAGGGGCTGCGGCTTCTCGGAAATGTAATTGATGAGCTTGAAACCCCGTAACTGACGCATCCGTTCACCGTCCAAGTTCTAGCCCGGGTATGAACTCTATGGCAACGACGGGCCCTCTTCTTCGCGATTCAACCCAAATGATGGACTCTTCCCGTGAGCATCGATTCACTTTATACTGCGAGCACAAACCAAAAAGTATATGCTCCGGCATGCGCAAGGCAATTCAGATGTGAATGAGCCACCTCGTCAGGAAATGCATGTGTGTGTTGATCGTGGCTCTTCTTGCGCCGTCATCTGCATCGTTTTACACGACACATGAGAACAAATTAGATGCGCTCGATCTTCACAGAGATGGAACTGAATCGGGTGTTGAGGAGGAGCAACATGGAACAGATCCTTTTCCATATCTGTTCACGGTTCTGAATGGCCCCGAATATGAATACTGGTTCGGTAGTGACCTCTTTACCCCGGGGGATATCACGGGGGATGGCACGTCGGATTTGATGATATCTTCTTTTGGGCCATATGCTACCTCGCCTGGAACAGTCGGAAGGATCTATCACAAGGTCTACCTGCTTGAAGGCCGGAAGGATGGGGACTTCAACTCCTCCCAGCTTCGACGTGTGGCGAATGATACATGGACAATCCCGATTGGAGATGTCAATGGCGACGGACATTCCGATATCGCGTTCATCCCACCCAGTAGGAACGAAACCTGGGAGGAGGGCTCGAACCAATCCAACAGCAATCGAATCGAAATCGTCCATGGCGCGAGCACGGGGCTTGCTTCGGAGAGATACTATGTAAGGTTCTGGTATACGAGCTCAGGTTCCTTGAATTGGACACATCTGACTTCTCAGAACGCGGGCGATGTGAATGGCGACGGCTACGATGACCTCTGCTTGCTCTTCCGTGGATCGACAGGTCCTGCAGGCGAATTACAATTCCCGAAGATGCGTATTTATCTAGGGTCCGGGGTTGGGCTTGCGCGGGAGCCTAGCCATAGCTCAACAATTGCATCCGATCCCGATGGGAGATGGGAGAAGGCATCGCAAATCGGGTTAACGGATGTGGATGGTGATGGCCGCTCAGAGATCATCATCACCTCGGTCAACAGAACCCATCCAGGTGCAGATGTGGTGGTGGTTGCAGCGTACAAGGTCGTGGATTCAGGTTTCATCGTTCATCCAAAAACAATTCTAAACATTACCTGTCCTCATAACAGCACGATTACCATGCACACACACTTGAGAATAAATGACGATGGTTTTGAGGATGTTGGAATCGAGATATTATCATTCGAGGATAGCTCCGGCCATGGTGCCTTGCCATACAAATTAAGTCAGCACCAGGTTAATGCCTACCTCGGTGGACAAGCTGGCCTTTCAGAGTCATCATGCCAATCAATCGACCTCATGGAAGATTACGATTTCAATCCTGGGTACGGTACCGAAATAATGAGATATGCCAGAGCATCATTCGCAGACATCGATGGAGATGGTGCTCATGATCTCACAACCTCCTTGTTCGTATGCATGAGCGATGATAGTGTCTATATCCCCGAGATGGGACCTACCTCACATGAGGTATGTGCGTTCTTCTTCCACCTCAACAACAACGGGAATATATCGAGCGTGCCCAGATGGAGATGTCAATACACCCATTCGGTTGGTATCATTGCGCCGGAGATATGTGTTGGAGATTTCGATGGTGATGGTCTGGACGACCTTGCTATAGGTTTGTACGGAACGAGCTACGGCAGTCCATATGGTATGTGGCGAAACGTCACCGGCCAACTGCTGACTGTCCATGGGCGAGGCATCATTGACCTCTCGAATCAGGTGAAAATCGTGGGAGGACCGGTTCTGTACGCCAATTATACAGCGTACGATTTCCTCCTGAACGAACAGGACCTTCCTGGTCTGCCCAATTCGATAGGCATCGTGCTTGACCCGCATGGTGCCAACGCGTCATTCGGTTTCAATTACCAACGCAAACCTCAAGAACACATCAATGAATTCGTGACATACGATTCTCGTTTCGCTACTCTGGTATCCTCGGCCGGGGACAGAGAGGTCGACGAAACACACTCTGCATCTTGGCTCCATTTCCGTATCACTATCAAGTGGGATTGGCCGCATGAGGAGCTATGTGATATCGAGGTCAACTACCTCAAAGACGGTATCCTGTGCACCGCCTTCTTGCAGGAGGATGCATTCCGCGTCGAGAACGACCTCGACTTTGCTGGCCCGTTCTCGGTCAACGCCGAGCGCCAAGGTCCTCTTGCCGAGCGCGGCTGGGTCGCCACTGGCGAGCGCCTGACCGTTACCGCCCCCCGCGTCGTCTACGAAGGCACGACCGACGTCTTCCCCCCCTCCGGCATCTGCGACATCGTGCTCGCCGACGATGACGGCGCCTTCGTCAAGTCCCCCCTCGCGAGCGGCGAGCCCGTCGACCTCAGCATCGGCGCGGACGGCGAGACCGACATCGACGAGAACCTCACCCTCGCCCTCCAGACGCTCCCCGGCACCGCGAGGCTGGCCCACATCCTCCAGTTCCCGCTCCGCGTCGACGGCGACATCCCTCGCCTCAGGGACCCCGTCCCCGGTCCGGACGAGTGGAACACCGAGAGCACGGTCCTGGTCGGCATCACGGCCGACGACGGCCGGACATCGGGCGTGGACGCCTCCTCCATCGAGTACCAGCTCTCGATGCCCGGGCCCGGCCACTACGGGCTCTGGACCCGCCTCCGCGTCGAGACGGACCCGGACGGCCCGGTCGTGGGCGCCATGACCTTCCTGGACCTCCCCGACGGGGGCGACTACTACGTCAGGTGGAGGGCCAAGGACCTGGTCAACGACGCCTACGCCTACTCGGGCGACTGCCGCGTGAAGGTGGACACGAGGAACGTGTCCTTCTCCGACCCGGTACCCGACCGGGAGAAGTGGCAGTCCCAGCTCCTGGTGATGGTCGGCGTCACCATCACGGACCACTACGGCTCCGGCATCGACGTGGACTCCGTTTCCCTCCGGGTCTCCCACCACAACCCGACGTCCTACACGGACTGGGTCGACTGGGGGGGTGTGCAGCTCCCGAACCCGCGGCTGGCCGAGGTGCGCGCGAACGCGCAGCTCGCGGAGACGCCCCTCAACTACTTCCAGTGGCGCGCGATGGACGACGCGGGCAACGGGTACTCTGTATCCCCCCACTACCGCGTGAGGGTCGACGTGACGCCCATCGCCTTCGACCACTTCCTGCCGACGGAGATCCAGAACTCGACGACAGTCCGATGCTCCGTCATCCCGTCCGACCCGGGACTGGGGAGCGGGGTGGACGACGGTAGCATCGAGTACAGGACGAGGACCGGTGCAGCGCCCTACTCAGAATGGACCAGGTCGGCGACCTTGAACGAGGAAGCCAGCGGGCGGATGTACTTCACCATCACCGGCCTCGTCGAGGGGGACGGCAACATCATCCAATTCCGCGGCATCGATGTCGCCGGCAACGGCCCGGCGGAGTCCCCGGAGTTCAGGGTCATGGTGGACACGCGCGGTCCCGAGTTCCTGGAGGTGACGCCCCCGAACGGCGAGAGGCAGCCCCGGCCATCGGTCGCGTTCACCATCGTCATCCGCGATGCGCTCGCGGGCGTCGACATCACCCAAATCCGCTACCGCTCAGGCATCGACGGGCAGCCGAGCCTCGGGGAGTGGAGATGGATGCCCGTCGAGCGGACGCCCGAGGGGAACTACGAGGGCACGGTCATCATCGACCTCGCGCGAGGATTGGGGAACGTCGTCCAGTTCCGGGCCGTCGACAGGATCGGGCACGCCAACGAATCGGCCATCGTGTCCGTGCCAGTGAACCTGCTGCCCCTGCCCCGCATAGCCCGGCCGTGGAACGGCACCGAGCACGAGAAGGGGCGCGATATACGGCTCTCCGCCGCGGGCTCGACGGACCCCGACGGCGACGCGCTCAACTTCACGTGGCTCGTGGACGGCGCGACCTTGCCAATCGCCAGCGGCGAGGAGGCGAGCGCCACGCTCCTCGTGGGGGACCACAACATCACCCTCGTCGTGACGGATGCGATGGGCGGGGAGGCGCGGCAGACGGTCCACGTGAGCGTGGTCGAGCCCACACCACCAGGTTGGAGGGAGCAGGGGCCCTGGGCCATGTTGCTAATCATCCTGCTCGTCGTCCTCCTCGTGGCCCTCTCGATGCTGCGCAAGAGGGCCAGGAGGACGACGGTGGTCTCCACCGATGGTCGCAGCGCCAAAGGCAGTTGAGACCGAGGGAGGCCGTTCTGGTTAGCTGGCTGGCCCTTCGATGACCGCTCCGATCCACTGAGGCCCGCTAGCGCCATCGAGATGCTGGTAACGGTTCGAACGTCTCGGTTGAGTGGTCCATCAGGTTCCTCCATTCCGCTCCTGGGGTTGGTCCTTCATGATAGTAAATCATCATTGATTATCAATGATGTTAATCAAAGCAAATATTATATACAAGATGTGACCATCTATACCCCATGCGCCGCGATGTGCTCCTCCGAGAGCTCAGGACGAAGGGGCTTTACGTGTTTTCGCCGAAGGACGTGATGAGGTTCGCCAGCGTCACCAGGCCTAGCGCCAACGTGCTACTCCACAGGTTGTCCAGCTCCGGATGGGTCATCCATGTCGGCCGCGGCGTCTACTCGCTCGTCGACGACCCCCTCGTCGTGGGCACCTCTGTCGTCAGCCCCAGCTATGTGAGCTTCGTCGCGGCATACCACTACCACGATGTCGTGGAGCAGATGCCCTTCACGACGACGGTGGCGGCCGCAAAGGCGAGGCGCCCCCTGGCCACGCCCTCCTGGAGGGTGGAGTTCGTGCAGCTCAGACCCTCTTTGATGTTCGGGTTCGCTGTGGAGCGCGTCTCGGACGCCGTCGCGCGGGTGGCGGGGCTGGAGAAGGCGGTCGTGGACGCGCTCTACATGCCCAGACGTGCCCTTTTCGCGGACACAGTCCGGGCCATCCGGGAATGCGATCCCGTTGTGCTCGAGAGTCATGCGGAAAGGACACACATCGAGGCATTGAGGCGACGTGTGGGCTTCCTATCAGAAAAGCTGCACGGAAGGACAGCAATCGCGCCTGTGGGAAGGACGGTCCACGTCCTCAATCCCTCGAGACGACGACGGGGGCGGTTCGACGCGCGATGGCGGATGTACATCAACGAGGGGGTGTGAGCCACGCTGACCAGGGAGGAGATTGCGCAGATGGCCAGGACCAACCGACTGAGCCCCTACCACCAGGAGAAGCACTACCTCATGGCCATCGTCCTCTCGTCCCTCTTCTCGAGGGTCCGCGACGAGCTCGTCCTGAAGGGCGGCACCTACCTTTGGCTCCTTCACGGACTGAGTCGGGCGAGCGAGGACCTGGACTTCACTTCGACAGGGGCGCTAGAGCATCAACCACTCGTCAGAGGCGTCCTTGCGGACCTCGCGAGACATGGCTGTCCCGCGATGTCGCGAGAGGAGCATTCGGAGCAATCCCTCACAGCGCGCCTTGCGATCGAAGGTCCCCTCTTCGATGGGCGCAACCGGAACAACCTGCGCATCGAAATCAGCCTCAGGGGCGAGCTCATGAGACCAGCCCTGCCCCTCGTCATGCGCTCCCCCTACGCCGACGTGCCTGACTTCACGCTCCTTGGCATGGACCTCGAGGAGGTCCTGGCCGAGAAGGTCAGGGCGATGCTCTGGAGGTCACGGGCGCGCGACCTGTATGACATTCATCATCTCCAGTCGCGAGGGGTCAAGCCCGTGAGAGGCTTGCTGGAAGGCAAGCTCGCGTACTATGGGCTCTCTCTCACCAGCGAGGTGCTGGATGCCTCCTTGAGGGAGATCGGTGACAACTGGAGGATAGAGCTCGCACCTCTCCTCAGGGGGAAGGTCCCGGATTTCCATTCAATCGCAGATGAGGTCAAGGCATTCATAGGGCCTCTCATCTCGACATGAGGGATGGGATGGCGTCTACAGTCCATACCGACCTCATTAGGTCGTTCGTTCGCCCTTGCCACTCTTTCTACCACTCTCGAGGCTCACGAGCACCATCGAGACCAGTATGATGCCGGCCCCCACGAGCGCCACCGGCGCCAGACCCGTCCCGTGGACCGCGTAGTCGAGCGCGGCCGCGACCAGCACCTGCACGAGCAGCAGGATGGCGGACACCGTCGCCGTCACCCCGCGCAGCCCCTGAGTGAACAGCAGGTACGCGACAGTGGAGCACCCGACGCCCGTCCACACAACACCCGCCCACCCCACGGCACCGACCGAGCCGCCGCCTGTGAGGTCCCCGCCTGTGAGGACCAGCGCGGGTGGAAGGAGGAACACCACGGTCGTCGCCATTATCCAGAGCGTCAGGGGGCCCGTGGCCGCGTCCGTGGTGTCGAGCAGGCGCTTGTTGACAAGGATGTAGACCGCCCACGACGCGCCCGCGCACAGGATGAGCATGTCGCCGAGGAACTGGGACTCGCCGATGGCCGAGAGGTCCCCCGCGGTCGTTAGAAGGAGGACGCCAGGCACCATGGCGGCGAGCGCGGCCGCCTTCGTCCAGGTGAACCGCTCCCCGAGCCACACGTGGGACATGGGCGCGACGAGCACCATCGAGAGGTTCGTGATGAGCGCGGCCTTGGTGGGGGTCGTCAGGTCCAGTCCGTAGTACTGGAACGCGTAGCCCGCGGCGTTCACCAGCCCCAGCGCCCACACGAGGGGGTCGCGGAGAAGGTGCGCGCCGATGGAACCGACGGCGAGCACGAACGCGAGCGCGGCCACGGTCGCGACCACGAACCTCATGGCCGCGAACATCATCGGGTCGAACCCGTCGTCCAGCCCCCACTGGATGGCGACGAACGACGTGCCCCACAGCACGCCGGACGCCAGGGTCATGGCCCGGGCCCTGCCCACCCCGTCCTTCGCCGCCACGGGGGCGGCGTACCATGTCCATTTAGATAAGCCTGGCGACAGACAAATGGGGACGGACCGGCGCACCGACCCGATGGCGCGTCATCGTCTGGGCTCATTCGCGCCAGTCGAGCCCCGGCGTCCTTATCCCGAGCTTCGGCATCAGGGGCGCGCGCCGCTTGTGGCGCGTGGCCTGGACGATGCTACGCACGCGTGCGCACTCCCCGACGGGGAGGCCAGTGCGCTCGGCCACCTCCGCGTCGTTCATCCCCAGCTCGATTCCGAGCAGCACGCGGTCCAGGTCCGCGTACTTTATGCCCAGGTCGCCCTCGTCGGTCTGGCCGGGCGCGAGGTGCGCGGACGGGGCCTTGTCGAGGATATGCTGCGGCACGCCGAGGTGGCGCGCGAGCTCCCGCACCTGGGTCTTGTAGAGGTCCCCGATGGGCTGGTAGTCGACCCCGCCGTCGCCGTGCTTGGTGAAGTAGCCCGTGAGGACCTCGGACTTGTTGCCCGTGCCCATCACGAGCCTGCCCCTGGTCTGCGCCTGGTAGTAGAGCACCGTCATCCGGGCGCGTGGCTTGACGTTGCTGAACGCGCGCGGCTCGACGTCGCCTCCCAGCTGCCGGCGGAACGCCTCGATGACGGGCTCAAGGCGGACCATGACGTGCTCGATGCCGAGCCACTTGGCGACGCCCACGGCATCCTCCATCTCCTTGGGGGGAGTGGTCTGCTCGGGCATGAGCACGCCAAGCACGCGCTCGGGACCGACCGCGCGCGCGCACAGGGCGGCGACCACTGTCGAGTCGAGCCCGCCCGACAATCCGAGCACGACGCCCTTTGCCCTCGAGTCGCGCACCTTGTCGCGGATGAACATGACGATGGCGTCGGCGAAATCCTCCCGAAACCGCGGTGCCAGCGCCATTGCCATCGTAACGGTTATCTATGGCGTGCCATATCTAGCTTTTCATGCGAATCGCGCTCGGCCAGCACGAGTCCGTCCGCGGTGACGTGGAGGCCAACCTCGCGCGCATGGAGAGGACCATCGCGGAGGCCAAGGCCGACCTCGTCGTGTTCCCGGAGCTCTTCCTCACGGGCTACAGCGCGCGCGACGAGCACAAGCGGCTCGCGGAGGACCTCGACGGTCCGTCCGTCGGTCGGGTCAGGGACATGGCCAAGGCCTCGGGCGCCACGGTCGTGTTCGGCATGCCCGAGCGCGACACAGTGAAGAGGGGCGTAATCTACAACTCCGCGGTGCTCGTCCTGCCAGATGGCAGTGTCTTCGCCTACCGCAAGTGGTCGCCCGCCAACTTCGGGCCGTTCGAGGAGAAGGTCTACTTCTCGCACGGTTGGGAGCTGCCCGTCTTCGACACCCCGGTGGGCCGCATCGGGATGTTCATCTGCTACGACTCGTTCTTCTCGGAGATACATAAGGCCTACGCCCTGCAGGGCGCCGACATCCTCGTGGGCATCTCCGCCGGGCCCTTCACCTCCAAGGCGCTCTTCGAGGCCGTAATCCCCGCGCGCGCCATCGAGAGCGGGTGCGTGGCCATCTACTGCAACTTGGTGGGCACGCAGCTGCAGTTCCCGTTCTTCGGGGGCTCGCACATCGTGGGCCCCAGGGGGGATCTCGTCGTCAGGGGGCCCTACTTCCAGGATGCCATCGTCGTGGGCGAGGTGGACCTCAAGGAGGTCGAGCTCAGCAGGCCGCTGCGGCCGACCCTGAAGGACACCAGGAAGGAGGCCTTCGACATCATCGAGGACCTGTTCGAGGGTTGACCCCGCCGGGCGGTCACCGTCCCTTTCCCCCACAACCTTCAAATGTCCGATAACCCTAGCTTGTGCGGGGTAGGCCCCTGACCGGTCTCAAGGAGATGTCTCTCGCCAGCTCCACCGGCGCCATCGAGGCGGCCGAGCACGTCGTCGCGCACGACGTCGCCGTCGTGGGCGGCGGCCTCGCGGGCATGCGCGCCACGCTCGCGGCCGCTGCCACGGGGGCGGACGTGGCCGTAATCTCCAAGGTCCACCCGCTGCGCTCGCACTCGGGCGCGGCCCAGGGCGGCATCAACGCCGCGCTCGGGGCAGACGACAGCCCCCAAGCGCATGCGTTCGACACCGTGAAGGGCTCGGACTACCTCGCGGACCAGCACGCGGTCGCCCTCATGACCGAGGAGGCGCCCGCGCGCGTGCTCGAGCTCGAGCACTGGGGCACCGTCTTCTCGCGCACACCCGAGGGCCGCATCGCCCAGAGGCCCTTCGGCGGCGCGGGCTTCCCACGGACGGCCTATGCCCAGGACCGCACGGGCCACAACCTGCTCCACACGCTCTTCGAGACGTGCGTGCGCGAGGGCATCAGGTTCTACGACGAGCTCTTCGTCACGCGCATGGTCGTCTCGGGCGGGCGGTGCGTGGGCCTGGTCGCGCTGGACGTCCGCGAGGGCCAGCTCGTGGGCGTGCGCGCGCGCGCCGTCGTCATCGCGACTGGCGGCTACGGCCAGGTGTTCGCGCGCTCCACGAACGCCCTCATCAACACGGGCGAGGGCGCGGCGATGGCGTACCGGGCGGGCGTGCCCCTCGAGGACATGGAGTTCGTGCAGTTCCACCCCACGACGCTGTGGGGCTCTAACATCCTGATTTCCGAGGGCGCGCGCGGCGAGGGAGGCCTCCTCGTGAACGGCAAGGGCGAGCGCTTCATGGCGAGCTACGCCCCCAAGGCCATGGAGCTCGCGCCGCGCGACATCGTCGCGCGCGCCATCCAGACCGAGGTCGACGAGGGCCGCGGTATCGGCGGTGGGCAGTACGTGCACCTGGACCTGCGCCACCTCGGCGAGGCCAAGATCAAGGAGCGGCTCCCGGGCATAAGGGAGATATGCCTGCACTTCGCGTCCGTCGACCCCGTCAAGGGCCCCATCCCCATCCAGCCCGGTCAGCACTACTCGATGGGCGGGGTCGCGTGCGATGTCGAGGGCGCGACCGAGCTGCCAGGCCTCTACGCCGCGGGCGAGGCCGCGTGCGTGTCCGTGCACGGCGCGAACCGTCTGGGCGGCAACAGCCTGCTGGACACGCTGGTCTTCGGCAAGCGTGCGGGCGACGCGGCGGCCGTGCACGCAAGGAGCGCCGCGGAGGCGCCCCCCGAGGCCATGACGGCCGCCATCGAGGACGAGGTGGAGCGCATCGGCGAGGTGCTGTCGCGGCCGCGCGGCGGACTCCTCGCCCACGACCTCAGGCGCGAGCTGCAGCAGGCCATGTACGCGCACTTCGGCGTCTTCCGCGACGGGCCCGCGATGGAGCGCGGCCTGGAGGCGGTGCGCGCGATGCGCGACCGCATGGACACGGTCTCGGTGGACTACAAGGGGGCCGTCTTCAACCAGGCGCTCGTCGCGTACCTCGAGCTCGACAGCATGCTCGAGCTCGCGGAGGTCATCGCGCTAGGCGCGATGCGCCGGGAGGAGAGCCGCGGCTCGCACGCGCGCCGCGACTTCCCCAAGCGCGACGACGCGAGGTTCCTTGTTCACACCCTCGCCCGAAGGACCTCCGAGGGGCCGGCGCTGTCATACGGGCCCGTGGACACCGGCATCTTCGAGGTCAAGGAGCGTGCCTACTGATGCGCCTGCGCGTGCAGAGGTGGGACCCGCGGCGCGAGGCCGCGCCGCGGTACCAGGTCTACGAGGTCGAGGACGTGCCCGGCCGCACGGTGCTCGCCGCGCTCCTCGAGGTGCAGGGCCGGCAGGACCCCTCGCTCGCGCTGCGATACAGCTGCCGCGGGGCGGTTTGCGGCGCCTGCGCCATGCTCATCGACAAGGTCCCGCGGCTCGCGTGCCGAACGCAGCTCCGGGACGTCCTGGGCGAGCCACCCGGCAGGCTCAGGCCGTTCGAAGCCCTCTCAGCGGCCCCCGAGGGCTGGGACCGGGCCACGGAGGTGCTCGTCGAGCCGCTCCCGGGCCTGCGCGTGATACGGGACCTGGTCGTTGACATGGGGCCCTTCTTCGAGGCCTACCGCGAGGTCGAGCCCTGGCTCGTTCCCGAGGGCGAGCCCCCCGAGGGCCGCGAGCGCGACATGACGCAGGAGCAGGTGGCGCGGCTCGAGGCGCTCGTGGGCTGCATCATGTGCGCGTGCTGCGTGGCGTCCTGTCCCGTGGTCGCGGAAGAGCCCGAGTTCCTGGGCCCGGCCGCGCTCGCGAAGGCATGGCGGTTCCACGAGGACCCGCGCGACGTGCGTGCCGCGGGCATCGTCGAGATGCTCGACGGCCCCGAGGGCATCCAGGGGTGCGAGCTCGTCTACAACTGCGTCAAGGCGTGCCCCAAGGGCGTTGCCCCCGGGGGGGCCATCAGGCAGATGAAGGGGGTGGCAGAACGCCTCTCGAGAGAGGAGGGGAGCAGATGAGCAAGAGAGACAAGGCGGTGCGCGTCGAGCGCGACTCGCTCGGCGAGGTCGAGGTGCCGGGGGACGCGCTCTGGGGTGCGCAGACGGCGCGGGCGCTCGGGAACTTCACTGTCACGGGGCTTCGCGCGCACCCGCGGTTCGTGGAGGCCTACGTCACCGTCAAGAAGGCGGCCGCGCTCGCCAACCGGGAGGTGGGCGCGCTCGACGCCAAGCGAGCGAGGGCCATCGTGTCCGCGTGCGACGAGGTCCTGGCGGGGGAGCACCGAGACCAGTTCGTGGTTGACGTCATCAACGCTGGCGCGGGCACGAGCTTCAACATGAACGTCAACGAGGTGCTCGCGAACAGGGCGCTGCAGCTCATGGGCCGGCGGCCCGGGGACGCCAAGGCGCTCTCGCCCAACGACCACGTCAACATGGCCCAGTCGACCAACGACACGTTCCCCACGGCGATGCACCTGGCCGTGCTCATGCTCCACCCAGGGCTCGACGCGGCCCTGGCCGACCTCGCGGGCGCGCTGGCGGAGAAGGGGCGCGATTGGGGTGACGTGGTCAAGAGCGGGCGCACGCATCTCCAGGACGCGGTCCCCATCACCCTTGGCATGGAGTTCGCGGCCTACGCCGCCGCGGTCGAAAGGTCGAGGCGGCTGCTCGACCACCTGCGCGAGGGGCTCCTCGAGCTCCCGCTCGGCGGCACCGCCGTGGGCACGGGCACCAACGCGCACCCCGACTACAGCCGGCGCGCCATCGCCCACCTGCGGAGGCTCACGGGGCTCGAGGTGCGCGTTGCGCCCGACATGCGCGAGGCGATGCAGAGCCGGCAGGCCATCGCTGCCTACTCGGGCGGATTGCGCGGGCTAGCGCTCGAGCTCATCCGCATCGCGAACGACCTGCGGCTGCTCTCCTCCGGCCCCACCTCGGGCATAGGCGAGCTCGTCCCGCCCCCGGTCCAGCCAGGGTCATCCATGATGCCCGGCAAGGTCAACCCCGTGATGGCGGAGTGCCTCGACATGCTCGCCTTCCAGGTCATCGGCAACGACACGGCCGTGGCGATGGCCACGCAGGCGGGGCAGCTCGAGCTCAACGTGATGATGCCGGGTATGATCCACAACGTGCTCACGTCGATGCAGTGGCTCGTGGACTACCTGCCGACCTTCACCGAGCGGGGCGTGCGCGGCCTCCGGGCCGACCGTGCGCGGGCGCGCGCGCTCGTCGAGCGCAACCCATCCATCGCCACGCTCCTGAACCCCCGCATCGGTTACCTCGCGGCGGCCGAGCTGGCCAAGGAGGCCATGGACCGGGGCGTGCCCGTGCTCGACCTCGCCGTGGAGAGGGGCAGGATAACAAGCTCCGACCGGCGTGCCATCCTCCGCCAACTGGGCATCGATGCCGATTGAGGGGGCCGCAAGGGTTATTTCCCACCGCCCCCTCTACAGCACCAGCAGCCCCGTGGTGTAGTGGCCAATCATACCGGCCTTTGGAGCCGGGGACGGCAGTTCGAATCTGCCCGGGGCTACCTCATTCGTCCAAGAAGGTACGGGCGGGTCCAGCGATCTCGCTGGCCGGTCGTGTAATAATGCCTTGCGCGCCGACGTTTCAGCGCTTCGCCGGGGGCTTCTGCGGGGGCGGGGGCGTCGTCTCCTCGACGAACTCGAAGTCGCCCGCGTCCGCCTCGAACTGGTCCGTGCCCTCCTCGACGAAGGCGAACTCGCCCTCGCCCTCGACCGTCTCGAAGGCGGGACCCTCGGGGACGGGCGCGAACGGGGCAGGTGCGGGGGGCCTGGGCGCGGGCGGGGCCGGCGCGGCCGGCCTTTGCGCGGGCGGTGGCGGCATCTGCTTGGGCATCGGTGGCGTCTTGGGCGGCGGGGGCGGGGGTGGCGGCGTCTCAGCCACCGGCTCGAACGCGAAGCCGCCCTCGGCCTCTGCGAGGATGTCCTCGGCGAGCGCCTCCTCCTTGCTCGTCTCGACCTCGAACGCGGGCTCCTCGACGGGCTTGACGACAACGGCCTCGGGCTCGAGGGTGAAGGCCTCCTCGGCGGCGGCCGCTCCCTCGACCTCGAATGCGGGGGCCTCCTCGAGGGTGTCGAAGGCCGCCTCCACGACCTCGGGCTCAGGCGCCATCGGCGGGGGTGGGGGAGCCTTGGGAGCTGGCGCGGGGGCCGCGGGCCTGGGGGTCGGGACGGGCGCCGGCCTCTCCTCGAGCGGCGGCGGCGCGGCCGCGACGGGCTCCTCGGGGGCCAGGTAGGCGAGAATCTCGCGCGCCTTCTCGGCGTATTCCGCGCGCGGGTCGAGCTGCAGCGCCTTGCGGAAGCACGGGATGGCCTCGGTGCTGCGGTCGAGGCGGTCCAGGAGCACGCCCTTGTTGAACCACACTATCCCGTTGCGGTCGTTGATCTCGATGGCCTTGTCGAAGCAGGACAGGGCCTCGTCGGACTTCTCCATCTTGTAGAGCACGTAGCCGACGTTCACCCAGGCCTTGTCGTTGGAGATGTTGAGCTCGATGGACTTGTTGTAGCAGGTGATGGCGTCCTCCATCTGGCCCATGTGCCGGAGGGCGAGGCCCTTATTGAACCAAGCTTTGTCGTTGTTGGGGTTGTACTCGAGCGCCTTGTCGTAGCAGGAGACGGCGTTGTCGTACCGGCCGAGCTGGAACAGGGCGTAGCCGGTGTTGACCCAGGCCTTGTCGTTGTCCATGTTGATCTCGATGGCCTTGTTGTAGCACATGACCGCCTCCTCGACCTTGCCGAGGCGGCGCAGTGCCAGCGCCTTGTTGTACCAAGCCTTCTCATCCTTGGGGCGGGCCTGCAGCACGTTGTCGTACGCGGCCACGGCCTCTTGGAAGTTGCCGGTCTGCCAGGCCCTCTCGCCCTGCTGGTACCAGGACTTGATGTCTCCCTGCTCCAAAGTACCACGCTCGGGTCTCTCAAAGGGAATCCGCCTTATTTAAGGCTGATGTTTTGATGGCCAGTCGTGGTTATCAGGGATGATAGGGGGGTCGGACGCCCTGGGAGGTCCCATCCCTTCTCGAAGTGGCATGCCGTGGATATCACCGTCGGCAGCCTAGCCCCCAGGGACAGCGATTGGCGAGCGAACCCTCCCGGACATCATAACGTCCATCTGGCCCTCGTGCGTGGTGGGTCCGAAAAGCTAATCTACGGGGGCTCCCTTCCCCACGAGGCGACGCTCCCGTAGTGTAGTCCGGCCAATCATCCAGGCCTCTCGAGTCTGGGACCCGGGTTCGAATCCCGGCGGGAGCACCAAATACTATTTCCTCCGCTCACCCGGTCTCGACCAGAGGTGCGCGGCGAACCTGCTGGCAGAACCGTGCTGCAAGGCAGCTTGTGGCTAGCCCTTCTTGCCGTCACTGTCCTCGTACTTCTTCCTGAGGGTCTCGTAGGCCTTCTCCGAGATCTCCCCCATGATGTACCGCTCCTCGAGCTTCGCGAGGAGCGTGGCCCTGTCCACCGAGGGCGCGGCCGCCGCACCAGCCGCAGTGGCCCGATTGGGCTCGGGTTTGGGCTTCGCCCCGTGCTCCTTCAGGAACGTCGACGAGTCGGAGGGGTCCGAGTAGTACCACTTGCCCCTGACCTGCGTCGTCTCGTGCCCGTCCGGCAGCATCCTCTTCTCCCCGGTCGCGAGCGCGGCCGCGAGGTCGTTCCAGTCCATGCCCTTCAGGTCGGGGGCGGGGATGCCGTAGGGCATGCGCCCGATGGCCGTGGCGTACTTGCGCTTGAGGTTGTCGACGCGCATCTTGTCCTGGTCCTCCACCGACACCGTGACCTCGGTCCGGGCCATGTCCTTGAACAGCTGCTCGGTCTCCTTGGATGCGGCCTCGGTCTCCTTGGGCCTCATGGAGAGCATCCCCTCCTCCAGGCCCTTGGACGTGAGCATCGCCGCCTCGCCGCTGGGTCCCTTCTGCTCGATGACGACCTCCTCCAGGTCCCCGGACTTCACGCCGCCCGCCTTCGTCACGACGGCGGTCTTGCCGAGCTCGAGCTCCATCTGGTCGGCCGTGGCCTTCACCTCGGCCGCCATGTGCTTGAGGGCGTCGTGCTTCTCCTGCACCTCCTCCTCGGCCTCCTTCGCCTCCTCGCGCCTCTTCGACATGACGAGGAAGAGCACGGCGCCGATGACGATGAGCGCCACGAGGATGCCTATTATCGCGACCGTGCCGATGCCAGCGCCACCATCGTCGTCCGGCGGGGGCGGCGGCGGGGGCGCAATGGTCTCCTTGGGCTCGATGATGATATCCACGAAGACGGTCCTCGAGAACTCCCAATCGCTCACGGTGAGCGTGATGTTGTAACTCCCTGGGGCCGTGAAGTTCGTCGTGAAGCTCGTCCCGCTCCCGATGTAGTTCGTGCCGTTCCAGTACCACGAGAAGTTGAGCGTCTGCCCGTACTGCGTGTCCGGGTCCGTGCACACGCCGATGAGCGAGAACGTCGTGCCCGCCTTGAACTTGTCGCCCGACCTCGGGTTCACGATGCGCGGCGCGTCCATCGGGTCGTTCTTGTTGACCACGTTGAGGGTGAAGTTGAGGGTGACCTTGGCCGATGGCGTCGCGGTGTCGTACATGAACAGCGCGAACCGCAGCATCCCCACCTCGTCGTTGCCGGGCTCGAACGTGAGCTGCCCGGTCGCCTCGTCCACCGTCACGGCCGTGGTGTTGACGGAGAACACGAGCTCGTCGCCCTCCACGTCCGTGGCGCCGATGTTGATGACCAGCCGCTCGCCCTGGTTGACGCTCAGGACGACGGGGTCCGCCGTGATGGGCTCGCCGTTCATCTCCGTGTACCGCGGCCTGTCGTTCACCGCGGTCACCGTGACCAGGGCCGTCTGCGTGGTCGAGAAGGACCCGTCGGAGGCGTAGAACGTGATGCCCTCCTGCCCGTTCCAGTCCTCCTCCGGAGTGAGCGTGACCTTGCCCGTCGCGGCGTCGATTGCCACTTGGATGTGCTGCGGGACCGGGTTCACCGAGTAGATTAGCGTGTCCCCGTCAGGGTCCTCGAAGACCTTGCTGAGGTCGATCCACTTGTCGTCGACCGTGTCCTCCTGTATCTCCGGGCTAGGCAGCGGGGTCTTCATCTGCGGAGGCGCGTTGACGATGACCGCCCACGCGAGCGCGGGGGCGCTCTCGTCCAGCCCGTCGAACGCGCGCACCTCCAC
>CAYGVT010000161.1:0-1599 GCA_964353355.1 uncultured Thermoplasmata archaeon | reverse complement strand
CAGCCCCTCCTTCATCCTGTTGACCCACCACGCCCCCGCCACCATCGTCTCCCCGTCCCCCGGCACCCGGCGCCCGAACGTGACGAACCAGGGGCTCCCGACATCCTCCTCCTCCAGCCAGGCGCCCGTGTAATAGCACAGGAACCTGCCCTGCTCGGGGCTCCACGCCTCCCCGAGCGCCCTGGCGCGCGCACGGAAGTCCCGGTGCCTCGCCCTGATGATGCCGTAGCACCGCGGGCAGTACCCGAGCCTCTCCAGGCGCGGCTCCCCGCAGACGCCGCAAGCCCCCGTCGGTGCCAGCCCCACGGCGGGCCTGGGCAGGGGCGGCATCCTGCGGCCCCACCACTCGAACTTGATAAGGTCCCTGTCGAAGGGCCTGCCGGCACGGTGGGCCGCGAGCTCCCGGACGGCGAGGGGGAACTCCTCGGGGCCGAGCTCGAACTTCATCGAGTTGAAAAGCTCGCAGGTGGCGACGAGGCGGGACGAGCGCACTGGGAAGAGGT
The DNA here is from genome assembly GCA_964353355.1 of uncultured Thermoplasmata archaeon. Classification (GTDB taxonomy): domain Archaea; phylum Thermoplasmatota; class DTKX01; order DTKX01; genus CAYGVT01. Next base: position 1,096 of record CAYGVT010000161.1, on the reverse strand, counting down.
GGTCGAAGGACACGTAGAACGGGTCCCTGGCGTCATGCTCCTCGAGGGGGGCACGGGAATAATGGCATCGGAACGCGTCGATGTCCCTGTCGTAGACGTCCCTCAGAGCGAGGCGGCGCTTCAGGTTGTCGTGCCTGACGGCGAAGAACCGGGCGCAGCGGTCGCAGTATCGCCTCGCGGGGGGCACGGGCTCCGAGCAGACGAGGCAGCTCATGGCGACGGGCCCCTGGGCGAAAGCCCCGCGGTCACGGTCACGGTTTGAGGATGGGGCCCAGGGTTGAAAACGGCATCGGCCCGGCGGGGGGCGCCGCGTGTCACCGCAAGGCCGACGCGCGGATGCGCGCCGGCCGCGCAGCATTGAACGAGAAAGCAGAGGATAAGAGCAACGGCCTAGGCGAGCTTCCTCGGCTTCCGCCTCCAATACCTGAATTCACAGATGTCCCTGTCGAACTTCCCGCCCTTCCGCAAGCACCTGTCCAGCTCCCCTATGACCGCCCAAAACTCCTCGACCCCCAGGTCCGTCTTCACCAGGTTGACCCACCATGCCGCCACCGCGAAAACCCGGTCGTCATGCGGCACCACATGGTCGAAGTTGAGCGACCACGGCATCCCCATCTCCCTGTCCAGCAGCACCCCGGTGTACTGGCAGATGAACCCGTCCGTCGCGGGGTCATAGGCCTCCCGCAGCGCCCTCGCGTAGGCAGGGTGCCCGGAGCCGTGCCAGTAGATGTACCACCGGCACCGGGGGCAGTAGATCGAGTGCCGGACCGACCTCCTGCCGCAGACGACGCAGTCCGAGTACTCCGCCTTGGCCCTCTCCCCCCGGTGCAGCCTGGGGCCCGGCACCGGCGGGGGCATGCGCTCGGTCCAGTACCGGAACGTCACGGCGTTCCTGTCGAACGGCTCGCCGGCATGGTGGCGCGCGAGCTCGTGAACGGCCTTCGGGAACTCGTCCGGTGCCATCTGGCCCTTCATCACGTTGCGGAGCGCCGAGCTGCCCACGAGCCTCGAGGACCGGAGGGGCACCTCGTGGTCGAAGACGAGGTAGAACGGTTCGTTCTCGTCCTCCTCATCGAGGGGCGCGTCGCAGTAGCCG
>CAYGVT010000160.1:0-3523 GCA_964353355.1 uncultured Thermoplasmata archaeon | reverse complement strand
ATGCAGAGCCGTGCGCTCATCGTCGAGTCGCACCATTCGACCCACATCGAGGGCACCCAGCTCACCCTCCCTGAGGCGCAGAGGCTCCTCCAGGGCAAGCCCGTCAAGGGCGTCAGGAAGGTCGACCGCCAGGAGCTGCTGAACTACAGGGAGGCGATGGAGTCCCTCACGCGTCGCCTCGACGCGCAGACTGGAATCTCGGAGGACCTGGTCAAGGACCTCCACAGGACCATCGTGAAGGACGTCCGGGGAGGGGCCTTCGGTCCAGGGATGTACAGGCTCGTCCAGAACTACGTGGTCAACTCGCGGACGGGCGAGGTCATCTACGTCCCGCCCCCACCCTCCGATGTGCCATCACTCATGGCCGAGCTCGTCGAATGGCTCAACGAACCGAAGGAGCTCTCGCCCGTGCTCGCCGCTGGCGTCTGCCAGTACCAGTTCGTGGCCATCCATCCGTTCCTCGACGGCAACGGGAGGACGGCCAGGGTTCTTTGCACGCTCGTCCTCTACAGGAGCGGTTACGACTTCAAGCGCCTCTTCTCGCTCTCCGAGTTCTACGACAAGGGCCGCCGCGCGTACTATGACGCCATCCAGTCGGTTCGGGTGAGCGGTGGGGACCTGACCGGCTGGCTCGAGTACTTCACGGAGGGGCTGAGGAGCCAGCTGGCGGAGGTCAAGGAGAGGGGCGAGAAGGCCATCAAGCGGGAGGTCCTGCTCGAGAGGGCCACGAGGGCAGGGCTGAACGACCGGCAGAGGAGTATCCTGGCCCACCTGATGGACGCCGGAGGGGCGTCGGTCAGCGAGATACAGGGAAGCCTTGGCCTGGTCCGCCGCACCGTGCAGCGCGACCTCTCGAAGATGACGGAGCTGGGGCTCGTCCGCGAGAGGGCGACGAGCAGGACCGACCCGACGAGGTACTACGAGCTACTGTGACATTACTGTGACATCTACTGTGACATCACTGCGACATCTGCTGGCGGACCGTTCATCCCACGTATCTGAAGAGGGGCATATCGACCAACCCCCGCCGCTATTTTGCCCTCGACCATGATCGTGCCCTTCCATGACCTCATCCCCTCGGCCAGAGGATGGAACGAGCCGCCCAAGCCCGTCCCGTGACGCATGACGGAATCGTCCGGGGCAGAAGAGGGCACCAGCAGGCCCGGTGGGACACACGTCTGCACCTATCCTGGCAAGGCCGGCGCGCGCATGCGCGCCGGCCGCGCAGCGTTCCTCCGTCGTCATCGCACCCGCCATAAAAAGTCCAATGACCCCCGTTCACCGCCCCATCTCCCCCCTCGCCCTCCTCACCCACCTCGCCACCACGTCCCCGCACCGGCCCGCCCGGGCGGGTGTTGGCGGTCGAGCGCCCGCACGGCGAGGGCGTCACCACTCCCCTTCGCGACCCATCAGCCACGCCCACGCGGGCAAGGACCGGATGCCCCCGCGGCGGCCGTGCTCGGTCCTCGTCAACAGCAGGGGCTCCCCGAGGCCCCTGCGGACGGTCCTCCCGATATCCTCGAGCCCCTCGTACTCCCTGTCGGGGACGTCGTCGCCGAAGCAGACGTTCACGGGCCGGTAGGGCCCCGGGGGCGTTCCCTCGACGAAGTCGACCTCGCGCCGTCCGGCCCAGTAGTGCACGGTCGACCCCCTGCGGACGAGCTCGGCGCACACCGCGTTCTCCAGGAGGCGGCCGGAGTCGACCGAGTGCCTGCTCGAGACCGCGTTCCTCAGGCCCGTGTCCACGCAGTAGTACTTGGAGGGCGTGCGGTCCAGCTCCTTGGGCTTGGTCTTGTACGTCAGGTGCCCCACGGGCAGCAGCAGCATCGCCGACTGGAGGTGCTCCACGTAGGCCTTGGCCGTGTTGGGCGCCGTGTCGGCCGCGTCCGCGAGCGACCTGAAGCTGTGCGGTGTGCCGACGTTCGCCAGGACGAAGCCCGCCAGCCGCATGACGGCATCCGGGTCGACGCCGTAGGGGCGCACCACGTCCCTGAACACGATGTCCTTGTAGTTGTCCACCAGCAGCCCGCGCCTGGAGGCCGGGGGGGACAGCACCGCGCGGGGGAAGCCGCCCGATTCCAGGTACCCCTCCAGGTGGTGCAGGGCCATGTCCCTCAGCTCCGTCCCCGAGAGGCCCTCGACGGGGGCCTTGACGAAATCGAGGTACTCCCCGAACGAGAGGGGATGGATGCGCATCGTGCGCGTCCTGCCCGTGAGGAGCGTCGCCAGCTCGCCCCTGATGACGTGCGTCGACGAGCCGGTCACGGCGAACCTGACGGGCCGTTTGCGCTCGTACTCGCGCAGCACCCACCGCTCCCAGCCCCTCGAGTGCTGCACCTCGTCGAGCATGACGTAGGTCATCCCCCCCGGGGCTTTGCGCTGGCGGAAGGCCGAGAGCACCGACCCGAGGTCGACATCGATGAGGGCGGGGTCCTCGAAGTTCACGAAGAGCAAGTTCTCGGCCGGCGTGCCACGGGAGAGCAGCCCCTGGACGACCTGGTAGAGGATCGTCGATTTGCCCGACCTGCGCACGCCGACAAGGTTCACGACCTCCGGCTGCTCGAGCAGGACGAGGGCCTCCTCGGCGGCGCGCCGGGGCCTGCCGACGAGCTCGTCGGGGACCCCTTCGGCGGTCCACCACGGGTTCCAGTCCTCGATGATCTCGAAGTCCATGGATGCGACATGGGCTCGTGAGTATATATATCTGCTCATTCAATTGAACAAAAATAGGAATTATTGACCAATCAAATGAGCATGTGTGTCGGTCCATGCGCAGCCTGCCGGACATGACGTCATGAGGCCGGGGGACGGCGGCGTCCCGCTATCTCCCGCCGCACTTGTGCGCCCGAGAGGCACACAATCGGCCGCGCCCGGGCCGAACGCCTCCATCGCGCCGGCGAGCTCGTTCAGCGGGCCGGAGAAGCCCTCGCCCATGCGCACAAGGAACTCGCCTGGCGCCCCGGCGGGCGTCGGCAGAGCCGGGGCCTCCCGCCCGTCCCCGTAGATGAACCCATCCAACTGCTCGTTCACGGTCCTTCCAAGACTTTCCTGCATTCATCTCGACTCCTTGAACATCTCGTCCATCGCCTTCCTCATCCACCCCGCCGCCTCCCTCCTCATCCCCCTCTCCACCCTCCTGCACCTCCCCGCCCGCTCCAGGCACCGCACCCCCCCCCCCCGGCACAGCCCGGCCCTCCCCGGCATCTCCACCCCCCGCAGCCCCCCGACGACCGCCCGGGGCTCATCCTCGAAGTAGAGCCCCCACGCCGCCCTCTCGAGGGCCCGCTCGGCCGCCGGCCTCGCCGCCCTCCGCCTGACCGCCTCGTCGACCAGGACGGCGCAGCACAGGCCCGCGAGCGCGGAGACGGCCATGCGACGCAGTCCATCGCTCGCGCCCGGCATCAGAATGACAGCCAGGGACGCAACGGACAGCGTCATGACGAGGACCGGGAAGATATCCGGTCGTGAGCCCGGTCCCGGGCTAGGCCCGTCCGCCGGCCATTCCCGGTCCACCTCGGGCGCC
>CAYGVT010000159.1:0-119827 GCA_964353355.1 uncultured Thermoplasmata archaeon | reverse complement strand
ATAGTGCTCGAGCGGGACATGAAGCTGCTCGAACGCATCTTCGAGGCGTTCTCTGCGGAGTACATGTGGAGGGAGATCAAGCCAACAGCGAGCGACCTGAAGGCCCTCGATGTGTCGCCCCACTAATTATGTCCCAAAGCCACCAGATTAGAAAGTGTTATCCGAGGTGCAAATGTTACCCTAATGAATCTCGATCTTATAATGTGGGACATTCCCTATGAAATCATTCGTAAGGCATTGCCCATAAAAATGTCGAATCTCCTGCTGTATGTGGTTTCCAATCCGGATTATGCTCTTCTACATAATATTCAAAATATAATGTGATTGCCGTATAATGGACAATATCATAAATAACCAGCGATATATCAGTCTCTACCGTCTCATCTTGCTCTGCTTCGCAAAATCCTTCAAAAATTGTATATTCTTGATCATGTTGATATACCTCATCGGAATATGGAAGGTCATTTACGACAATACTCATCTCAGATTCGTCTGGTCCCATCCACATGCCAATAATAAATGTAATATTGTACCAGAAGCGGAACTCATCAATTACAACATGTTCATTGCCCATTATTATTTTTATTGTCATTCCGATGTCATCTGGAGACCACCATGTCCACCATCCCATTTCGGCAGTAGGTGGATAATTCGTTGGAAATTCATTATACCAAATTTTTCTATCTGGGCCATTAATCGACGTGATGCATTGCACGAGACATTCCTCGCTCCAATCTGTTGTTGCGCTCACAGGAATGCTCGTCATGAGCATCATGAACAGGATTCCAGCGACTACAGTAACCGTCCTCAAGTATCGCATTCTCCTCAATCCTCCTTCCGGTGATGTTATACTTGTACGCCTCGTCGATCGGCCCATCGCGACCTTGATTGGCCGCCCTTTTGCTTTTCTCAGAGGCGCTCGTTTCTCTTATGAGGCCACCTTCTTATACCTGTCGCTGATTCACCAGAAAATGGCAACCCAGCATTTCCAAGGGCAGGATGAGAACCTTATCTCATACGATTGTTGCTCGAAAAGAACCTCATGCACGTCTGCCATTTCGAGATTCCATAACCAAAAGCCCGCCCGTCGTGGTTAGCTCGAAGTAATAGCGGCGCTGCGCGCGGCCTCCATGCCGTCTCACCGCGCCCATTCGGCATAGGTCTTGCAGGTATCTCTTTGTCGTTGTATAGGGCAGCCCGGTAGCCTTCGACAAGTGCATGGTACTGTCCCTTTTGTACGGCTTGGCCCTGAGATTGATGAGGATGTTCAGATGACCCTTCTTGAGCCGGGTGCAGGTGGCCCTGCGGAGCAGCCGGAGCCTATGCTCCTCTTCGGCATCATGTGGACCTCCCTTCATCCTCATCCATATAAGCCTCCTTGTTACCTCAAGACCGCCACTCGTGTGTACATCGTCTTGATTTACTCGCGTTAATTTCTCATCCTTCTCTATATTAATAGATATGGTTTCAGTTCACCATCTCCTCATCTAAGTTCCTCAAGAATATCTCATCACCTAGTAAAGAGGATGTGCCATTCATTCACTGCGTCCTCTGGAATATCAATTGTGTGTGCGCAGGCCAAGTCCGCGTCCCGGCATCATTCCGCCCGGTCCCGCCCATCGGCCGATGCATCGGCGGGCTCAATCCCCGCTTGCTTACGGCTGCGCCTCATGGTGGCCAGCAGCACCGTCACCGCGACGGCCATTGCGAGCGCGACCGCGAGGGCCCACCACGATTCTCCCCCGGCTCCCTCGTCACTTACCTCGATCACCCTCGCCCACGCCACCGCGTGCTCCCCCGGCCCGAACCTCACCTCGCCCTCGAGCCGGACCTTCCCATGCCCCTCCGCCACCCACACAAACGTCGCCGTCGCCTCCCCCTCCTTGGCGATGCTCGCGACGACCTCGTCCTCCGAGCCCGGCATCGTCACGGTCACGTTCACCACGTCCACGGGGCCCGCATTGTACAGCACCACCCGCACCGTCACGATGGCCCCCGATTCGGGCCGCGGCGGGTCGACGTCCACGCGCGTCACCCTCAGCGATGGCAGCACCACCTCGAAGGGAGCGCTCGCGCGAATGTAGGTCTTCGGGTCGTCCGTGCTCGCCGCCGTCACCCAGAGCTGGCCCTGGCCCGCGGGGGCGCTCCCCATCACCCTGGCCCACACCACCAGCGTCCTCGCCCCTCCGCGCGGCACCCAGACGGTGCTCGTGTTCGCCCCGTCCAAGAGGAATGTGACATCGGCTACGTTATCGCCTGAGGCGTTCAGCTCTATCACCTCCGGCCCGTTGCCCAGGTTCCGCACCACCACCGACATCTCAACGTGGCCGCCCGCGTAGGTCACGGCCCTCACCGGGCTCACGCTGACGGATAGCTCCCGCACCTGCGCCACGCGCGCCTCCAGGCTCACCCGGCCCACCGTCGCCCCGCCCGCCTCGAGGTAGAAACGCAGCGCGTGCCGCCCCGCCGCCGCGTCCGCGGGAACCCGGAGCCAGACCTCCACGCCGACCGTCTCCCCCGGGCCTACGCGCACCGTCGCGACCTCCAGCCCGTCCCGCTTGAGCCACCACGCCCATCCCGTCTCCAGCCCGTCCACCCGGAAGCTGACCGTCTCGTACAGGTTGCCAGCGCTTGTGATGTTGAGATGCCGCGCGCCGGATGCCATCGGGGCCAGGTCCCACGCAATCGCGGGCGGGTCCCACGCGAGCGACAGGATGTGCATCACCTCGCCGCTCACGTCCGCCGTCACCTCGGAGAACGGCCTCGGGCAGTAGGCCCGCACGCGCACCACCATGAACTCCCCGCCCATCGCGCTCGCTGGGGCCCCCAGCAGCAGCTCCAGGCTCTCGAACTCGTACGCCTCCAGCACCATCGTCTCCTTCGACAGCACCACCAGCCACTCCCCCGGGTCCGTCAGCGTCGAGACCTCCACGTACGCCTCCCCGGGCATGTTGCCCATGTTCCCCACCGTCACGTTGAACGCCGCCACCTCGCCCGGCCGCAGCAGGACCCGGGTGCGGTTCAGGTCCATCACGACGAAGAACGAGGGGCGCACCACCGTGCGCAGGTGCAGGCGCGCCGCCGCCTGCGTGCCGTCGGCCCACTGGAAGTCCATGCGGACCATGTACGCGTCGTCAGCGAGCGCATCCTCGGGTGAGGTTACCGTGACATCGATGGGCTTGACCTCCCATCTCCTGATTGCCAGGGTCATGTCGTCGGGCGTCACGGTCCACCCTGGCGGGCCGGTGCCGCCCATCACGACCCTCACGGCCTCGTCGAGCTCGCCCAGGTTCTGAAGCGTGACCCTGTACGTCGCCGCCTGACCCGGGTCGACCAGGTGGAACGTCGGGCGGCACTCCACGTCAAGCTCCCGCCTCCACTTGACGAACATGATGAGGTGCAAGCTCGACGAGAGTTCCCGGCCGGCGCTCGCGTTCACCCAGATGTCGATGCTCTCCCCGTCCCTCGCACCCGCCGGGCAGCGGACCCTCAGCGTGACAGGTACTTGTGCGTACGCCTCTAGGTGCGCGCGGTACACGTCGATGTCCAGGTCCCACTCCCAGCTCGCGTTGCTCTCGATGCCGAGCGCCGCGTCGAGCTCGACAGTGCCCGTGTTGAGGAGGCGGAGGGGGATCGTCTTCGTCTCGTTGGGGCGGATGGTGCGGGTGGCCGCCCAGTCGAGCGGGTCTATCTCCAGGCCGATGCCGGGACGCGCGAGGTACTTCATGTAGAGCTGGGGCGTGCCGGTGCGGCTGTCGAACCAGAAGAGGAAGAGGTTGTCGTGGTCGTCGACCAGGAGCTGGCAGTCTGTTGCTGAAAAGATATTCACCAGGGTGTTCGGAGGGTCGATGGGTTGTGAGAAATCGCCCTGTGGCACCACGATAAAATCAATCCTACCATAAGGCGATAATGCATACGTTCGTGGATTGACATTGAATGTGAAGAGTAGGTCGTCCTTTCTTGTTTTTCCAATCTTCATCCAAGTCTGCTCAATATAGGCAGCATCGCTAGCATTGGCTATTCTGGTCACAATTACTGGAGTGCCCACCTTCATTTCTTCCAAGCTAACATTAATGTACATCATCGAATAGGTCGGCCAATCAAACCAAACCAAATGAGCAATGCCATCCTCATCGACCATGAACCCATTGAGGTTACCCTCGCATATGATATGCGTGTCCCAGATGTCGATGGTCGTGACCGTACTGATAATGTTATTTCCATTAGAATCCTGGAAACAGATGACAGGCCGGTCATCTATTGTCAAATCAAGGTATCGCCAGTAATGCAAGGATATTTCGGAACGAGGATAGCTCCATATTGTCTTCGATAGGACCCGGAATGGATTCCAACTGACCTTCATATAGACCAGGTCTGTCTGATTTGTACCGTCTGGATAGGAGGTCATCACATCAATTATCAGATGCAACCGGGCTTGACCGTCGAGGCGGCCGGTTAATACTGTCCAAAAATATGTTCTGGGAATTGTCCCTCCGTTCGTGGCATATCCAAGGTCGGAGACCGTGATGACGTCTTCTTCTATGGTTGCAGTATCCACAACATAATGACATAAACTTAGAGAATCCCAGAGATGTCTTGCATTGAAGTACGCCATATAGTACGTGTCTTCGACCTCAAAGTAATCAAATACGCCTCCTGGCCATTGAGGAAAATTGCCCCTTGCATAAAGAGCGTGGTTCGAGAAATACTCGGGGGCAGGGTTCCGATTTCGTATCGTATCACCTATTTTGTCGACCTGAACCTCAGAAAAAAGGCCAACAATGTTATAATAGCGTTCCTTGAAATCCACATACCGTACATCTATAGTGCCTCCTGTCAGCTCGTGAACCTGTAAGTATTCCTTCATCGTGGCATTGGGTGTGGTGTAATTGGTGATTCGAATATCATTGGACCATGACTCGACACCATACTCGTGAGATGCTAGGACACCTTCTGAGTAGATGATGAACACAAGCAAGGCCATTATCAAAAGGAACAATAACACGATGGATTTCTTAATATGCTCGAATTCTGCCATGAGTAGAGGATGAGTCGATCAAATACCCCCTTCGATGTGCCTCCATGAAGGAAGTCATTCAATAATAAGGCATTCTGATTACTCACCTTCTGACGCGGCCTGGAACAATCGCCATCTCGCTCTCCTTCTTCATACCTCGTCATCCATTGTCCCTCGCCCTATATCTCCTTTTCCTGCCATCCCTGGAGGGATTTGGCATTTTCTCATGCACCTCCGCATTCATGAGAAATTAACATTCATCTCTCGCCCATTTTCCTGGCCTGGATTCACTAATCGAATTGGCTCGTCGGGAAAAGATATCGATTGAATCTGGATGTGGCCTGACCATTGTCAATGCACGTCGCAGCGAGGCCCCTAGAAATACGCCAGGAAAACGCCTTCATCCTCACGGAATGTCGCACGGTTCCAGACTTGTCCCTGTCCAGAATGGGCATGAGGTCATGGATACAGGGGTCGGGAGCCTCCGCGACAGGGCTCTTCAGCATGGCGACCTCGTTCACGATGCCAGGATAGGGCCTGGAATGGAATGGTCCGGGACGAACGAGCTCTCTTCCGACCTGCTCGTGGCCGCTGGCATTGGCGTATCATCGCGATATTTATTTTTATTTGTGATTAATAGGCTCATTTCATGTGGATATCCCATTATCTACCAGGATAACGGGCCCTGTGGTACAGGGATACGGGTGCTCCGGTACGGGTGCCCGGTTGTACGGGCGGGCGGGCTGCCAGGGGGGAGCGGGGGGCGGGGGGAGGGGGCGGCGGGCGTACGGGTGGTCCAAAACGGGGGCTTAGGGGACTGTCCATTGTGCACATATTGTATACGACATGGCATTGCGGGATGCCACCCGCCAGTGGGGAGCGCACGGGGTCCGGCCCGTCCCGCGGTCGTGCCGTTGTCCCCCGGGGTCGGCGCGGTGCCGGCGAGCGCAGGGGCATGCCGACGGGGACCGAATCGGCGCACCACGCCCGCCTGTCACGAGAGGGTCAAAGTTAATATTTGATTAACATCTGGAAAGGTTAATATAGTATTAACTTTATGCTCGTACCATGCGCGTCTCCCTCCTCCCCCCCGATGATGTGGCGATGCCGCCCAAGGGGCTCTTCAGGACCTTCCTGCGCCTCGAGGGCTCGGAGCTGCCGATCACCGTGGCCACCGCAACGCGGCATACCCCCTCCGTCTCGAGCGCCAAGACCTTCCTGGCCCTCGCCGAGGGCGAGGGCCTGCTCATGAGGGTCGATTGGGGGCGCTACTTGCCCGTCTCCCCCCGCGTCGCTCTGGCATCGGTGCTTGTGCGCCCGTACTACCGGCATCTCTGGAGGACGCATGACGCGCTCTCGAGGGGTGGAATCCCCCACGCCTTCGCCTGCGTCACCGCGTCGAAGGGTGCCGACTACGTGCCTGGCAGGCCTATAGTCGCTGTCCCGTCGGGGAGGTTCTCATCCCTTGGAAGGGCAGACGTGTTCGGCATCGCGGCGGATGATGACGCCCTGGCGGACCCGCGACGGGCGGTGCGGTTCGAGTGGCCTGACGGCGCCCAGGCCTTCGAGGTGCTGGCCCTCTCGTGGGACTGGACAGCCCTCGTGCTGGGCGCGATCGGCCTCCCCAGGGAGCTGGCCGCCGCCAGGTCGCTGCTCAAGGGGAGGCGGGTCGGCCACGCCCTGGCCCGCAGGCTCAACGCGTTCGGGCTCTCGATGGGGCGTCCGGTGGTCGGGAGCGAGCTCTCCGTGGAGGTGCCAACCCACATCATCGAGATGAGGCGGAAGTACGCGGAGTCATTGCGCATCTCTGAGGCGATGGAGGGAGGCCGCAATGCCTGACGATGGGGTACTGTTCTCGACGGAGGAGCAGGTGCTTGCGGTCGAGAGGATCTCAGGGATCCTCTGGCCATTGGGCATGGGGGTGTTGGTCCTCGGGAGGGTCGCCATGGCCTTCCTGTTCGACCTGGGTGGGTCGAGCAAGGATGTCGACGTCCACCCGTTCCCCCTGGAGGACAAGGACCTCGTCCGGATGGCAGACCTCATCGAGAGGGAGCTCGGGCCTCGAGGCCGGCTTCGCTGGGAGCCGGACGGGCGATCGCTGACCGTCATTGTCCCGATCGGGGACAGGGACGTCCCTGTGGAGCTTGTCCTCGGGGGCGAGGACTGGATAGGCGAAGACGTGCTCGTGGACGCCGTGCGCACGGGCGTGCGCAGGGAGGGCGTGGTGGTCCCGACCCCGGAGCACCTTTTCGTGATGAAAGCGGAAGCGGCGGTGGACAGGAGAACGGGTTACGAGGCCAGCAAGTTCAGGCAGGACATGGTCCAGATAGCCAGGGCGGTGAGGTCGAAGGACGCGAGCCTGGACATGGAGGAGATCGAGAGGCTCATACGGATGCGCCCCGCGCGCAAGCACGCGTCCCTGTTCGAGCTCTGCACATCGATAATCTCCGCAGAATCATCTCCTTGAAACCTTCGGCCAGATTGCCTTGGAGCAGTCCATACTTGACCTTCGCCAATGCGCATCGCAGCGAGGACCCTTGGAATACGCCAGGTGAACGCCTTCATCCCCAGGGAATATCGCACGGTTTCTGACTTGTCCCTGTCCAGAATGGGCATGAGGTCGTGGATACAGGGGTTGGAGGCCTACGCGATAAGGTTCTTCAGCATGGCGACTTCGTTCACGCTGCCAGGATAGGGCTTGGAATGGAACGGTCTGAGACGATCGAGCTGTCTTCCGATCTGCTCGTGGCCGCTGGCATTGGTGTATCATCGCGATATTTTATTTTATTTGTGATTATTAGGTTCATTTCCTATGGATATTTCATTATATACCAGAATAACGGACCTCCGGTACAGGGATGTGGGTGCCGGGGTACGGGTGCCCGGTTGTACGGGCGGGCGGGCGGGAGCGCCCCGCCCCCCTCACAGCTTCACGTCGTAGATGGGGCCGTACTTGGACTTGATGTAGGCGATGTAGTGGTCCGAGTTCAGGCCCTCGCCCGTGAGGCCCTTGATGAGGTCCTCGGCGCGCATGAGCCGGCCCTTGGCATGGATGTTGCGGTTCAGCCATCCCTTGATGGGCTTGAAGTCGCCCTTCTCGACAAGGTCCCAGAAGCCCCTGATGGACTTCTCCATCTTGCGGGTTATCTGGGCCGCGTAGATGTTGCCCAGCGCGTAGGTCGGGAAGTAGCCCTGCACGCCCATCGACCAGTGGATGTCCTGCATGCACCCGTCCGCGTCCGTGGGCGGCGTGACGCCGAGGTACTGCCGCATCTTCTCGTCCCAGACCTCGGGCACCTCCTTGGCGGGCAGCTCGCCGTTTATCATCTTGCGCTCGATGTCGAACCTGAGCATGATGTGCAGGCTGTAGGTGACCTCGTCCGCCTCCACGCGGATGAGCGACGGCCGCACGAGGTTGACGGCGGCGTAGAAGTCCGGCAGCCTCACGTTCTTGAACTGCCGCGGGAAGGCCTTCTTGAGGTCCGGGTAGTAGCACCGCCAGAAGGGCTTGCTGCGGCCGATGACGTTCTCCCAGAACCGCGACTGGGACTCGTGGATGCCCAGGCTTATGCTGTCGCCCATTGGCGTGCCGTAGTTCCGGGGGTCGATGCCCTGCTGGTAGATGGCGTGGCCCGCCTCGTGGATGTTGGCGAAGAGCGCCGGGCGGATGTCCCTCTCCTGGAAGCGCGTCGTGAACCGGACGTCCTGGATGGACCCGGTCGTGAACGGGTGCGCCGACACGTCGGTGCGGCCGTACTTGTAGTCGTAGCCAATCTCCCTGACGAGCCAGTTGCCGAAGTCCCGCTGCTTGTCGATGGGGAACGCCTTTGTGAGGATGCCCTCGTCGGGCTTGACGTCCGAGTCGACGATGGCCTTGACGATGGGCGTGAGCCGGGCCTGGAGCGAGTCGAACACCTTGACGATGTCGCGGCTGCGCGCGCCGGGCTCGTACTCGTCCAGCAGCGCGTCGTAGGGCACATCCTCGTAGCCGATGGCCTTCGCCTGCTGGATCTTGAGGTCGATCATCTTCTGAAGATAGGGCTCGAAGTCCTTGTACCTGTTCGCCTTGCGGGCCTTCTGCCAGGCCTGCATGGCGAGCGAGCTGTGCTTGGTCATCTCCTTGACGAGCTCTGGGGGCATCTTCACCGCGCGCTCGTGCATCCACTTGACCTCGCGCACGTTGGCGGCCTCCTCCGGCGTGAGGTCGGTCGCGCCCTCCAGCTCCTTGATGAGCGAGCCCATCCTGTCCGAGGTGACCATGGCGTGGCCAACCTTGGCCAGCGTCGCGAGCTGGTTCGCGCGCTCGGCCGCGCCGCCCTCGGGCATCATGACCTCCTGGTCCCACTGCAGCCAGCCCTGTCCGTAGCCCACGTCGTAGTACTCCTTGACGAGCTCGATGAAGTCCGCGTACGCCTTTCCAGCCATTCGCATCGTCCCCCTTGACGAGTGCCATGGGTATCCGGGTCGCCCTCTTTAAGGGTTTCTCCGCACGCGGGTGCGCACCTTCATAACGCCCCCGGGGCATGGCCCCACCCCCAGCACCGACGGAGGGGAGTGCAGTGCCCGAGTACCACATGAGACGCGCGGACAAGTCCATGGCCGATGAAGAAGAGATGCTCGCGCTCGTCCGCTCCCAGAGACTGCTCACCATCGCGATGTGCAAGGACGGCGAGCCCTACCTGGTCACTGTCGACTACGGGTTCGACGAGGGCGCGCGCACCTTCCTCCTCCACTGCGCCGACGAGGGCAAGAAGCTCGACCTCCTGCGCGCCAACCCCGTGGTCTGGGGGCAGGTCCTCGAGGACAGGGGCTACATCGACGGCGATTGCGACCACGCCTACCGGTGCGTGCAGTTCCGCGGCCGCGCGGAGCTGCTGGCCGACGAGGGGGCCAAGCGCGACGCGCTCCGCCTAATGATGCGGCAGCTGGAGTCCAACGTGTCCGAGGAGAGGTGGGCCGAGTTCGAGGCCAAGGCCCTCGACAAGGTCGTCGTCGTCGCGGTCCGGGTGGAGGCGATGACGGGGAAAAGGAGCGTCCCCGCGAGGACGGGCTGAATCCCCGCACCCGGAGGAGGTGCCCGGGCGTCCTGCTCATCGGAAGCGGGCATTCCCAGGGAAGCGGGGACCCGTGGCGCACCGCGCGTGCCATACAAGCGACCTGGTGGGCCAGTGCCAGCCGCGGAGGAATCGGTCGGCCGCCCCGCGCGGATGTGCGGCCCATCGCCGGGTCGCTCCTGTCGCGACCCCGACGATTCCATCGGTCCCATGCCGCTATTGATGGGTCGTTGGCGATGAAAAGACATAAATATCGGACAACGCCAATCGCGAGGCGTCCAGGTGGTGGAAGGATGCGAAGTGGATTGAGCAGCCGAGGGGCCCTGTCCGTCGTGCTCGTGGGAGCCCTGATGGCTTGCGGCCCCATGGGATTCATCGACCTTGCCGGGCCCGAGGGTGCGCCCGGGCCGGCGGTGTTGAACGTCGGGGCCGGCGGCGGCTTCGTCACCGTCGGCGAGGCGCTGGAAGTCGCGCAGCCCGGCGACACCATCATGCTGGCGGAGGGCGTCTACGACGAGCCCCTGCAGGTGACCATCCCCGTTACCATCATCGGCGAGCCCGGCGCCGTCGTTACGGCCACGTGGGAGGTGTCCACCTCCTTCGACCTGAAGGGGGAGTACCCCGCTGGCACGACCATCACCGGCGTGACGTTCAGCAACATCCTGAACCCGCCCAATGACTGGCACAACGCGGGCTTCACGTGGAACGCGGCGGGCATCATCACCATCCCGACGGGGAACACCCCCGGCTCCATATCCGGGATGCTCATCCAGAGGTGCACGTTCACCAACTGCCGCCAGGGCGTGTTCCTCTTCGGCACGACCAACTCCATCATCGAGGACTGCACGTTCAGGGACTGCATCAGGGGCATCACCATCCGCGACCACTACTACTCGCCCAAGGTCACCTGGATATCGGAGAGCAACACCGTCAGGAGATGCAACTTCTACAGCATGCGGACGGAGAACGGCCAGGAGGGCGAGGCGATCGCCATCATCAACAGCAACTACAACAACATCCAGGACTGCAAAATGGACAAGAACCCTGTCGGGGTCTACATCTACCGTGGCCAGAACAACAACATCGAGCGCAACGTCATCTCCAACAGCTCGCTGTACCCGATATACGTCAGGGAGGTCGTCAAGGGGACCCTGGTCAAGGACAACGAGATGTTCGAGACCGGCCGGGAGGTGGTGTTCCACCTCAGCCGCGACTTCACCTTCGAGGGCAACACGCTCGACGGCGTGACGCTCCACCTGTCGAACTCGACGAAGGGCAAGGTGCTATCCAACAGCTTCAAGCAGACCGCGTACCCGGCCTTCAGGATCGGCACCCAGGACGCCCACTACGACCACACCATCGCCACCAGCAACAAGATCCTCGACTCCCCCATATACTACTACTACAGCGTGCCCAGCATAAGCCTCAGGGACGTGGACGCGGGCGCGGTCTATCTCGCCCACTGCGCCAAGGGCCTCGTCGCGGACTGCCGCGTCATCGGGGGCGACGGCATCGTCGTGTTCAAGTCCGACGGGGTCACGGTGGACAACGTGAGGTGCACCAACAACCTCTTCGGCATCACGGCGCAGGGCTCCGACAACCTGACGGTCACGCGCAGCACCATCGACACAGGCACGCGGGGAGGCTACGGCCTCCTCTTCGACGGGTCCGACAACGCGCTCGTCTCCCACAGCACCGTCAGGAACCCGAACGGGAGGGACGCGTTCCAGCTCACCGGGGACGTCGTGGCCACCGCGCACAACACGACCTTCGACCCCACGGGCGTGAACCCCAGTGAGGGGGGCGGCGGCGTGCTGAGGGTCACCAACGAGCTCAGGCTCAGGGTGTACGCCGAGGGAGGGGTCCTCCCCTTCCTGGGGGCCGAGGCGATGGTCACGCAGGACAGCGTGCCGGTGTACGCCACGCCCTACTTCGACGGCGCCGCCCCCGCCTCGGACCGGAACGGGCTCGTTGGGCCCGTGACCCTCCTGGACAGGGAGTACAGGCACTCGCGCGAGGCCACCGAGCACTTCCACACGGTGCACACCTACGCGAGGGTGGACGGCGCGTGGAGCGACAGCCGGCCGGACATCGACATGAGCTCGTCCCGGACGCTCGTCTTCGTCCTGGACGACATCTGGGCGCCCAGCGCGCCGCAGAACTTCCGCATCTACGACCGGCCCGACACCGACTCCATCGAGATGACCTGGGATGCGCCCGCCGCGGTCGACATCAGCGCCTACTCGATCTACTCGAACATGACGGGCGAGTGGGCGCTCCTCGAGAGGCTGGGACCGGGCGACGTGTCCTACCAGCTCACCGAGGGCCTGGTGCACGGGAGGTCCTACTACTTCAGGGTCTCGGCGTGGGACACCGTGCCCCTCGAGGGCTCCCGCACGCCCGCCAGGAGCGTCGTCCACGTGGACGACGTCCGGCCCTCGACACCGAAGAACCTCAGGGCCGTCAACGTCACGGGCTCGAGCTGCACTCTGCTCTGGGACCCGGTCGCCGACCCAGACCTCGATGGCTACTACGTCTTCGTCAACGAGACGGGCACGGGCCCGACGGGGCCCTTCGACCGCGTCACGACCGAACGGGGCGTGAGGGACCCCACGCTCCTGGCCCGCGGGCTCACGAGCGAGACGAGCTACTACTTCATGGTCACCGCCATCGACGAGGTGCCCAACGAGTCCCCGGACTCCCGGGTCCTGAAGGTCGACATCCCCGACGTAACGCCGCCCAACAGGCCCGTCCTCGACCCCCTGCCCCCAATCACGAACGTGCCGCAGCTCACGGTCTCCGGCCTCGCGGAGGCGCGCACGACCGTCATGGTCTTCCTCGGCGCCGATGAGGTCGCCAGCACGCAGGCCGACGACGCCAGGCGGTTCTCCGTGGACATCGAGCTCGAGGAGGGCCTGAACGAGCTCACCGCGAGGGCGATGGACCTGGTGAGGAACCTGGGCGCGCCGTGCGACGTCGTCCCCATCGTGCTGGACACCATCAAGCCCGATGCGCCCGCCCTGGACCCGATGGCCGAGATGACCAACACCCCCGTCATACTGGTCGCGGGCAACGCCGAGGTCGGGGCGACGGTGCTGCTCTACCTCGATGGCGCCGAGGCGGGGACGACCCTCGTCGACGAGGACGGGAGGTTCCTCGAGGAGCTCGCGCTGCACGAGGGCGAGAACACCATCACGGCCTGCGCGCGCGACGCCGCCTCCAACACCGGCCGGATGTGCCCCTCCGTGGTCGTCGCGCTCGACACCGTCGCGCCCGCCGCGCCCGTGCTATCCACGCTCCCCAACTTCACGAACAGCCCCGTGCTCACCGTCGCGGGGAGCGCCGAGCCGGGCTCGCGCTTGGACGTGCTCAACGACGTCGACGTCGTGGCGAGGCCCTTCGCGGGCGCCGACGGCGCCTTCTCGGTCGACATAGAGCTCTACGAGGGCGAGAACGTGATCGCCGCGAGGGCCATCGATGTCGTGTTCAACTTCGGCCCGATGACCGAGGGGCACACCGTCGTGCTCGACACCGCCCCCCCGGTCGCCGCCGCCGGCAAGGACATCACCGTGAAGGAGGAGGTGGCCGTCGTCCTCGATGGCTCGCTGTCGCGCGACAACCGGGGCATCCTCAGCCACGAGTGGGCCGTCGGCATCCCGAACGGCACCGTCAAGTTCAGCGGCGAGATGGCCCAATTCGTGTTCCTCGACCCGGGCAACTTCGACGTGACGCTCACCGTCACCGACCTTGCGCTCAACACCGCCTCGGACGTGCTGCGCGTCGAGGTCCTCACGAAGAACAGGCCGCCCATGCTGTCCATGGGCCGCGTCTCCCCCGACCCGGGGGACACCCAGGACGAGTTCAAGTTCACGGTCGTGTACAAGGAGCCCGACGGAGAGGGCGGCGCCATCGCCCTCTACCTCGACGGCGTCGAGCACGCGATGGTGCTCGACGTGCTCGACCTCGACCCCACGGACGGCACGAGCTACACGTTCACCACGAAGCTCGCGAAGGGCACGCACACGTTCTACTTCGACGGCACCGACGACTACGGCCTGCCCGCCATCGGGCCGAGCGTGGGCGAGGACAGCGCGCAGACGATCGAGGTGAGGTCGCCCATGAAGTCCGGCATCCCGCAGGCGGGGGCCATGCTGGCCGTGGCGTGCCTCGCGCTCGTGGCGGTCGCGGTGCGCCTAGGTCACAGGGGTGCGCGCGGGGGCCGGTGAGGGGGCGAGGGGATGCACCCTCACTCACAGGAACCCTCCTCCTCGGAGGGGGCGCCATGGCGCGCCGCGCATGAGCATCGATTGACTTTCCTTTTCGTGCCGATAGAAGACCGGGTGGTTGGATGAACATCGCAAGGAAGCTGATAGCGATCTTGTTCGTGACCCTGATGGTCACGGTGACCGCACAGACGGCCGTGGCCAAGTGGGCGGAGGGCCCCGGGACGGGCGAGGGCCAGGACCTCGGCGATGAGGTCCCGGCGCCGTTCCGGGAGCTCAAGGAGCTCGTCGCAGACCTCAAGGCCGCGACGGTGGACCACCGCGACGACGACAGGGACGGGCTCCCGAACACGGTGGAGCTCGTCATCGGGACGGACCCCCAGAACGAGGACTCCGACTTCGACAAGGTCCCGGACCAGGAGGAGGTCGAGAACGAGATGGACCCGAACGAGCCCGACTCCAACAGGGACGGGCTCGCGGACTGGTTCGAGGTCCGCGGTGGCCACACCGACCTCGACGCGGACGGGCTGCACAACGCGTGGGACTGGGACAACGACGGGGACGGCGTCGACGACGGATTGGACATGTCGCCCGACTCCAGGACGCCCCTCAGCGCCAGCCTCCATTTCGACATCAACGCCACCGGCGCACCGCTGTACCTCTACTTCCAACTGCGGCCCAGCAACCCGGACCACATGAGGCTCTACAACCAGGTCTGGGACTGGCCCTACGACAAGGAGGGCACGATGAGGGACCTCGACAGCTCCATCGACGACATCACCATCATGCCGCTGCTCCTGCTCACGGGCGACACCCTCCCGCCCGACGATGACCTCGCCCTGTACGGGCTGCAGGCCCAGGGCGACACGGTGTACATGCCCGTCTTCCCAGTCTGGGACTACGGCAACATCGTGGCCTTCAAGGCCGAGATGTACTTCCCCACGTGCGCCACCCGCACGTTCGTGAGCTTCGACCTGTCGCTCAAGTGGAAGGTCAGCGGCAACACCGACAACGTCGTCAAGGCCCTGAGGTACTCGAGCGGGTTCCACCTCTCGGCGGCCGACAGCGGGCCCGTGAAGGTCAACGCGACCGACGTCAGGGACCCGCAGATGCTGCGGTGGATAGACCTGGGCAGCAACCGCACGGGCATGCTCGCGAACAACGGGATGTACCTCTCCGTCGGCACCGGCGGGGTCGTCAGGGCGAACGCGATGGAGATGGAGGAAAAGGAGACCTTCACGCTCGTGAGCGCCCCAGGGAGCACCTACGCGCTCAAGGCGCACAACGGGCTTTTCCTCACCGTCAAGGGCGACGGCACCGTCGTGGCCGACGGCACGACCCTGGACGGGGCCGGGAAGTTCACCTTGATGAACATGGCCCCGCGGCCGTCCCTGACGACGCTCGCGTTCTACGATGACACGTTCATGCTCACGGGCTGCTACTTCGAGGAGTGCCACGGCACCGACGTGGGGGTCTTCTGGACCCCGACGCAGAAGGACGCCCTCGCGACCAGCCTGATGATGGCGTACAACTTCCTGCACAACTCCACCACGAGCGTCACCGACATGGCCCAGAGGTTGACGGACGAGGGCGTGACCTACAACCACACGGCCAGGTCGTTCGACCATAGGGACCTTGCGATACAATCCCTCGCCTCGGAGATCCTCCCGGCCGCCAGGGACGCCCTGCCCGCGGGAGACACGTTCCCCATCATCACCATCATGACCGACGGCTACTCGGCGCTCCAGATGGTGAACATGTCGGGCGGCGGCCATCTCACGGGCGACAACATGGTAGCGGACCTGGCCGAGGTGCCCATCGTCGTGGCCAAGAGCATGAAGTCCAACTGGTTCCAGAAGGGCGCCGAGGAGGAGACTCCCATCGAGGACGTCATCGTCGGCATGCGCTCCTGGGCCATGGACAAGGAGGACCTCATCAACCTCATCGGCCTCACGATGGCGTGGAACGCCGGCATGAAGACCATCGTGAAGATCGGCCCCACGCACCAGACCTTCGTGTACTCCGAGGTCGACGCGGTCGGACCGACCGTCAAGACGATCCTGTCCAGCGGGGTCTCGGGGCTGCAGATGCTGGGCGCGACCATCAAGGTGATCGAGTCGGTCTTCGCGTGCGTCAGGTTCGTGAAGCTCGCGCCGTTCGCCATGCCCACCGGCCTGGGAAGCGCCGTCAAGCTGTTCCAGGCGTCCTTCAAGACCGCGAACTCGGTCAAGACCGGATGGCTGGGCTCGGTGAACAAGGCCTGCAAGGCCCTCGAGATCATCGGCCTCGTCATCGAGATCGGGTTCGCGCTGTACTGCCTCTACGCCATAGGCGAGGCCTACGGATGGACGCAGGTCGGCACGGGCATCGCGGTGCTCTACTCCATCATGATGATCGTCTATGCGGTCGTGCTGTTCGCGATAGGGCAGATACCCGTCGTGGGATGGATCATCGCGCTCATCATCGCGCTCAGCGACGCCATCGTGGGCTGGATCACGGGCAAGGGATGGAGCCAGAGGCTCATGGAGGCGATCATCGACGCCATCACGGACTTCAATATCAGGTCCCAGCCGGACATGCAGATAAGCGACACGGTCGTCAACATCAAGGACAAGGACCACAACAACCTCGACGTGGGCGACAGGATAGAGTACACGGACTACATCATAGGATGGGTGAACAGGACGGAGGATGGCACCCTCGGCGACCTCTACGACAGCTACATCACGCCGTACGTGGAGGTGACCGTGCCGACCGATTCCCACTCACTGACCGGGAAGACCACGACGAAGGACAAGGAGGAGATCGCCCCCTACCCCTACCTGTACAAGAGGACGGAGTACAACGCGACCGGCTGGGCCGAGCCTGGCACGCCGATGGTCAACTTCCCGATGACCGTCTGCCTCAAGGCCGACTACAAGGCCTACTACGACGAGTGCTGGTGGATCATCTTCTACGGCTGGGACTGCAACCGCGAGTCGAAGACGGACGTCATCACGACGGACCCGAGCACGATCTACTTCGACGTCATGCCTGGCTCCATAGGGGAGTTCGCCAAGTGGAGGGGCATCACATCCTGCGACCACGACGGGGACGGCCTCAACAACACGGACGAGACCGAGACGGACCCGTGGAAGTGGGACTCCGACTCCGACGGCCTCGGGGACGCGCTCGAGCTGGACACCGGCACCGACCCCACGGAGTTCGACACCGACGGGGACGGCCTCAACGACAAGCAGGAGGTCATGCTGCGCATCAACCCCCTGAGCAAGGACTCCGACAGGGACGGGCTCGAGGACTACTTCGAGTACGCGGGCTGGGTCATCTACTTCGACTACTTCGGCACCGAGTTCGACTGGTACATCAACTCGAACCCCGGGCTCAACAACACCGATGGCGACCTGCTAGACGACTACCTCGAGTACGTCTGCCTCCTCAACCCCAGGTCCCCGGACACCGACGGCAACGGCTGGCCGGACGACGTGCGCGACTACTACAGGACGACGTTCGAGTTCAGGTACTACAAGGCCGAGGCGGGCAAGCCCTACGCCATCACCGTGGACAAGGACGGGAACCTGTTCACGTCGACGTACGACGAGGGCGGCACTTACCTCAGGTACATCGTCAAGTGGAAGCCGGACGGGACGAGCTCCCTCTTCGCCGACCTCACCTTGGTCTGCAACAACATCGTGGATATGGCCACCGACGTCCTCGGCAATGTCTACGCGCAGGACGACTGGAACGGCATCTTCAAGCTCAGCCCGGCGGGAGTGACGCTCGGGGTCTACGGGAAGTCGGGCACGTACCAGCTCGAAGTGCCCCGTGGCATCGCGCTTGACGCGGACGGGAACATGTACGTGACCGACCTGGGGGGAGACGCCGCCTATCCCACGGTAATGGTGTTCGACAAGACGGGAGCCTTCGTGAGACAGTTCGGCTCGATGGGCACCGGCAACGGACAGTTCGGCAGAGTCTGCGGAATCGACCTCGACGCGGACGGGCACATCTACGTCGTCGACCAGGGGAACAGCCGTGTCCAGATGTTCCACAACAACGGGACCTTCATCGCGAAGTGGGGGTCCGCGGGCACCGGCACGGGCCAGTTCAAGACCCCCACGAGCATCGCTGTCGACCCGAACGGCGACGTGCTCGTCGTGGACAGCGCGAACAACCGGGTCCAGAAGTTCAACGCCACCGGCCGCTGGATCAAGACGCTGGGCCAGCTCGGGAACGCTGACGGCGAGTTCAACCAACCCGTCGACCTCGCCTTCGACGCCCAGGGCGAGTTCTACGTGTCGGACTTCTTGAACTACCGCGTCCAGAAGTTCGGCCAGCGCGTCGAGTTCGTCAAGGCCGAGCCGCGGTACCCGTTCACGGACACCGACGGCGACGGCGTCGGGGACGTGTTCGAGCGGATGGAGCGCACCATCGTCATCGTCTCGACCCACGGCATCGCGGGCATCCAGATGCTGAACGTCACCAGCGACCCCAACGTGGCCGACACCGACGGCGACGGGGTGGACGACGGGGACGAGTACTACAACAAGACCGACCCGCGCTCCCCCGACACCGACCTGGACGGGGTGACGGACATGGAGGAGCGCGCCCTCGGCACCAACCTCACGCACTACGACTCGGACCTGGACGGCCTCGAGGACGGAATAGAGATGACGTTCGAGAGCGACCCGCTCGTCGCGGACACCGACGTCGACGGCCTCGGCGACCTCAAGGAGTTCTCCCTCGGCATCGACCCCAGGAGCAACGACACCGACCGGGACGGGCTCGACGATGCCGCGGAGCTCCTCGCGGGCTCGGACCCCAAGGGCCCCGACACGGACGCTGACGGCGTGTTCGACAGCTTCGAGATGGCCCTCGGCACGCGCCCGACCCTGCCGGACAACGACGGGGACGGCCTCATCGACGGCTACGAGCAGTTCTACCAGACGGACCCCAAGAGCGAGGACTCCGACGACGACGGCCTCGGGGACAACTTCGAGGTCGACGTCCGCCTCGACCCGCTGAGCAACGACACGGACTCGGACGGGCTCGGGGACGCCAGGGAGCTGGAGCTGGGCCTCAACCCCCTGTCCAGGGACTCGGACGGGGACCGGGTCCTGGACGGCCTCGACACCGACTACGAGATAGTGCTGCCAGAGGGCGTCATCGTCGTCGCCGACGACGACGACCAGTCCAGGGTGTTCGCGGCCATGCTCGGCAACAAGCTCTCGACGACCCTGGTCACGCCCGCCGAGCTCCTCGCCTCCCACAAGAACGCGAGGTACATCGTCATCGTGGGCGACCCGGCCGGGAACGAGGGCACGGCGGGCGCGCTCATCCGCACGCTGCTGGCGGACTCAGGCGACCTGCTCGAGAGGATGACGAGCTCCTACGAGCTGCGCATAGTGCTGAGGTACGGGATATGGACGGCCCAGCAGACCATCGCCCTGGTCACCCAGCCGCAGCCCACCGACGCCATCAGGGTCGCCGGCATGCTCAAGAGCATGCGCACGACCGTGTCGGGCGCGACCATCGAGTACCGGTACATGAACGAGCGGTCGTGCTTCTGGTTCGAGGAGGTGGACCTGCTCAAGCTCACGGACGTCCAGCTCTCGGGGAAGCTCGAGGAGATGGCCGAGTTCGACGTGAAGGTGTCCAAGTACACCGACGCGGACACGCCCCAGAGGCTGGAGCGCAGCAGCGGGCTCGAAGTGCTCTACAACCCGACGGGCAGGTACATCGAGGTCGACTTCAGCGACAACGTCGTGAGCCCCGAGAGGAACGTCCTGTCGGGCATGGAGCTCACGATGTACTACACGGCCGCGGACCTGGACCTCACCGGCGACGGGGACGGTGACGACGCGGAGGACATCGACGAGTCGACGCTCGTCGTCTACTGGTACAACGCCACGGCCGCGATGTGGGAGAGGCTGGACGAGGACATGGGCTGGGTGCTGGGCCTCGAGCTCAACACCACCGACGTGGAGCTCTATGGCACGCCCTACGCCGGCTGCTTCATCGTGAAGGTCGCGCACGCCTCCCTGTTCGGCCAGGCGGGACTGCCCAAGGGGTTCGTGCCCACCGTCGCGAGGGCGGGCGACGACAGGACGGTGTTCGTCGCCGAGGAGGTCGCCCTCGACGGCTCGGCCTCGGAGGGCAACGGGGACCTCAACTACACCTGGACCTTCAGGTACAGGCTGGGCCGGGTCACGCTCTTCGGGGCCACGAACGAGTTCGTCTTCGCGGAGGCCGGCGAGTACGTCATCGAGCTCAGGGTGCTGGACTCGCTGGGCGCCACCGACCAGGACACGCTGACCGTCACGGTCGTGCCCGTCACGGACCGCAGCTTCACGCTCGCCATCGGCCCCGTCCTCGACGAGCTCGGGGACCCTGTGGAGGGCGTGAGGGCCCGGCTGACGATAGCGACCCTCAACTTCGTCAGGCCCACCGGTGCTGACGGCATCGCCCCCCTGGAGCTCTCGGAATCGTTCATCGGCATGCCCGTGACGCTCAGGCTCACGAAGAGCGGCTACGAGGTCCTCGAGTACCAGACCACCATCACGGCGGCGAAGGCCCTCGGGACCCCGCCCACGGCCCTGCTGCTGGTCCGCGTGCCCACGGTCGCACGTGCGGGAGATGACTTCCAGACCAACGTGGGCGTCGAGGCGCGGTTCGACGGCACCGACTCGGAGGGCAACGTCCGCATCACCAGCTACGAGTGGGTCATCCACAGGCCGACAGGCTCGGTCACCCTCACCGGCCCCACCCCGACTTACGTGTTCACGTGGGAGGGGTCATACGACGTGACGCTCAACGTCACCGACGTCCTGGGCATCACGGCGCAGGACACCGTGAGGGTGACGGTCGGGCCCAGCCTCGAGCAGACCTTCACGCTCGCCGTCGGCCCCGTCCTGGATTCCAAGGGGAAGGCCATCGAGGGCGCCACGGTCAGGATTACCCTGGGCAGGGACGTGTACTCGAACACCACTGACGCGACCGGGAACGCGCGCATCGGGCTGCCGGTCGCGGCCATCGGCCCCGACGTTTGGGTGTCGGTCCTGGCGAAGGGCTACGTGACGTCGGAGTACACCACCACGATAAGCACTGGCAGGACGCTCTCGCAGATGCCAGGGGCGATGGTCGAGAAGGAGGGACTGACCGGCGAGGGCGGCATCAGCACCGGGCTCGCCGCCGGTCTCGTCCTCGTCGTCGTGCTCGTGCTCATCATCGCCCTCCTCATCATCATGAGGAGGAGGGCGAGACCGACCGAGGAAGAGGTGCCGGAGGCCAAGCTCGAGGGCGCCACGGTGGACGGGGAGGCGCGCAAGGAGCTCGAGGACGTCGAGCGGCAGCTCTCCGAGGACGAGGTCCCGGCCGGCAAGGGCCCGCCGGAGGCTACCGGCGAGGGGGCCGCGGCCCCCGAGGCGGAGGAGGAGCACATCGTCTCCCGCCCGGTCACCCACCAGAGGGGGAGGGGCAGGACGCCCCCGAAGGCCGTGAGCGCGCCGCCGAAGGGGGAGGGCACCCTCAAGGAGCAGGAGGCGGAGTCGGAGATCGAGACCGACTAGACGGGATGGGCCAAACAGATTGGCCGGTCAATCGAGCCCCGGGGTGAGGATTCCCGGTTGGAGAGATGGGTTGCGGCGGGTCCAAGGAGTGGTTACATGCCATTGCCTGAAGAAAAAATCGGACCCGAGAAGATGTCCCATTTCTATCGAGTATGTTTGATAAAAGGAGTGCTGGACCTTCTCTTGTCGGAATCCGCTCGGATTCGGATAGAATGTACTTTTAGATTCTTGGGTAGAATCCTTCGGTCATCCTCTGTGAGGTATCTATAGGACTGTGGGATTACGAAATCGACTTGTTCCGCCCTAGGATCAATCGGATGTAGGAACCGATGGGCATCCTGAATTTGAATGCAGATTGCACGGGTTGATCCATTGTAGTACTCAAGGAACTCCTCATGAGAGATGCCAGCATCCTCTGAGGTTTGCTCCCAGATCTCGTCGGGACTACCCATCGTTATTTCTTCGATAGATATCCATCCGACCAATTTTCCAATAGGATTTGTCGCGTATACAATGAGGTATTGGACTTCACGTGAAAACCGTACTTTTCGGAACTCACACCTTTTTTCCCCGGTGAATATCGCTTCAGCATATTTAGGTTTAAGAGAAATAATCGCGAACACTACCGCTCCCCTCCTCGAGGATTTTCCTATAGATACTTTCTGCGATCTTCCGGATTGATTGAATCGGTCCCCGGACCTTGAAACCTCTTAAATCGGATGCACTCACCGGTTTCTTGAGGTTCCTCATATGCCTAAAGATCAGCACTAGGGCTTCTCCACGGGCTTTATTCTTGATTTCATCGTATGTATACACAGTCCGGTTCCCGACCATCGCGGCTATCTTGTTAGGGTCGCTACTGCGCATCACCCGCTCCACAACCCCTATCGAGGTGATTTCCATCCTGTCCTTAGAGCGATAGAACAATAACAAATCTCCCTTTCTGATCTGCTTGGTCTTCGCGTTGCAGATGTACGCCTTTTTAATTGTATTTCCATCAGGACTTGGTTGTGAATAATCGGTCAATCGTCGTTGGGTACCGGTACAGTCAGGAAATAGACGATCATGGAACTCAGGTTGTATCGGGACTATATATTTTTGAATCTGGGGGCTTTCATAGTAATGCGGATAGAAATCGACAGAGAATCGATCCAGGACATCGTAACCCGGAGGCAAATCCGGAGGCGGTTTCATCGCTTTCAGAAGAACGATCTCATCGCCTTTGTTGTCAACCCTGTGAAAACCATTCTCCTCGAAAAAGAGCAGGGGTCCCGTATATTTTGGCAATATCGTGAGATAGACGCTGGCTAGACGATTTTCATTAGCATAATTGAAAACCAATTTCAACATCAGCTCGGCCAGTTTCTTCCCCGATACAGATTGATCTACCTTGAATGTACATAATTTGAGAGCTGGGGCAATAATACGCACGGAATCTACATCTCTTACTGATTCCTCCTTGTAGATACAAAGGGCTAATAGTCCACCTTTTTCACGATACGCCCAGCACATCCTCCCCTCACCACATATTTTCTTAAACCACCCATTGAATTCCTCTCCATAATCCTCCCTCAAGGAATCGAAGAACGGATCATTAAAGTCCAGATTATGCACAGGAATGTTCTCTAACAATGTGTGTCGAGGGACAATTCTCTTCGTCAACCGTTCAAATACCGACACCGCTTGCTCAACTGTCAGGACGTTCTCATCGATACCCATTCGTTGAGCCTTACGGTGGATGCCCATATCCTGTGTTACCAGGAAATGGACGGCTTGTCCATACAACGCATAGAGCATTGACGCATCAATGGCATCATGTCCCTCGCTGGAGAAACCTGCATCAGCCATGAACTGCCCGTCAGGCACTGGGGGTTGCTCAAGAACAGGATATTTGCCCATTTTCGAAAGGGTCTTCATTCTTCTGTTCGAATTCCCATTCCTTTGGATGTCATCTTTCGAAAGTGGATGTACTACAAGGGTATTATTCTTGGATGCTAACCTTGAGAAGCTTGAATAAGCACTCTCCAGCTGGTGGTCATCCTCCAGGTGGATGATAACGTTCGTGTCGACCAGTATTCTCATCGGTCCCGGGTTTATAAAGGGCATGTGGGTTAATATCCCCTTCGCCAGGGGGTGAGTGAATGTCGGTCCGAATGGGGGCCAGGCATTCGCTTGGGGGGGAAAAGAGTGGTAGCGGGGAGTGGATTTGAACCACTGATCTACGGGTTATGAGCCCGTCGGGATTTCCTAGCTACCCCACCCCGCTACGGTGGGCGTCACTCGGTGGCTATCCTGAGCCCGCCGCCCTTGTAGTAGATGAACAGCTTGCCCTTCATCTTCTTGATCAAGTCGGAGAGCGCCTGGTAGACCTCGTCCTCGGTCCATCCCAGCTTGGCGGCCGCGTTCGCGGTGCTCCAGGTGTGGCCCACGAAGTCGTAGGACTTCATGTACTCCCACAGTCGCTGCTCCTTCTCGTTCAAGGGCTCCTCGTCTGCCATGGGTGACGCTCGCCAAAAAGCCGGTTCCTGTTAATATACCTATCCACGGTTGGCTCGCCGCCGGCCGCATCGATGGCCTTTTAATCGGTCGCGCGCATACGCACGCCGGGTCCCACACATGACCGTGAGGAGCAAGGCCCCTCTCCGCATCAGCTTCGGTGGCGGAGGCACGGACGTGCCCCCGTACCCCCAGGAGCGGGGCGGCGTCACGCTCAACACCACCATCAACAAGTACGCCTACGCCACGCTCATGCCGCTGGAGGGCAAGGAGATCCGCGTCACCTCGCTCGACTACGACATCGTGGCCAAGTACCGGACCGACCGGGAGCTTGCGTACGACGGCAAGCTGGACCTTGTGAAGGCCACCCTCAAGCGGCTCTGCCCCGACCGCGCGATGCACCTCTACTTGCACTCCGACGCCCCGCCAGGCTCGGGCCTGGGCTCGTCCTCGACCATGTGCGTGGCCCTCGTGGCCGCCATCCAGCACCACCTGAGGGTGCCGATGACCGACTACGAGCTGGCCGACCTGGCCTACCGCATCGAGCGCGTCGACCTGGGCATCGCGGGGGGCCTCCAGGACCAGTACGCGGCCACGTTCGGCGGCTTCAACCTCACCGAGTTCCACGCCGACCGCGTCGTGGTCAACCCGCTGCGCATCAAGATGGACACGCTCAACGAGCTCGAGTACAGGCTCTTGCTGTGCTACACCGGCTCGACGCGCCTCTCGGCCAACATCCTCAAGGAGCAGACCCAGTCCTTCGTGGACAAGGACAAGGCCGTCTCGGATTCGCTCGACTACATCAAGGAGCTCGCCATCAGCATGAAGAACGCCCTGCTGCGCAACGAGCTCGACCAGTTCGGCGACCTGCTCCACGAGGGGTGGGTGCAAAAGCGGAGGCTCGCGAGCGCCATCACGAACCCCGGCATCGACGCGCTCTACGACATCGCGCGCGAGCACGGCGCGCTGGGCGGCAAGCTGCTGGGCGCGGGCGGCGGGGGCTACCTGCTGCTCTTCTGCGAGTTCGACAAGCGGCACATCGTGGCCGAGCATCTGGAGGCGGCGGGCGGCCAGCTCGTGGACTTCGGGTTCGAGAAGCGCGGCGTGCAGACGTGGGAGGTCCCCGGGGGGAAGGCGGAATGACGGTCGAGAGGGTCGAGCAGCTCTTCAAGGCGTCCATCGCGGCCAAGCAGGCGCTGACGGCGCAGGACTACAGGACCGTCCAGGCGATGGCCGACGCGGTCGTGTCCGCGCTGCGCTCGGGAGGCAAGGTCCTCCTCTTCGGCAACGGCGGCTCGGCGGCCGACGCGCAGCACCTCGCGGCCGAGCTCGTGGGCAGGTTCGCGAAGGAGCGCGCGGCCCTCCCGGCGCTCGCGCTGTCGGTCAACACCTCGGTGCTCACGGCCATAGGCAACGACTACTCCTACGACCGCGTGTTCGAGCGGCAGGTCGAGGCCCTCGCCAGGAAGGGCGACGTCGCGGTGGGCATCTCGACGTCGGGCAACAGCCCCAACGTGCTGCGGGCCATCGAGCGCGCCAAGGCCCAGGGGTGCACGACCATCGGCATGACCGGCAGGAAGGGCGGCAAGCTCGCGGGCATGGTCGACATCTGCTTCAGCTCCCCGTCCGACGACACGCCCCGCATCCAGGAGGTCCACATCACCGCGGGGCACATCATGTGCGCTCTCGTAGAGGAAGAGATGTTCGGGTGAACCGATGGTCGACCGGCCAGGCGTCTTCATGGACCGCGACGGCACGCTCATCTTCGACCCTGGCCACCTGACCGAGCCCGAGGGCGTCCGCCTGCTGCCCGGGGTGGCCGAGGCCGTCCGGAGGCTCAACGACGCGGGCATCCCGGTCATCGTCGTGACCAACCAGTCCGTCATCGCCAGGGGGCTCGCCCCCGCCAGCAAGGTCGAGGGGGGCAACGCGCACATGCTCGAGCTCCTCGCCGCCGAGGGCGCGCGCATCGACGAGGTCTACTTCTGCCCCCACCACCCGGACTACTCGGGCCCGTGCGACTGCCGCAAGCCCGCCCCGGGCATGCTCCTGCGGGGCGCGCGCGAGCACCACATCGACCTGCGGATGTCATACATGATAGGCGACTCGCCCACCGACATCGAGGCGGGCGCGGCCGCGGGCGCGAGGACCATCCAGGTGCCGGAGAACGGGGGGCCGGCGCCCCACCATGGCGAGTTCAGGGTCATGCCGGATTACATCGCCAGGAGCGTCGCGGAGGCGGTCGACCTCGTCCTCCGGGACATGAGGGAGCGCGTCCGACGCTGAAGGCGATCCGGACCCGTAGAATGGAAAGGTATTGGTCATCCGACTGACCATCCATTTATATACTCATTGTCACCCAATGACCGGTTGTAGTTATATGACCGGTCATTCGAATGACCAACTTGGGGGGTCCACCCACGGGTCATCGTGCTATAACATCCTCGAACTCCTAATTGACCTCTGATACGACATGGAAGAGATCGATCAATTTCCATCTGTAGTGTTATAAGCAGGCCCCTTCGAGGGTTCCCACCGGTGCTGTCCACGCTCACCTGCCGTTGGCGGGCGTCAGGGGCACCGCGAGCCTGACGACGGGCGCGCCCGCGCCCCACTCGCGTGCGACGACGCCCCGGCCCTCGAGGTGCTCGACGTGGTAGTGCACGAGCTGTCGGCTCATGCCCAGCACCCTGCCCAGGGCGGCCTGGGTCGAGGGGCCCATCTCCGCGAGCGCGCGGGCGATGCGCTCCTCGGGGGGGCTCAGCCTGAGCGCCCGCGACGTGGCCGGATAGAACCTGGTGTACTTGCCCACGCGCACGCGCCGCACCGCGCCGCCGCGCTCGAGCACGCGCAGGTGGTGCTGGAGGGTGCCGGACGCGGCGCCCACCTGGCCCCTGATCTCCGTGAACGTCAGGCCAGGGCTCTGCACGACGACCGTGTAGATGTTGCCGCGCAGCGACGAGTTGAGCAGCTCGGGCTCCGGGATGCGCAGGTAGAGGGGCGCCATGAGCACGGAGGCCCCGACGCCGTCGAGGGGGCCCGCGTCCCCGGAGCGGAGCATGACGACGTCCGTCGCGGCCGAGTCGAAGTCGTGGGCGGTCTCGAGGGCGGCCCCGAGCGGGGGCGCGACGACGAGAAAGCTCGCTACGGCCCCGACGGTGAGCATGAGCAGCAGGCGCCCTAGCCTCGCGCTGAGGGCGAGCCTCGCGCGCGCGAGCCACTCACGCACTCCTTCGAGGGATGGCGCCAAAGCTGGGACCCGGATTAGACACCGAGTGGATGGATTTAAGCTTGTTGGTCAGACGTTTGACGGTGAGAGGGGGTGATGGTGGGAGGAACTGACGAGGTCCCAGCCCCGAGCATCCTGAAGGGTGAGGCCATGGGAGCGGCCCTTGATGGCTGAGTGGTCATCTCAAGCGCCAAGGATGCCATAATCGTCAATCGCGCAGCAATCGTTCGAGCGCCTCGATCGCCTCCCCGAACGGGGGAACCACCTCGACCAGGTCCCGGAGCTCAGCCACCCACCCGGCCTCGAGCGCCCTCGCCCTCCTGAGGACCTGCGCACGGTCCAGCCGATTCCCGTAGTACTCCATCTTCCCCTCGACGAGGCCCGCGTCCAGCACGAGCCCCCTCCTCTCCAGCACCGCGATGTCGTAGAGGTCCCTTGCCCTATGGCACGTAGCGAGAGCCCGGACCTTCTCAGCGAGCACCTCCTCGAGCTGCATCGCGAGCACGACGTATGGGAGCACGTCGCGGTAGGGCGGGGCGATCTCGTGGCGCTCGGGCGCCTGGACCACCACCTCCCTCCTGCTCACCTCCACCGTGATGGAGCAGAGGGTCCTCGGCCCCCTGTAGAGGGGTCCCTGGACCTTGAGCCGGAAGGCGACCGTCCGCTCGTCGTCGACGGGCCTGTCCACCACGACCGGGAAGTTGAAGGCCCTCAGGGCGGTCACGGAGGCCTCCTCAAGCCGGGGGAGGGAGACGGCCTCGGTCGCGGTGAAGTCCAGGTCCTCGCTGAACCTCCGCACGACGCCCAGCTTCTGGAGCGCGGTCCCCCCCTTGAACACGAGGGCGCCGCCCAGCCTGCGCGAGAGCGAGCCGAGGACGATGTGCTGGAGGTAGTCCTTCTCGACCTGGCCCATCGAGAATGCGGTCACGCCCACGTAGGACTTGAGCTCATCACGGTTCATCCAACCACCCTGTTGACGACGATGCGCCATCTGCTGTCATAGGTGCCCCGGAGGGGCATCGCGGGGTCCAGAGCCACCCACGTCGGGCTCAGGGGACCGAGCGCGCTGGGCGCGACCTCGACGCCGTTCGCCTCCAGGAGGTGGCCCAGGCGCTTCATGACGGCCTGCCTCCCCGTGCGCCTCGCGTAACCGGTCACCCTGTCCACATCGATTCCGTCCCTTATGCACGCGACGACCTCGTCGAGCGGCACGCGGCCGGGGAACAGGAGCCCGTCGACGACCGCTCGCTCCCTCTCGGCCACGAACGCGTCCTTGCCGCCCAGTGAAACCTTCTCGAACCCGAAGACGAGCCCGGGCGCGACTTTGATGTACCGTATGTCGAACGCCCCCTCCTCGAGGACGAGAGGGAGCGGGCGCGACCGCACCGCGTTGACGACGTCGATGCCGCGGGGCGACTGGGTCGTGGTCCCGTGGAACTCGAACGCCTTGAGCAGCGTGACGTAGGACGGGGAGAACACCCCCGTGGCGACCGCCCTCGGGTCCGCACCGGGGAGGCAGTAGTGGCCGTTCATGACGCGGACCAGCACCCCGTCCCTTGCCAGCCTGTGCAGCCTGAGCCGCGCCGCCTGCTGGGAGGAGCCGGTGACGAGCGCGAACTGCCTGGCGGTGACGACCGCGCCCCTCTGGTCCTCGAGGGACTTGACGACGGCCAGCCGATCCATGGTACGTACATGGATAACCCCCTATATATGTGTTATGATATAAGATTATTATCATTATTGATAATTATCTATGCTTTAATAACATATAAGTCACATCGCATTGGAGACCTTGGAAAATCCCAGCGAAAGAGGACCCTGTGACCTCTACGGAGGGATATATGGAATGTCGCGAGCCCTCCGGAGAGGAGAGCAATTATCGAATGCGATGGGAGACTGGTCGGGTCGCTCAATGTCCTTCATTGTTTAATGCATCGGGGCCTTCACATTCCGAGCGACGCCTGCGAGCAACGGCGGACGTGCTCGCTATGGCCGCTGTCGACATCGCCGCGACCATCGTGAACGACCCCCAACCGGGGATGAAGCCCTCGAGCTCCTTTACGTCGATGCTCCGTTCGTTGGTTCGGCGTATGACACGGTCCGGGTCCAAGAACTCGAAGTAATAGGAATAATTACCAGGTTCCCTCAGCTTCGCCTTGAAATAGTAATCCTTCCCATCCGTGCAGTCCCCGTCAGCTGCGTCTGACTCCAGCAATGTCTCGCACAGATATTCCTTGTCTCTTCGATAGTACAAATGGAAGACCGTCGGCATGTCCCCCTCGGCGTCGATGTACCTCACCACGAACTCGATGACCGTGTCCGTGCTCGCCTTCGTCCTGTTCGTGAGCACGACCAG
Source organism: uncultured Thermoplasmata archaeon (assembly GCA_964353355.1). Taxonomy (GTDB): domain Archaea; phylum Thermoplasmatota; class DTKX01; order DTKX01; genus CAYGVT01. Next base: position 89,887 of record CAYGVT010000159.1, on the reverse strand, counting down.
TGTCGGTGGCTTGTTGATCCTCCTCTCCACCTCCACCGTGACCGTCACGGGCTCGGACCAGAAACCCTTGTCATCGAGCGCTCTGAATTCGATGGTGTGGACGCCTACCGAGATCGAGGTCGTGTTGAAGGTTACATCCCCCGATAGGACGCCGTCACGGTTGGATTCCCATTCGTATCCCACGACCGTGCCGTCCGGGTCCGTCCCCTCCCCGACGAAGACGACATTCTTTCCCTCCGTGGTCTGGTTGGGTGAGACGCTCACGATCTGCGCCGTCGGGAGTTCGTCCACGACGGCTGTCACCACGCACGTGTCCTTGGCGGTGTCGCCCAGGTCGTTAGTCACGGTGAGCGTGCAGACGAACTGGCCAGGCGCGGTGAACCGGCGCGAGGTCAGAAGGTCTTCGGACTCCTTGTCGTTGTCGTAGACACTGTCCAGGTTGAGGTCCCTGCTGATATCGAAGTCCCACTCGAACTGGTAGGATCTGTCAGGGGACGGTGGATTCGGCCTCACGAGCGCGCCTTCATTGAAGATGGTATCGACATTGACCCGGACGAGCTTGTCCTGGCCGGCGAAGACATCGAGCACCTCAGTGGCCGCTGTGTTGTCAGCGGAGAGGATGACCGTCCCGACGAACAGGACAATCGTCAACAACCAAGGGCGCGTCATCTCCTGCATGGTTCATCCCCATAACGGGTGGGTAATCCAGACCCGGTATGAGCATCATGCCCGTAGGATATGTAGGTTTCGAGATGATGATGGCCGACCTCCTCGGCCACGTACCTCTTGAACTACGTACGCTCATTTTCTCCGCACCGTATGAGCTCAAGCAGATCGTTCGCGTCCATGCGAAATAAAAACTACAATAATATTACGATTAATGTATTCTGTAAAAAATTTGAGGTTTATGAAACTTAATGAATAATTGTGAGGCCATGGTCTCCTATTGATGGGCGTCCACTATAGCATTCATGAATCGAATACCTAGAGGAACGGGGCGTATCCGAACGGGGGGCAACCATGATGGTATGGGTTCAGGTGACTCAACCCACCCCGAGCTGCCTGAGCATCTCGGTCACGTCATTGGTGGGTGACTTGCAGAACTGGTGGGTGCACACGTACGCCGTAGCGCGACCTTCCTTGGCGTGGAAGTCCCCGAGGTAGGGCGCGACCTCCACGATGCCCTTCCCCGCCTCGCCCTCCGGTCTTAGCAGCACGACCGCGTGCGGCAGGAACCTCGTGCGCAGGGCCTCGAGCATCGCCCTGGTGTCGTCCTTCCGCGGGTCGCCGATCACGACGACCTCGTGCGTCGGGCCCAGGGCGAGGTCGAGCGCGCACAGCATCATCGCGTGGGAGGCGGGCATCGTGGCGATGTCGCGCGAGAACGCGCGCATGACCCCGGCGGCACGCTCCTCGAGCGACGGGTCCGCGAGCATGCGGCCGAGCCGCACTAGCACGTGGGCGGCGACCGAGTTGCCCGATGGGATGGCCCCGTCGTAGACCTCCTTGGGGCGCATGAGCAGCCGCTCGCCGTCGTCGGGGGTAAGGAAGAACCCCCCCCGCTCCGCGTCCCAGAACCGGTCGAGCATCGCGCGCGCGAGCGCCGCGGATTCGCGGAGCCACCGGGGCTCGAAGGTGGCCTCGTAGAGCTCCAGCAGGCCCCAGGCCATGAACGCGTGGTCGTCCAGGTTGCCAGGGATGGCCGCCTCGCCGTCGCGGAACCGGTGCAGCAGCCGGCCGTCGGGCGCGCGCATCCTCCCGAGCACGCACTCGGCCGCCCTCGCGGCCATCTCGGCGTGGACGGGCTCCCCGAGGGCCCTCGCGGCCTTGGCGAGGGCCGCGATGGCGAGCCCGTTCCAGTCCGCGAGCACCTTGTCGTCGCGGCCGGGCCGCGCCCGCGCCTCGCGCGCCTCATGGAGCCGCGTCCTGATGTGGTCGAGCCTCCCCTCGAGCTGCGGGACCGTCATCCCCAGCTCCTTGGCGAGCTCGTTCTCCCCACGGGGCATGTGCAGCACGTTCGCCCCCGTGCGGACGCCGGTCGCCTCCTCCGCGTAGTTGCCCTCAGCCCTGGCGCCGAACACCCTCGCGGCAAGCGCCGCGTCCTCGCGCCCCAGGGCCTTGGAGAGCTCGCCCGTGGTCCACACGTAGTACGCGCCCTCGCCGCCCTCCGAATCCGCGTCCTCCGCGGAGTGGAAGGCGCCCTCCTCGGACATCATGTCGCCGAGGAGGTAGTCGGCGATGTCGCGCGCCGTGTCCGCGTGGGCACGGTCGCCCGTGGCCTGGAAGGCCTCCGTGTAGGCCATCATGAGCAGGGCCTGGTCGTAGAGCATCTTCTCGAAGTGCGGCAGCAGCCACGCCTCGTCGGTCGAGTACCGGTGGAACCCCCCGCCCACGTGGTCGTGGATGCCCCCGCGGCGCATGCCTTCGAGCGTGCGCTCGACCATCCGCAGCGCCCACGCGTCGCCCGTGCGCCTCCAGCGCCGGAGCAGGAACAGCAGGTCGTGGGGCGTGGGGAACTTGGGGGCGTGGGCGAAGCCGCCGTGCTCCTCGTCGAACCTCTGCGAGAGCTGGATGAACCCGAGCTCGAGCGCCTCACTGCCGAGGTCGCCGCCCTCACCGGAGGCGGGCCCCTCCGTGAGCGCGCCCGCGAGCTCGGATGCCGAGGCCACGAGGCTGGCGCGGTCGGTGCGCCACATCTCCAGCACCTTGGGCAGGAGCTCGAGCATGCCCATGCGGCCGAACCTCGACGTACGCGGGACGTAGGTCGTCGCGACGAACGGGCGCCCGTCGGCCGTCATGATGACCGTGAGCGGCCAGCCGCCCGAGCCCGTCATGGCCTGGCTTGCGGCCATGTACACCGCGTCGATGTCGGGCCGCTCCTCGCGGTCGACCTTGACGCTCACGAACCCCCCGTTGAGGATGGCGGCCACCTGCGGGTCCTCGAAGGACTCGTGCGCCATCACGTGGCACCAGTGGCAGGTGGAGTAGCCGATGCTGAGGAATACCGGCCGGTCCTCGCGGCGGGCGCGCTCGAAGGCCTCCTCGCCCCAGGGATACCAGTCCACGGGGTTGGCCGCGTGCTGGAGCAGGTAGGGGCTCTTCTCCTTCGCGAGCCGGTTGCGCGGGCCCGCGAGGGGCTCATGTCCGGGTCTGTCGCTCATGGTGCGCCGTCCCTTGGCCGCGGGGCCTCACTTCTCCCGCGGCACCCACTTCTCCTGCTCGGGGTGGTAGGCGTTGAGGTGCATGACCTCATCGAGGGGCTTGCGCACGCGGGGGCCGGTGTCGCGCTCCACCTGCCACGGCTCGAGCACGGGGCTGGCCTCGTCGGACTTCCTGCCGACGATCACGAGGCACGCTATCGTGGGTTCGGGCGGGATGCCCAGCACCTCCCTGACCTTCTCGTGGTGGTAGCCCGATATGGGGTGCGCGACCAGCCCCAGCTCGGTCGCGCGCAGGATGAGGTGGGCCGTGGCCATGCCGGTGTCGAACAGGAAAAGGTCGCGGTCGGGGGGCATGCAGTCGTACTCGCGGCGGCTCATCACCACGATGATCATCGAGCTGGCCCTGGCCCAGGCGTTGCCCTTCGTGAGGGCCTCCTTCACCCGGTCGAGCTGGCCCTTCTCGTAGACGAAGACGTACCTCCACGATTGGTTGTTGAAGCAGGAGGCCGACTTGTGCGCGGCGTCGGCGAGCTGCCTGACGAGGCCCTCGGTGATGTCCACGGGGTCGAGGCTCCTGTAGGCCCTTCGCGTCTCGATCGCTTGCTTGACGTCCATGTGATTAGCTCCCTGCGTCGTCGGGCACGATAATGGGCCTTCCGATAGAGGTAGCTCCGCATAGGTACGGGCCGGGGGTCGCACGGACCCATCACCCCCGCCCTCAAGGGTCCCCCCTGGGCAGGCCCCGCGTCACTTCGCCTTGAGCTTGGTCAGGAGGTCGAGGACCTCCTGCGCGTGGCCCTTGGCGCTCACGTTGGGCCAGTGGTGGGCGATCTTGCCCTCGGGGTCGATGAGCACGGTGCTCCTGACGACCCCCAGGAAGCTGCGGCCGTAGAGGTACTTGTCCTGCCACGCGCCGTATGACTTGAGCACGGTGCGCTCGGAATCGCTGAGCAGCAGGATGGAGAGGTTGTGCTTCTCGGTGAAGCCCTGGTGGGACCTCTCCGAATCCGGGCTCACGCCTATGATGGTCGCGCCCATGCGCTCGAACTGCTCCCGGAGCGCCGTGAAGTCCACGGCCTCGATGGTGCAGCCCGGGGTGTTGTCCTTGGGGTAGAAGTACAGCACGACCCACTTGCCCCTGTACTCCTTCAAGCAGTGCTCGACGCCCTCGCGGTCCTTCGCGCAGAACTCGGGGGCCTGCCGGCCCTTGTCCATCACCTGTGCGCCGCCGTTCGACATCGCCACCACCTCCCGCTCACCGCTTCCCCTTGATGGCCGCGAAGACCTCCTTGAGGTCCGGCAGCTCGGGTATGTCGTAGACCTTGGCCCACACGACGCGGCCCTCCTCGTCCAGCAGCACGTTGGCGCGGGCATCGATTCCCTTGTCGGTTTTGTAGAGCCCGAGCCCCTTGGCGACGCGGCCCTTGGGGTGGAAGTCCGCGAGTATGCGGAGGCGCTTCAGGCCCATCATCCTCGCCCAGGCCTGCTTGCTGGGCTGGGCGTCCACGCTTATCCCCACCGGTACCACGCCCGCGCGCTCGAACCGGTCCATGCTCCGCTCGAGCGCCTTCATCTGCAAGGTGCACACGCCCGTGAAGGCGAGCGGGTGGAACGAGAGCAGGACCCTCTTGCCCCTCAGGTCCGCGAGCTCGAAGGCGTTCCCGTCCTGGTCCTTGAGCACGAAGTCCGGGGCCTTCTTGCCGGGCCTGGGCCCCTCTGGATTGCCTGCCATCCTTGTTCACCTCTCCTTTTATGATGTGTCTCGGGTCGATTGTGATGGGCGGGTCACTTGAGCGTGCCGATGAACCGCGCGAGGCCCTCCCTCCTGTCGGGCCTGCGCTGCCACAGCGGGCGCCTGTCCGTCCTGTAGGCGCCCACGTTGTCCTCGAAAGTCGGCTTGGGGGGGCTTGTGTAGAACACGCCGAGCGGGAGCTTGCCCCGCTCGGTCGCGCGCCTGAACGCCGCGACGCGGTCCTTGGGGTCGTGCGCCTCGTCCAGGTAGTAGACGTTCTCCTTGAACCACTGGTACGTGTTGACCTTGTTGTAGGTCACGCACGGCTGCAGCACGTCCACTAGCGCGTAGCCCCTGTGGGAGATGGCGCGCTTGAGGATGTCCACGGTGGGCTTGTGGTCGCCCGCATAGGCCCTCGCGACGAACGACGCGTCGAGGGCGATGGCGACGGCGAGCGGGTTGAAGGGCTCCGAGAACGCGCCCTCCACCTGCACGGGCGTGCGGAAGCCCATCATGCTGGTGGGCGAGGCCTGGCCCTTGGTGAGGCCGTAGACCATGTTGTCGTGCACGATGTTGGTGATGTCCGGGTTGCGCCGGATGGTGTGCATGAGGTGGTTGCCGCCCTCGCCGTACATGTCGCCGTCGCCCGACTCGGCGATGACGACCATGTCGGGGTTGGAGGCCTTGATGGCGGTCGCGGGCGGGAGCGCGCGGCCGTGGAGGCCGTTGAAGAAGTTGCACCTGAGGTAGTGGGGCAGCTTGGCGGCCTGGCCGATGCCGGACACGTAGACGAGGCGCTCGGGGGAGATGTCGAGCGCGGAGAGGGCCTCCTTGACCGACCTGAGGATGGCGTAGTCGCCGCAGCCCGGGCACCATGCGATGTCGATGTCGCCCAGGTCGTAGTCCTTCCTGTCCATCGGCATCAGCTCGCCCCCTTGCCGTCGAGGATGGCGCGCACGCCGCTCGCCACGTCCTCCACGGAGAAGCTGAGCCCGCTGTACTTGAGGATGCGGTGGTCGACCCCGTGCCCGAGCTCGAGCTTGAGGAGGCGCGCGAACTGCCCGGTGGCGTTGCCCTCGATGGCGATGGTGCGCTTGGCGCGCTTGATGCGATTGGCCGTGTCCGGGTGGACGGGCCACACCTGCGTGAAGTGCAGCGCCGCGACCTTGGGGTCCCCGAGGCGGTCGAGCGCCTCCCTGACCGAGTGGTAGGTAGAGCCCCACGAGATGAGCAGCGTCTCGTAGTCGCGAGGCCCGATGAGCTCGGGCGGCAGGCAGTCCGCGAGGATGCCCCCGGCCTTGCGCATGCGCTTGTCGACCATGCGCGTGCGAAGGGCCAGGTCCTCCGTGATGTGCCCGTCCTCGTCGTGCTCGTCCGAGTCCACCATGACCAGGCCCTCGCCGTTGCCAGGGATGCCGCGGGGCGAGACGCCCGAAGGGGTGATGGCGTACCTCTGGTAGCCCTTCGCGGTCCTCACGATGTGGTCCTTGACCTCGAGCCCCTGGAGGCCGAGGCCGGGGAAGTTGTAGTAGGAGTCCATCAGGTACTGGTCCGTGAGCACGAACGCGGGCACCTGGTGCTTGTCTGCCTGGTCGAACGCGCGCTGGGTGAGCCTGAAGGCGTCCTCGATGGTGCCGGGCGCGAGGATGAGCCGGGGGAACGGGCCGTGGCCCGCGTAGAGCGCGAGCTCCAGGTCGCCCTGCTCGGTGCGCGTCGGCAGCCCGGTCGCGGGGCCGGGGCGCTGCGAGAGGTGGATGACGATGGGCGTCTCGAGCATGCCCGCGAGGCTCACGCCCTCGACCATGAGCGCGAAGCCGCCGCCCGAGGTGCCGACGAGGGCGCGCGCGCCCGCGTACCAGGCGCCCAGGCCCATGTTGATGGCCGCTATCTCGTCCTCGGCCTGCTCGACGACGACGTCGAACTCCTTGGCGTGCTGGGCGAGGAACGTGAGCACGCCGGTCGAGGGCGACATGGGATAGGACGAGATGAAGTTGCACCCGCCCGCGAGCGCGCCCAGCGCCACCGCCTCCGCGCCGTTCATGAGCGCGTCGTCCCTGACGCCGTCGTCGGGGCAGATGGCCACCTTGACGCGCCCCTCGGCGACGAGGTCGGAGCCGATGGCGTAGCCCTTGCGCGCGGCCTCCAGGTTCTTGGCGACGACGTCGTCGCCCTTCCTCTTAAACCGCTCGGTCAAGTAGGCCCCGAGCACGTCCTCGTCGGCCTTGAGGATGCCGCAGATGACGCCCGCGGCGATGATGTTGGAGTAGACCTCGCCCCCGAGGGACTTGGCCATCTCGCTGAGGGGCACGTCGATGAGCCCAGGGACGTCGCCCAGGACCGAGCGCTCGCCCATGATGGCCGTGCCCGGGGCGACGCGCGCGCCCAGGTGCTCGATGGCGCCCTTCTGCAGGGGCACGAGCAGGTCGATGGCGTCCACGAACGCGCGCACGGGGCGCGAGCCGACCCTGATCTCGGTGGAGTTGTCGCCCCCGCGGATGCGCGACATGTACTCCTTGGTGGCGTAGACCGAGTAGCCCGAGCGCTTGAGCACGCGCGTCAGGACCTCCTCGACCGTCTGGATGCCCTGCCCGGCCTCGCCGGAGAGCACGACCGAGAAGTCCTCCTGCAGCGTGCTCGTCGCCGCCGCCGCCGCCGCCGCCGTCGCCGCCCTCGCGGTCGGCTCGCACTCCGCCCTGCGCCCCGGCTTGCCCGCCATCCCCCTCGCCTCCTCCTGTCCCGACCGCCGCGCCCTCGACACCGAGCCCCTAGGGGCCCGCGTGCATCATCGGCCAGATGTCGTCGTACTGCTCGAGCCTGTCCGCGGTGCCCTTCTCCTTCTCCAGGAGCTCGTAGTGCATCGACTCCATGGACGCGAAGTAGTTCAGCATGTCGCGGACCTCCTTGTCCTGCGTGTATCGCTTGGCGAACGCGGAGTAGAACTGGGCCGCGGCCCGCTCGGCCTTCATGGCATCGTTGATGATGTGGCTGATTGGCACGTGCTCCGCCGGGATCTCCACCACTGGCATGGGCACGGTCGTCCTCTCGGGCATCACGACGGCCTTGCCCGGGAACTGCCGGTGGAAGAGCCCCTCGACGAACGCCTCGTGCTTCTGCTCCTCTGTCGCGAGGAACCGCAGCCTGTCCTTGAGGATGGAGTTCTTGACCTTCGCCGAGAGCCGCGCGTAGATGTCGCTGGCATCGCGCTCGCTCTTGATGGCGGTGAGGATGATATCCTCCATCGTGTACTCCTTGAGGTCCATCTTCCGTCCTCCTTCGCATGCTCCGCCCTGTGGCGATGACCCCCGCGCCACCGCCGACGGGCGCCCTCTGCCGATACGGCGTCGGGCACCCCCATCGCGGGCGTACCAAACGTGCCTCTGGCGGTTATATACTTAACCGCTTATCGTGTAGGTGCGGCGCGGCCACGTGGCCCTGGAGGGCCGATCGTCACTGGTAGTACTCGACCTTCAGGACCTGGAAGTACTTCTTCTCGTGCTGGCAGGCCGGGCACTTCTCGGGCGGGGCGCCGCCCTCGTGGACGTATCCACAGTTGTCGCACTTCCACAGGACCTTCGAGGGGCGCCTCCAGACCGTGCCCTCCTTGACGTTCTTCAGCAGGAACAGGTACCGGTCCTCGTGGTGCTTCTCGGCCCTGGCGACCATCCTGAACGCCGTGGCGACCTCCGTGAGGCCCTCCTTCTCAGCGACGTCCGCGAAGCCGGGGTACATGGTCACGTTCTCGTAGTGCTCCCCGTCCGCGGCCGCCTTGAGGTTCTCGGCGGTCGTGCCGATTGTGCCGGCGGGGAAGGCCGCCTCGACCTTTACCTCGCCGCCCTCGAGGAACTTGAAGAAGCGCTTGGCGTGCTCCATCTCGTTCCTCGCGGTCTCCTCGAAGATGGCCGCGATCTCCAAGTAGTCCTCCTTCCTCGCCTGCGACGCCGCGTAGCTGTAGCGGTTCCTGGCCTGCGACTCGCCCGCGAAGGCGGTGAGCAGGTTCCTCTCCGTCTGTGTTCCTTTGATGCTCTTCATCGATACCACCGGGGCCTATGTCATGCGGCCTCGCGCCACCGGCGCGCGCCGCTGCTCGGGCGCGCAGGGGGCCGAAGGGCCCGCGGCGCCGCCCTGGACAGTGACCGAGCGGGGGCCTAGAGGCGCTTGTCGACGCCCTCCGCCGCGCACTCGGGTATGTAGCAGCTCACGTTCATGAACTGGCACTTCTCGCTGCATGACGGGCACTTCTTCGGCGGGGATACCGCCTTGAAGGTGTAGCCGCACTTCGAGCATTTCCAGTCGTTCATCCATCCACCTCCCCATGTCGGAACGTCCGAGCCCTCCCGGGGCTCACTTCACCCTCTTCATGGGCCCGCCGCAGCAGTACGGCACGGCCTGGGGCTCCTTGTCGAACTCGATGACCGGGCACGTGCAGTCGTCGTCGCACTGGCACTTGTACCTGTAAGGCCTCGGCTTGGCCACGCTCTTGCATCCGCACGACATGGTCTTCTCAACCTCCCTGCCTCTTATGAGCTTTGCACCGAACGCGCCTCACTCCCTGATGTGCTCGCCGAGCTTGCGGCCCGCCTCCCTGACGGCGTCGAGCTCGGATCCGTCGGGCACGTAGTTGATGCTGATGCCCGGGACGGGCATCTCCCACCCGAGCTCCCTCATGACGAGCTCGATGTCCTCGCGCGACTTGCCCGCCCAACCGTAGGAGCCGAAGGCGAACCCCACGCGCCTGCGGGGCTTGAGGCCCCGGATGTAGGCGAGGAACGCGGCCACGGTGGGCAGCACCTGCCCGTTGAGCGTGGGCGAGCCGATGAGCACCGCCTTGGCGTGGAGAAGCTCCGTCATGACGTCCGAGATGTGGTTGGTCTTGAGGTTCCACAGGGTCGCTGGCACGCCCGCGTCCACCAGCCCCTCGTAGAGCCTGAGCGCCATCCTCTCCGTCGAGTGCCACATGGTGTCGTAGACCACCATGGCACGGGGCTCGGTCTGGTGGTCGGACCACTTGGTGTACTGCGCGACGATGTCCGGGATGTGCTTGCGCCAGATGATGCCGTGGCTGGGGGCGATCATGTCGATGTCGAGCCCCCCCACGGCTGCGAGGGCCTTCTTGACCTGCTCCCCGTAGGGCATGACGATGTTCGCGTAGTACTTGGCCGCCTCCTCCCTGAGCAGCGACCACCCGACCTCGTCGTCGAACCGCTCGTGGGAGGCGATGTGCTGCCCGAACGCGTCGTTGGGCATCAGCAGCCTTTGCTCGGGGATGTAGGTGACCATTGAATCCGGCCAGTGCACCATGGGCACGTGCACGAAGACCAGCGTCCGCTTGCCGATGCCCAGCTTGTCGCCCGACTGCACGACCTGGCAGCCGAGGTCGCGCTTGAAGTGCCTCTGGAGGCCCTTCTCGCCCTTGACGGACGTGATGACCTTGGCGCCGGGCGCGACCTCCTTCATCATCGGCAGCGAGCCCGAGTGGTCCATCTCGACGTGGTTGGACACGATGTAGTCTATCTTCGCGGGGTCCACGACCGCTCTTATGCGCGCGAGCATCTCGTCGAAGAGGTGGTGCTTGACGGTGTCGACGAGCACGACCCTCTCGTCCACGATGAGATAGGCGTTGTAGGTCGTTCCCCTCTGGGTCACGTAGCCGTGGAACTCGCGGATGTCCCAGTCTATGCCTCCCACCCAGAAGACGCCGGGCTTGATCTCCACTCTGTTCATGTGAATGCCCCCTGAGGGAGCACGCTCAGACCTTCTCGAACTCGTCCTTGCCCGCGCCGCAGACGGGGCAGACCCAGTCGGCGGGGAGCTTCTCGAAGGGCGTTCCCGGGGCTGCGCCCGAGTCGGGGTCGCCTACGGCGGGGTCGTAGATGTAGCCGCAGACCTGGCACTCGTACTTGTCCATGTGTTGGTCCTCCTTCAATGATTGTCCTGGCCCCTCTTGGAGAGGCATGACTTGCAGACGCCAAGGAAGTAGCCGTGGACCTCCTCGACCCTGTGCTCCCCCAGCAGCATCTCGCCCAGGAAGGGGCACTCGATCATGATGTCGTAGATGCGGCCGCATTCGCGGCACAGCAGGTGGTGGTGGCAGCCCTTCTCGACCTCGTAGCGGCGCTCGGTGCCCGAGATGGTTATGGCCTGGACGAGTCCGTGCAGGTGGAGCTGCTCGACCGTGTTGTACACCGTCGTGCGCGAGAGCGTCGGCGACCGCGCCCGCAGCGCGGTGTAGATGGTGTCCACGTCCAGGTGGTCCTCGCGGCCGGCGAGGAACGAGTATATCTCCAGGCGCTGCGAAGTCGCGCGCAGCCCCCTGGCCCGGAGGAGGGAGGCGTAACGCTCCATCGCGGAGGGCGACGCCTTCGTCGCCCGCGGGGCGCTCCCACCTCGCTCTCTACGGGCCATGCGGACATCCCCCGGTGACGGGCACCGCCGGGAATCGTGCCGCGCGTACAAAAGCTTTTCCGTAAGTTGTCCAAAGTTGTAATCATACCAAGATGACAGGGAGACCCCGGATGACCGCGGGGCACCGCAGGCCTTATCACCGGCCCGGGGCAATGCCGTCGCGGTTGCGCCCATGCCCCCGAAGGTCGGACCCCGCAGGAGGGCCAAGGCGTCCGCCGGCGCGCTGCGCCTGAGCTACCGCCCCGTCACGAAGGACCGCTGGGACGACCTGGTGGAGCTCTTCGGGAGGCAGGGCGCGTGCGGCGGCTGCTGGTGCATGTGGTGGCGGCTCCCCGCCAAGGACTGGAACAGGGGGAAGGGCGCGGGGAACCGGCGGGCGCTGCGCAAGCTCGTGGCCTCCGGCGGGGTGCCGGGCATCATCGCCTACCACCGGGGCCGCCCGGTGGGCTGGTGCGCGGTGGGGCCCAGGGAGGCCTTCCCGAGGATGGACCGGTCACGCGTCCTGGCCAGGGTCGACGACGAGCCCGTCTGGTCCATCGCGTGCCTGTTCGTCGCGAGGCCCTGCCGCAGGAGGGGCGTGTCGGCGTTCCTCGTGCGCTCCGCCGCCGAGTACGCGGCCTCGCGGGGGGCGCGCATCGTGGAGGCGTACGGCAAGTACGTCGAGACGGAGCAGCCCGACGTGTTCATCTGGATGGGCGTGGCCAGCGCCTTCCTGGAGGCCGGGTTCGTGGAGGTCGCGCGTCGCTCGCCCACGAAGCCCATCCTCCGCCTGCGCGTCGGGGACGGGCCCTGACCGCGCCGCCCGGCCGGGTCTTTGTTTAACTACCCGCACTCCCATCCCCGCCCGACCAGGAGGCCCTGGTTGCGAATCGCCGTCATCACCTCTGAGTTCCCGCCCCGGTGGGGGGGCGTGGGGAGCGTCGCCTTCGGGCAGGTGCTCTCGCTCGCCGCCCGGGGCCACGACATCGACGTCATCACGAGGCAGCGTGCCCCAGGCATGCGGTTCCCGGAGCTCCCGCCCAACGTCAGGATGCACGAGGTGCGGATGCTCAAGCTGCCGATGTCCTTCACGACCTCGTTCGCGCGCAACGCGGTGCGATGCCTCCTGCGCCTCGGTCGCCAGTTCGACGTGGTGCACTCGCACTGCAACATGTCGCTCCTGCAGCGCGCCCACTACTGGGACATCCCGTCCCCCATCGTCACCACCATGCACGGCACGTGGCGCGGCGAGAGGTCCACCATCACCTGGAGGGACCTGACGCCCTCCGTCGAGAGCGTCAACGACCTCGCGGTGATGTACCTCTCCCCCATGTTCGACGTCTACGAGGACTACGCGCTGCGGTACTCGAACGCCGCGCTCATCGAGAGCGACTCCGAGATGGGGGCCGTGAGGGCGCGGGGGGTCGAGAACCTCTACGGCAGGCTCGTGCGGCTCTCCGCGGGCATCGACACGGCCACGTTCCGGCCCGAGAACGCCGACCCCGAGGTGGTGAGGTCGTCCGGGGCCGACCCCATGCGGCCCGTCGTGCTGTTCGTGGGGAGGCTCGCGGCGCGCAAGGGGGCGTTCGACGCGCTGGAGATCTTCCACAGGGCCAGCTCGCAGTTCCCCGAGGCGCAGCTCGTCGTCGCAGGGGGCGGGCCCCAGGAGGCGGCCCTCCGCCGCCGCGCGGGCGCGCTGGGCCTCTCGGACCGTGCGCTGTTCATCGGCAAGCAGCCCTTCAGGAGGCTGCTGGCGCTCTACGCCACGGCGGACGCGGTGCTCTACCCGTCCTTCTGGGAGGGGCAGGGCCTCGTGCTCGGGGAGGCGATGGCCTCGGGCACCGCGTGCGTCGCCTCCGAGGCTGGATGGGCGCCCGAGGTCGTGGAGCAGGGCGTGAACGGCTACCTGTTCCCGCCGCACGACGTCGCGCGCGGCGCGGAGTGCCTCGGGCGCGCGCTCGCGGACGACGCGGCGCGCGAGCGCATGGGGGCGCGCGCGAGGGAGGACATGGTCAACCGCTACGACTGGCGCCACCACACGGACCGCCTCGAGCGGCTCTACGAGGAGGTCCGCGCCGACCGGAAGCCCCCCCGGGACGCCTGACCCCGAAGGGGAAGAATATTAGCCCCCGGGACAATCCGGGGGGGCGATGAAGGCCCCGGGCTGGTACCTCCGGCTGCTCTCCTCCCTCTACCTCTCGACATTCGTCGTCAGGGCGAGCTTCGCAATCTCCTTCATCGTCTTCCCCCTCTACCTCAAGGGAACCGGCATCCAGGACAGCTACCTCTTCTTCGCCCTGGTGCTGTCGCTCTCGCCCCTGCTCGAGCTCAGCACGGTGCTGGGCCTTGGCGCGTACATCGACAAGGCGGGGCGCAAGCGGATGCTCGTCGGGGGCGCCGTGCTCTCGGCGGTGGCGCTCGCGCTCTTCTCGGTGTCCAACGACCCGCTGTGGGTCGCGTTCGTGAACGGGTTGCACGGCATCTCGGCGGCGGCGGTCCTCGTGTCCTCGCTCGCGCTCATCACCGACTACGCGGACCACAGCAACCGCGGCCGCGAGATGGGCGTGTTCGAGTTCATCCAGGTGTTCGGGTGGTTCGCGGGGTTCGCCATCGGCGGCGTGCTCTCCGAGGTGTGGGCCGACGACCTCCAATACGCGTTCCTGCTCGGCGCGGGCCTGGGCGCCTTCGGCGCGGTCTACGCGGTGCTGAACGTCACCGAGCCCGAGAGGCGCGAGCACCTGACAGACCAGCTGGGATGGTCGCACCTGGTCTCGGTGCTCAAGCAGCGCTCGGTCGTGCTGCTCATCCTGCCCTGGATGCTGGTGTACGTCCTCATCTCGTCGGTGTTCACGTTCGCCTCCAAGGCCGGGTTCGAGGAGGCCAACCTCTCCGGCTACCAGCTCGCGCTGCTGCTGTGCGGCGGCGGCGCGTTCCTGCTCGTCACTTTCGTGTTCTTCGGCCGCATGTCGGACAAGTACGGGCGCATGCCCATCATGCTCGTGGGGACCGCGGGCATGGTCGGGGTCATGCTGACCGTGGGGGCCTACACGGTCGTCGCCCCGGAGGGGGGATGGCCGCTCACCGACCCGCGCATGTGGCCCTTCCTGGGCGTCGGGGGCCTCTTCGCCTTCATGGCGGGGGCGTTCGGCCCGTCGGCGCTGGCGTCGCTCGCCGACGTGTCGCACAAGAAGAAGCGCGGCATGACCATGGGCCTCTACAGCTTCGTCATCTCGCTCGCGATGACCGTGGGCCCGATAATCTCCGGCGCCGTCATCGACCGGTGGGGCGGCGCGGGCGTGCTCGCGCTCATGACCGCCATCGCCATGCTCATGCTGGCCCTCGTGCTCGTCCAGTGGTGGGACCGCCGCCGCTCGGCGTGGGCCGAGGCGGGGGACGCCGCCCAGGGGGAAGGGGGCGCGTCCGGTGCCGGGGCCGTCGGCGGCCACGGGGAGGGCGGCGGCGGCGGCCAGGACGATGGGGCCGTCCGCTGATGGCAGCGGAAGGTTAGATATATCCTGGCCGCATAAGTCATGCGCGTGCATGGCCACGGCCTCGACGACGACGGCGCGCGACGGAGGCACAGGCGCGTGGTCCTCGCCTCGCTGCTCGTCGTCGTCGTCGTGCTCACGGTCACGGTTGCGTCGACCGTGATGGTCAAGGAACCCGACTTCCAGATAGCCTCCGCCACCATCAGGTACATCAGCATCCCCTCGCGCACGCTGTACATGCACGTGCAGATGTACGTCGACAACCCCAACGGCGTCTCGGCCCACCTCCTCTCCATCGAGGGGGACATCCTGAGCGCCGGGGAGGTCATCGGGGACTTCTACTCCTACGACGAGGTCATCGTGCCCGCGCACACGAACTTCACCGTCGACCTCGACGTCCGCATCACCGACCTGCCGATGCCCCTGCCCGACCCCGTGCTGGTGCTCGCGGGCAAGGCCAGGCTGCGCGTCTGGATAGTCGGCATCACCTACCCCTTCGAGCACACAGTGCCCCTGACCTACAGCCCCGACAGGGTCAACCAGCCGCCCGTGGCCTCCATCGCCTCCCAGTCCGTGGTCCGGAGGGCCGCCGAGGCCGAGTTCGACGGCTCCGCCTCCACGGACCCCGACGGGCTCGTCGTCGGGTGGAGCTGGGACTTCGGGGACGGCTACTCCGCCGAGGGCCCCCTGGTGCTGCACGCGTACCGCTTGCCTGGCTCCTACGATGTCGTGCTCACCGTCGTCGACCAGATGGGCGCGGCGGACCTCGCCACGGCCACCATCAGGGTGCTGCCCGTGTGATCAGCCCAGGGTGCCGATGGCCTCCCCGCGCACCTGCTTGCGCTTGGCCTCGCTCTCGCGCACCAGCCCATCACGGTCCGAGGCGTGCACCCAGTGGGCGACCCACCCGTCGCCCCCGAGCGGCCACCCCAGCGACTTGACGGCGTCGCGCCCGCCCCCCAGGAACTCGCGCGCGATGTCCAGGACGGCGTCCGCGCTGTCCGCGACGATCGCCACGTCGGCCTCCTTGACCGCCCACCGGTTGCCGTTGAAGGACACGGTGAGCCCGCCCTCGCGGTGCACGATGCGGAACGCGTCGACGTCGGTGATGCTGTCGCCGACGTACATCACCTCGCACATCGTGGCGCTCTCGCGCTCGCACGCGGCGCGCACGCTCAGGGCCTTCTCGGGCCCGCCCACGCACCGGACCTCCTCCAGCACGCGGCCGACGCGGAGGCGCGGCATCCTCTCCCAGAACAGGTAGTCGAGCTCCTTGACCGTCGCCCGGTCGCGCTCGGCCATGTCCGAGGGGCCGCGCGCGCCCTCGGGGATGGCGATGGGGTCGCGGCGCAGGACGGTCGCCGCCATCGCGCGCACCTGCTCGACCTCGTCGACCGACATGCGGTGGGCGGAGAGGTCGACGCGCGTGCAGAGCGCGCGCTCGGGGGGGAAGCCCAGGGCGGCGCAGACCGCGTGCACGTAGGGGCAGTAGGACGTCGAGACGATGTACACGGGGAGGGCACGGGAGAGCTCGCGCAGCGCGGCGTCGGCGCGGGGCACGACCAGGATGCCCTCGGCCGAGAGCGCGCGCATGCGCCCATCGTCCATGCCGTGGGCCAGGAGGAAGGGGAGCATGAGGCGCATCGTGTCCCCCGCGCGGTGGCCGGGCCTCCTCACGACCTCGGCCAGGTACTCGTCGTAGAGGCTCACGCGTCGGAATAGCTCGGCGCCCCGGGGGACGGCGGCCGCGGCCAGCTCGAGCGCGTTGTCGTTCTTGGTCACCGGCCCCTCGAGGTCGGTGGCGTAGAGCCGCTTGGGGCGCCCCCTCAGGCCCCACCACCCCCGGCGAGGGCGCGCCCGATTGGCTCGGTGAGGTCCGCGCCCCGCTCGACGCGCGTGTCGCCGCGGTAGGGCGCGCCGTGCCGGATGGAGAGCCGCCCGTCCGCGAACTCCTTGATGGTCATGGCGATGAGCGGGAGCTCCCGCCGCTCGCCCTCGGCGCGCACCGCCTTGAAGAGCGGATTGGCCGCGCCCTCCGCGGCCCTGACCTGCCCGGAGGGGCGGTCGCCCACCGTCTCCCAGAGCCCGTCCCACGTCCCCCCGCGGATGGGGAACCGGCAGTAGGCCACGGGCGAGCCGCGGTCCAGCTCCGGCGAGACGAGGTGCATCATCGCGCCCTGCTCGGACGCGCGGTCGTCGATTAGGCGCCAGATGACCTCCTGCCACGTGCCCGTCGGCCCCCACGGGAGCGCGGGGTGGAGGTCGATGCCGTTGAAGGCCTCGCACTCCGCCTGGGACCAGACGAGCATGTACCCCGCGAGCACGCTCAGGTCCGCGCGCAGCCCGCCCGCCTCCACGGCCTCCATCACGCGCTCGCCGTAGGCGTCGCGCCAGTGCAGCAGGCTGGGCGAGGGGAGCGAGCGGTCGGTCGTCTCCGCGAGCGCGCGCTTTCGGAGCTCCGGCATGAACTTCCTGTGCGAGAACGTCACTGCGGGGATGCCGAGGGAGTCGACCAGGTCGAAGAACCGCCCGCGCTCGCGGCCGAGCCTGGTCCCGGGCGCCTCGCCGCGGTCGCGGTCGCAGAACACGAACACGAGCTCCGCGTCGATGGCCCCCGTCGCGACCTGCCCGTGGACGTACCTGAGCAGGTTGCGCGCCGCCTCGTCCCTGCCGCTCGAGAACCACCCCAGCCTCAGCAGCGTCCCGCCCCCCGGGACCTCGACATCCCGACGCCGACCTCGTGTGCCCCCGTGCCGTCGCGCGACCCCATTCACTCGCCGCCCTGGGCGGAGAGCTGCGCCTCCACCAACCGCCACAGGACCCTCCTGTCGGGGTAGGACGTGCGACCGTGGCCCGCGAGGCTCTCCACCGCGCAGCCGTGCGCGACGGCCGCGCACTGGTCCGGCCGCAGGCCCTCCAGCGATCCCGCGATGAAGCCCGCGGCGGCCACGTCGCCGGCCCCGACCGCGTCGCCCGCGACCTTGACCGGGTGGGCCCTGTGCAGGTGGTCATGCCCCTCCCAGTAGACGTGCATGCCCCTGCCGCCCAGCTTGCACACCACGACGCCGGCCCCCGTGGCCCTGACCCGGCGCACGGCCCGCTCGCGGTCGGATTCGTCCGTGAGCTCGAGCAGCTCGTCCTCGGTGGCGAGCAGCACGTCCGTCCGTTCGAGGATGTGGCCCAATGCCTTGATGCCCCGGCGCGAGCAGAGGGCGCCCGGGTCGAAGGTCAGGACGACGCCCTCGGGCAGCCTGCGCGCCGCCTCTGACTGGGCCCGCAGCGGGGCATCGCCCACGAAGGACGTCATGTGCACCGCGCGCGCCCTCGCGAGCAGCGCGTGGTCCACGTCCGCCTCCGCGAGCGTGTCGTTGGCGTTCGGGAACACCGAGATCGACTGCTCGCCGTCCGGGTCCACCGCGATGACGGCACGGCCGCTCGAGCCCCTGCGCGCGACGCACATGTCGACGCGCGCGCCCAGGCCGTCGAGCAGGAGCGCCGCCTCGGGCTCCTCGCCCACGGCCCCCACGTAACCGGTCCGGTAGCCCATGCGCGCGAGCGCGAACACCGTGTTGGCGGCAGAGCCGCCGGGGCTGACCGCGGTGGGGGGTCCGACCCGCGCGAGCCGGTGCTCGAGCGCGCGGTGCCCGTCGGGCGCCCCGACCGCCTCGGAGCCTGGCTCGAGCCCGGCCTCCTCGACGCTCCCGACGCGGTAGATGACGTCGAGGTTGAGCGCACCGAACCCGACGACGTCCAGACGCTGCTCGGTCAAGGGATTTCCTCCCCCAGGGTCGCAGCGCCTTCGGATGATAAGTAATTACTTGTGAGGTCCCAGGAGGTGGTAGGGCCCGCAAGACGCGTCTGCGGCTGTGCATCGGGGTGCTCGGAGGCATCGGGCGGAATCGGTGATGGGCCGCTGGCCAGCGGGGGCCATGCTGGGATGCCCGTCTCAGCCCTTCCCCCCATCGCCGGAGCCCTCTCCCCCCGTGTCGTGGACCGCTGCCGCACCCCCGCCTTTCCCGTGCTGCCTCTTGCGGAGGCTCCTGATGACGGCCCACGTGTAGGCCCTGTAGCCGAGTAGCCCGAGGACCGCGATGAGCAGCAATATCGGTATCGAGTAGGTGGTGAGCGGGTTCTCCTTGATGTTGACCTTGGCAGACGCCTCGTTGTTGGTCTCGTTGGACTCGTGGATGGCGTTGCCGAGGTCGATTGCGACCCGGACCCTGTGCTCGCCGACCGATGCCGTGTCCGTGTGCCAGCTCGCCTCGACCTCCTGGTTGGTCCCGGGGGCCAGGGCGGGGATGACCCTCTCCGCGAACCTCTTCGAGCCGTGGAGGAACGTCACGCTCACATTCACCGCCGTCGCGTTCCCCCGGTTGGAGATGAGGGTGTTGACCTCGAGGTCCTCGCCCTTGATGAGCTCCTTGCCCGACAGCCGGAGATCGAAGACCACCAGGTCCGGGCCCGGGCCGGCCTGCGAGGCGGCCGCCGAGCCAATGCCCCCGTGGTCGCCTGGTAGGTGCCCAAGCAGCGCGCACACCCCGATGAGGGCCCCCACCACCTTGAGGGCCCTCATGCCCTTGCCCGCCCACACGGACCTTGCCATGCCCCCCATCGCCCTCATCCCCCCCCTCACCAGGACCATCCGATGAACACGAAAAGAAGCACCAGCGTGACCGTCGAGATCGTCGCGAGCGTGTAGAGCGTGTCCAGGTGCCCCTGACGCTCCATCTCGTTCGCGATGAGGCCCGGTATGATGAACCCTATCACCTGCCACTGCGCCTCCAGCCCCGGTATCGCCCCCGTGGCCAGCTCGAGCAACCAGGCGTAGCCGAAGCTCAGCAGCATGATGGCCGAGAACCTCCTCCGGCCGAACAGCACCACGTGCTCGGAGAGCTGCCCTATCGTGAAGCTCGACCCGAAGGCGACGAGGAGGGTGTACAGGATCATCATCGGCCGTGTCAGCACGAAGAGGGCCAGAAGGCCCGGCACGATGACACCGCCGGGGGAGATGTTCTTGCGCTCGTACCAGAGCATGCTGACGACTATCCCCACGACGATGGCTATCCTGGTCGTCTGGTCGTTGAAGATTATCTCCACCTCAGACCCCCCCTACCGTATCCACGGGTGAGACCGCCCCCTCCTCGACGATGGCGAGAACGTCCGTCGGGATCTGCCCGACCATGTTGCCGCACCCGAAGACGACGGTGTCGAGCCCCTTGGCCCTGTTCTCGCTGGCTATCCGCGCGAGGGCCTCCATCGCTTCCCTGCCCGTCGCAAACCCGAGGTCCTCGATCAAGTCTATGTCGTAGCCGGCCTTGCCGGCCTCGATGACGAACAGCTTCGTCATCGCACCGACGACCACGATCCTGTCGAAGGACATGTCCTCGACCATCGCGCTGCCGAAGTCCTCGGTCCGGCTGATCCTGTCGCCCCGCGCGTGGAAGAAGCCCACGACCGCCTTGTCCTTGAAGTAGCCGCACCTTGCGAGCTCGCCGTGGACGAGGACCGTGCTCTCCCTGTCGTTGACGCCCATGGCGTTGATGAACGTGAGCTCGACCCCCGCCACCATCGTCCTCCTGATGGTCATGAGGCCCGGGTCGGGGGCGACCTTGAGCATGCCCCTCAGGGCCACGTCGTCGGGGATGCCCAGGAGCCTCCCGACCTCGAGGGCGATGGCCACGTTGTCCTTGAAGTTGAGGTAGCTGAACCTCCTGAGGACGTCGTCGCCCACATCCCCGGGGTCCGCCCTCACTACCCTCGTCCCCACCCTCCAGGCGACGGCCTCGAAGACGTGCAGGAACCTCTCGTCGGCCGTCACCAGTACGGCGTTCGCGGGTATGGTGCCGCTGAGGTTCCTGGCGACGTCGTCGAGCGTGGGCCCCATGACATCGAGGTGGTCCGCGCGGACGTTGGTGATGACGCCGATGGTCGATTGCATGAGCTTGTGCTCGGCCACGCGCTGGAGCTCCGGTTGCACCGCCATGCACTCGATGACCACGGCGTCCATGCCCTCCTCGACGGCCATGTCGAGGACCGCCACCTGCTCCCTTATGGTCGGGCGGCCCTTGCGCTCGATGCGCTCCTCCGTCCCGTCGTCGCGTATGATGCGGGCGGCCTTGCCCGTGGTCTTGGTGAGGACCCTGTAGCCGCCCTCGTGGAGGACCCCCCCTATGAGCCGGGTCACCGTCGACTTGCCGCGGATGCCGTTGACGTGGACCCTGATAGGCACCCGCCTGAGGTTGTCGTAGTGGGCCGTCTGCTCCCGCACGCCAAGGTACCAGATGACCGCGCCCATTCCCGCCAGGATGACGATGAAGGTCATGTCCCCGAAGGCAGGGGTGATGCCCCTCCAGCCTGCATCATAGCCGAGGTAGTGCGCGGTCCAGAGGGAGGCGAGGGTCAGCACCAAGGCGGTGAGCACGATGGCCTCGCGCATCTCAACCCTTCGGGCCTGGTCCTCCTTTGCCTCGGTGCTCACCTGATCACTCCGCCCTTCCCGCAGCGGCCGCATGTGACGCGGATGGGCCTCGGGCCGTCGCGCAGGGTGAGGATGCTTCCGCAGCCCATGCAAGTGACGCGAACCGCCCCCGGCGGGGCCGTGCCCGGTGGGGCGGCCGGGCCCTCCTCGATGGGCATGAGCTCGACCTCCTCGGGCCCACCGGGCGGTCCAGGCCCGGCCCCACCCCGCTCATGGACGGGCTCGAAGACGTCGAGCGCCCCCTCCGTGGCAGGGGCCTCCCCCTCGTCCCCCCGGGCATGGGGCCTGGTAGGGACCTCGACCGCGGAGAGGGAAAGAGCCGTGCCCTCCGCGTTCCCCTGCCCCCCAGCCCTCCCCTGTCCTCCAGCCCTCCCCTGCCCTCCAGCCCTCCCCTGCCCTCCAGCCATCCCCTGCCCCCCAGCACTCCCGGTCGATGCCTGCTTCTCGACAGGCGGCCCGACGCCGTAGCCCGTGCCGCCGACCCTGGACCTCCGGACCTCGTGGAGTGTGCCTGCGACCATCAGCACGATGAAGATGGCCAGGACGATCAGGGTCGCCGCCGGGCTGGACAGGCTGACCTTCGAGGGGCTCTCGGTGACCGTCACCGTCGTCCTGCTCGAGGACACGCTGATGGCACCCATCTCGTCCCTGACCAGCAAGTAGATGGTGTAGTTGCCCGGCGCCATGAAGGCGTGGTCGATGACCGCCTGGGACGTCCACCCGCTTATGGTCCCGTCTCCGAAGTCCAGGTAGTA
Source organism: uncultured Thermoplasmata archaeon (assembly GCA_964353355.1). Taxonomy (GTDB): domain Archaea; phylum Thermoplasmatota; class DTKX01; order DTKX01; genus CAYGVT01. The sequence continues at coordinate 67,892 of CAYGVT010000159.1, read as the reverse complement.
CTGGGCCACTTGGCCATCGGGGTCCGTGGAGGCCGAGGCGTTGAAGCTGATCGCCTGGCCAATCGGCACGGTGTGCGGCCTGGCGAACAGGTACGGCGTCGGTGCCTGGTTCCCCACGACCTCGATGGTGCGTCCCTTGCTCCAATCGCTCGCCGATCCCAGGTCGTCCTCGACCTTGACCATGGCGGTGAAATGGCCGGTCTCCGTGTAGATGTGCGCGACCACCGGGTCGAAGGTCCATCCCGAGTCGGTCCCGTCGCCGAAGTCGAAGAGGTACCTATAGATCGTCCCGTCGGCGTCCGTAGAGCCCGTGGCGTCGAGCTCGACGCTCTGGTTGGTGCGGGCCTTGGTCGGGGCGACCGTGAGGTAGGCATGGGGAGGGCTGGGCGCCCGTTCCCTGACCCAGACCGTCACCAGGCCGCTCCAGGGGCTGATGTTGCCCGCGTTGTCCTTGACCTTGAGCCTCGCCGAGAAGTTGCCCGGCGTGTTGTACACGTGCGTGACCGTCGGGCCGGTGACCCAACCCGTGGTGGTCCCGTCACCGAAGGCGTAGTCGTACTCCACCACTGCGCCGTCAGGGTCGTCGGAGGTCGTGCCGTTGAAGTCGACCAGGTCCCACACGTATGTGTAGATGGGCCTCGCGAAGAGCCTGGCCCTCGGGGGGAGGTCGCCGGGCGGGAGCACCTTCGCCGGCTTGACCCAGAGCACAATTAAGTTGCTCCGATTGTCGATGCCGCCCCCGTCGTCCTTGACCATGAGGTTCACGGTGTAGTTGCCCGGCTCCGTGTAGACGTGGGTCGCGGTCGTCCCCGCAATCCAGCTGCTGTTGGTCCCGTCGCCGAAGTCGTAGAAGTAGGCCGTGAGGTTCCCCTCGCCAGCGTGCGAGTTGGTGGCATTGAGGACGAAGACGTCGCCGACGTGGCCGGTGGTTGGCCTGGCGAACAGGGAGGCCACCGGTGGGCTGTGCGACCGGGTATGGAGCCAGAGTCCGGTGATGGCCCACTGGTCCTTCATGAAGTCGTTCGCGTCCGTCAGCGTGACAACGATGTTCACCAAGCCCGTATGCGTGGCCGTGTGGCCCATGGTCCTCGGGGGCGTGCGGTCCCTCACGGCGGTGAAGCTGTCGTGGAAGTCCTCCTCGACGGTCAGCTTCGACCAGTCCAGGACCTGCACCATGACCTTGACGTCCATGGCGGGGACCGTGAGCCCCACGAGGTACTTGACCGAGGCGGTCTCCTCCATGCCGTCGCCATCGAGGTCCTCCAGCGACACCCGCACGTCGCTGAGGAAGACCTCCCTCCGCTTCGTCTCGTACCTGTAGTAGATGTCGATCCTGTGGACGCCGTCCCTGCTGTCCTGCCTCAGGAACCTGCCGTCGACCGTCTCGCCTTGGTATATGTTGTCGATGTAGATTACGGCCCCGGTGACCAGCTCCCTGTTGCGGTCCCTGACGTAGACGTCAAGGTCGTTGAGCTCCCCGTCGTTCGGGTAGTCGATGACGCGCAGGTCCGCCGTGATGTCGTCCGACGGGCCGCCCATGCTGTAGAACCCATTGTAGACCCAATAGTATCCCCAGACTTCGATGTAGACGTAGTGGTAGCCCTTCTTGTAGTCGTAGCTGTAGATGTACCCGCTGTCGTCCGTGTACCCGACCCACCCGATGTCCGTGTACACTGCCCCCCAGGCGATCCCGTTACCATCCTGGTCCCGGACCCGGATGAGGACGTCGTCCGCGTAGTCCTCGCCGTCGAAGTCCCCCGTGGTGAGGTCGATGAACACGTGTAGGCCGGGCCCGTACCCGGCCGTGTCGACCGTCGTGGTCGCGGTCAGCTCGTCGTAGACCGCGGTCACGGTGTAGGTGCCGGGCAGGAACGAGAAGAGGTAGAGCACGCCGCCCGAATCGGTCAAGCCGGAGAACCTGCCGTCGAGGTAGATCTTCGCGAGCGACAGGGGCTGGCCGTCCGCCGTCACGACCGATACGACGATGTCGTCCGACCAGCCGTCGCCATCCGCGTCGCCAGAGCCCGCCCAGACGGTCAGGCTGAGGTCGCCCACCACGTACTGGCCACCGGTATGGTGGTAGGAGAAGAACTCGTCGAGGAAGGCCAGCCAGTGGTTCTCCAGGGAGAAGTGCAGGCGGGCCCTGTAGCCCTCGACGGCGTTGGCCTCATGCGTCTGGCCATCGCGGACGAAGTACAGGCTCAATCCCCGGGCCGTGCTGACGTTGATGCCCCAGTCGCCGGTGTGTGCGCCGTTGTGGACGACCATCGCCTTGAAGGTGTCCATGACCTCCTGCGCCGTCTTGTTGACCGGGGAGCCCGCCGGGAACTGGTCCCTTATCCGCATGGCGATCTCGTAGGCGTCGACCCTGAGGTAGTTGTCTATCTCCACCGTCTTGTCCCGGGCCGGCCAGAGCTCGTGGATGTACTTGGGCATGTCGGACATCATGGCCAGGCACATCATGTCGATTGCGTCCGCTGTGGCCTTGATACGGGACATGTCGATCGCAGAGGCCGTGTTGCTGTAGTAAGGGTTCCAGCCCTTCCTGTCCTCGTCCATGTACTCGTCGACGATCACCCTCGAGAAGCCCTCCGGGGTCATCGTCGTGATGCCCGCCCGCAGCGCCGCGATCCAGTAGAAGATCCTCCAGTAGCTGCCGATGCTGTAGGTCTCGGAGCCCACGTAGTAGTCGCAGTAGGGATAGAAGTCGTAGGCCCACTCGAAGAGGCCCGAGGTGCAGCCCCCGATGGTCAGGACGTCGATTTTCTTCCCCGCGACGCGCGTCAGCTGGGACAGGATGTCCCGCATCTCGTTGACGTTGAGGTTGTCCCAGTAGGTATAGTCGTTCTCGTCCTCGCCGAAGTTGTCCGGCCACCAGCCCGCGCTGCGGGTCACCAGGACGTAGTGCTGCGCGGGGTAGTGCGTGATGGCGTAGGTGCCGAAGGCGATGATCGTCTGGCGGGCGCCCATGTTGACCTCGCTCACCCAGCTCGGGTCCACCTCGCCGAGGTTGATGTGCTCCGAGGTCCCCCTGCCCTCCTTGACGTAGTAGGCGTAGGTGTTGCCGTCTCCGTCAGGGGCGTAGTACCTCTCCCTGTCGTGGAGGACGAGGACGTTGATGTTCGAATCCGAGAAGCCGCCCTTGGTCTCCATGTTCTCGACCATGTCGTAGTAGGAATCGAGCACGCCGCCGTGCTGCGAGCTGTCCGAGAACAGGAAGACGATGATGGTCCACTTCTTGAGCGGGGCGGACTGCGCCTCGGGGCCGGTGGGTGCGGCGTGGGGACGGGGGCCCTCCTGATGGGGGTCGGCCGGGGCACCGAGCGATGTGAGCGGCCCCGAGGCGACCATGATGACCGCAAGCGCGATGGCCAGTCCGACCCTGAGGCCGCCCTGCCCTGAGCCTGTGCGCCCCGTCACCGTGACCGCCTCCTTCCGGCGCGCCCCCGCATCATGGCCACGGCCGAGGCGGCGACGGCCAAGGCCGCGGCGAGCGCTGGCGCCTCGTAGCCAGGGGTCTGGTCGCCCACCCTCACTGGCCGCGTGACCTCGAAGACGACGCTCGCGTTGATGCTGTAGGTCCCGTCCGACACCATGAGCCTCACGATGTGTATGCCCGGGAGCAGGTCGGTCCTCATCATCTCCCGGCCCTCCCCGAGGGACCTGTCGCCGTCGTACCACTTGAAGACCATAGCGTCCCCGTCGGGGTCCAGGGCCGCTCCGGTGAAGGCAACGGAGTCGCCCACCGCGTAGCGAGAGGAGTTGAGGGGGTTGAGCAGTATGACGTAAAGAGGCGGCCTGTTCACGTTCCTGACTGTGATGTTCCAGGATGCCGCGAGGGTGTGGAGCCCGGACCTTATCGTCGATTTCAGGAAGTGGACCTTGCCGTCGGAGGAGTCGAAGGTCGTGATGTACGAGTGGAGAGACCTGTTCTCGCCGGGCAGGACCGTCCCGTCAAGGGACCAGGAGTAGTCCAGGAGCGCATGGGACGTGTCCGGGTCCCTCACGACGACCTTGAACTCCATCCTCTCGCCCTCGAGGAGCGCGACGTCGGTGGAGTCTCTCGGGCTCGTCGAGGTGACCTCGGGCGGGTCGTCGTTGGGGAAGATGGTGATGGACATGTTCAGCCTCAGGCCCGAGCCTGAGGAATCGACGGCCTTGAGGGTGAGGTCCTCCTGGTAGTTCTGGCCAGGATAGTACTGCCTGCGGGTGTCGAACCACAAAGAGCCGTTCTGGTCGATACCGACCAAGAGCGAGACGGGGGTCGAGATGCTGAACCCGAGGGAGTCCGCCGCGTAGGCCGTGTCCTTGTCCTCGACGAGGCCCCAGGCGGAGATGCTCATGTTGAGCTCGCCCTCGTGGAGGACCACCGTTAACGGGTCGGTGACGCCCTGCCGCAGGGCGGGCGGGTGGTTCCTGTGGAGCACAGAGACCGTGAACTCGACGCTCGGCAGCAGCTCGGGGGGCGTGTTGTTGATGTCATCGGCCCGGACCCGGAAGGTCGCGTCGCCGTACATGAGGCTCGCGGGACCGACGACGAATACGTCCGTGGCCCTGTCGAAGGAGGGCCGGGGCATGTGCGCCCCCGCGGGATGGACGTCCTCGCCTGCGAGCTCGAGCGTGTACACCAGGGGCCTGAGGAGATCGTTGTCCGGGTCCGTGAAGAGGGTGCCCATCGCGGGGGTCCGGCCGACCTCGCCCTCGTACATGACGATCGGGCCGATCGACCTGCCCGGGATTTGTGCGGGCGGGTCGTTGACGGAGTAGACGGTGACGAAAAAGGACGTCTCCACGAACTTGTGGCCCGGGCCGGAGTCGGTCGCCCTGATGTAGACCCTCTCCATCCCGGACCAGTCCCTGTCAGGCACGATGGTGATGGCGCCCGACGTCACGTTGAAGGCCACGGTGATGTGCTGGGTGGGCCTGTCGAGGGAGAAGTTGAGCAAGTCCGCGTCGGGGTCCGAGAAGTAGTCGAAGAGGTCGAGCCCCGTGAAGTCCGTGTCCTCGTCGATCAGGACGGGCGGTATGGTCCCGATGGCCCTCGGGGGCTGGTTGGGCAGCGTGAACGTGAGCCAGTAGTCACAGCGGACGGGCGTGTAGTAGAGCGGGTAGTAGAAGGCGGAGCTCTCGATGTCAGCCCTGAGGACGAGGTAGTAGTAGCCGTCGTAGACAGGCGTGAGGCCCTTGATGTTCACGCCGATGGTCGGGAGGTTGTCCGACGCCGGCATGCCGCCCGTCCTGGTGGTGTAGGCCCCCGTCACGTAGGATTTGCCCTCGTCGTAGACCGAGACGTTGAAGATGTTCCAGGTCCCCTGGTCGAGCTCGAACCTTATCTTGGGGATGACCTCGCCGGCCCTCACCTTGAACCTGAACCAGTCGTAGTGGTCAGTGCTCTGGTCGAGCTCGCCGTGGATGGGCGCGTTGTCCGAGACCTCCGTGGCGCCGGCCCACTGGTTGTTGGGCGCTCTCATGGTCCCCGCGGTCTGGACGTAGACGGCGTACCAGCCGTAGCCCGTCTTGGACATGACCTTGATGTAGTAGGCGCCCTCGGCCCCGGTGAACGTGAGGTACTCGGCATTGCCGGTAGCCCTCTGCGCGGAGATGTTGACGGCCTGGAGACGGCCCTTGTCGTAGAACCAGCCGTTGTAGACGAAGACGTCGAAGTCGCCCGTGTCGGGGACCCAGACGTAGACCTCGAGCCACTCGTCGTAGGTCGGGGACGGTGAGACGACGTACCAATCGGCCGACTTCACTCCCCCCTCGCGGTCGAGGTAGTCCCAGACCGTCTCCTCCCTCGCTATGGGCGTCACGCCCTTGACCGCCAGGTCCAGACGGTAGCCGACCGGCCGGGTGTCGGGTGTCGTCCCGTCCTCCGAGAGGCTGGCGGACACCAGGATGTAGAACTCCATCGGGGAGTACGCGGCGGCCGAGACCTGCTCGTAGCGGGCCTCGGTCGAGGCCACCTCCGACCAGATGAACTGCCCCTCATAGAAGTGGCCGACGCCCAGATTCAGGTCGTACGCGGCGGGATAGTAGGGGTCATGGTCGTAGAGGTAGAGCGTCACGTTGAGCGTCGAGCTCGAGCTGGCCTGGCACCTGTACCAGTCCCTGAGGTCCTCCGGGGCGGTCACCATGATGCTGCCGTTGACCGTGTCCCCGCCCTTGACCGTGGCCGCGCCCGAGGTGCCGTCGTTCGCGGGCTCGTCATCGGTCGCGAGGGGGGACGCGCCCGATGGGTGCGGTCCCACGCCCGCCCCGCCCACCCCAGGCGCGGCCGCCAGCGCGGCGAGCGCGATGAGGAGCGCGACCGTGAGGAGGGACGCGGCACCGAACGGACCTGTCCGAGTGGGGATGGGAACACCTCCGGGGCTCTGTATATGATGGGCACTGGCGCTATATAGCCTTTCGATACCGTTCGCCCAGGCCCCTGGGGAGTCGCAAATCGTCCTACTTGCGCGGTGCCCGGACGGACCTGCCCATCCGTGCCTTCCCGAGGAGCCGAGGCCCGTAGATGGGCGCGTAGAGGCACTCGTCCGGCGCGACAAGGAGGTCGGCCGGCCCCTGCTCGCCGTAGGCGGGCAGCCTGGCACCGAAGCCCCTGGCCCAGACGGCGGGGACGGCCTCGTCGGCCTCCCCCATCATGAGCGAGGCCGCGGACGCGACCTGGTCCGCGACGTTGCGGCGGGTGATGCGAAGCGCGCGGCCGAAGAGGTCCGACCGCCCGCGCGCGTCCTCGACGCCCACGAGGCCCGCCCAGCCGAGGGCCATGCCCACCGTGCCCCACCGGAGCGGCTGCACGTGCGAGTCCGCGATGACGACCGCGAGCTCCTTGAAGCCCGCCTTGGCGAGCCGCTCCCGCAACCGCCGCGCGGACGCCCACGGGTCCTCGGGCCACAGGATGGTGTGGCCCGGGGGGCAGTTGCTCAGGTCCGCGCCCGCGTTGGCGATGAACGAGCCCTGGCGCATCGTCAGCAGCGCGCCCTTGACCCCCCCGAACACGCGGTCGGCCTCGCCCAGGACGACCTGCACGAACGCGGGGTCCATCGAGTGCCTCCTCGCGAGCTCCCGCGCGCGACGGGTGGGCCTCACGGACGCGAGCTCGACGTACCTGCCCTCCTCGAGGGCCACCACCTTGCTGGAGACGACGACGGCGTCGCCCGGGCCGGGGCGGCCGCACTCGCCGCACCAGACCTCGGCCAGGCGCGCGGCCAGGTCCTCGCGGGGGCGGATGAGTCCGGTGTGCAGGGGCACGAGGGTGACGGGGCCAGCGCATTGCATGGGGGAAGCCAATGGCCTGCCCCGAGAAAAAGCCTTCTGTGGAACGCTTGCAGGAAGGTCTGTGGTGGAGGTCCACCAAGGCGACTGGCCCCATCCAGCCGGGTCGGATCCGTCCCCGAACCGATCCTCGGATGGCTGCTCCCTTCCCCACCATCTGTCGATTTGGACCTCGCCAAGGACAAGACAGATATACAAGCCCCACCCAAGCACTGGATGAGGGTCATCTCCGACCATTGACGGCTCATGTGCCTCCTTGCGTCGGAATGATGACCGACATGAGGGGTTTGCACGGAAAGTCCTCCTACTTCCGTCGAGCGGAGGGGCGCGCCCATCCGGGGGCAGGGCGTGGAGACGTACGCTGCCAGCGACCCGGCCGGGCCCCTCCACCCCGCCTACCCCATGCCCTCCTTGCAAGGCTACTCGTTCCAGATGTACCACGACCTCCATCCGATGCTGCACGACGGGTCCGGGGTGTCCTTCGGCTGGCTGTCGGGGGTCCTGGGCGTCTCGGGGCTGCTGGCGGTCGTGCTGGCCCAGTCGGTCGGGCTCGCCCTCGGCGCCGGGGCGGTGGCCCTCGGCTGCATGTCCTTCAGGAGGGAGGAGCGGTACATGCTCGCGGGCCCGGTCCTCGGCGTGGTCGTCATCGTGCTGGCCGTCCTCCTCTGGAACATCTAGCCCATCGACGGGCGCGCCATCGCGCCGTGCGCCGGAACCGGGAGGGGCCGCCTTAAAATACCACCAGTGCCTTTGACGCGCGGTGAGCCCCGTGGACACCCCCCCTTCGCCCGCGACCGCCGACCCCATGGTGCGGCTCGAGGGCGTGCACAAGGTCTACATGACGGGCCGCGTGCCGGTGCGCGCGCTCGTGGACGTGACGCTCGACATCCCGCGCGGCGAGTTCGTCGCCATCATGGGCCCGTCGGGCTGCGGCAAGTCCACCATGCTCAACATCATCGGGGCCATCGACCTGCCCACCCAGGGGCGCGTGCGCGTGGCGGGGGTCGACCTGCTCGGCCTCACCGACGACGCGCTCTCCGACTTCAGGCGCGACCGCGTGGGCTTCGTCTACCAGTTCTACAACCTCATCCCGTCCCTGACCGCAGCCGAGAACATCGAGCTCCCGATAGCGTTCAAGGGCGTCAACGGCCAGGTCCGCGACGCGCGCGTCAAGGAGCTGCTGCGGCTGGTGGGGCTCGAGGACCGCGCGGACCACACGCCCTCGCTGCTCTCCGGCGGCGAGCAGCAGCGCGTGGCCATCGCCCGCGCGCTCGCGAACGAGCCGGACCTGGTGCTGCTGGACGAGCCCACCGGGGACCTTGACCGCACGACGGGCGCGTCCATCCTGGGCCTGCTCGGCGAGCTCAACCGCGAGCGCGGGGTCACGCTGGTGCTCGTGAGCCACGACCCCACGGTGGCCGCGGCCGCGCGCAGGCGAGTGCTCATGGAGGACGGCCGCGTGGTGGCGTCCGGGCTGCCTGGCGCCGACGGCAAGGGGGAGCGCTAGGCGATGGCCGTCTCGGACTACGTTGTCAGGGCGTTCCGGTCGAACCGGAGGCGCAACGCGCTCGGGGTCGCGTCCGTCGTCGTTTCCGTGTGCCTCATGGTCCTCGTGGGCGTGCTGTTCAACGTGGCCCTCGTGACGTTCTCGGACATCTTCACGCAGGGCACGGCCTACGACATCCGCGTCGCCCCGCCCGCTCAGGACATCGCGAACCTCACCTACCTGGACTCGGCCCAGGTCGCGTCCGTGCTGCGCGGGGAGGGGGTGAGGGACGTCCACCCGCTCATCACCCAGGTCGTCATCGCGCGCGAGGAGGGCTCCGCGGAGGCGCCGTTCTCGTTCATCGTGCTCTACGGGGCCGAGCAGGCCTACCAGGACGGCAAGGTCCGCTCCCTCAACGGGACCTACGACATCGAGGGGGACGGCTGCGTCCTGAGCAAGGAGGCCGCCACCACCCTCAACGTCACCGTGGGCGACCGCGTCCAGTTCATCGGCTACCGCGGCCCCCTGGAGGACCTCACCAACACCTCGGACCCGTTCTCCGACCCCGACATCGCCCGGAACCTGACGGTGGAGAACTGGACCGTCGCGGGCACCATCGAGCAGCAGGGCCGGTTCATCCAGGGCGTCGAGGAGTACGCCGTCAAGGACCTGGGGGCGGTGCAGGCGATGTACGGGGTCGAGGGCAGGGCCTCGACCGTCATCGCCACGGTCGACACGGGCATGTACGACCTCAACGACCCCCAGGACCCCGCGGGGGAGGTGCTGGACCTCGCCGAGCGCATCGCGCTGCGCCTCGGGCCCGCCTTCGTGGTGACCGCACCGCGCGCGCAGGCCATCGAGGCCTCGCTCGAGGCCTCGCGGGCCACCAACGTCATCGCCTACGTCTTCTCGGTGGTCTTCCCCACGATCTCGGGCATCCTGATAGCCTCCATCCTCAACCTCTCCGTCGAGGAGCGCGCCAAGGACCTCGCGGTCATGCGCCTGCTCGGCGCCCGCCGCCGCATGATAGGCCGCGTCATAGTGGGCGAGCTCGCCATCATGCTCGCGCTCGGCGTGCCCATCGGCCTCGCGCTCGGGGTGGGGCTGCCCTACCTGGCCCACGCGCGCGGGGTCGGGTCGCTCCCCGACGACTTCTCGCAGGTCGTCGACTGGGGCGTGGTCGCGGGCCAGGTCGCCATCACGCTCGCCATCACGTCGCTCTTCGCCCTCCAGCCGCTCCGCAAGGCCATGGCCACCTCCCCCGCGGCCGCGGTGTACCAGTCGCGGGGCGAGGGCGAGTACAGGTTCGTGTCGAGCCGGGGAGTGGACCGCCGGCTGCTCGTGGGCGCGTTCCTGCTGTTCGTAGCTCTCGTCTACTCCACGTTCTTCATACCGTACTTCCTGATGTTCGGCGGGCTGCAGTTCTTCACGTTCTTCATCTTCTCCTTCCTCGTCACGCTGCTCGCGTACTGCGTGTGGATGCTCGCGGTCGTCCCGTGGGTCCAGCGCGGCGTCCTCGGCCTCCTCGGCCCGCTCATGGGCCCCACGCGGAAGCTGCTGCGCGCGAGCCTCGAGCGCTACGTCCGGCGCAACGCGGCGACCACGCTCATCTTCTCCATAATCGTGGCCATCATGCTGTTCTTCTCCTCCTTCTTCGCCGCCATCTCGGGCAGCATCGAGCGCACGACGCTTTACGAGTTCGGCTCGGACATCCGCGTCCTCACCTCCGAGCCCGTGCCAGTGTCGGTCGTCGAGGGCATCGAGCGGTCCGACTTCGCGGCCTCTGTCGCGGCGGCCACGTCCGCGCACCGCACCAGCCTGTCCGACGTCGTCTCCTCGCGTCGCGCGAGCGTCGACGTGAAGGCCGTGCGCGGCGACCTGCTCTCGGCCACGTTCGCGTCCGCGGACGACGTCTACCGTGGCGAGCTGCGCGAGCTTGACCATCTGGGCGACGACGGCATCGTCATCTCGCGGGGCCTCGCGCTCGAGCTGCGCGTGGGCCTCGGCGACACGGTGGTCATCGACCACGGGACCGAGCGCCTCTTCCTCAAGGTGCGGCTGCTGCTCGAGTCGCTGCCCGGCTTCGGCTCGGAGTTCCCGGAGAGGCCCGAGGACGCGGACCGCTCCACGGTGCTGGTGGCGATGCCCGTCTACGCCGAGCTCGAGGGCCTGCCCGTGGACGACGTGCTCTACGGCGCCGTCTACGTCCACGCGAGGCCCGGCACCGACCTCGACCAGGCCGCCAGGCAGATACAGCAGCGCTACCGCGTGTTCTACGAGCTGCAGGCGTTCGTGCCCACCACGCTCGCGGGCTTCGCCAGGGACAACCTGGTGGCCCTCAACGCCCTGTTCTACGTCATCCTCACGATACTGCTGCTGGTCGCGCTCTTCTCCCTGGTCGCCAACCTCCTCGCGTCCGTGCTCGAGCGCGAGTACGAGCTCGGCGTCGTGCGCGCGCTCGGGCTGCGCGGGGGCGCCCTCCGGCGGATGCTCATGGCGGAGGGCGCGACCATCGCGCTCACGTCGATGCTCGTGGGCGTCGTGGTCGGCACGACGCTCAGCATGCTCATCATAGCGTTTTTCAACATGCTCTCGCCCATCGACTTCGCCTACGAGGTGCCCTGGGCCTCGCTGGCATACCTGCTCGTGCTCACGGTCATCCTGTCCATCGTCGGGACCTACTCGCCCGCCAGGTCGGTATCGAGAAGGCCGGTCGTCGAGCTCATGCGCAGGGCGACGTGAGGATGCGGACGATGCCACGGCGGGGAGCGCTCGCGCCCATCGCCGTCAATGGGGCTTCTCGACCAGGGTCCTACCCCGTCCGCGTGCGGTCGACCTCGACCTCCGTGAAGTCGAGGATGCCCTGGATGGGCACCGAGGGCTTGCGCACCCGCACGACCACGCGCTCGACCGAGAACCCCTCGAGGATGGCGTGCGCCAGGTGGTCGGCGAGGGCCTCGATGAGGTAGAACCGCTGGGATTCCACGGTCCCCTTGATCAGGTTGAAGACGCCCTCGTAGTCGACGGTCCTGCCGAGCTCGTCCGTCCGGCCCGCCTCGCGCAGGTCCAAGTAGAGGTCGACGTCCACGAAGAACCGCTGGCCGTCGCGCTTCTCGCTGGGGGCGACGCCGTGGAAGGCGTAGAAGGCCATGTTGCTGAGGGATATGCGGTCGGGGGCCAAGTGCGCACCGCCCTCGGACAAGCGCGGCCGGGGAGAAAAGGCTTTGCACGGCCACGCGGATGGTGGCCGGGGCACTTGTGGATGGGTTCGTGGATACATCGTCTGCATAGAGAAAGAAGTTGGTGCTCCCGCCGGGAGGGGAGCTCCTCGGTGCGCCAGAGCCCCCCAGCTAGGCTCCATCGCCACCCTCATGGGGAGGCCCCTCTTCAGGGCCAACCTTATTAACGGCCTTGGCCCAGTACCAGGGCACCCCTGCAGGTGAGCCGACATGACGGAATGGACCCGGACGCTCATCGACGGCGCGCGCGGGGCTGCCGCCGTGGCCGCGACCCTGGTCGTCGCCGTGCTCCTCCTCTCCGGGGGCGCCTCCGCCGCTGCCATGGAGTTCCAGAGCGAGCCGGTCAGGGTCAACCGGCAGACCGATGGGGCGCAGGTGGGCCTTGACCTCGCGGTCGGCCCCGACGACGCCCTCTACGCCGTGTGGCAGGATGGCAGGTACGTGCCCTCGAGCGGCGGCAACGCCATCTTCGCCGCGTCCTCGACGCCCGACTCGCGCGGCCGCGCCTTCGGCGACGAAACTTCCATCACGTCTCAGGACCAGACGGTCGACCAGCTCTCTCCCTCGGTCGCGGTCGGGCCGGATGGCACGGTCCATGTCGCCTGGCAGCAGCGCTCGAAGGGCGTCGCCACGCCCGGCGTGGTGCCGACCTTCGGCGTCTTCTACTCCCGCTCGCGCGATTCCGGCGCGACCTGGGCCGACCCCATACTGCTCTCGCAGCCCAACGGCCGCAACAACACGCGCCCCTCCGTGGCCGCGACCCCCGGCGACGCGGCCTACGTCGCGTGGGAGGTCGAGGACTATCCGGGCATGTCGCTTGCGCTCGCCCGAGTGGAGCAGGGCTCGCGGGGGTGGCTGCGCGAGGACCTCGCGATGGCCTCGGACGAGTGGGAGGTCAACGCCGACGTGCGCCTTGCGGCCGAGGCCTCGGGGCAGCTGCACGCCGTGTGGGCCTCCCTGGACCTCAACGGGGGCGGTGTGACCATCGGCTCACAGGTGGTCTACGCCGCGCTCGGCACGCCGGACAAGGACTCGACCCTGGTCGCCCCCGTGGGGGTCGCCGACGCGCCCCGCACGACGCTCAACGTGCGCCCCGCGCTCGCGCTCACCTCGCGCCACGGCGCGTGGGTCGCCTGGGTCCAGTTCAGGGCGCTCACCTCCGACACGGGCACGGCCCACGTGATGGCCGACGCCGTCCTCTCGGGGAGCGCGTCCGACGACCTGGCCGCGGGCTCGTTCCCCACGGGCGCAAAGCCCCAGGCGAGGCTCGACGTCGCGGCTGGCCCGGGGGACGCCCTCGTCATCGCCGTCGCGGGCGTCGGCGACCCCATCGGACCCCCGATGTCCACGCAGGCGTGCTCGGAGTACGGGTGCTTCGCCGAGCCCGCGCCCGTCGTGCCCAAGGGGACGGTCGCGGGCCACAACGCGACGGTGGCCTTCGACTCGCTCGGCAATGCCTACGTCGGCTGGGACGACGGCTCCGAATGCTTCGCCACGACGCGCCGCGACGCGGCGCCCGGCAAACCCGAGCTGCTGTCGCCTCTCGGCGCCACGCACGAGACGCGCCCCGAGTTCGCCTGGGGCTTCAACGACCCGGACGCGGGCTCGAGCCAGGGCGCCTTTGAGGTGCAGTACTCCACCGACTCGGGCCTCGTCTCCAACCGCACATCAGGAGCCGTCGCGGGCAGCGCCGGCAAGGCCACCAGGTGGCGCCCATCCGAGGACCTTCAGGAGGGCATGTGGTACTGGCACGTGCGCACGCGGGACCAGCTCGGCCTCTGGTCGGCATGGTCGGGCAAGGGCTCCTTCCTGCTCGACCGCACGCCCCCGAACGTCACTATCGCAATCAACGGGGGCGCGCAGTATGCGCTCGCTCGCACGGTCGTCCTCACGATCAACGCCTCGGACGAGTTCGCGATGTCGACGTTCGTCATGACCTTCGAGGTCGCGAACGACCCCGAGTTCGCCAACTCCTCGGGCTCGCACGAGTACCCGCCCGCGGGCAACGAGTTCCACTGGGACGTGACCCCGGGCGAGGGCATCAAGGTGGTGTTCGTGCGCGTGCTCGACCCGTCGGGGCTCTCCTCGACCACGTTCGCGACCATCGTGTACAGCCCCGAGCTGCTCATCGTGCACACGCCCCCAGCGAGCGCCCCCGCGGGCGCGCCCCTCAACGTGACGTGCGAGGTGCTGAGGGCACCCGATGTGAGGGCCTTCCTCTACTACCGCGCGAAGGGCGCCAAGGGCTACGAGCGGCTCGAGATGGACGGCAACGGCTCCACGCAATGGGCCGTCGTCCCCAAGAAGGACGTGACGACCAAGGGCCTCGAGTACTACATCGAGGCATCGACCGGCTCTGTCACCTCCACCAGCCCCCTGGAGGACGCCTCCGCGTCACCATGGAGGGTCGAGGTCTACGAGCCCGTGGACACGTACGTGCCGCCCATCTACAACCCCCTGCTCGCCGGCATCGGCGCGCTTATCATCACGGTGCTGCTCCTAGCGCTTTGGTACTTCAGGCTGCGCGAGCCCAAGTGACGAGGGGCGGCGGACCGGACGGGACCGGGTCAGGGTCGGCCCAGGCCGACACCAGGTCGCATATCACACCGTCCCGTGCGAGAGCCTCACGCGCAGCGCGGCCGCGGCCGCGCCCCTGTGCGAGAGGCGGTGCTTCTCCTCTAGCTCCAGCTCGCCGAACGTGCGCGCGCCCCCCTCGGGCAGGAAGATGGGGTCGAACCCGAAGCCGCCCTCGCCGCGCCCCTCCTTGGGGATGGTCCCGCGGCACGTGCCCGTGAAGAGCTCGACCTCGCCCCAGGTCGTGACGAGCGCTATGCGGCTCTCGAACCGCGCGCGGCGGTCCTCCGCGCCCTCCACGAGCCTGAGCACGCCCTGGCAGCCCAGGGTCCGGAGGACGTAGGCCGAGTACACCCCGGGGAAGCCCTTGAGCGCCTCGACGAAGAGGCCCGCGTCCTCGAGGATGAAGGGCCGCAGCACCTCCCCGGACGCCATGAGCGAGCGGGCGCTCGCGACCGCGACCTCCTCGAGCGTGTCGGCCTGGACCTCCTCGTACCGCATCATCACGCGCTCGACGCGCCAGGGGATGCCCTCGAGCGCGTGCGCGAACTCGCGCGCCTTGCCGTCGTTCGATGTCACGACCCGCAGCACCCTCGTGTGGCCCGGCCAACGTCTCCCGTCCATCATCCGCTCCCCTCCTTTGCCCCGCGCGCCTGGTAGCGGCCGCGCGAGGCTATCGCGTCCATGCGCGCGATGGCCCCCTCCGCGCCCCCGGGGTTGGCGGCGCGGTAGCCCTCGAGGACGTGCTCGAACTCGCGCTCGTGCTCGTGGTGCGTCGAGCAGAAGGCCTCGAACAGGAGCCGCAGGTCCACCCCGCGCTCCTCGACGCCCTCCGCGCCACCGCCCATGGACATGTCGATGACGGCGATGGCCACCTCGCCCTCGGGCGGCATCCGCTCGACGATGAAGTTGCTCGTGGTGGGGTCGCCGTGCACCAGCCCGGCCGCGTGCAGCCTCCCCAGCGCGCCCCCGAGCGCGCCAGCGAGGCGCGCGCGGTCCGCGTCGGGGAGCCCGTCGTAGGCCGCCCTCACGGTGGGGCCCTCGATGCGCTCGAGCACGAGCACGCCCCCCTCCTCGTCGATGTCGAGCACCGCGGGGGTCCGCACGCCCGCCGCGCGGCCGTCGCGCAGCGCGCGGGCCTCGGCCCTCGCGCGCGCCGTGCGGATGCGAGCGTCGAGCTCGGGGTGCCGGTAGGCCTTGGGCGCGCGCAGCTTGAGCACCGCGGCGCGGCCCAGCCACGTGCCCGACTGGAGCACCGCCTCGGCGCCCTGGGCGATGACGCTCCCCCCGATCCACCAGCCGGGGCTCATCGGCACGTCACCTCCACGTCACCTCCACCTCGTCGGTGCGGAACCGCTGCCGCACCGCGCTGTCCTCGAGCCGCGTGGTCGTGCCGGCCGCGAGCATCATGGCCCCGAGCACGGCGATCATGGCCCCGTTGTCGACGCAGTAGCGCGGCTCGGGCACGAACGCGCGCGCGCCCCTCCCCTCCGCCATGAGGCGCGCCATCTCCCCCAGGCGCGCGTTGGCGGCCACCCCGCCGCCGAGCAGGAGCTCGTCCCTGCCCACGTGGGCCATCGCGCGCTCGGCTACCTCCACGAGCATCGCGAAGGCGACCTCCTGCAGCGACATGGCGAGGTCCTCGGCGGTCGCCCCGTCCGCGCGCATCTGCAACGCGGACGTGAGCATGCCAGAGAACGCGACGTCCATCCCCTTGACGCTGTAGGGAAGGGGGAGCAGGCGTCGCCCCCCGCGCGCGAGCCGCTCGAGGGCGGGCCCCGACGGGAAAGGCAGCCCCGCGGCGCGCCCGTACTTGTCGAGCATGTTTCCGATGCCGATGTCGAGCGTCTCCCCGAAGACCCTGTACCGGCCGGCGGCGTAGGCGATGACCTGCGTGTTGCCCCCCGAGGCGTAGAGCAGCACGGGGTCCTCGCACCCCATGAGCGCGCGCCCGACCTCCAGGTGGGCCACGCAGTGGTTGACCCCCACGAGGGGCACGCCCGAGACGGCCGAGAGCGCGCGCGCGGCGGACGCGCCCGTGCGCAGGCAGGGGCCGAGGCCCGGTCCCTGCGCGAAGGCCACGGCCGCGAGGTCGCGGGGGGAGGCCTTGGCCGCCCCGAGCGCGCCATGGATGAGCCCGGGCAGCCTGTCCGCGTGGTCGTTCGCGGCCTCGCGGGGGTGGATGCCCCCCTTGGGGGGGCTCCAGGTCGAGGACCGGATGGACACAACCTCGAACGACCCGTCGGGGCCGCGGCTCACCACGCCCGCCGACGCGGTGTGCGCCGTGGACTCGATGCCCAGGACCAGGAGGTCGCCGTCCATCCAGGGCCAGGACGGGGCTGCCCTGATATGAACTTGACGGGCGCGCCACGGGGCATCGCGCTCGGCGTGGCCGCGCCATCGGGAACGAGCCAGTTCCTTTCGCCTGGGCCAGCTCGGTAATGCTTTTAACTCCCGACCCCCCTCACCGCGCTCGCGTCCCATGCGCATCATCATCATCTGCGGCAACGAGGAGTGCAAGGAGGAGTACAACGCCGACTCCGAGGACAGGCACTGGACCTGCCCCCACTGCGGCCGGGAGAAGGAGAACCCCTACTACCCCTTCCTGACCGTGCGCCTCATGCACGCCAAGTCCGCGCCCGACGAGGCGGACTGGAGAGAGCTGCACGACATGCTGCTCGAGAAGGCCCGCCGCCGCCTCCTGGAGCTCAAGGACCGCGCGGAGTTCCTCGAGCTCGAGGTCGCGCGCCTCCGCAAGCGGCTGCCCGAGGGCAAGCTCGTCGCGCCCGCGGCCGCCGTCGCGCCCGAGGACGCGAGGGGCTTCATCGCGGTTTGGTCACCGGCCGCCCCCGAGGGCGACGGCAAGGCTTGGCGCGCGCTCCACGACGAGCTGCTGCAGGGCGCGAGGACCGAGGTCCTCGGGCTAGAGGAGAGGGTGCCCAAGCTCGAGGACGAGGTGCGCCGCCTCAAGGCCGCCATCGGCATGCACTGACGCGCCCTGGCCCGTACGCCGCCAGGCACGTTCCCAGAGTTCGAGCGGATACCATACACCTTAAATAGCCGGATGACCAGAGCAATGGCAGCTGGGGAGCTGAGCAATTGCGGTCTGGCCCGACCGTCCGCATCGCGGCCGCCGTCGCCCTTCCAGCCCTAGCCCTTCTGGTGCTCGCCCTCGCCGCCCGTACCTCCTCCGCCGACGGGGGCGCATGGGGCGAGCTCGCCCTGACCGATGGGCTGTCCCCGACGGTCACGGCAGCGGGCGAGACCGCATCGTTCGAGCTCGCCGTGCGCAGCGGCGGCCTGCAGGAGGACGAGCCGCTCTACCTGGGCGCACGCGACCTCCCCATGGGCTGGTCGCAGGGCGTGCCCGGCGGCGTCGCGACCGCCAAGGGCTTCCAGATACCCCAGCAGGACGCCCGGTGGGACCTCGAGCTTGACGTCGGCGATGCCACCCCCGCGGGCGTCTACAGGCTCGAGGTCGGCCTGGACCGCGGCGCCGACTTGAGCGCGCTCGCGACGCTCTGGGTCGCCGTGGAGGTCACCCCCTACGCCTTCACCGCGACCCTCGACGGCCTCCCCACCGCGGCCGTCCTCCCAGGGTCCCGCGTGCTCGGCGTGATATGGGTGCAGCACGACGCGCCCCAGGCCGAGACGGCCCGCGTGTCGGTCAAGTCCTCCCCCGGCGGCTGGCTGGTGTTCGTGGGCCAGCCCATGCTCGCCATAAAGAGCGATGAGCGCTCGGCGACGCAGCTCCTCATTCAGGTGCCCGACGGCTCCCCGCCCGGCGCCAGCACCGTGACGCTCCAGCTCAGCTCTCCAGACCCAAGGTTCGCGCCCGCCCTCATCGAGGCGGTCGTGGACGTGGCCGAGCTGTCGAGGCTCTCCCTCGACTCCGCTCCCCCCCTCCAGACCATTGAGCCCGGCAGCTCGGCCTGGGTCGACATCAAGCTCGCGAACACCGGCAACGTGAACCTCAGGGTCATCTCGGTCGCGCTCGATACCGGCGGCACCAGCGAGCACGGGTGGCAGGTCGTCCCGAGCTCCCTCCCGCTCGCGGTGGACGCCAGGGAGAATGCCACGCTCAGGGTCAAGTTCAGGGTGCCGGCGGGCAAGGAAGCGCCGCTCGCGGGCGAGCACGAGGTACCACTCGTCATCACGACGGACCTCGAGAGCGTCCGACTGGAGCTCGTAGTGCGCCTCCTGGTGGGCGAGGTCAGGGCGCTCGCGTTCGCGCCGGTCGACATGAACGCGACTTGGAACTACGAGGATACAGACACCGTTGTGATGTCCCTCAGCATGTTCTATGCTAGCTCCGTCCAGAACTACCGCGACGTCCGTCAGGATGTTGGATGGCAGACCGACGCCCAACCCCCGCAGCTGGTGCCCATCAACCCCTACGCGGACGCGAAGGGCACGGGCTACGTCGAGGTCGTCGACATGGGCAACCTCGGCCGCTACCGGGAGGTGCGCCTCTCGTCGGCCTACAAGGACCCTGTCGAGGACGTGTCCTTCACGAAGGACGCGGTGTTCCTGTGGACCGGCAGGTCGTGGGTCGTGGGCGTGGACATCACGGTCGGCGCCGGCACGGCACAGGGCAACTACACCGTAACGGTGACCGCCACCGACCCCGAGGGGGTCTCCGCCTCCACCGAGCTCACCGTCGTCGTCTACCACCTGAGCGCGCGGCTCGACGGAGCCCTCAGGATGGTGCCGTCCGAGGACTCGTTCTACTCCGGCGGGACCACGACGAGGGAAAGCATCGTCATCGAGGAGGAGGAGGGCGTCGAGTTCGCGGGCACGGTCGTGAGCACCTGCGACACCGACATCCCCTACGCCGAGGTGCTCATCTACGACGTCCTCGGTGAGAGGGCCAGCCTCTACCGGACCATCCCCATCGAGAACCTCACCGCGCGCGAGGAGCGGAACTTCGTCTTCATGTACTCGTCCGCCGATGCCGGCGAGCACCAGCTGGTGGCGCAGCTCCGCGTGCCCGGCTCCGTCCCCGACCTGTCGGGCGGCGAGGTGCTCGCCACGACCAGGGTCTCGGAGGCGGCCGCCGCGTCCCCGTGGGGCGCGCTCGCGCTCCCGCTTCTGCTCGGCACCGTCGTGGGCCTCGGCGTGGGCCTCCTGGCCATCCTCGGCACGGAGGCGGGCAAGTGGGCGCTGCTCGCGCTGCTGCTCATGCCGCTCTACACGCGGCTGCGGCCCGACCAGGTCACGGACCAGTTCGTCCGCGGCCAGATCCTCGGCTACGTGAAGGCCAACCCCGGGGAGACCTACGCGTCCATCAAGCGCGCGCTGCGCCTCAGCAACGGGCAGTTCGTCTACCACTCGCGCGTGCTCGAGGCCCAGGGCCTCATCAGGTCCGTCAAGGACGGGGCGAACAGGCGGTTCTACCCGGCGGAGATGCGCATCCCGCGCGAGATACAGGACCTCAAGCTCAACCACGTCCAGCGCATCATCTACACCATCGTCATGGAGTACCCCGGCATCTCGCAGCGCAAGCTCGCCAAGATGGTCAACCTCTCGCCGTCCACGGTCAGCTACCACGTCAACATCATGACCAAGGTCGGCGTCATCGAGCGCAGACGCTCGGGGCGGCTGGTGCTGTGCTTCGCGAACGGGGAGTGAGACCGAAGCGCGCACGGCTCACCGGCAGCGTGGATGCACCCCTGGCCCTCCGAGACCCTACCGACCGCCCCCGCGCACAGCCCGCCACGGAGATTTTTTCTACTGGCATCTTGATAACGCCACCCGGACAAGAGATCCGCATCGATGGGGGTTCTAGATGACCGCACGAAGACCATGCGTCCGCATCGCACTGATGCTGCTGGGCGCGGCCCTGCTCGTACTGCTGCTATCGTGCTCGATGGAGGCCGGTGCCTCAGCACGCCTGCCCTTCGTCGACGGCTTCGACGACGGGAACCTCGACGGCTGGACCGTCACCGACTCCGGCGACGGCAGCATCGCGGTCGACAGGGCACACTACGTGTCGTCCCCGTGCTCGATGCATGTCAGGTCCCTCCAGGGCTACGATTCGGCGATGGCCGAGCTGGACCTCCTGGTCAACACCTCCTCGGGCTACGTCGTCGAGTTCGACTTCAACTACATCGGCCCCAACCACGGGTTCGAGCTGTTCAGGGACCCCGAGATGTACGTCATCCTCGACAACGGCCACGTCCAGGTCAAGGAGGGGGCGCTGGCGGCGCAGGACGTCCTCGTCGCCTACCCCAGCACCTGGTACCACGTCAAGGTGCTCTACAACGCCTCCAACCAGACGAACACCATATGGATAGACGGCGCCGCGGGCCTGTCGTTCGGCCGCGACCTGGGCATCGAGGGCATGCGCCTCGGGGACACCTACTGGCTGGCGTACTACGGCGAGGTCTTCTACGACGACTTCAAGGTCTACTACGAGGACGAGCCGGAGGCGCGGCCACCGACCTGGCTGGAGCTCCCGACCATCACGGCCGTCGAGGACATCCCCGTGCCCTTCGACTTCACGCCCTACGTGAGGGCCAGGGACCTGTCCCCGGAGGAACTGTCGATAACGCACGAATCGCCCTACGTGACGGGGGTCGTGGG
This sequence comes from uncultured Thermoplasmata archaeon, assembly GCA_964353355.1. Taxonomy (GTDB): domain Archaea; phylum Thermoplasmatota; class DTKX01; order DTKX01; genus CAYGVT01. The sequence continues at coordinate 46,733 of CAYGVT010000159.1, read as the reverse complement.
CCGGACCGTGACGTTCCTGTTCCGAAAGGACATCCTCGCCCCCACCGTCCGCCTCGTCCTTAACGACGGCCGGCTGGAGGCGCCCGCGGACGTCAACTTCACGGTCACTCCCGTCGACGACCCGCCCGTCGTCCATCCCATCCCGCCGGTCAACCTGACCGAGGACAGGCCCGACGAGGTGGACCTCCACGACTACATCCTCGACGAGGACACGCCCCCGGGCGACCTCGTGCTCGCGTGCGACGACCCTGCCTGCGTCGGCATCAACGGCAGCGTGCTGCGGCTCCTCGTCCGCTCGTGGGTCGACAGGTACGTCGTGGGCTTCACCGTCTCGGACGGCACGGGCAGCGCGGCGGGGTCCTTCGTGGTGAACCTGACCGCGGTCAACGACCCGCCCACCATCGCCGGCATCGGGGAGCTGTCCATGCCCTTCACCATCACGATGGTGGAGGGCGACGAGGCCTGGCTGGCGGTGCGCTTGGAGGACGAGGACGGCACCGAGGCCCAGATCACCGTGAGCTCCGATTACGGCGGCATCACGGCCCTGCCGAACGGCACGCTCCACGTGGTGGCCGCGAGGGGCAAGCTCGGCACCTACCCGGCGACCGTCACGGCGACCGACGATGGCGGCGCGGCCTCCACGGCCACTCTGTCCGTCGTGGTCAGGAACGTGAACGACCCGCCCGGATGGCCGGTGGTCCGCTCACCCGCCAACCACACGTCGGTCGTGAGGGGCGCGAGCGTGACCTTCGAGGTCGAGGTCGCCGACCCAGACACGGCGCTGGGGCAGCTCCTGACGGTCGCATGGTCGTCGCAGCTCTCGGGCACGCTGAACGCGACCACGTCGGCCGGGCCGTTCCGGTTCACGACGGCGGACCTCCCCCTCGGGACGCACAACATCACGGTGAGCGTGACCGACGGCGAGTACACCCGCGCGGCGTGGCTGGAGCTGACGGTGGTGAGGGAGTACGTGCCCCCGGAGGAGGAGGAGCCGTCGGCATTCGGAGGCTCGACCGTCATCGCGGCCGTCGCCATCGCGGTCGCGCTCGTCGCGGTCGGCGCGGTCGTGTTCCTCGCCATGCGTGCGAGCAGGAGGCGCAGAGAGGAGGAGCTGAGGGCGCCGCCCCCGCCCCCACCGCCGCTCGAGACCCCTAGGGCGCAAGGTCCGCTCGTCATGGAGGGCGACCTCACGAGGAGTAGTTCGGATGCGAGCTCAGCGGGGGACAGGCTGGAGGCGGAGAGGAGGGCCGAGGGCGTCGCGGCGACGGTCGGGGCGGTCGGCCCCGCACCGGAGGCCCCCGTCGCCCCCGCCGTCGCCACCGAGGAGGAGCAGGCGGAGCGGGAGCGCACGCGCGAGCTGCGCGAGCAGAGGAGGGCGCTCATGAACCTGCCCCAGGGCCTGCCGCCCGCGCTGGTGGGGATCGATATCGTGGAGCTTGCCACCGCCATCATGGGCGGGGAGAGGCGGACGACCCCATCGGGGAGCCCCCTGGTCAAGATCAAGGGCGCGTGGTACCGCGCCGACCGGACCGACCCGGACACCTTCATGAAGGAGTGGCGGGAGCCACCGGCGCCGGCCGGCGCGGCCGTGGCGGCGCCGGTCCTCAGGTCCCGCGAGGAGAAGCTGGAGCGGCTGGAGGGCCTCCTGGCCTCTGGCAAGGTCTCGCAGGAGACCTACCTCGACCTCAAGGGGAAGTACGAGCGGGAGCCATAGGGTCGCTCGGCATCCCAGACCACGCGGGAGCCGTGCCCTCCCTGCACTGGGTGGCGAGCCTGGTCGCTAGGGCGACCCTGCCCCCGCCCCTTCACATGACCGGCATCAGGGCATGATGGCCGCCGGTCCCCCGAATCCCCGATGCCCGGCTGGCGGAAGCTTTTTTACCCAGACGCCAATCCCCGCGCCGGTGTCAGCGTGGAGTTCAAGCTGGGCATCTTCGAGGAGCACGGCTTCGTCCGGAGGACGTGCCCGTCCTGCGGCTCCAACTACTGGACCAACTCCGACGCGCCCACCTGCGGCGACAACCCCTGCGAGGAGTACAGCCTCATAGACCGCCCGCCCATCCCCAAGCCCTACACGATAGAGCAGATGCGCGAGGCGTTCCTGGGCTACTTCGAGCGCCACGGCCACACGCGGCTCCATCGCTACCCGGTCGTCGCGCGGTGGCGCACGGACATCTACTTCGCCATCGCCTCCATCGCGTGCTTCCAGCCCCACGTGACCTCGGGCAAGGTCCCGCCGCCCGCGAACCCCCTCGTCATCTCCCAGCCCTGCATCCGGTTCAACGACATCGACTCGGTCGGCAGGTCGGGCCGCCACCTGACGAGCTTCGAGATGATGGGGCACCACGCCTTCAACCGCAAGGGCGCCGAGGTCTACTGGACCGAGGACACCGTCGCCTACTGCTACGACTTCTTCACAAGTACCCTGGGCATCGACCGCAAGGCCATCACCTTCAAGGAGAACCCGTGGTCGGGCGGCGGCAACGCCGGGCCCGCGCTCGAGGTCATGGCGGGCGGCCTGGAGCTGGCGACGCTCGTGTTCATGGCATACGTCGCGGACCCCAAGGGCGAGCACGAGTTCAACGGCGAGCGCTACAGCCCGATGGACCTGTACATCGTCGACACGGGCTACGGCCTGGAGCGCCTCGCCTGGGCGTCCCAGGGCACGCCCACCGTCTACGAGGCCACCTACGGCACCGTCATAGAGGAGCTGCGCCGCGCGTGCGGCCTCGAGCTCGGCGGCGCGGACGACCGCACGCGGCGCATCATCGCCGAGCACACCCGCGTCGCGGGCGTCATGGGCATGGAGACGAAGTCGGAGATGCAATCGCTCCGCGAGGAGGTCGCGCGCCGGCTCAGCCTCAGGGGCGTGGACGTCGACGCCCAGGAGCTTGGGAGGCTCGTGCTGCCCCACGAGCGGCTCTACGCGCTCGCGGACCACGCGCGCACCCTCCCGATGATGCTCGCGGACGGCGTCGTCCCCTCCAACGTCAAGGCGGGCTACCTCGCGCGGCTGCTCGTGCGCCGGGGGCTGCGGCTCATCGAGGAGCTCGAGTGCCCGTTGAGGCTGCGCGACATCGTCGCGCTCCACTACCCCTACCTGAGGGGGCTGTTCGAGGTCGACTCGCACGCGGATTACATCGCCCAGATACTTGACCTGGAGGAGGACCGCTACCGCCAGACGCTGGCCAAGGGCGCGCGCCTCGTCCAGTCCTTCCTTGAGGGGCGCAAGGCCAAGGAGCTCCCGCTCGAGGCCCTGATGGACTTCTACGACTCGCACGGGCTCCCGCCCCAGATGGTCAGGTCCATCGCGGAGGAGCGCGGCGTCAAGGTCGACATCCCGGACGCCTTCGCGACGCTCGTGGCCGAGAGGCACGTGAGGGCCTCCCCGGAGGAGGCCCGGGCGGCCGAGGCCGAGGCCCCCCTGGCGGAGGGCCTGCCGCCGACGCGGGCGCTCTACTACGAGTCCCCCGAGGCGAGCGAGTTCGAGGCCGCTGTCCTGTGGTCGGCCCCCGGCCGCGTCGTGCTCGACCAGACGCTCTTCTACCCGGAGGGCGGCGGCCAGCCCAACGACACGGGCACCCTCCGCCTGGACCAGAGGACCGAGCGCGTGCGGTGGGTGGAGAAGCGCGCGGGGGTCATCGTGCACCACCTCGAGGGCGAATCCTCCTTCCTGGTGGGCGAGCTCGTGAAGGGCATCATCGACCGCGACCGCCGCGACGCGCACACGCGCCACCACACCGCGACGCACCTCGTGCTCGCGGCCGCGCGCCAGGTGCTGGGCGACCACGTGTGGCAGGCAGGCGCGCAGAAGGGCGCGGACATGGCCCGCGTGGACGTGTCGCACTTCGACAGGGTCACGCCCGAGCAGCTCGCGGCCATCGAGATGCGCGCCAACGAGCTCCTGCTGAGGGCCATACCGGTCGACCGGTCCTTCGTCGACCGCGACGACGCCGAGAGGCGGTACGGCGTGCGCCTCTACCAGGGCGGCGTGCCGGACGGCGCGAGCATCCGCGTGGTGCGCATCGCGGACGTGGACGTCGAGGCGTGCGCGGGCACGCACGTGTCCAACACGTCGCAGATCGGCTCCATCCGCATGCGGCGCGCGGAGCGCATCGCCGACGGCGTCGTGAGGCTCGAGTTCTCGGCGGGCCTGGCCGCGGTCAGGCTCGGCCAGGAGGAGCGCGCGCTGCTCGCGTCCGCGTCCGAGACGCTCGGCGTGCGCCAAGACCAGCTCCCAAAGGCCGCGGAGAGGTTCTTCGAGGAGTGGAAGGGCCTGCGCAAGCAGGTGGACGACCTCCACCGCAACCTGGTGGCGGCCAAGGCCGAGGAGGGCGTGGAGGTCGCGCCCGGCGTGAGGCTCCTCTCCGAGCTCGCCGACCGCCCGATGGCGGACCTGGTGACGATGGCGCGCAAGGCCATCGAGCGCCCGGGGACGGTCGCGGTGCTGGCCTCCACCATGGGCGGCATGGTCGTCGCGCGCAGCCCCGAGGTCGCGCTCGACTGCCGCGAGGTGCTGCGGCAGGGGCTCGGGGCCGCGGGCGGTCGCGGCGGCGGCAGGCCCGACTTCGCCCAGGGCGGCGGCGACGGCGTGCGGATGCAGGACGCGGTCGCGGCGGCCAGGGATGCGGTCGTGAGGGCGCTCCGATGACACGGCCGCGCCGGTGATGGACAAGGCGACCATCTTCGCGAAGCTGGAGGAGCGGCTGGCGATGGGGGAGATATCTGAGGAGACCTACCAGCAGCTGAGGAGGAAGTACGAGGAGTAGTTAACTTGCGATGAGGGGCCGTGCCCCGTCATCCCTTCCCTGGCCCGATGCCCTCCCGCAGGCCCGCGACGTCCGTGAACATCACTGTCGTGCCGTCCATCCTCTGCTTGCCATGGTCGGTGCGATAGCCGACCATGAACGCCTGCTGGGGCTTGAAGGCCGTGATGAAGGACCGCAGCCCCCTCGTCACCCTTCCCGGTACCACCCTCAGCTTCGCCTCGACAGGCACGATCCCATCCTCCGTCTCGACGACGAAATCGACCTCGGCGTTGCTCCTCGACCGCCAATATCGGGGAGTGTGACCGAGCTTGAGCATCTCGGTGAGCACATAGTTCTCGAACGCCGGGCCCTCCGGCTCCGAGACGAACCTTCCCGCCGAGACGTTCCTGAGCCCCGTGTCCATGAAGTAGATCTTCGGCTGTCTGCTGATCTCATTGCGCTTGTTCCTGTAGAACGGCAGAACTGTGATTGTCAAGTAGCTCTTCTCCATCGCGTCCAGGTACTTCTTGAGCGTCGGGTACGTGAGCTCGAGGGTGGAGCACATCGCCTGGAAGTCCACGGGGCTGCCCACGGAGAGGGCGACGTACCTCGCCAGGCGCTCGAGCTCCGCGGTCTTTTCGATGCCGAAGGTGAGCGCGACGTCCTTGAGGAGCATGGTCTCGAGGAGGCTCCTCAGCAGGTCCTGCTTCGTGCGGGCGTCCTCGGAGAGCACTATCAGCGGGTAGCCGCCATACAGCATGTGCTCCCAGACCGCCTTCTCGAGTATGAGCTCGCTCGTCACCTTGTGCCCCTTCGCCCTCAGGAACTCGTCGAGGTCGAAGGGCAGCAACCTCAGCACGACCACCCGGCCCACGAGGTGCGCGAGCACCTCCTTGGCGAGCACCCGCTCCGAGGACGAGGTCAGCCAGAGCTTGTTGCCAGTGTCGACAAGGTATTTGAGCTTCCTGCCAGCGTCTTTGCAGTACTGTACCTCGTCGAGGACCGCGAGCTCCCTGCCCGCAAGGTACTCCATCTCGAACTTCTCCACGTCCTTCTCAAAGAGATCCCTGACGACTAGCCTGTCGAACAGCACGTAGCTGGCATCGCGCCCCTCCATCTGGCGCTGGAGGAACGTGGTCTTCCCGGCCTGCCTCGGGCCGACCACGGCGACCATCCGCTGAACGCGCTCGAGCCGGGAGAACCTCTCCACGATGTTGCGCTCGACGTACACGGCATGGAGATGGTTTTTAGTATATAAATACGTTGCTATGGTTAAAATCAATTTTAATTAAACTCATACTAGAATTAAAATCAACTTTAATAAAGCGCATGGACACGTCTCACCTCGCCTTGCCATCTCCGACGAAGGATTATTATCGGCCAAGGCCGTCCAGGTTTCCAAGTGGCGTGGGATGACTGCCGGCCTCGCGGTGTCCATCAAGGGCGTCTCCAAGCGCTATCCCGGTCCCACCAAGCGCCACCCGCCCATCGTCGCGGTCGACGGCCTGTCCCTCGAGATGCACGCCGGTGAGGTCTTCGGCTTCATCGGCCCCAACGGGGCGGGCAAGAGCACCACCATCAAGATGATGGTGGGCCTGCTCGCGCCCGACGCCGGGACGGTGGCGGTCGGCGGCCACGACATGGCGACCCAGCGCGAGGAGGCCCACCAGGACCTCGGCTACCTGCCCCAGCAGGTCCGCTTCCAGGAGTGGCGCACCGTCGACCACGCGCTAACCACCTTCGGCCGCCTCTCGGGCCTGCCCCGCGGCGAGCTCCCCGGCCGCATTGCGGAGGTGCTGAAGCTGCTCGGCATCGAGGACACGCGCGACCGCCGCGCGGTCGACCTCTCGGGCGGGACCCTGCAGAAGGTCGGCATGGCGCAGGCGCTGCTGCACCGGCCGCCGCTGGTGGTCCTCGACGAGCCCATGGCGGGGCTCGACCCCCAGAGCCGGTTCGCCTTCAAGCGCATCATCAAGGACCTGGGCCGCGCCGGCACGTCCGTGTTCTTCTCGTCGCACATCCTCTCCGACGTGCAGGACGTGGCCGACCGGTTCGGCATCATCAACCGCGCGCGCCTCATGTGGACGGGCACCTACGACGACCTCAAGGCGCACTTCAAGGTGACGTCGGACTACGACATCGTGCTGTCGAAGGACAACGACGGGTGGAGGGCCCTGAAGTCGCTCCCCGGCGTCAAGGACATCGAGCGCGTCTCCGAGGGCCGGCTGCTCGCGCACATCGACGCCGCTCAGGACACCGACGCCGTGGCCCATGCCCTCCTCACGGGCCTGCTAGAGCGCGGCTGCCGCGTGCGGTCGTTCACACCTGCCTCGCCCGACCTCGAGGAGCTCTACGTCAGGTACGTCTCGGCGCCGGCCGAGGGGGGTGGTGCGCGGTGAGCCTCGGCCTCCTCTTCGTCGACGAGCTGCGGGGGTTCTACCGTTCGAAGGTGATGCTCTTCATGTGGGTGGGCCTCCCGGCCATCTCCGTGCTCATGTCCCTGTGGTACACGGACACGGGGGAGATGCCGCTCACGGTCCTCACGGGCCTCCTGGTCTCGACCATCAGCGGCACGCTCGCGGCCGTGATGCTGGTCGCGTCAATCGTGAGCGAGCGCGAGAAGCGCGTCTACGACCTGTTCCTCGTGCGCCCGGTGCGGAGACGCGACATCCTGCTCGCCAAGTTCCTCGCCGTCTACGTCTGCGTGTCCATCGCGGTCGCCATAGCCCTGGGCCTCGGCCTCGCGATCGACTTCGCAACCTCGGACGTGTCCCTCTCGGACATCGTTGGGCCGCTCCGGACCTCCCTGGTCACGTGCTTCGCGACCCTCGCCGTCACGTCGGCCGCGGGGGTGCTCATCGGCGTGGGCGCGCCGTCCATCATCGCGGGGGTCGTGCTCGTGATCTACGGCGCGAACCAGATAGGCGGCGTCATCGCCGTCGCGGGGGCGATGTACCTCAGGTCGGACCCGCTCACGGCCCTGCTCGGCGTGACGCTGACCGCGGTGCTGATGGCGTGCGCGGTCATCGTGTTCGACCGCAGACAGCTCTAGCCCGTGCTCAGTCGCGGGCGACGACCCTCAGCACCCATCGCACGAGCGCGCTCCTCTCGCCCACCGCGCGCATGCGCTCGAGCTCGTCCCCCCCGACGACCCTGAGGCCCCTGATGAGGAGCACGTAGACGGCGAGCGCGACCAGCCCGGCAGGCGCGAGCCGTGCGAGCAGCGCGGCCTCGCCGCCGCCCAGCGCCCCCGTCGCGAGGAAGACGCCGAGGGCGGCCGCGGCCGCCGCGAGCGAGCTTATGACCGTGAGGCCGGCCCCGCGCCAGTCCAAGGCCACCCCGCCCCTCGACCGCGCGACGCGGTAGAGCAGCGCCGAGTTGACCACGAACGTCGCCGTGGCGGACAGGGCGGCCCCCTCGATGCCCCACGCGGGCACGAGCACGAGGTTGAGCGCCACGTTGAGCGCCAGGCTCACGACGATGGCCCTCAGGATGTAAAGCTGCATCGCCATCGCGGCGAGCATCTGCAGGCAGATGACGCCGACCGGCTTGAGAAAGAGCATGATCGCCATGATGGCGAGCGGGAGGGCCGCGCCCGAGTACTCGGTGCCGTAGAGGAGGTCGACGCCCGGGACGGAGAGCGCCATGAGCAGCGCGGCGATGGGGAAGAGCACTATGCCCACGAGCTTGACCGCGCCCTGCCAGATGCCCCTGAGTATGTCCGCCCTTCCCTGGCCGTAGGCATGGCTCATGGCGGGCATCATGGCCCACCCGATGGCCTGCGTGAGCACGAGCGGCATCGACACCATGCCGTAGGCCACGTTGAAGGCGCTCAGGTCCATCACGGGGAGGTGGTAGCCGATGACCAACGTCGAGGTCCACTCGATGACCATCATGATGAGGTTCGTGAGCATGACCGGCACGCCGAACGTGAGAAGCGTCATGGCCATGGCGCCCTGGTAGCGCTCGGCGAGCGCAGCGCGCTCGGGCACGTCGGCGCGCACGCCCTGCGCCATGGCCGCGAGGTTGACGACCGCCCACGCGACCGCGCCCGCGGCGTAGCCCCACACGGCGCCCTCAACGCCGCGCCCCCCCGCGAGCACCAGCACCATGGACGTGCCCAGCCAGACCAGGTCGCGCACCGTGTTGGCGACGGACATCGCCCCCAGGCGCTGGAGCCCGCGCAGCAGGCCCTGGGCGGCCCCGCCCAGCACGTTCATGGCGAGCACCAGCGCGGCGATGCGCAGCAGCGGCTCGATGGGCTTACCGAAGAAACCGCCGAGCAGGCCCGCGAGCAGATAGATGAGCGCGCCCAGCATCACCGCCGTCGCGGCCTTTGAGGCCACGTTGATGGAGACGATGCGCCGGACCGCGTCCCACTCGGCGCGGGCCTGGTGGAAGGGCACGTACCTGGCCGCGCCGGAGTTCATGCCCATGTCGCCCACGATCTCCAGGATGCCCGCGATGCCCATCGCGAGCGCGATGAGCCCGTACTCGTCCCGGCCGAGCGACCTGGCCATGACGATGGAGAACGCGAACAGGCATGCGGCGTTGACGACGCGGGCGGCGAGCAGGACCGCAGTGCCGCGGACGACCTTGGCGGAGAGCTCCACCCCGTCCGACAGGGGGACCGGCGTCCCGTCGTCAGGCAGCGCGCCCACCCCCCTCGTGGACGGCCGCCAGGATGGCGTCCTCGTAGACGGCCCCCATGGCCGTGTACGAGTGACGGAGCGCGTGCTCCCTCGCGAGCCTCCCCGTCCGGTCACGCAGGTCCCCGTCACCCAGGAGGTCCGAGATGGCCCGCGCGAGCGCCACGGGATCGCCGGGTGGGACGAGGAGGCCTCTCCCATCGGCCAGGATCTCGCGGACGTTCTCGACCGCGGTCGCGACGACGGCCCTGCCAGCTGCCATGTAGTCCCAGACCTTGATGGGGGTGTAGAAGAAGCCATATTCGCGCAGGAGCGGCTCCGTCGCGGGGTTGAAGGGCGCCACGCACACCTCGCACGCGGCCAGGACGCCTGGCAGCTGGTCGTAGGGCACACGGCCCAGGAGGAGCAATCCCTCCGGACGGCCCGCATCGCGGGCGGCGGACCTCAAGTGCTCGAGCATGCGCGCCCCCTCGGCGGTCCGGGCCTCGCCGGCCACGAGGAGGGTCGCGTCCGGTGCCTCCTTCAGGACGAGCGGGAGGGCCTTGGCCAGGTCGTCTATCCCATGCCACGCCAGCAGGCTGCCGACGTACCCAACGAGCCTCCGGCCCTCCGCGCCCTCGAGGTGGGCGCGCCGCGCGCCCTCGAAGTGCGAGGTGTCCACGGCGTTGTGGATGAACACGGTCTTGTGGTGGTGGCGCTCGGGCACGACGGTCCTCACCGAGCCCGTGACGGAGATGATGCGCGCGGCCCGCTCGAGCGAGGACGGATGCCACCACGTGTCGTTGACCTCCACCACGAGCGGAAGGCGTGCGAGCGAAGCGGCGATGGCACCGGAGCCCATCGAGGTCTCGCGCTCGTAGATGACGTCGGCGCCGCAATCGCGCGCGATGCGCGCGACGCGCATTCCGTGCGCCCATCGCTGTACCGCCTGGAGGGCCCATACGTCCCTGTACCGCCAGGAGAACCTGTGGACGGGCACGCCATCCACCTCGCCCCCTGCGAGCCCCTCCTCCGCCCTGGCGCAGAGCACGACCTCGTGGCCCCGGCGGCGCAGCTCGCGCATCTCGCCCCTGACGTGGATGGTCCCCCCGCACTCGCGCGGGAAGGGAATGTAGGTGGCCACGTAGAGGATGCGCAAGGTGCCAGCCCCGCGCGGATGAGGGGATGGAGCGGATATAAACCCTTCATCAGGTCCCGTGGATGGCCCCCTCGTACACCTGGACGGTGCGCTCGGCCACCCTCGCCCAGGTGTACTCGGCCTCTACGAGCTCGCGCGCCCGATGGCCCATGGCGGCGGCCTTGGCGCCGCCCCCGAGGACGCGCACGATGCGCTCCCCCAGGCTCGAGGGGTCGGCGAGGAACCCGGTCTCGCCGTCGCGGACCAGGTCCGCGGCCGCGCCCGTGCGGAAGGCCACGACCGGGACGGACGAGGCCATGGCCTCGAGCATCACGATTCCGAAGCCCTCGTACTCGGAGGGCATCACGAACACGCTGGCGCGCGCGTACAGGTCCGGCAGCGCCTCGTCGGGCACGTGGCCGAGCATCTCGACCGACCGCTCCAGCCCGAGCTCGCGGACGAGCGCCCTCACCATGCCCTCGCGCTCGCCGCGGCCAGCCACGAGGAGCCTGGCGTCGGGCACGGCGCGCAGCACCGCGGGCATGGCCCGCAGGAGGTGCTCCAGCCCCTTGCGCTGGTGCAGCCGGCCGACGAAGAGGACGGTGGGGCCATCGGGCCTGCCGGAGTGGAACCTCTCTGGCCGCACGCCGTTGGGCACGACCCCGATGCTGCCCCCCTCCACGCCGTACTGCTCGCGCACGTCGCGCGCGTTGTCGGCGGAAACGGCGATGACCCGGTCCGCGATGCGGGCGGCCCACCGCTCCATGCGGTAGCTCTGGAAGTCGGTCACCAGGTGGTTGGGGTCGAAGGTATAGGCGCGGGTCATGCGCCACTCGTTGAGCTGCGTGCCGTGGCACGTGAGCACGAACGGCCGCGCGCCCGCGACGGCCGCGCCCCAGCCGTACATCGAATGGCCATGGACCACGTCGTAGGTGCGCCGCTTGACCACGAGCCCCGCCGCGAGGGAGGCCGAGAGGTACTGCGCGGCCGTGAGCTGCGGCAGCGACGCGTAGGGGATGCCCACGACCTCGAAGGGCAGGTCCTTGGGGTAGTCGGCCTTGAACAGGTGGGCGACGACCTCGACCCCCCGGGCCGAGAGCGCGGACGCGAGCTCCAGCACGTGGGTCTGTATGCCGCCCCTGTCGACGGGCGGGACGGTCCTCGCCACCATCGCGACGCGCACGGGCGGCCCATGGGGGCGGCGGATAATGAAGGTTGTTGGAGGGGATGACGCGGGACCTCAGAGCGCGTCGACCGTCATCCCACGCGCCCTCAACCGGTCAGAGAGCACGCCCCTGTGGCACTGCGCCTCCTCGCGCTCGTAGCACAGCATCGCGATGCGCGTCCCCCTAGCCATCCCGACGAGCCGGTCGACCAGCTCCGGCCTCCCGTCGAGGTATCGACGGTACCACTCGAGGAGGCGCTCGAACCCCGCGGCGTCCTTGGCGCCCTTCCTGACCTCCGAAGGCACCCCCAGCTCCTTGGCCTGGACGTACACCAGGCCCGCCGCCTCGAGCGACCTCCCGAGCCTCGCGCCGATGAGCTCGGGCCTGCGGCTCCAGGGGTCCGCCCTGACGTCGACCACCGTCCGGACGCCGTCCTCCCTGAGGATTGCGATGAGCTCCTCGATCGACCGTCCCTCGTAGCCGATGTTGGCGATGCCCACCCTGCCGCCGTCCGCTGGCGTCCCCACGCTCACGGCCGGCTGATCCACTGGGCGCGACTTAACCCATTCGGGCGGCCGCGGCCGCCCCCCCCCCCGCGCCCGACAATGGACAAAGGGTTATCTGCCCCCTGCCCCAATCACGCCCGCTGGAGGCCGCGCACGGATGCAGGGCGACCAGGGTACCGCGAATGCCGGCATCGCTCCCTCCCCGGGGGCTCCCTCCCCGGGGGCTCCCTCCCAGGCGCCGCCAGAGGCGCCCATCGCCGTCCAGGCGCTCCCGTCCCCCCCACCGCCCGACCCGTGGGGCGGCCTGCCCCCCGTCGGCGAGAAGCCCATCGGCGACAAGACGAAGTTCCTCCTCTCGGTCGTGTCCGTGTTCGCGGTCTGGTTCCTGCTGTGGCTGCTTTTCCGGTACGGCTCGCTCGCGTTCGTGTCGGCCTCGGACGAGTTCTTCGCCGTGGCCTCCATCATCGCCGCGCCCACGCTCACCCTCCTGCCGCCGTACTTCTGGTGGAGGTACGTGAGGCACGAGCGGGGGCTGCCCTTCCTGCTCACCCGCCGCAACCTGTTCACGTCCGTCCTCATCGGCGCAATCGCTGCGGCGCTGTTCTGGATATTGAACAACGCGTCGCTTCCCGTGCTGATGTGGCTGGTCGGGGCCCACCCCGAGGGCGAGCTGCGAGTGGTCGCCAACTGGCGCGGCGAGACCCTGGGATGGCTCGCCTACACGAGCTTCCTTTACATGATAATCGTGGGGCCCGTCGAGGAGCTCTTCAACCGCGGCTTCCTCCAGGACCAGGTCAACCGCGCCTTCCGGCCCTACGTCGGCATCGCGCTGTCCTCGGTGCTCTTCGTCCTCGGGCACGTCCCCATCGACTTCCTTGTCTACCAGGTCGACGCGGTCGGCTGGGCCATCCGGTGGATATCGAGCCTGCCGTTCGCGATCGCCATGGGCGTGTTCTACCACTGGTCGCGCAACATCTGGGGCCCGGCGGTCTACCACGGGCTCTACGACTGGTACCTGAGCATGGGCTGGGTGGACTACTCCCTCCCGAACATGGTCACGGACGGCCAGGTGCTGGTCATGATGGCCCTGTGGTCGGCGATGGAGCTCCTCATCATCATCGGCCTGGCCTACATGGGCTACAGGATGTGGTGGAAGGGCTCGCGGCCCTCGGGCTCGCTCGGCCTGGGCATCGGCGAGCGGCTGCTCGCGACCTTCGGGGGGCTCCTGCGCGGGCTCTACGCGGCCGTCGCGCGGTCGGGCCTCGCGCGGTGGGCCAGGCGGGTCGATCTTGGCGGCAAGGGGGGTCAGCAGACGATGGCGCTCGGGGTCGTGCTCGCGGTCATGCTGGCCTCGCTGGGCGGCGTGGGCGCCATCGGCTTCGTGCCCGAGGGCTACACGCTCGTCCCCATCGACGGCGGCGGTGGCGACGGCGCCCTCACGCGCCACCTCACGTTCAACCTCACCGACCACCTCGCGGAGGGGCAGAGCACGGACTTCCCGTGCGGCGAGGAGGCGATGAGCGTGGTCGCGGTCAACGCGATGCTGCTGTGGAGGGACGAGGATCCCTGGAGACGGGGGTTCACCAACACCCCCGACACGTTCTCGGTCGAGCTCCTGTCGCCCGACGGCACCTCGCTCACACTCGAGCAGGGCGACACGGGGATGGTCTCGGCGTCGTGGCACCCCACCTCGCCCATGGACATGGAACAGGTCGTGGCCGTGGTCACCGCGGTCTCGTGCGGCGACCAGGTGCCAACCGTGGGCCCGGTCGGGCTGCGCGACCGCGCGGACACGGGGAACGACTTCACGCTCACGGTCGAGGTCGAGGTGCTCGCGTAGCGAGTCCCTTTTCCTGCTATCAGGTCCAGCGGATCATATCAGGGATAGCGCCATGCCTTGGGGGGTGCCTCTTGACCGATCGGGGTTGGGTACACTCTTCTACGGGTACACTACCGCGCCCTCTCGGGCCGCCACCCCCACGACCGTCAGGTCGTCCACCCTCCTCCTGTACTCCTCCGGCGTCAGGCAGATGGCCTCGAGATCCACTGGCAAGTCCCAGAAACGCATCACGCGCCCTGCGCGCTCCGCCCACGGGACAGACTGGAAGACCTTCGCGACGATGAGCATGTCATAGTCGCTGGTGGCGCGGTGGTCGCCGCGGGCGCGCGAGCCGAAGAGGATGACGCGCTCGGGCCGCAGCTCCCTCTCCAGCCGTTCGAGGAAAGTCTGCAGCTCCGGGCTCATCGGAGGCGCTTGCGGCACCATGCGATGACCTCCTTTGTCCCCAACAGGAAGCGGCGGGACATCCATCCATCGTAGAGCTCGGTCGTCACGGCGCCGGCCGCGTCCGGGTAGCGCGCGATCATGTAATGGGGCGTCAGCTGGCCCAGGAAGATGGACATCTTGCCGTCCACCTCGACCAGGCGGCCGAGCTCCACGAGATTGTGGATCTTCGGCAGAGGCTTGTCCGTGCGATGCATCAGCAACGCCTTGAGCGCCTTCTGGGCCGCTTGCTCGCAGAAGAACACGCAGGCCTCGTAGTCGCCGTTCGCATGGTTGTGCTCCGCAATCTTTAAGTCCCGCTTGGCCTGCTCCCACCAGAGCTCCGTCTCGGACCTCATGGCCATATGGGATTACCTTCCGTTTGCGTCCTGACCCAGCATGTTCCTATGTTTCCGCGATTTATATAGTTTGGCCATCGGAAATAGAAGAGCTGGCTTGGCTCTTCATGAGGATGCACGGCGAGCGATAGGGCGGGTCAATCCACGACCTGGCCGGGGAGCCTTGGCCGTGCGGGGACCGTGCCTTTGCGGCGCTCGTGGGGCTGCACATCGCGGAGCTCATGGCGGTGGGGGCGGGCGCGCCTTGCACGACCCGATCCTCGACCTCACCGCCCACCGCGCTCACTTGCACTCCGCGAGCGCGCGCTCGATGCGCCCGAGCGCCTCGTCCTGCATCACGGTGTGCGCCGCGAGCGCGTTGAGCGCGGCCTGCTCGCCGTCCTTGGCCCCCGGGATGACGACGACGTTCGGGTCCTTGAGCAGCCACGCGAGCGCGACCTGGGAGGTCGTGCGCCCCTGGGCCTGGCCGATGGCGTGGAGCTCCGCCACGAGCGGGTGAACGCACTCGAGCCGCCGCCTGGAGAACTTGCGCATGAACCTGCGCATGCCGCCGGGGTGGCGCATGCCCGGACCGTACTTGTCCGTGAGCACGCCCTGCGCGAGCGGGCTGTAGGCGATGATGGCGACGCGCTCCCTCCTCGCCATCTCAACGAGGCCGGAGGCCTCGGGGCGGCGCTGGAGGAGGTTGTAGTGCACCTGGTCGGAGACGACCTCCTCGCGGGACATCGCCTCCATCGCCGCGCGTAGTCGCGCCGGGCCGAAGTTGCTCACCCCCACGTGGCGTACCTTGCCCTCCCTCACGAGGCGCTCCATCTCGCGCATGGTGGAGCCGATGGGGTGGAGCGGGTTCGGCCAGTGGACCTGGTAGAGGTCCAGCACGTCCACGCCGAGGCGGCGCGCACTGCGCTCAGCGGCCCGCCTCGCGGCCCTGGGCGTGAGGCGCAGCGGGAAGAACTTCGTGGCGACGAGGACCTCCTCGCGCGTCCGGGCGAGCAGACCGCCTATGATGCGCTCGGACTCCCCGTTGCCGTAGACCTCCGCGGTGTCGACCCAGTTTACGCCGGAATCGACCGAGGCGCGCCACGCGGCCTCGAGGTCGGGCATGCTGTAGGCCTTGCCGTAGCCCCAGACGAACCTCGAGCCCCAGGCCCAGGTGCCGAGGCCCACCGGCGAGAGCCGGAGGCCGCTTTTGCCGAGGGCTCGCCGCTCCGTGATGTGCATGGATGCCTCGGTTGTCATCGGTCGTGCGCCTCCATCGGGGTGGACGGCCTGTGCACGGGAGCGTGCCTCAGGTGAACGGTGCCCTCACACCCCGCCCGCCTCGCGGTATTGGTGGTAGGCCTCCTCGATGCGGTCGAGCTCCTTGCCCGTGAGCGGCCAGTCGGCGCAGCCCACGTCCTCCTCGAGCTGGCGCACGTTCTTGGCGCCGGGGATGACCACCAAGTTGGGGTCCTTGAGCAGCCACGCCATCGCGGTCTGCGCCATGGTGTGCCCGTTCGCCTTCCCCACGTCGGCGAGCACGTCGAGCAGCGCCGCGACCCTCCTCAGGTTCTCTGCCTGGAACCTCGGCTTGCCGCTGCGGAAACCGCCGGGCGGGTTCTCGGGCGTGAACTTGCCGGTCAGGATGCCCTGCTCGATGGGGCTGTAGGCGATGATGCCGATGCCCGCCCTGCGGTGGTGCTCGACGAGCCCCTCCTCCTCGGGCTCGCGGTGCAGCAGGCTGTAGTGCACCTGGTTGGAGGCGATGCGCGCGTGCTGCATGGCGCCCTGGGCCTCCTCGACCTCCGCGACCGAGAAGTTACTGACGCCCACGTTCCTCACGAGCCCGTCGTCGACCAGTGCCTCCATCTCGCGCATGAGGTCCCCCATGGGCATCTTCGGCGGGGGCCAGTGCACCTGGTAGAGGTCGATTGTCTCGACGCCCAGACGCTTGATGGAGCCCTCTGCCGCCTTGCGGACCGTCCTGGGGTCCTTGCGCTCGGGCATTATCTTGGTGGCGACGGTGGGGGCGTCCTTCGTCTTCGCCAGGAGCTCCCCGATGATGGTCTCGGACGCGCCGTCGCCGTAGACCTCGGCGGTGTCGAACCACGTCACGCCGAGCTCGAGCGCGCGCGCCCAGACCGCGTCCAGGTCCTTGCGCTCGTAGCCCTTGCCGAACTCCCAGAACTTCCTGTCGCCCCACGCCCATGCCCCGATGCCGACCGAGGTCACCGAGGGGCCCGAGGCGCCGATGCGCCTGCGGTCCTTGATCACCCTGCGCTCTGCCATTCGACCGCCCTCTCGTGCTGTCGCGCCCGATTAAAGGATGGAACTAGATATGACTTGCGCCTCTGGACGAAGGCCGATCAGGGTGGCCTTGGTCCGGCCGCACAAAGTCGAGCAGGTACTCGTAGGTGATGCCCATCGTGATGTAGTTGGAGGGCCAGCCGAAGATGCCCTTGCGGTTGACCAGGTTGGTCTTGTCCCAGATGACGATGTTGCGCAGCTCGTAGCCCCTGCGGCGCAGCTCCTCCACGACGGACACGTGGATGGTGACGCGCGAGCCCTCCCACCACATGTCGGGCACGTTGACGACGCAGTGCGCGCGGGGCGCCAGCAGCGGCGCGGCGCCCTCGAACACATCCCCGATGGCTCGCGCGTAGTCCTCGAGCCCCATCGTCCCCAGGTCGCGCGGGTCCTGCGAGTACTGCTCGACGCGGCCGAGCTGGGGGTTGCGGCGGTCGCGCCGCGACTTGTTGCGGCGGCGGCGGTTGAGGAGGTTGGCGTAGGGGGGCGATGTGAACACAAGGGCGGCGGAGCCTGGCCCGATGTGGCCTGCCATCCGCCGTGCGTCGTCCTGGACCGCGAGCTGCCAGGTGCCCGGGGCGGGGGGGGGCTCCCGCGCTAGGCGCTCGGCGCAGAGCCGCACGTACCGCTCCTGCAGGTCGAACCCCGCGGCGCTGCGCCCCGCGTCGCGCGCGGCCACGAGCGTCGTGCCGCTGCCCACGAAGGGGTCGAGCACCAGCTCGCCACGGTGGGTGAAGAGCTCAACCACCCGCCGCGCGAGCGCGATGGGGAAGGTCGCGGGATGCACCGACTTGTCGCGCACGTCGCGCCGCTCGTAGCCGAACTGCCAGACCCCCACCTGGCACTTGAGCCATTCCTTGGCGGTCAGGCAGTTGAGGTGGTTGGGGGGGCACTTGCATAAGCGCCCATGGGGGATGTCGAGGACGCGGCCGTAGAGGGAGTCGCCCTCAAGGACGGCTGTCGGCCGGGTCTTGGTGCCCGCCGTCCTGCGATGCCCGCGCCTCGCCCTCGTCACTGCCATCGCATCTCCCATCGGATTGCGGGGTATTAACGGTTGGTCAGCACCCGCCCCGTCATGTCCAGGCGGCCCAGGGCCCGTCGTATCGGCCAGCGTCACCCAAAACCCTTATCTATATAGCTTCCGCTAATCGGTCTTGTTCCTGAGGGTTGGCTATGTCAAGGAGAGGTGTCGGGATAGTGAGCCTGTTGCTGCTGACCGCGGTCTCGCCAATCGTGTGCGCCTCCGTGGGCTGGGACAACCCGCTGGCGGTGTACATCACGTACCCCGCGGGCGAGTACGACATCGGCGTGGACGTGCCAGTGACGGTCCACGTCCTCAAGGAGGGCGTGCGCTACGACCCTGACACCCTCACGCTCATGGTCAGCGTCGGGGGGCGCGAGGTCCCGCTGACCAAGGGTTCCGTGGGCACATACACGGGCACCTTCACCATCGAGGAGGGGGACATCGACTCCGGGAGCCTCACCATGTTCGTCACCGCAGAGGACGGGCTCGTGATAAAGGACGTGGCGATGGGCTGGGCGAACATCTACTTCGCAACATCCGACCGGTTCCAGGCGGACATCGAGACCGCGGACGACGCCCCGATGACATACAGCCCGGGGGACAACGTCCCGGTCACGGTGACCTTCACCTACGACGGAACGCCGGTCGACCCGGACGACGGCACCATGGCCGCCACACTCACGGGCCCCGGCGGCTCCGAGGGGCCGCTCGACCTCGTCCGCGCCTCCACGGGCGTGTACGAGGGGTCCTTCGAAGTCCCCGCGGACCTCACGGAGAGCGTGCTCTACGCGGTCTCCATCGAGGCCGAGCACACGCCCGCTGGCATCACGTACTCGGCCAACATCATGATGGAGTTCCCAGTGGACTTCCTCATCCTCTGGCTGCACTACGTCGAGGTCACGCTCGACCGCACGGTGCTCGAGATCTACGTCATGGACCTCACGAGCGCGGCCATCGAGGGCGCGACCGTCGTGGTCAACCACACCTACTACGACGAATCCTGGGAGGAGGTCGTGAAGCACTCCACGGCCACCACCGACGAGGACGGCAGGGTCGGTCTCACGCTCGACCACGCCGACGTCGACCCCACGGACGCTGCCCTCACCATCGATGGCTACGCGGAGAAGGATGGCCTCCGGCAGCTGTTCGAGGCGTACCTCTCGCTCTCACCGGACGGCGGGGGCATCGACCCGACGGACCCGCTCGCGGTGGAGCTCCTCGACGGGGAGCCCCTGGCACCCGCGACGGCCATGGACCTCCACCTCAGGGCCTACAGCCTCGGAGAACCGTTGGCGACGGAGGACATCATCATCTACATCGCGTCCCCCCACGCGATGCACTACGAGGGCGTCCTCGCCACCGGCGCGGACGGACGTTTCACCGTGCCCGTCACGACCCCCGCGGTGGGCGAGACCGAGTGGGGCGTCCTCCTCGAGTGCGACTTCCAGGTCCATGCGCTCACCGAGTGGGTGTCCACCTCGGACTACTACTCCGTCATGGAGGTGACCGGCATGGGCGAGCTGGACATCTACATGGACCCCGAGACGACCATCGCGGTCGAGCCCTTCAGGCTCGGGGGCACGATGGACGTCGCGCTCGACAACCCCGTCGCGGACGGCGTCGACGAGGAGGCCGTGTTCATGTGGACGATCGGGGACCCCACCGAATGGGAGGACGCCCTGCATTCCGAGTGGTCGACGCTCAACGGGGGGGGCTTCGGCTTCTGGGGCTTCCTGTCCACAATCGAGGGCGTCTGGTCCGCCGGGGAGTTCCACGCGACGTTCGTGGTCCCCGAGTTCCTGCCGGGCGACATCACGGTGTTCGTCATGGGCCTCATCCTCTTCGGCGACCCGATGGACGAGGACATCCGCGGCGCCTACGTCAAGGACCTCGTCCCGCTGCCCGCCAACCCGGCGCCGCATGCGGTCATCACGGCCCCGGTCGCGGGCGAGCAGTACTCCGGCATCTTGACCGCCGCGGGCACGGCCTCGGACGACACGGCCGTCGAGGGCATCGACGTCCGCATCGACGGCGGGGCGTGGACGGCGGTCTCGGGCACCGGCACGTGGAGCTACACTATCGACACCACCCAGCTCTCGAGCGGCACGCACATGCTCGAGGTGCGCGCCTACGACGGCGACAAGCACTCGCCCATCGCAAAGGTCGTGTTCGAGGTCGACCAGCCGCCAACGGTGGCCATCACGTCGCCTGCGCCCGACGCGAGGGTGAACAAGACGCTCTCGGTCACGGGCACGGCCAGCGACGACAACACGGTAGACCGCGTCGAGCTCAGGGTCGACACCGGCACGTGGGACCCCGCCACGGGGACCACCGCCTGGACGGCCGAGGTCAACCTGGCCGGCCTTGCGAGCGGCGCCCACACGCTGGAGGTGCGCAGCTCCGACGGGGAGCGCACGTCCGTGGTCGCGCAGCTGCCGTTCGTCGTCGACACGCGCCCGGCAGTGACCATCTCCGCGCCCGCGAGCGCGAGCACGCTGAAGGAGGGGTTCGAGTTCCAGGGCGCGGCGGCGGACGACGTCGCGGTCACCAAGGTCGAGGCGCGCCTCGACGGGGGTGCTTGGACCGTGATCACCGGCACGACCTCCTGGTCGTGGCAGGTCGCTACCAAGGGGCTCGCGGAGGGCGACCACACGCTCGATGTCAGGGCCTGGGACGGCTACGCCTACTCCGAGGTGGCCTCGGTGACCTTCAAGTACAAGAAGGCCGAGGACAGCCCCGGGCCGACCGCGGCGCTCGCGCTGCTGGCCATCGCAGGGGCCCTCGGGGCGGTGCACCTCACGATGCGGAGGGAGCGGCGATAGGGCTGCGGTGAGCGGCCATGCCGCATGCGGCGGCAAAATAAATACCGGCCCTCCGCCATCAGGATATGGGGGAGGCCCCAGGCCGACCCCGGCAGATAGAGGTGTGAGCGCGGGAGGGGTCAGCGCGAGAGGGGTCAGCACGGACGTCGTCAGGCTCAGCATCATGATAGGCGGCGAGGCGGGTTCCGGCATCGCCACCTCCGGCGAGGTACTTGCGCGCGCCTACGCTAGGTGCGGCCTCACCGTCTCGGCCTACTCCGAGGTGCCCTCGCTCATCAGGGGAGGGCACAACTCGTTCCAGCTGTGCCTCTCGACCGACACCATCTACTCCATCTGGGAGGGAGTGGACTTCCTCATCGCCCTCGACCGCCTTTCCGTCGACGAGCACATCGCGGAGATGAGGCCGGGCGGCGCCATCGTCTACGACTCGGACCTGCTGCAGCTCACCGCGGGGGACGTCGGCAGGACGGACGTGCGCCTCATGCCCGTGCCGCTGCTCTCGCTCGCCAATGAGCACGGCGGGGGGGAGGTCATGCGCAACACGGTCGCGCTCGGCGTGGCCATCGCGCTCTCGCGGTACGGCTTCGACCTCCTCGGCAAGGTCCTCGCGGAGCAGTTCCTCGGCAAGGGCGCCAAGGTCGTCGAGCAGAACCTGGCCTCGGCGCGCGCCGGCCACGAGCACGTGACGCGGAACTACCCCGACGCGCTCATCAAGGGCCTCGACGGCCACATCTGCGGATTGCCCCGGCGCGTGATGACGGGCAACCACGCGATGGCCCTGGGCGCGCTCCGGGCGGGCATGACGTTCTACGCGGGCTACCCGATGACGCCCGCCTCGCCCATCCTGCACTGGCTGGTCACCAAGGAGGACGAGTACGGCATCGTCGCCAAGCAGACCGAGGACGAGATATCTGCCGTGCTCATGGCCATCGGCGCGTCCGCCGCGGGCGCGCGCGCCATGACGGGCACTGCGGGCGGGGGCTTCAGCCTCATGGTCGAGGCGCTCGGCCTCGCGGGCTCGGCCGAGGTCCCCCTGGTCGTCGTGGAGGGCCAGCGACCGGGGCCCAGCACGGGGATGGCCACCCGCACCGAGCAGGCCGACCTGTTCTTCGTCATACACGCGTCGCAGGGCGAGTTCCCGCGCGCCGTGCTCACCCCTGGCGACAACGGCGAGTGCTACCGCGCCGCGGTGCTCGCGTTCAACCTCGCCGACCGCTACCAGACGCCCATCATCATCCTCGGCGACAGGCTGGTCATGGAGGGGCTGCGCGACGCCTACCCCCTGGACAAGGTCGAGGTCAAGGTCGACAGGGGCAAGCTCCTCTCGGGGGAGGAGGCACGCGCCACCGTCGACGAGAGGGGGTTCAGACGCTACCGGCTGACCGAGGACGGCGTGTCGCCGCGCGCGCCCTTCGGCGTCCCCGGCGTCGTGGTCACCTGGAACGGCAACGAGCACAACGAGTACGGCGACTCCGACGAGGGGGCCGCCAACCGCACGGCCATGGTCGACAAGCGGATGCGCAAGCTCGAGGGCCTGCGCCGCGAGGTCCCGCCCCCGGTCAGGTACGGGCCGGACCTGCCAGAGGTCACCCTCGTCGGCTGGGGCTCTACCAAGATGGCCGCGCTCGAGGCGCTGCGCATGATGGGGGAGGACGGCGCCCCCGCACGCGTGGGCTACTTGCACTTCCCCTCGGTATGGCCGATGGACCGCGAGGCCGTGGCGGGCGCGCTCGCGCGCTGCGGCCGCGTGGTGGCGGTCGAGGGCAACGCGACGGGCCAGCTCGCGGAGCTCCTCGCGCGCGAGACCGGCGTGCAAATCCGGGACCGCGTCCTCAAGTACGACGGCCGCCCCCTGACGCCGCAGTACATCATCAGGGGCCTCAGGGGGGTGATGGGGTGGTAGAGGCCAAGGAATTCAAGGCCCGGAAGGCCGTGGACTGGTGCAAGGGCTGCGGCAACTTCGGCATCCTCGCCGCTCTGCGGGGCGCGCTCATGGACCTCGGCCTCGGCCCGGACGGCGCCGTGGTCGTGTCGGGCATCGGATGCTCTGCCAAGATGCCCCACTTCTTCAACGTGAACGGCTTCCATGCCATCCACGGCCGCGCGCTGCCCGTCGCGACCGGCGTCAGGCTCGCGAACCACGCGCTGCCGGTCATCGCGGTCACGGGCGACGGCGACGGCCTCGGCATCGGTGGCACGCACCTCATCCACACCGCGCGCCGCAACGTGGACATCGCGCACATCCTCCACAACAACGCCGTCTACGGCCTCACCACGGGCCAGGTCGCCCCGACGGCCGCTCGCGGGTTCAAGACGAAGACCACCCCCCGCGGCTCGCCGGAGGAGCCGGTCAACCCAACCGCGCTCGCGCTCGTGTGCGGCGCGACGTTCGTCGCGCGCGCGTTCGTGGGCGACATGGTCCACACGCGCGAGATGTTCAGGAGGGCGATAGAGCACAAGGGCTACGCCCTCGTGGACACCCTGCAGCCGTGCGTGACGTTCAACCGCGTCAACACCTACGAGTGGTACCAGAAGCGCGTGTACCGGCTCGACGCGGAGGCACACGACCCCTCGAGCTACGAGCGGGCGCTCGCGCGCGCCCACGAGGGGGGCGACCGCATCCCCGTCGGCGTGCTCTACCAGACGAGCAGGCCCACGCTCGAGGACGAGCTCGTCGGATTGCGCCGAGGGCCCCTTGTGAGACGGGACATAACGAATGTCGACATCTCCTCCGCGCTGCGGGAGTTCGAGTGACCGGCACCGGAGCGACCGGACCGGCACCCAATCGGCCGGTGCATGCGAGGGGCCAGGACCCGGGGGGGAGGCCTCACCACCGTCAAGGTTATCTCGCGCACGTGCCATTGCAGCGACGGCGCCGCACATGGGCAGGCACCGCGTGCGCGCGTCGAAGTGTGTGAACAGGGGTATGTGCAGTGATGCGCGCTGGCGATGGCAAGGTCCGTTGGCTCATGCTTGCGATCCTTCTCCTGCTGTCGTCCCTAATCCTAATCGGCGACGGCTCCACGGCCATCCGGTACGGGCGAGACACCAGCCTCTCCACCGTGGACGCGTCCTTCCAAGGGTCCACCGCCAGCGAGTGCGTCGGGTGTGCCGTCGCCATCCTGGGCGACATCAACGGCGACGGTTACGATGACATCGCCATGGCGACGCAGGACAACGCCATCCACGGGAGCGTCACGGGTCGCATCTGGATCTTCCTCGGGAAGGCGTCCGGATGGTCCCGCGGCGTTGCGCTGACCTCGGCGGACGCGAGCCTCGCGGACGGGGACACGGACGGCCGGTGGGGCCAGGCCATCGCCCCCGTTGGGGACTTCAACGGCGACGGCCTCGACGACTTTGTCGTCGGCATCTCGACCAACAACGAGGTGGGGGACTACGCTGGCAAGGTCTACCTCTTCCTCGGGAGGCGGACGGGCTGGCGGCTGGGGATGGACCTTGCCGACGCCAACATTTCATTCCGCGGGGAGCGGGAGGGGGAAAGCGCGGGCCGTTTCGTGTCGGGGGCGGGAGACGTCAACGGCGACGGTTGCGACGACCTGCTCATCGGAGCGCCCGGCAACGACGAGGTCAACGACCTGGCGGGCAAGTGCTACCTCATCCTGGGCAGGCCCTCCGGATGGGGCATGAACGTGCACCTCTCCAAGGCGAACGCCTCCTTCCGCGGTGAGCGCTACGATAGCGAGCTGGGCCCCGTCGCAGCTGCGGGCGACGTCAACGGCGACGGCTACGACGACTTCCTCCTCCTCGCCCCACCCGACAAGGAGACGGACGGCGACATGGGCCAGGCGTACCTGTTCCTGGGGAAAGCCACGGGTTGGGCGAGGAACGTTTCCGCGGGCACGGCGGACGCATCCTTCCACGGCGAGGGGGCGAAGGGCTACGACTCCACCGGCCTGGCCGGGGGCGTAGACGTCAACGGGGACGGCTACGACGACATCATCGTTGGGTCGCCCGGCTACGACGAACCGTCGGGCACCGACAACGGCAAGGTCTACGTCGTCTTCGGCAGGAACGCTGGATGGCGCATCGACATGGACCTCGAGGATGCGGACGCGTCCCTCCTGAGTCACCGCAACCTCCTCAAGGCCGGCGAGGTGGTCTGCGCGGCCGGGGACGTCAACGGCGACGGGCTAGGCGACTTCCTGGTCAGCTCGGACATCTTCTGGGACGGCAACGTCTCGGTCGTGCTCGGGGCGAGGACCGGCTGGAGGAAGGACATGAACCTCTCCGACTGCGCCGCAAGCTTCATCGGGGAGGGCTACGACAGCCGCGCTGGCCGCGCTATCGGCGGCGGTGGCGACGTCGACGGCGACGGTTTCGACGACATCGTCATCGGGGCACCGGTGTGGAGCTCCCTCAGCAACCCAGTGGGGAGGGCCTACGCCGTGTTCGTGGACCGGAACGTGCACCCCTCGTCGGTCACCGGCGTCGAGCTGTACCACGACGCGGCGCTGATGGACCTGGCGTCCTGGGCGCATGTGGGCGACCAGGTGCACGTGAGGCTGGTCGGGACGGGCGGCAACGCCTCCCGCCCGGACGTGACGGAGGTCATGGTCTCGAGCAACTTATCGCTCCCCAGCGGCTTCAGGGTGCGCCTCTACGAGACGGGCGACGACACCCACGTGTACGCGGGCGACTTCACCATTAAGGACCGCACGCACGAAGGCTACAGGTGGCTGCGCGCCAAGGTGGGCGAGACCGTCACGGTCCGGTCCGTCAAGGCCCCCTCGAGGTCGGCGTCCCTGGTCGTGACCGAGCCGGTGGTCATCGATAACAAGCTCTCCACCATCCACGTCGACGAGGACGTACCGTTCGAGCGCGCCTTCCGAACCTCGGGCGGGTCCGTGACCGCTTGGGAGTTTTCGACGAACCTCACGTGGATCGAGTGGGACGCGGTCAACCGCACCGTCCGGGGCACGCCCAGCAACCTTCACGTGGGCCAGGGATGGCTGCGCGTGAGGGCCTCGGACGCCTCCGGGGACTCGGACGAGGTCAATTCCACCGTCGTGGTGAGGAACGCGCCCCCCGCCGTCCTCGGGACCGATGCAACGGTTGCGCTGGAGGACGCCGAGTACTCGAACGACTACAACTGCACCGACGACGGCCAGGGCGCCATTGCATGGCGCATCGAGACCGACGCGGCCTGGCTCGCGATGGACCCCTTGAACGGGACACTGCGCGGGGTGCCGATGAATGATGACGTGGGCGAGTTCTATATCGTCGTCACCGTCGATGACGGGAACGGCGGCACGGGCGTCCGCGGCCTCACGCTCACCGTGGTGAACACCAACGACGCCCCAGCGATCCTGACGGATGTGCTGCCACCATCGGTCGAGGACGTCCCCTACGAGGCCGTCCTCGAGGGCTCGGACCCCGACACGGGGGACGCCATCTCCTGGACGATGACCACGAACGCGGCATGGCTCGCCCTCTCCGGCCAGACGGGCGCGCTCTCGGGCACGCCCGGGGATGACGATGTGGGCGAGTGGGACGTCGAGGTCACCCTCACGGACGCGGGGGGCGCCTTCTCCACGCGGACGTACGTCCTCGTGGTCACCAACGTCAACGACCCGCCGGCCATCGTCGGCGAGGACGAGCTCACCGCGAAAGAGGACGAGGCGTACAGCGCGATGTACGCGGCCGCAGACCCCGACGCTGGCGATACGCTCACCTGGTCCTACTGGTTGGAGGCGCCCTGGCTCTCGTTCAATACGAGCACTGGCCTGCTCTCGGGCTCCCCTTCTCAATGGGACCTGGGCCCCTGCATAGTGAGCATCACCGTCACTGACGCACAGGGGGCCTCCTGCTCCCGCAACCTCACCATAACGGTCGTGAACACGAACGACCCCCCGTGGTTCTCCGGGGACCAACCGCTGACCTCCGCCACCGTAGGCGTCACCTACAGGTGGCGACCTGTCGTGATGGAGGTCGACGAGGACGACGAGCTGACCTTCGCGCTCGATTCCCGGCCCCAGGGGATGACCATCGACAGCATGGAGGGGACCATCACCTGGACGCCTGGCAGCTCCCAGGAGGGCGTGCACCCCATCGCCGTCCTGGCGACCGATGGGGAGGCCACCGCGCGCCTGTACTACAACATCACTGTCCCCCACGTCAACGTGGCCCCTTCCATCACTAGCGCGCTCCCGTCGCCCAACGTGACCGTCGACACACCATTCTCCCATAAGGTCATCGCGACCGACCCCGAGGAGCAGTCCTCGCTCACGTTCGGGCTCGTCGAGGCTCCGACCGGGATGGCCATCAACGCGAGCGACGGCCTCATCTCGTGGACCCCGCGCAAGGGCGACCTCGGGACGCACATCGTCCGCGTGCGTGCAGGCGACGGCATGGGAGGATGGGCGGAGCAATCCTTCAACCTGACCGTCGTCCCAGCAGGGGGCGACGGGGATGGCGACGTCACCGTCCTGGACAGTGCCGCCCTCATGCTCATCCTCCTGGCCATCGTCATCATCGTGATCGTCGCGACGGTCTTGTACGTGAGGTCACGCCACAGGCGAGAGGAGGCCCCCTGAGCGGAACGTGACCGGCATGTGCACGGCCACACACCATGTCCTAGCAAAGGATGTGGGGGCCGACGGCCGCGAGGTCGGCGCAGTCGGTCATCCTCATCGCCGCCGCGAGCGACGTGCGCATGAACTCCATGTGCAGGCGCACGCCCTCCGCCCCACCTCCGGCCGCGGCCCTGATGAGGTCGCGCCCGACCATGACCGCGTCCGCGCCGAGCGCCAGGTACTTGAGCGCGTCGTAGCCAGTACGCACGCCCCCGTCAGCGATGACCGTCATCCTGCCCTCGACCAGGGCCGCGATGCCGGGCAGCACCTCGGCCACGCCCGGCGTGTGGTCGCACACGCGCCCGCCGTGGTTGCTGACGCCGATTGCGTATGCACCGCTCTCGAGGACGGACCGCGCGTCCTCGACGGTCATCACGCCCTTGAAGAGCACGGGCGTCCTCGTGGACCTCACTATCTCCTTGAGCTCCTCGGTCGTCTTCCGGAACGTGGGGAGGCCCATCTTCGCCATCGCGGGCGAGCCGAACCCGTCGAGGTCGACGCCAACGGCGGCCGCGCCGGCCCTCTCCGCGGACCTGATGCGCTCGATCAGCACGCCCTGCTCTACTGGCTTGAACACCTGGATGCCCCAGCCGCCCGCCTTGGCGATGGCGTCGAGGCCCGGGTTGTGCTCCTGCGTGTCGACCCCGTCGCCGCGCGCGCTCATCGTGCCCGCGGCCTTGCACCCGAGCACGGTGGCATCGCACAGCTCGGCCTCCGTGATGGCCCCCTTGAGCGAGGTGGTGGCGCCGCTCGTGGACGCGCCCAGCACGGGCATCGACAGCTTCCTGTTGATAAGCTCGGTGGCCGTGACGGGCTGGATGTCCGGCCCGACCACGCGCATGCGCAGCCTCACGCGCTCGAGGGCGAGGAAGTTGTTCCGGAAGGACGCGCCCGAGCCCACGCCCCCCATGCCCGGCAGATGGTCGTACTTGATGCCCTGGCACATGCGGTCGGGCGCGCCGTCGCAGACCCTGTAGACCGCGCACACGCCCTTGAGCCTGGCGCGGGCCTCGTCGCGGACGCCGTTGAGGTCCATACGCATCTCCCCTGCACTGATAGGCCCTGAAGGGTTCATATGCGTTCCCCGGGACCGCGGTCGATGACCATGGTCCTCGACCCAGGGTTCCAGGACCTTGGGTCATTCTTGCCGCGTGCTGTCTGCCATCATGCCAGGGGAGGGCCCATCCAGGCGCCTGTGAGGCCGGTAGGTTCCTTTTTAGTAAAGCCAGGCAGGGTCGAAACAATCCAGGACATCGCCGAAATATCTTTTTATATTCGGGAGTGTATAATAGTACGCCATCCCGGCTTTGGCGGTTCCAGAGTGGGAAGGTGAAATGGCGAGTCGGACCGGGGGAGACCGATGACCTTCTGTGACCAGTGTGGAAATCCCATCGAGGGGCCTTTCTGTTCGAATTGTGGAGCGCCGAGAAAGCCGACTGGAGCAGTACCGGGAGCCGTGGAGGCCGTGCCTCCAGTCCAGCCACGGCCTCCTGGGGCCCCACCTGCACCAGCCCCATCGACAGCATCACGGCCAGCGCCTGCGCCACCGCCAGCACCCGCAGCGGCACCAGCATATGCACCGGCACCGGCACCGGCACCGGCACCGGCGCCGGCATCAGGAGCGTCCGTGCCCGGGTCCCCTGCGCCCGGTTCGCTGACCCCATCCCCGGCCCCCGAGGCCGGCGACATGAGCAAGAAGGTGTTCGCCGGTCTCTTGTCCGTGCTCATCATAGTAGGTGCCGTGGCAGGCGCCTTCGTGGTCATGAACATGATGAGGGATGAGCCCGACGATGATGATGGGAACGGTCCCGGGCCCGGACCCGGACCCGGTCCGACGGACCTGAACGACGAACCCGACAAGGCCATAGAAGTCAGCGAGGGCGACTCGGTCACCGGCGAGATCGAGAGCTCGGGGGAGGAGCTCTACTACAAAGTCGAGCTCCTCACCGGTGACGGGCTCGGCTTGTCCCTGAGCGGCGACCCTGGTACGGACTTCGACTTGGTCGTGTTCCACGGGACCAGGGGCTACAAGGCGGACATGATAGACGGGAGCTTCAACGAGGACAGCACGGAGTCCCTCGAGATTGTGGCCTGGGAATCGAGCATGTACCTGATTCAGGTCTACTCCTACGAGGGGACCGGGGGCTTCACCCTCGACATCGGGACCTCCGCCCCGGTCGACATCGACGATGGCGACAACGACTTCGCGTCGGCGACGCGCATCACCTCAAGCGGCACACTCGAGGGGACCCTCGACGCCAACTACGACGTGGACGACTACTACAAGGTCGACCTGGACGCGGGCGATTTCCTGGACGTGGAGCTGAGCGTCCCGATCGACAGTGACTTCGACCTTTACATCTACGACGAGAACGAGGAGGATGTCGATTGCTCCAATGACGTAATCGGTGACGAGCATGTGGGCCTGACGGTCGAGATGGCCGGGACCTACTACATCGACGCGTGGGTCTACGAGGGGATGGGCGACTACGTCCTCAGGGTCTCCTTCGGCGGGACCTCGGCCACCGACGACGACAACGGTGTCCTGGAGGCGACCACGCTCGAGCCGGGCACGACATCGGACTCGGTCTCAGAGTTCAGCGACCCACTCGACTACTACCAGATCTACCTTCAGGCCGGCACCGTCTTGAGCGTGGTGCTGGACGGTCCGGCCGGGACGGACTACGACCTTTGGCTATGGGACGATGACATCAATATCCTCTGGGACTACGAAAGCACCACGCCCGGCACCCACGAGGAGATACAATTCCCTGTCAACACGAGCATGAACTACTACGTGATCGTCAACGCCTGGGAGGGCGCGGGGGGTTACACCATGGACGTTGAGGTCCTGGGCGATGTCGGCTCGCCCCACGCGGTGCTGCAGGTGGACAACACCAACCCGGTCGTGGGGGAGATAATCACATGCACCGGGTCGTACTCGACGGGCGGCGGGGACCTGTACTACTCATGGGACTTCAACGACGGTGAGACCATGGAGGGGGATTTACCGGAGGTGGACCACACATATCACTCGGTCGGCACCTACACGGTCACCCTGACGGTCTTATACTACGAGATGGCGGACTCGGAGACGGTCACCATCTCGGTTGGCCCCGCATCGACGACGACGGTCAACAAGTACGCGGTGGTCGTGGGGATCTCGGACTACTCCGATCTACGGGACCTCTCCTTCTGCGACGAGGACGCCGAGTCATGGAGGGACTACCTCACGGAAGAGGGGTACACTGTGCACACCCTTATTGACTCGCAGGCCTCCCGACAGGCCATCATGAACGAGATTGAGTGGATGGGGTCGATGGAGGACGAGAACAGCTACTGCGTGTTCGCCTTCTCCGGCCATGGCGGGTACGACGATTGGCAGAGGACGTCATTCATCTGTTGCTATGACGGGAGCACGACCGACTTGACCGGACACATCACCGACACCCAGCTGGGCGAGGCCTTCGCGGACTTCGAGAGCGAGCACCTCTTCATCTTCTTCGACTCATGCCACAGCGGCGGCATGGACAGCGTGACGGGTCCGGGACGATACGTAAGCCAGACATGTGCACAGGACGAGGCCGGCCTGGACGAGCCGAGGTACGAGCACGGAAGGTGGGTCTACTGGTTCCTGGTCTCCGGCCTAATCGAGCACGGGTACAGGGACACGGTCGCCTGCCACGATTACGCCTACGATTACGCCATGATAGAGGACATGCATCCCGAGGAGGAGTACGCGGGGGAGGGACCCTTCTACCTCACCACCGCTCGCATGGCGGGCTGAGACAGGTGGCATCGAGACCCTCGACACCGGCCTGCCCAGGTGAGGGTCCATCATGTCAGCGCGCACGGGCTCGGACTCGCCACCAACTCCGTCGGCCACCGGCCCTCCCAAGGCAAGGCCTCCAGGACGTCCACGCTGGTCGGGTCCGTGATGATGGCCGTTGACGTCATCGGGACGATCGGCCCACAGTGCCTCGCGACGGCTCTCCTCCAAGGAGCGCTCGGCACCCTCACCGGGTCTGGCCCCGTCACCATCTGGGGGGCATCGTCATCATGGCAGGGGTCTGCCTCATGCTCCCCGCGCCAACCGGGCTGGCCGCGAGGCGCATGTTCCCCTGGCCCGGCTCGGCCGACCCTCTAGAGGTGGGCGCCGCAATTGGGGCAGAACTTCGCCATCGGTTTGAGCTGAGCACCGCAGTTCCTGCATGTGACCAGCGCTGCCGGGGCGGCGGGTGCCGCATATGTCATGGGGGCAGCGGGTGCGGCGGGAGGTGCCGCCGGACGGGGCGGAGGCGGGGGGGCCTGCGTCACCTGTGGGTACGGCGCTACAGCGACGGCCTGGGGGGCGAGGGTGTACGAGGCGACTGGAGCCGCTGGCGCGTATGGCGTCGCCGGGGCGGCAGGCGCGGTGGGCGCTGCTGGGGTGTAGTAGGGTGCGACAGGCGCGGTGGGCGCTGCTGGTGGGGGGTAGTAGGGAGCAGCAGGCGCGGTGGGAGATGCCGGCGCGACCGGGGCCGCTACCGCGGGCGCCACCGCCGCCTTCGGCTTCCTCCTCATGTACACCGCTATGATGACGACGGCCAGGATAATGACGATCACCAGTATCAGGAGCGGCAGCATCATGCTGCCGAGGCCGCTCCCGTCGTCGTCCCCATCGCCTCCTGAGCCCTTCACCTTGATCGGATAGCTGGAGGTGGCGGTGAACAGCACCTTGTTGGCGGATTCCACGACACCGCCGTTGATCTTGAGGACGTACTTGCCGCTCTCCTGGAGGTCGTACCACCCCAGTATGCTCTTGTCCTGGTCGAAGGAGTTGTCGGTGTCAGGGGTCATCAGGTCGCCCGAGGGGTCGTACACCTTGAAGTTGAGGTCGTCTATGCTTTGGTCCCACTCGACGCGTATGAGCAGGGGCTTGTTCGGTTTGGTGACCGTAATCTCGTAGTTGATGTTCTCCCCCTGCTCGATGGACTTCTCGAACTTCACGGTGGTCTTGGTTATGGGGTAGTTGCAGTCGCCGGTGAACGTCGTCAAACCGGTGACGTCGTAGGGCATGACGACGAGGGCGTACAGGCCAGGGGTGCTGATATCGGAGTTGATGTACTCCGTGTTGGTGGTACCATCGCTATAGTCGACGTCGTTCCCCTGGGAGTCCAGCAGGTATATGTCGATGTCGTTGGAATCGCTCTCCCACGAGACTTCCACCTCCAGCGGGTCGATGACCGTCTCGACGTTGATGTCGTAGCAGATAACGTCCGACTCACCGACGGTGTCGGTGAAGGTCGCCGCCGACGCGACCCCGCAGACCGCGCACAGGCCCGCGAGGGCGATTAGACCGATGAGCAGCCAGATTGCCTTCCCATGTGTCCGAACCGGATTCATCTGTACCATTCCCCCCTGAGGACCCCCGTCGAGGTTCCCACCTACCTCGGTCCATCCTATCCACTGTCAATTGATTCGGGCAGTCCCGGTAACAGGATATTATCATTGCGGATATATAAAAGCAGTGCCCTGTTAAGTGCCTCCAAGGCCGGTGAATTCCAGGTCTGGTGCCCTGGCCGAGAACGAGACATGGTGCACGGCCTCGTCGGGCATCGAGGGATGCACCAGCAGGCCAGTGCACTGGAAGGCCATAGGGAGGAGGATGGATAGAATGGATAGAGTCTTGATCGAGGGGCTCGTCCCCCTCCCCCCCGGCCATCGGGACCCTGCCTGGTACGCACACTGTCACGGAAATCCTCCGGGCGGTCATCGGCCCATCCAGCAGCGCGACTTCATCGAGGGATGGACGGAGGAGCAACGAAAGAGGGGCTGGAACGTCCCCTCCGGCGACCTCGTCCACCTCCGCCTCAGGCGGTCGACCAAGGCCGATGTCGTGGAAGCGCTCTTGCCCTGAGCGAGGAGCTGTTCACCCGTTTGGAGGGGCTCGAGCGCCGCCGGAGGCCGGCCCAAATCGCCATCGACCCCCACGGCGTGCCCTTCTACGGCGAACACACTGGCCCCGAGGTCTGCGGTGGCAAGCACGAGCGGGGCGACCGAATCCCGGTCGGCGTCCTCTACCGGGCGAGCAGGCCCGCGCTCGAGTACGAGCTCGTGGGGCCGCGACGCGGGCCCCTCGCGGCGAGGGACATCTCCAGGGTCGACATCTCGTCCGCGCTGCGGGAGCTCGGGTGAGGCCCTCTTGCATTGACGGGGTCGCAAACCATGGTTCTTGGATAGAGGGTCCTCGGACCCCGGTTCGATCTTGTTGCCTCCTCTCTGGCAGCACGCCTTGGGGAGGCCCGCCACGACGCCAGGTCAATCCCGCTCGCATCTCTCAATCGCGTCGATGACGAGCTCCCGCAGCTCGACCAGGCTCACATCGCCGTACGCGCGCGAGACCGGCTCCCCACGGCAGACCACGATGAAGGTCGGCGTGCCCATCACCTCGTAGGCCCACACGAGGTCCGCCTCCGCGTCGCAGTCCACGCGGAAGAACGGGACCGCGTGCACGAGCTCCGCCGCGAGGGCCTCCACCTGCCTCTCCATCGACTTGCAGACGGCGCAGCCCGCCCTCCAGAACTGGACGAACACCGGCCCGTCCGCGCCCAGCACGGTCATCTCCCATTCGCCGCCCGTCACCAGCCGTATCGCCAATTTGTCACGCCTCCTGACATCAGACCTAGCCGTAGCCGGAAATGTCGTAGGAGACGCGGGTCTGCTTGGAGGCGCACGCGCCCCCGAACTGCATCGTCTCCTTGGCCATGCGCTCCAGCAGCGCGGGATAGACCTCGCCCGCCATCGACGCGACCATGAGTCCTTTGCAAAAGACCATGAACGTCGGCACGCCCATGACGCCGAACCGCATCGCGAGCGCCTGCTCGCGGCCCACGTCCACGCGGTAGACCCGCACCTCGCCCTTGAGCCCCTCCGCGAGCCGCTCGACGGGGTTCGCCATGGTGGCGCACACGGGGCAGGTGGATGTCACGAACTCCACGAGCACGGGCCCCTTGGAGGATTCGACGAGCGCGCCCCAGTCGTCCGTGCCGATGTAGCGGATGGGCATGGTGATGGGCATGTGACGTCCAGTTTAAAAAAGGTGACGCCACCGCGGGGTCGAAGGTCCCGGCCACCCACCCCAATCTATATCTTGCCTTCAGTCGCTGGGTCCGGAGCGTGCGCATCGCGCTGCTCTCGATGGACTACCCGCCCCGCATGGCTGGCGGCACCACCGTCCACACGCGCGCCCTCGCGCTCGCCCTCCTCGCGCTCGGCCACGAGGTGCACGTCGTGGCGTCCCGCGCGCCGGGCGCGCCCGTCGAGGAGGTGCGGGAGGGCGTGCACGTGCACCGCGTGCGCTCGCCCTACACGCTGTGGTCCACGGCCCGCGCGGGGCGGCTGCTCAGGGACGTCGACGTCGTCCACGGCCACGGCGCGTGCGCCTACGGCCACCTCCGGTTCCACGACTTCCCGACCGTCGTCAAGATGCACGCGACGTGGCACGCCGAGGCCGCCCGCTACCGCGAGATAGGGGTGGGCGCGAGGCGCGCCCTCCTCCTCCGGCTCTACGTCCACCAGGACCGCTACTGCGCCCGCCGGGCCGACCACCTCATCTGCATCACCGAGGCGGTCGCGCGCGAGGCCCACGAGGGCTACGGCGTTCCCCGCGAGCGCATGACCGTGGTGCACAACGGCGTGGACCTCGACGCCTTCCGCCAGGCGGCATCCCTCAGGGACGCGACCCGCGCCGAGCTCGGGCTCGAGGGCGTCGTGGTCGCCTACGTCGGCCGCCTCGAGCCGCACAAGGGCGTCGGCTTCCTGGTCGAGGCCGCCAGGGGCCTGGGCGCCGAGCTGCTCCTCGTGGGCGACGGCTCCGAGCGCGCCCGCCTCGAGGCCCGCGCGAGGGAGCTCGGCATCAAATCCACGTTCACGGGCTTCCTGCCCCACGAGCGGGTCCCGGCGATGTACGCGGCCTCGGACGTCGTGTGCTACCCCTCGACCTACGAGCCCCTCGGGAACGTCGTCCTCGAGGCCATGGCCTCCGGCAGGCCCATCATCGCCGGCGATTCCGGCGGGCTGCCCGAGGTCTTCCAGGCCGGCACGGGCGCGCTCGTGAGGCCCGGGAGCGCGGAGGCGCTGCGAAGCGCGCTCGAGCCCTTCGTCGGCTCGGACGCCGTCCGCGCCCTTGCGGGCCGCAAGGGGCTCGAGGCCGCGCCGCGGTTCGGGTGGGACCGCGTGGCGCGCACGACGGTCGAGGTGTGCGAGCGCGTGCTCGCGGCCAGGCGCGGCTGACGGGGTGCCAGGGACCCACGACCAGCCCAACGTTTATCTAATCCGATGGCCCTCAACCACCCGAGGGAGGCCACGGGACTGTCCATGCTGGAGCTGGTCCGCATCGTCCTCGGGCTGCTGCTCATCTTCGTGCTCCCAGGGACGATGCTCATCAAGGCCATGTTCCCGCGCCCGGGCGAGCTCGACGAGGAGTACAACGGGCTTTACGTCATCACGCTCGGGATGGCCACCAGCATCTGCATCACCATCCTCGTGGGCTTCGTGCTGGGCTCGCTGCCCGTGCGCGACGGCGGGCAGGGCTGGTTCGACACGCCCTTCATCGTCGGGGGCCTGGTGTCGGTCACGGTCGCGTTCTTCGCCATCGCCTGGTGGCGGGGCGCGTTCCCCTGGCTCGGCCTCGTCCACAAGGGCCTCGCGCGGTTCCCCATGCCCGCGGAGGCACCCGCGGGGACCAAGCGCCACGACGAGCTGCTCTCGCAGATCGAGCTCATGACCCGGGAGAGGGACGCGCTCAAGCGCGAGGTGAAGGACATGCTCAGGCGCGAGCGCGCGCACGGGCGCGAGCTCTCGGAGCACTACCGCGAGCGCCGCGAGAGGGCGGAGAAGGAGCTCAAGGAGGTCAACGACCGCCTCGACCGCGCCAAGGAGGAGCAGTCCAAGCTCATCCACGAGGCCAAGCGGGTCGAGGACGAGAAGCGCCAACGCCGGGAGCAGAGGCGCGAGCGACGGGAGCGCGAGCGTGAGGCCAAGGCCAAGGAGGCCAGGCCCAAGCCGCTCGCGGAGCAGGCCGCCAAGGCCGAGGGCGAGGCGAGGGCCGAGGCCGCGGCGAAGATCGAGGGGGAGGCCGGGGGGAAGGCGCCCTGAGGGACGACAACTACAAGCTCGTGGTGGTCGTGCGCGCCGACCTGGGGCTCACGAAGGGCAAGCTGGCCGTGCAGGTGGCGCACGCGGCCGTGAACTGCGCGCTCATGGCCAAGGAGCGGGACCACCGCGCCTTCGACGGCTGGTACCGAGAGGGCCAGAAGAAGATAGTCGCCAAGGTCAAGGGCCTGCGGGAGCTGCACGAGCTCAAGGTCGCGGCCGAGCTCCGGGGCCTCTCCACGTCGCTCATCGAGGACGCGGGGCTCACGCAGCTGCCACCCGGCACCACGACCTGCCTGGGCATCGGGCCCGCGCCCTCGGACAGGCTGGACCCCCTGACGGGGTCGCTCCAGCTCATGTAGGGGGTGGACGCGCGAAGCGCGACGTGAGGGTGATGGCCGTCGACGACGGGCCGTTCCGGTTCGGGGACGCGTCCGCGCTGCTCGTCGCCCTCGTGGTGCGCGGCCAGGGCTACCTGGAGGGAGTCCAGATGGGCCGCGCGTCCGTGGACGCGCTGGACGCGGGCGAGGCCATCGAGCGCATGGTCGCCGAGTGCCCGCAGCGCACGCAGCTCAAGGCCCTGCTGCTGGACGGGCTCACCTTCGCGGGCTTCAACGTCGTGGACCTTGGGCCCCTGCACGAGCGCACCGGAGTCCCTGTCATCACGCTCGTGGACAAGACGCCCGACCCGGCGACCATCCTCGTCGCGCTCAAGGCCCGGTTCCCCGACTGGGAGGAGCGGTGGCGGCGGCTGCAGGCGCCGGCGCTCCACCGCATCGCGCTGCCGGATGGCGGCACGCTAACCGTTCACGTCGCGGGCTGCACGGTAGACGAGGCGCGCGAGCTGCTTCGCGTCACCACGCTGCGGGGGCACCTGCCGGAGGCGCTGCGCATGGCCCACATGGTCGCGAGCGGGATGCCGAGGCTCGCGGATGTCGCGCGGTGGGCCGGTGCGCCCTGACGCGCGGCGCCCTCAGAAGCCCCACGGGTCCGGGAGGGCGACGCGCACCTCGAGCCCCACCTCGAGCGTCCAGTCGTTGCCGGTGTCCGCCCTCAGGACCTGGCCGAGGAGGCCCCCCGTCAGGTCGCCCGCGTCGTCGCAGCACACGCTGACGTTCCAGCCCTCGAGCTTGGTGCCCTCGGGCACGGTGAACGAGACGGCGACGGCGCCCGAGTGCGAGCCCGCGTCGTTCGACGCCGACTCCTCGAGAACGGTCCCGTCGGGCAGCGCGACCGTGAGGCGGAGGGTGTCGGGCCGGTTGGCGGGCATGAGCCCGAGCGGCCCCCGCGGCAGCTCCTGCAGGTCCGTGTCGGCCCACGTGAGCACGAGCTCGGCCGACACGACGTCGAGCCCCTCCACGCGCGTGGTGGCGTCCACCTGCCCCCCCTCGGCGACGTGGCCCGTCAGGACCTCGTAGCGCTCCTCGTACGTGAACCGGTCCCCACGGAAGGGACCGCCGGTCAATGCCCCGACGCTCATGGGCATCGCGAGCATGGCCAGCCCCAGCATCGCCAGGACGAGCGCGCAGCCCATCCAGACGTAGGGGCGGCGGATCGTCCTGCCGACGCCCGGGCCCTGGATGCGCCTAAGCTCGAGCAGGGGCACGACCTTGCGGCGGTACCAGCCCTCGACCTCGACCTCCTGGCCGACGAAGTGCTCGGTGGCGAGGAGGCCCTGGAGGACGTCGACGAGGTGCGCGACGGTGCGCGAGTCGATGAGCAGCAGCCCCGTGCCGTCGTCGAGCTTGAGGTCCTCGCTGAACCAGAGCCCCGGCACCCCCCTGCCGATGATGCGGCCGCGCAGGCGCACGGGATTGCCCTTGACGGGCCCCGTCTTGGGGTCGCGCAGCAGCTCCTGGACCGTGGCGTCGCGGGGGCCTGGCGTGTATGCGTAGAGCCTCAGGTAGAGGAAGCCCACGCCGCCCGCGATGGCGAGGAAGAGGCCGACCGCGCCCGCGGGGGAGAGCCATCCCCACCACCAGGCCGCGAACGCCATCGGGACGCTCAGCAGCCATGCGTACTTGGCGGCGACGTCCCCCAGGAAGTCGTCGAGGTACGACTCGGGCCTGACGAGCTTGAACTCGACGTAGGGCTCCTGCCCCAGCGCCTTGGCCTTCCTGCCGAGGGCGAGGAGCCTCTTGGCGGGCAGGGGGTGGGTCATGCCCAGCTCGAGGACGAACGCCCAGGGGTTCCACAGGTCCCAGGCCATCGTCTGCTGCAGGGCCTCGCTCGTGATGGCGCCATCGGCCGTGGCGGACTGCGCCGCGAGCGCCCGCGCGGCCACGGGGTTGAAGAGCATGAGCGCGTTCTCCTGGCGCGCCTGCGCCCTCTTGCCGTCGCCCCGCCCCTCGGTCGCGAGGCCGTAGGCGACCTTGACCAGCGCGCTCGTGAGCTTGTTGGGGCGGCGCGTGCTGTCGGCCGAGAAGTCGTCGGCCCAGTACTCGCGGTAGCGCGAGACCAGGAGGGCGATGTAGCTGGCGATGACGTAGGCCACGTAGGACATGGCCGCGACCATGAGCGCGTAGGCCGCGGGATTGTTCTTGCCGCCGCCCTTGCTGTGCTTCGCGACCTCGATGCAGGCGCGCGCGATGGTGTAGAGCAGCAGAACGATGGTCGTGACGACGGTCATGACCACGAAGTCGTTGTGCACGACGTGGCCCAGCTCGTGCGCGGCCACGGCCTCGACCTCCTCGTCGTCGCAGTACTTGAACATGCCCCGCGTGAGGACGATGAACGAGCTGTCGCGGCCCCATCCGAACGTGAACGCGTTGGGGTTGTCGTCGGGCACGATGCCCAGCTCGGGAAGCCCGACCCCCGCCCCCTCGGCGGCCCTGCGCAGGTAGTAGTGCACGCGCAGCACCCGCGGGTCCGCGCCGGCGGCGTTGGGGTCGAACCACTCGATCTTGAAGACCCACTTGATGATGAAGGGTGAGATGGCGTACTGGAGGAGCACGATGCCGATGGTGAACAGGATGGGCAGGACGATGAGCCAGATGCCGCCCACGACACCCATCGCGTACGCCAGGTACG
This sequence comes from uncultured Thermoplasmata archaeon, assembly GCA_964353355.1. Lineage (GTDB taxonomy): Archaea > Thermoplasmatota > DTKX01 > DTKX01 > CAYGVT01. Next base: position 7,035 of record CAYGVT010000159.1, on the reverse strand, counting down.
TCAACCCCATGAAGAACGCGAAAAGCAGAGCGAAGAGCAATGCTATCGCGAGTGCCATGCGCTCGAGTAACCCCATGTTATCAACCTTAGGTTGATAATACTGCTACCACATCTTAAACCTTGCGGTCGGGACAGAGGCTTGGCGATGGCCAGGGGTGGGAGAGGGGCCGAGCGCCGCCCGCCAGGGATGGGCCCGCGCCCTGCGCTTCAGATGATGAGCCGCTCCTCCTCGACCTTCCGGTGCTTGACCCCCAGGTCCGCCACGCGCACCCTGGTGCCGTCGAAAAGCCTGGATTCGGCTTGCCCAAGGTGCACGGCCGCCGCGACGCGGCCGATGGAATCGCTCTTCATGATGCCGGAGCCGCTCGCGCCCACGGCCAGGGTCAGGTTGGAATCTCTGAAGATGTAGGGGTTCCCGTCGACGGTGTTGTAGTGGTACTGCCCGGCCCAGCTGATGGGGACGTCCGAGCCCCTGAGGCCGGGCAGGTACGCCCCGAGCACGGGCCAGACCTGCCCGTCCAGGAAGGAGGGCTCAGGCTGCGGGTCGTCCTCGAGCGCATAGGCACGGCCCCAGTGGTCCGCGCACCCGACCACGAGCATGCCCTGGGTCCGGATGGGCTTGAGGTAGACGCCCCCGGCGGGCAGGACGAGCACCGGAAGCTCGCCGCCCGGAAATCCGTTTCCCGCGTGCAGGTCGTCCACGCCGGGGCCCTTGAGCCCGAAGACCTGGCGCGTCTGGGGCTTGACGTGGCAGTCCACGCCGATGGGGTCCATCAGGGACGGGGTCCACGCGCCCGCGGCCACGACCAGCTCGACCGCGGCCCTGCGCCCCAGGGGCCCCTCGACCGCGGCCACGCGCGCCCCCGCCCATACCCTCGTGGGCCCGCCGCGCTCCCCCTCGAGGACGAGGCGGTCGACCTTGAAGCCGTACTCGACCTCCCCGCCGAGGCGGCGGAACTCGGATTCGTACCACAGGGCGAGCCGCGTCGGCGAGACGGTGCCCGCGTTGTGGACCAGGATGGCCCGGTCGATGTGGGGCAACGGCCTGCCCTCGGTGGACGCCGGCTCGGGCGCGACGAGCTCGCCGAGGCGCGCGCGCACCTCCTCGGTGCCGTCCACCTCCACCTCCGAGCCCCGGGCCTCGAGGTCGCCGAGCGCGGGCCGCATGGCCCGGTAGCGCTCGTCGTCCATCATCCAGTAGTAGCCGTACCGCTTGAGCTCGAGCCCGTGCCCCAGCTCGCCCTCGACGTGGTCGAGAAGCGCGATGGTGGCGCGGGCAAGGTCACGGCTCGTGCCCGATGTGAAGAGGTCCCGGAAGAGCGCGACCGACCGGCGGGTGTTCCCCATCGCTGGGCGGGGGTTGCGGTCGAGGAGCAGCACGAGGCGCTCGGGAGCCTGGAGCTTGACGTGCATCGCGGTCGCGCACCCCAGCACGCCCGCCCCGAGGACGATGGTGTCCCACCGGCGCGAGGACATCGACCGTGTGAGGGGCCGCGCGGTATTTGAAGCCGTCGCCTCCCCCGCCAGGCCATGTACATAGGGGGGGCGAGGGAGCTGGTCATCCCTTCGTCGCCTCGAGGCCTTGGGAGGGCCTGGACAAGGAGGTCTATCCCTCGTCATCCTGGGCTATTTCTTGGGCTTCCCCAGCCTGTTCAGCACGAGCTTCCCGTCCTCGATGACCCATTCCATGGTTTCGCCTTTGGAGATGCGCAGGGCCTGGAAGAGGGCACGGGGGATCGAGACGGAGAACATGCCGTGGGGGTGCTGCTGGACGCGGACGCGGTTCGACATGGTACATGGGTATGTACATATGAAAGTATATATAAATAATTCGATGCCGGGGATGAGTAAATATAGATGCCCTCTCTCTTTAGCTGGAACCTTAGGCTTTATAGAACGATAGGCAATCCTAGAGCTTCGCGGCCCTCCTCCTCAGGCTCCACCATACGGACTTATCACCTGGCAGAATGTTCCTCGATGAAATTGGCGACAGGCTCCACATCCTCCAATCTGACGATGATTATGTCCCGTGTTATCTTGATATAGGGAATCCCATCCAGAAGCCCTCCGTCCACCCGTTCAGGCACCTCCATCATCGGCCACGTACCCCATCATTGTGAATGCGTATTGGCAAATCCGACCCATGGGTCCAGTTTTATCAGTTGTTCTGTGAATCGCCCGAACGTAATTTAAAATACCCTCTCGTGTCATACTCCCGCGATGATTGACGAGGAGGCCATTGAGAGACACAGCAGCAGGATATCTCATCTCATGGCACATTACCTCCGCAAGCAGTTCCCAAGGGATGGCCTGACCCGCGAGGTCATCATGGACTACCCCACTCGCCCGGGCAAGGGCATCAGGCCTGTCCTGTGCATCGCCGCCTGTGGTGCCGCCGGCGGGGATGTCAGGAACGCCGAGAACACCGCCGTCGCCATTGAGTTCCTCCACAACGCCTTCTTGATCAAGGACGACCTGGTGGACGGGTCCATCTACAGGCGCGGCTCCGTGACCCTGAACAGGAAATACGGGTTCGAGTTCGCCATCAACGCGGGCGACGCCCTCAAGTGCCTCACGGTCCTACCCCTCCTTGACAACATTCACACGATAGGTGTGAGGAAGACCCTCCAGATAGTGCACGAGGTGGAACAGACCGCCAGGAGGTCGGTGGAGGGCCAACTGATGGAGCTTGGGTGGGTGAAGGAGAACAGGACCGACCTGCGCCCCAGGGACTACTACAGGATGTGCGAGCTCAAGACGTGCTGGTACACTATCATAACTCCCCTCCGCACGGGCACCATCATCGGCCTGAGACGAGCCACCGATGATCAGCTGGACGCCCTCACCCGCTTCGGCAGGTACCTGGGACTCGCCTTCCAGATACGGGACGATACCTTGAACCTCGACAGCAGCTTTGCGAGGTACGGCAAGGAGATCAACGGTGATATCCGCGAGGGGAAGAGAACGGTGATGCTCATCACGTTGCTGAACGACAGTTCGGGCCGCGAGAGGGAGAGGGTCGTCAGGACGCTCGGGAAGCCCCAGGACCGACGGACGAAGACCGAGTTGGCGTACGTTCGCAACCTGATGGACGAGTACGATTGCATCCCGAGGGCAACGAGGAGAGCCCACGGCCTCATCGAGAAGGCAATGGAGGTCCTGCACGAGGAGTGCACATGGATGCAGGACAACGAGTGGACGGACCTGATATATCAGATGTGCGAATACCTGACGGAACGAAATAAATAAATAACCAGAGCTGCTTCTAGAGGTGGAGATTCTCATGGCCAAGGCTGGGGTAAAGGAAAGTGTGTCCGAGGAAGGTGCCAAACAACTCATCGAGGAGCCGATGAGGATAGCCGCTCAGTTGCTGCGTCCGTTGGGTCCTGATGTCGCCTCGAGCTCCATGGCCCGACTCAATGACATCCTGAACGCAAAATCGTCACAGGACAAGCTTAGGGAAGCGGTCGACATAGTATACAATTCCAGCTATAACACCCTGACGTCCCTGCTGGAGATGGGAAAGGAACTGGCTGAACTCGACAACGATCAGAGGACCCGGCTCTTCGATAACACCCTCCCCAAGGTGCTCCTCGCCAACATCGACATGGCGGTGGACATCGCCCGCCTCAACGAGCGGTACGGTCTGAAGATGACTGACCTACTAGAGACGACCCTCAAGGCTAATCGGGAGGAGGTGACCTCGACCAAGAGTAAGAGGAGGTGCCCAGAGGTGACCGGGAAGAAGGTTCCGCCGAAGGCCGCGGCCAAGACCACCAAGAAGAAGAGCTGACCCCCACCTCGGAACCCAACGGCAATTGGTATCATGGATACCTATTCGATGGACGAGTTGCCCTACCTCGATGCCTTCCACCCCCCAACCCCGGCGGACCCCGAAGGGCAGCTCTACAAGGAATGGCACCACTTCGTCTTCTTAGACCCGGACAACAGGCTGTTCGGCCTCCTCAATTTCAGCCTCACCGGTGGACCCTACTCGAGGGGAGGGGCCATCGCCAGCATCACCGCCTTGTTCTCCCGGAACGATAGGCATTGGTCGGGCAACATCGAATCCCACACGTCGGACTTCTTCCGATTCTCTCCACTGAGCCCGGGGGTCCTCGTCGACAGGTCGGTGGTGCTCTACGACGGAGGCGAGTACCGGCTCTCGGGACGTCTGAGGAGCCAGAGCATATACTTCGACCTTCGCTTCGAGGTCGTCAGCTCCCCCATGCTGGCCACGTTCTCCCCCTTCGCCACGGGATACAGCCGGTGGCTCGTCGTCCCCAGGCTGGTCGTCAGGGGGATCGTGTCCCTCGACGGTTCCCGGATACCCGTGACCCAAGCGGTCGGCTATCACGATCACAACTGGGGCAGGTTCAGGTGGGGGGACCCATTCGGCTGGGATGGAGGGCTCTTCCTGGAACCCAGGGATGGGCCCAACGACCCCCTCTCGATCCTCGTCATCAGATACCTGCACCGCGGTCGGCATGACCTGGTGGATTCCGTCATGTACCTGGCCAGTGACACGATACCGTTCACGACAATCCTCGGAACTGACGTCCGAGTGGATGTCGAAAGGACGCCCGGTTCCGCGGTCCGTAAGTTCCCCGGGACGGCGAACATCCTTTTCCCCGAGCGGTATCGCCCTGTGTCGAGCAGGATGGTGGCCATCGGCAGGACGCCGGAGAGAACCGTGAGCATCGACTTCCGCCCCTTGGACGTGTGCCAGCTTGTTTGCGTCGACACGACGGGCTCTGGCATCACGATGCTTGACGAGATGTTCGGCGAGGCGGTCCTGGAGCGGGTGACCAGCGAGGGGTCGGAGCGGACGCGTGTGATGGGCTACATGGAATCGGCGAGGCCCCTTAGATGAACGTCATGGAGTGCGCGGAGGCAATCCTCAAGACGCTTGCCGAGGATTACCCCGTCGAGCTTAAGGGGTTGGCCAGGGGAGCCACCGGCTGGTCCGTGGGGGTTGGCGTGGGCACCGAACGGGTCCTCCTGCGGGTGGCCGAGGGGAGTGTCCTCATCTCCCCCCCTGGGGCGAGCGGCCCCGACGTCGAGGTCAATATCACGAGGGGCTTGCTCTTCGACATCCTTGACGGGACTCAGAGGATGGAGGACGCACTAGGCTCGGAGGAACTGGAGGTCAAGGGGGACCAGGACATCATCCTATCCCTCTCCGTCGTGGTGGAGGACTTCCTGGGCATCTGCCATCGCTCGGCACGGATCGTGGGGATCCTCAACGAGTTCCGATACGGGCTCGTTAAGCCGATTTCTTAGTGCGTGCTTGGGTGGTCGGTGGCCCCTGTCCAACGGTCTGCCCCGTCTCGTTGGCCTTCGGCCCCTTCCCGCCCGGCTCCTTGGGTCCCGTCCCGCTCCTCTCCTGGACCTTCTTCGAGATCTTGTCGATTCTGTTCTGGACCTCGTCTATGGACGTCTTTAGCCCCTTGAGCTCCTCGGGGGCGAACTCCTTCACGAGAGGGTTCTCCGATATGTTCTCGTAGACCATGCGGAAGACGTCGGCCAGGGGGATCCTCCCCGTCTTTCCCATCTTGGCCAGCTCCTCTTGCCTCCTCGCGAGAATGGCTTTGGGGAGTGAGGTATTGGATGGCATGTCGTCACAGCTCCAGTTCTATGTTGGGGATGGAGAGTTGTTTGAGCTTGAGGTCGCAGATGTCGATACCGTTGAATCCGAGGTCGAACGTGATCCCGGTGGCCGCCATGCGGCCCAAGGTGACGTCCCCGTCGATGTCGGTGATGGAGATCCTGTCGATGGAGACCTCGCTCTCGATGTCGATCCTCAGGGTGAGCCTGAGAAGGCCCAGGTCGACCTGGCCGAATTTCTTCGAGGTGCTTCCCGCGGCATTGATGTTGCTCGTTGCGAGGTCGTCCATCTTGATGTCGGGTATCAGAATCTCCTGGGGTATCACGAAGCTCGGCAGATTGATGTTGACGGAATCCATCGTCCCTATCATGGTCTCCTCCACGGAGATGTCCTTCGGGTCCAATGGATTGGCGATGGACATCGAGGTCCCGAGGAGGGCCAACATGCCCGTGGGGATCCTGGTCTCGAACATGTCGATGTCGCGGATGGCCATGTTCTCTATCCGGGTCGATTTCATGGGCTCTATGGGCAGGTCGAGCGGCCCGAAGACGATCTTCGGGGAGTTGATGTTCAAGCTGCCCCACGATATGTCCTGGTCGCCCAGGTTGAGCCACGGAAGGGTCACCTCGCCGAGGTTAATGGTACCGCTCCAGCTCCAGTCGATGTCATCGAAGGGCCACGGCATGTCGATATAGATGCCTACCCACCAATCGATCTTGGGCTTGAGGGTCAGCCTTATCCTGAGGTTCTTCAATTTGGATTTCCCATAGGTGAACTTCCCCTTGAAGTCCTCCAGACTCATCGACTTCACCAAGAGGTCGTGAACCTCGATACGGTCGATGATGATCCGTCCAGTGCTGGAAGTGGCAATTTGCGATTCTGGTATCTTTATGTTTTGGTTAGGGGCCGGCATGTGACGGGCGAGACACCTCCAGAATATATATATCAATCGGTCGCGACGGAATCGGTAATGTATTATTAATTCCTTTTAACTCTCGCACAGGATAATGCATATTAACGATTATCATCGGATATGCACGCCTTGTACCACGTCGAGACGGCGAAGCGTCGCGTTCTGCTTCCGTCAACTCTACCGTTGAGGCCAGGCCAATTGCCTGAAATAATGAGACGGGCACGATGAGCAGTACTAAGGTCTCCTCGGTGTGCCCTGTCAGTTAGCTCCGTCGATATCAGCGCACCGTGCGGCGGGCGCAACCCCGCGACCGGGTCGTCGATATCCCTGAGCTTCGACCTCCATCCACGCGAGCATCTCTGCGATGCCCGCCTCCCTTGTCCCGTTCTCCTGTTTCAGGGTCCGGGTGGGTAGCGGGGGGGTGCGACGGGGCGGTTAGGCGACGACCCCTGTCGCGCGGAGGTGGTCTGGCGGAGGCGTGGGCTCGCGGGGGGGTGAGGGGGAGCGAGGGGGC
>CAYGVT010000158.1:0-5344 GCA_964353355.1 uncultured Thermoplasmata archaeon | reverse complement strand
CGGGACAGGAGACATGTGCCTATGGTGAAGGGCGGGGCGACGGGGTCAGCCCCGCCTCGGAGGGGCACATGGGCGGAGCAGGACGGCTCCCCGGTGTACCAGGCACAGCATGCGGAGAAAGTGTCAGACGTGAACCATGGGAGACCCCGGGCATGCTCCCAGTCCGAAGGGAAGACCACGCACGCTGGCGTGGGATGCATGTCCGGGGAGTCGGAGCGGTTCGTAGTAGCGAGGAAGGCGGGCAATGCCGCTTGAGCGAAGGGGCCGCACGCCTATCCTGTCTCCACGGCTGAAAGGCCGTGGCCCCATTGAAGCATGCCGCCCGCCTCCCGCACCTGCCGCAGTAGAGCGAGTCTCCACGGCTGAAAGGCCGTGGCCCCATTGAAGCCTGAAGGGCTCTTGCGGCAAGCGGCACAGCTCGCGCGTCTCCACGGCTGAAAGGCCGTGGCCCCATTGAAGCGACCTCTCGCGTATCTGGGCGAACGGCGCCACGAGCGTGTCTCCACGGCTGAAAGGCCGTGGCCCCATTGAAGCTCCGGTGACGTCCAGCGATATATCGCGCTGGGGCCGAGTCTCCACGGCTGAAAGGCCGTGGCCCCATTGAAGAACGAACATCTTCACGAACAGCTGAATGATGACGACGATATTTCCACGGCAAAGGTGCTGTGGCCTCATTGAAGCCTGAGGGCACCCTACCTGCTCATCGCCCTCAACCCCGCTCCATGGTTGAACGCCATGGCTCCGTCGAGATTATTCCGCGCGCTCACAATCCTTTTCTGGACGGGCGCCTTTCCCCCGGTGCGCGCAGGCGAAGGATGGGAGCAACATGACAGGTCCCAAGGCCTCGAAGGCGAAGGATGTCAGACAGCAGGGCAAGCTCGACCCCCGCATCAGGGCGATCGCCGAGCGGGTCCGGGAGCACCTCCAGACGCTTTACGGAAGCTCGGTCCGCCAGGTCATCGTCTACGGGGACCACGCCAGGGGCCAGGCAGGTCCGGACTCCATCCTCGAGGTCGCCGCCGTCGTGGACGACACGCTCATCCCCCGTGACGTTGAGAGGACCCTCGAGGACCTGCTCTTCGAGGCCCTGATGGAGGACCGAGAGCTCGTCGCGGCCATCGTGCTGCACGACGAGATGTACAAGGAGTACGCCTCGCCGCTCGTGCTGCGCCTCAAGGAAGAGGGGGTGGCGGTGTGAGGGAGGCCGACGACCTCGTCGCCAAGGCGCGCCGGTTCCACAAGACGGCCGTGCTCGCCCTCGAGGACAACGACCACGACTCGGTCGCGTCCAGGTGCTACCACGCGATGCTCATCGCGACCGAGGCCCTGCTGCTGACCAAGGGGCTGCACCCCTCGTCCGACCGGGGCGCGCTCCTCGCGCTCGTCGAGCACTTCATCGGGCCCGGGGAGCTCGACCCCGGCCAGGGACGCGCCATACGCAGGGCGTTCGAGCTGTGCCGGCGCGGGGACGGGGGGACCGAGCTGCCGGTCGACCGCGAGGAGGCGACGGAGCTCCTCGACAGGACGATGTGGTTCCTCGACGCGGTCGAGGGCGCGCTCGGCCAGGCGGGCGCTTGAGGCCCGTGGCCACGGCAACCCTTTTCTATTCATGGGCCCCTCCATCTGATGGGTTGCGGGCGTGACAGTGAAGCTCAAGCGAAGCTCGAAGGGAAGGGGGACCGATGAGCGCGGGACGGTCGTGAGGGTGCTAGAGTGCCCCGAGTGCGGCAGCCACGATGTCTTCTACCAGCAGCACGAGGCAGGTTTCTGCAAGAGCACCTGCAGGCAGTGTGGGTACACGGGAGGATTCGTCATCGAGCACAAGGTCCTCGTCAAGGGCGATGACAAAGTGGAACTGACCTAGGGCCAGGTCATCGTCCTTGGAGGTCATGGCAGCCGCGCTTGCTGACAGCGGTCGAGTTTCGCTGCCCGAGCGATCAATGGGTATCCGACCGGCCGCTCACCGGTCGTTGGTAGGCTACCTCAGCAGAACGCCATCACGAGCCCGGCGCGCAGCTCATGGACCTCGTCTTGGACCTTCTTGCCCTTCGCGGCCCTGACCAGGAGGTCGGCGACTAGCGCCATCTCACCATCCTTGGCCCCCAGCCGCGTGAGCTCCTGCGCGCCGAGCCGCCCCATGGCGTCCACGATGATGTCGCGCGCCTCGAGCCGCTTGGCCAGCTCGTTCGAGTCCAGGCCGTACCTCTCCTTGACGCCCTCGAGGTCGAGCGAGAGCTGGTGCGAGGCGGTGTAGCCCAAAGAGCGGAACCTCACGGGCAAGCCGCCCTCGTCGAGCGCCCTCCCCAGTGCCCGCGCGTTGGCGACGACCTGCCTTGCGTAGGCGGCTCCGTGCGCCTTGAGCTCCTCCAGGGCCACGCCGAGGGCGGCGATGCGGTGCCAGTGCGCGTTGTCCTGCGTGCGCAGCGTGAAGTTGGCCCTCACGCGCGCCATGAGCCCCGCGTCCCGCGAGACCATGAGCCCGCCCTGGGGCCCGAAGAGGGTCTTGTGCGTCGAGCCGTAGAGGAGGTCGCACCGCCCCACCGCGTCGGGCTGGAACTCACCGCCCGCGATGAGACCGAGCGTGTGCGAGCCGTCGTAGAGCAGCTTGGCCCCGGCGTCAGCGCACGCCTCCTCGATGGGGACGAGGTCCACGGGGAACAGCACGAAGCTCTGGGCGATGACCACGGCGTCCGGCTTGGCCCTCCTGACGGCGGCCGCGGTCGCGTCCGCGTCCACGCGGAACCGCGCGGCGTCCCACGGCATGGGGTCCGCGACGTAGCCCAGCAGCTCGGGCATGTGCGGCAGGTGGTAGCCGTCGTAGCCCCCGTCGTCCGGCAGCAGCGCAATGATGCGGCCGTTCCTCGGGACGAGCGCGGCGAGCGCGGTGAGCCCCGCCACGTGGCCCGAGATGGGCCTGGCGGTGGCCGCGGCCGCGCCGTAGACCTCCCTGAGGAGGCCCTCGACGCGCTCCTCGACCGCATCGGTCCACCGGGTGCCGCGGTACGCGTTCTCGATGGTGACGCCGTGCAGCTCCTGGCCCACGTGGAACGTGTAGCGGTTGCCCAGGTCGGACGCGAGCGCGGCCCTCACGGCCGGGGACGTGGCGTTCTCGGACGGCACGAGATTGAGGCACCGCGCGCGCCACTGCTCGTGCTGCGCCACCAGGTCGGCGATGCGGTCCATCGGGTGGGGGAAGCACCGCATCGGGAGAAAAGGATTTCTGGTCCATCGAGCGGACCTTATGAGGAGGGCCATGTGGGTCGGATGGTCCTGGGCCCCTCATCCGAGGGGAGGCCATCCTGGGCCTGGATGGTCCGAAGGATGGGGACGCCTCATTGGTCTTCCGCCAGTGTCCCTCCCCCATAATATTATAACTGGCACAGGGCATTCGAATCCCGCGGTGGTCCAGGGGACACTTGCTCGGAGAGGAGCGGGACCCATGGGGGTCCTTGGTGGCCCCCCACCATCGCTGAGTCCAGGAGGTCGTGGTGATGTCCCTTGGTCTTTGTCACTTGAGGGCCTACGTGATGATCGCCTTGATGGTCGGCTCGGCGGTCATCCCCCTCGCAGGGACGGCCAGCGATGGGAGCCACCCGGGCGTGACCGCGGTCGCGCCGATGGCCGACCCCGCCCCCTGGTCCGACTCGCTCGACGACCTCAGCCACGTGTACGTGCCCACGGGCGGCCTCGTGGGCATCGACGTCGCGGGCGGCGAGGCCCACCTCAGGGCTGGCTTCGACGAGGGCTGGATCGCCTCCACCATCATCACCTGCCCCGTGGGCTACCGCTACGACCTCATCTTCCTCGAGGTGGAGACGCCCGGGGCCAGCTCCATCAAGGTGTCGGTGCTCGACGCGACCAAGGAGCCGTCCGAGGTCGGCTACGCCAACGAGACCGTGCCAGGGTTCGCCAAGGCCCATACCACCCCCGACGTGAGCGTCATCACCATCGTGCCCACGAGCTACCCCGAGCTGCGCATCCAGGTGAACCTCTACGGCGTCGGGGCCGACCGCCCCCGCCTGCTCTCCTGGACCCTCCACTACATCGGGCTCGAGGAGTGGCGCGACGACTTTCTGGGCTCGGGCAAGATGGAGGACGTCCGCGGCATCAACCTCACGGGCGGCCGCGTCGAGGTCAACCTCACCCGTAAGGGAGGCGGGGGGCTCGGTGACTATGAGCCCTATCCCGCGCTCGCGTTCGTGGGCGGGGCCAGCGATGTCACCATCTACTACCCCAACGCCGGTCACACCGACTGGGGCAGCGACACGCACTTCACCGGTGTCAACCAGAACAACGCGGTCCTGTTCGACGACATCGATGCCGACGGCCAGCTCGACCTCCTCATCGGCTACAGCGGGGGAGGCAACGACGCCTACGTGTACTGGGGCGCCACCGACGGGACGTGGTCGCAATCGGTCTCCACGGCCTTCAACGTCGACCGCGTCGCGCACATCTCCACGGGCGACCTCAATGGCGACGGCAACGTCGACATCGCGTTCGCGTGCGAGCGCTCGGGCGGGAGCACCGACTCGCGCGTCTTCTACGGCACGGGCAGCCGCACCATCCACGCGAACCCCGACGTCACGCTCTCCGGGCAGGAGTACCACCGGGTGGACTGCGGCGACGTGGACTCGGACGGCTACGACGACCTGGTGTTCGCGGCCGGGGGCACCGCCGTGCTCTTCCTGGGCGGGCCCTCGGGCATCGGAACGTCCGCGGACCGGACCTACAGCATCGCCAACTGCGGCGACTCCTACCTCGGCGACCTGGACGGTGACGGCGACCTGGACATCTTCCTGGGCGGCAAGTCGAGCGGGAAGGCCCTGGTCTACATGGGCTCGCCCTCGGGGCCGGACACCACGGCCGACTACCAGCTCACCATCCCCGGCCAGGACGTCCACGCGGTCACGGCCGGCGACATCAACGGGGACGGGTACATGGACCTCGTGACCTTCGACGGGAACGACCCCAACAACAACTGCCACTTCTTCGAGGGCTCGGCCACCGGGTGGTCCGACGCGAACATGCACAACGGCTTCGCGGGCGGCTACAACGACGCCATGATGGCGCTGGACGCCGACAAGGACGGCTACGACGACGTCATCGTGGCCAACTGGGGGTCCGGCAACCCCACGTTCCGCTACTACAGGGGCGGCACGGCGTGGCCCACGAACCCCACGAGCACCTACAGCAACGCGCACAACCTCGGCGTGGCCGCGGCCGTCCCGAGGTCCGGCGGCGGAAGGTACTACAAGGGCACGTTCACCACCGAGCCCATCACCATCGGGGACGGTAAGAAGTGGGACATCGTGGTGCTCGACGGCACGCTGCCCGCGAACACGAC
>CAYGVT010000157.1:0-36557 GCA_964353355.1 uncultured Thermoplasmata archaeon | reverse complement strand
TAGTGCTCGAGCGGGACATGAAGCTGCTCGAACGCATCTTCGAGGCGTTCTCTGCGGAGTACATGTGGAGGGAGATCAAGCCAACAGCGAGCGACCTGAAGGCCCTCGATGTGTCGCCCCACTAATTATGTCCCAAAGCCGGCGGGGGGCAAAGTCTTATCTAGGTGAGGCCCCTTTGAGCGCCCCAGACGGGCTGGCCTGGTGCCGGCGCCGTACGATGCTCACTCTCACATGATGACCATGGCCGGCATGGCCGGCCATCACATTGCCCCGCCCCTCCCTTCGAGAGGGCGGGCGGGGGCGCCAGGCGCGCCGAGGGCGCGTCGAGTGACCCCCGAGAGCCCGTCGTGCGACGGTGGTGCCGTGGACCGGCCCCGTCCGACACAGGAGGACCATACATGAACCTGGACCCAACCACGACCAAGTACCTTATCAAGGCCAAGATCACGGCGGACGGCGTCGTCGAGAAGCCGGACGTCGTGGGGGCCATATTCGGGCAGACCGAGGGGCTCCTCGGTGACGAGCTGGACCTGCGCGACTTGCAGAAGTCGGGCCGCATGGGGCGCATCGAGGTCGCCATCTCGAGCGAGCGCGGCAAGTCCGCGGGCGAGATCAGGATGCCATCCAGCCTCGACCAGGTCGAGACCTGCATCCTCGCCTCCGCACTCGAGACCATCGACCGCGTCGGCCCCTGCAAGGCGCGCATACACATCGAGGCCATCGAGGACGTCAGGCAGGTCAAGAAGAAGCAGATCGTCGACCGCGCCAAGGAGCTGCTCACCCAGATGATCGAGGAGAACAAGACCGCCACGCTCGACCTGACCTCCGCCGTCCGCGACGCGGTCCAGGTCGACGAGATAGTGAGCTACGGCAAGGACAAGTGCCCGGCGGGGCCGAACGTCGCGACCTCCGACGCCATCATCGTGGTCGAGGGCCGGTCGGACGTGCTCAACTTGCTCAAGCACGGCATCAAGAACGCCATCGCCGTCGAGGGCACCAACGTCCCCCGGACCATCCAGGAGCTGTCGGCCGAGCGCGTCGTGACCGCGTTCGTCGACGGCGACCGCGGCGGCGAGCTCATCCTGCGCGAGCTCATGCAGACCATCGAGCTCGAGTACATCACGCGCGCCCCGCGCAACCGCGAGGTCGAGGAGCTCACGCAGAAGCAGATCATCAAGGCCCTGCGCAACAAGATACCTGTCGACCAGTACGCCGAGATGTACGGGCTCACCGGACTGCTCTCGGGCCGCCAGGAGGCCGAGAAGGCCCGGATGGCCCCAGAGGGCGCCATGCGCCGCGAGGGCGGCCGCGAGGGCGGCCGCGAGGACCGCCGGGAGCAGCAGCCCCAGCAGCGTCGCGAGAGCTTGCCAGAGCCCCATGTCGTCCCGATGGTGGACGTCCCCGAGCCGCCGTTCTGGGCCGATGACGAGGATGAGGGCGACCGGCGGCCCGAGGGCGCCCCCGCGGGGGGCGTGACCGACCTCGTGGCCGAGGTGACGGCCGCGATGGCGTCCGAGATGGGCGGCGAGGGCGCGCCGCCGGCATCCTCGAAGCCCCAGGTGCGGCTCACGGAGGACCAGCGCAAGTACCTCGAGGTCCTCGAGCGGCTCTCGGGCCGGCTCAAGGCCGACATCATCGACCCCGAGGGGCAGCTCATCCAGGAGCTCGACGTCAAGGACCTCACGGGGACGCTCAAGGGCATCAAGAAGCGCGTCAAGGCGGTCGTGTTCGACGGCGTCATCACCCAGCGCCTCCTGGACATCGCGGCCGAGAAGGCCGTCCAGGACGTCGTGGGCAAGAAGATGGGCAACGTCACCACGACCCCGGCGGGCCTCAACGTCTGGACCCTGGACGACCTCGCCCAGTGAGCGACCCCCGGGCGGTGGTGAAGGGGGAGCCCAGCGCCCGCCCCCGGCCTCAGAGCGCGCGGCCACGAGCGCGGGCATGCCACAGGCCGCTCCCGGGCCGGGCTCACGTCACGCCGCGGGCCATCACGTAGCCGTCCTCGCCGTCGCGGTAGTAGCGCGGCAGCACGCTGCGCCGGTGGAAGCCGAACCGGCCGTAGAACCCCTGGGCGCGGAGGTTGGAGGCGCGCACCTCGAGCACGACCTCGGTGATGCCCTCGAGCAGGCACTGGCGCAGGAACGCGCGCAGCATCTCCGTGCCCAGGCCGCGCCCCCGCGCGACCGCGTGGACGGCCATGACCAGGATGCGCGCGCTGAACTCGGTCCGCTTGATGGCCAGCAGCAGCCCCGAGACGCGCCCGGCCTCGATGGCGACGAGCTGGCCGGCAGGCCATGCCTGCTGGATGGCCGCGTACATGTCGTGCGCGAACAGCTCCGCGAACGTGGTCTCGACCATCGAGATGACCGCATCGAGGTCCTGCGGCGCGAGGTGTCGGACGACCACGCCTCCGGAAACGCCTGCGGACGGAAAAAGGTAGGGGGCCGCGCGCGGGCCGCGCACCCCCGGGCCGGCCCGCGCGCGGGGGGCGCCCCGGGCCCCCCCGCCATGCGCTGCCGTGCATGCTGGCCACGTCACAGAAAGGTGAACGAAACGGTCCCTCTTAAATAGGTGGACCGGACTAAACAAGTGGCCACCAGGACACCCAGGGTGATAGCATGGAGAGCAGGTACCTACGGTGCAAGAAGTGCGGCGAGGTCTTCGAGGCGCCGCCCCTTCCGGACTACAAGGCGAACGGGCTGTCCAGCATGGAGAAGTGCGAGAAGTGCGGCAAGTGGGCGATCTACCAGCGCACCGAGGCCATGACCGCCCCGGGAGCGGCCCGGTCGCACGCATCCGGTTGACCCTGCGCGACGTGGCCAGAGCGGGCCGACTGGCCCGCTGGAAAACCTTGTATACACCCTAGGCCATCCCAAGGCGATGCCGCCCGGGGAGGAGATGGGCTTCGAGCTCATCCGACAGATACAGCTGAAGGAGAGCCGCGGCCAGATGCTCACCAAGATACCCGCGGACTTCTTCGAGCAGCTGCACACGCACATCGAGCGGCTCAAGGCCATCGCGCGCGAGGAGACGGCGCGCGACGCCATGTCGGCGCGCGCGACGCTCGCCCAGAACGAGCTGCGCACCACCGTCCAGCTCGCGCGGGAGATCGTCACGCACCGGCTGAGGAAGGTCGCCTATCGTGCCGTGGACGCGCTCGAGGGCGGCAAGGTGGAGCTGCAGAACCTCACGCCGGGCGAGCACGCGCTCTACGGCGACCTCGCGACTTTCATGTCGAAGGCGCGCTACTCGCTGCTGCCCTCCGAGAGGGCGCTCAGGGCGGCGGGCGCGGTCATCGCGCCGGCCTCGGACGTCCCCGACTTGGACGTGACCCCCGACATCGTCCCCGCGCCCGGTGTGGCCGACGTCAGGGCGCCCTCGCCGGCACGCGCGCAGGCGCAGGCGCCCATGCCGGCACAGCCCCCGGGACCCGCCACCAGGCCGGTGGGCCCCGTGGAGCCCCAGGCGGCGGCGCCGCGGGACGACCTGGTCGTGCACCTGCTCAAGGACGTGCCGCAGTTCGCGGGCGAGGGGGGCACGAGCTATGCGCTGCGCCAGGGCGACATCGTGAACCTGCCCCGCCGGCTCGCGGACGTCCTCGTCCGCAAGGGCGTCGCCGAGGCCGTGGAGGTCGCACCCCCCGTCATCGGCGGCAGGGCCGGCGCGTGACCGCCCTCCCCCGCCCATTCACCACCCGCGCGCCACCGGCCCCCCTTCCCACGACCGAGACCACGGCGCCTGCATCCCTTCATGCCTCCCGCGCCGGCCTCTCCCACCCTCGCGTCGCGGCGAGGCGCGCCCTCAGCGTCCCCGCCCCCGCGGGGCCGTTCGCGAACGCGGCCGCCAGCCCCCTGGCGGGGTCGACCACGAGCGCGTGCTGGTGCGCGTGGGGGAAGCCCGCGCGCTGCGTGCGCAGGTCCACGTCCGACATGAACACCCCGATGCCGAGGTGCGAGTGGTACCAGCCCACCACGAGCATGTCGGGGCCCAGCCGCTCGGGGCGGTCCAGGCTCCGCGCGACGTGCGCGAGGCCCTCGGGCGTGAACCTCACGGACACGGGCGTGCCCGCGAGGGGCCCGGTGGGCGCGTCGAGCGCGACCGTGTAGGGCGCGCCCCCCCCTCCGTCCACGGCCCAGTCGCCCACCAGCAGGCCGAGCGCCTCCTCGCCGTGGCGGGCACGGTCGCGGACATGGTCGTCGATGGCCCTCGCCACGGCCTCGAGGATGAACATCGGCGGGGCCGCCGGGGCGGCTCCACCCACGCCTTGGTGAGGCGCCTCCTTCCAGGGGAGCTCGCCGTCGGCCCGTGGCGGTGGGGCCACGAGCACCGGGCGCCTTGTCTCCCCGACCACCCTCGCGCCCACGCGGACGCGCCCCCTAGACCTCGCCGACGATGCGGACCCTGGGCTCCTGGGGGGGCCGGGGCACCGTGCCTGGCGTGAAGGGGTGCTCGCGGAAGTAAAGGGCCGCGTCCTTGCACGAGGACGTGCCGTAGGGGTCGCCGGGGTTGGGGTTGGACAGCAGCCCCTCGACGCCCACCAGGAACTTGTACAAGTTGTCCTGCGCCGTCCACCTGTCGAGCAGCTTCGTGCACACGTAGCCCCCGTCGAAGGGCTCCATGATGTTGGGGTGGAAGATCTCCGACCTCCACTCGACGATGGGCTTCTGGTAGGGGTACTCGCGGGTGATGGTGACCTTGAGCTTGTGGGTGTACTTGTTGGTGATGCGCTCGCCCCTGCGGACGGGCCCGGGCACGTTTCTCATCAGGACCTCCATCTCGACCGGGAACTTGGAGAAGCTGGGGTCCTTGATGATGACGGAGTGCTCCGTCTTCCTGCGCACCTGCGCTATCTCGTTCTGCAGCCTCTTCCTCAGCACCGCCTCCGGAAGGCTCGGCATGCCTCACGCACCCCCGAGGGTCTTGCCGCAGTTGGGGCACTTCTCGAGCTGCTTGGCGCACGCGAGGTGGAACGCCGCGCCGCAGGAGCACGCGCGCGGGGCCTCGTGGGTGCCGATGGCGCCCTGGCAGATGGTGCACACGAGCTCCTTGCGCACGAACTGCGGCCCGGGCTCCGCGCCCTCGGCGCCCTCGCCCTCCTCCTCGGCCAGCAGCCACCGCACGTCGTGGTGCTCGAAGGACTTGTCGTCGTACTCGCGCTCGCACCGCACCCGGACCCGCGCCATTATCTCGCCCGACTTCGTGGGCTTGATGCGGATGGGGACCTTCTTCGTCTGGCCGCCGCCGCGCAGCATGCTGATGTCGTTCAGGCCGTCGATGTCGAGGTTGCCCGCGATCTCGACCTTGACCCTCAGGGCCCGGGCCGAGCCCGAGTTGCGCACCTCCAAGTTGGCGTTGGTCCACTTGCCCTGCACGAGCGCGGACTCGAACTCGATGGCGACCGTGAGCTCGGGGTAGAACGACTCGACCAGCGCGGTGGCGATCTGCTTGCTCTCCTGCGCGAGCGCGAGCGCGCGGTTGACATCGACGCCCTTGGCCTCGATGGCGTCGGTGAGCTTGTACTGCGCCTCCTTGACGTCCATGCCGAACTGGCGCGCGGTGCCGATGAGCGACTCCGCCTGGAAGCTGATGTCGATGATGTCCCTGAAGGCGGTCTTGGCCGCGTCCGCCTCCTTGATGGCCTGGTCCGCGTAGTCGTACGCCCCGTCCAGGTCGCTCTGGCCAGAGGCCTCCCGGGCCATCCCGACGAGGTCCTCCGCGAGCTTGGCGGGCACGCTCATGCCCTGCAGGTACTTGAGCTTCTGGTCCGCGTTGACGATGGTCTCCGTCACCCTGGACTCGAAGGCGCGCCTCGAGTCCTCCATGGCCATGGCGCTGAGCTCGAGCACGCGCTTGTAGTCGTGCTCCTCCATCGCGTCCTCGGCCGCCTCTTGCATGTCCATGGCCTCGGACAGCTTCGCGCGGGCGCGGGTCGCGCGCTCGATGAGCTCCATGAGCTCGCCCAGGGCCTGCTGCGCCTCCTGGTGCCGTGCGACCAGCTCCCCGACGAGCGCGATGCACTTCTGCGCCGCCTGCTCGCCCTCCAGCCACCGCTGCGAGTCCGCGTGGATGCGCGACTCGTCGAGCAGCTCCGTGGGCCCGCGCAGGTCGATGCCCACGCTCTGGCCGCGCTTGATCTCCTTCTCCGCGGACAAGATGGTCTTCCCGACCTTGGCCTCGAACCGCCTGGTGAGCTCCTGCTCTGCCGACCTCGCGCCGTCGACGGCGGCCTCGAACTCCATGGCCTCGAGGCTGGCCGCCGCGGCATCGACCATCTCGCGCAGGTCGGCCACATCGACCTCGAAGGGCAGCGTGTCCAGCGCCATCCTGGACTGCTGGATTCCCAGCCTCGCGAAGGCGGCCTGCAGCGCGCGCGCCTCGTCCCGGGTGCGGCTCGCGAGCGCCTGCCCCTCGGTGAGGTTGACCGCCTCGAGCTCGGCGCGCGCCTTGGCGGCGATGGCCTTGGCCGGCGTCATGTCCGCGCCCAGGGCCGTGCCGCGCTCGATCTCCCCGTCCGCCTCCTTGAGGATGGACTCGATGATGCCCATCTGGATGCGGCGGGCGTGCGCCATCGTCTCGTCCGCGTGCTCGACCGCGGCGATGTAGTCGCGGTGCTGCAGCGCCTCCTCGGCCTTGATGTAGTGGTCGGAGGAGTCCTCGATGTCGGCGCTCACGTCGAGCTCGACCAGGAGCTGCCTGGCGGCGTCGAGCGTGCCACGCACGAGCCCGGTGAATGCCACGGCGTAGCCGTCGAACCCGAGCTTGGCCGCCTCCAGCGCGCTCGCGTAGTTGCGCAGCGAGAAGAAGTGATGGGCCTCGGCGAGCTTGCCGTCCGCGACCTTGGCGTCGAGCTTGCGCTCGATAGCGATGGCCTTCAGCCTGTCGCACGTCATGACCAGGGAGTCGACGAGTTCGCGCTGCGCCTTGTCGATGGAACCGCCGAGCTCGTCGAGCGCGTCCTTGGCCTCGACGAAGTGGCCCTGCGACCGCTTGCGGTCGGCGCGCTCGAGGGCGCGCTCGAGCTCCCCGACCTCGACGCCGAGCATGCGCGCGCTGTCGAGCAGCGAGCGGACCGAGCCGACCTTGCCATGGATGAACTGGTCCGAGCGCTCCTTGGCCCTGGCGGTGGTGAGGGTGGCGAGCTCCTGCGCGTGGTAGAAGTCGGACTTCCCCTCGAAGGCGCGGGCCTGCTGCAGCCCCTCCATGACCGCGGGCGCGTCAGCCCCGATGCGACTGGCCACATCGGAGGCCTCCTCGCACGTCTTGAGCGTGGCGGACGCGGATGCCTCCATCTCGCCGCGGGCCAGGCGCCCGACGTCGGACGCCACGGTCGCGCTCTCGAGGAAGTCCTCCCGCTCGAGGGCCGTGCGGGCGTCCTGCAGCCTCATCGTGAGGGGCGCGCTGTCGAGGCCCATGTGCGACATGACGGCGAGGGAGTCCTCGACGAGCTCGAGGCGCCTGTGCGAAGCGGCCAGCATGCTGGTGCGGATCGCGGTCAGCATCGACCTGGTCAGACGGATGGCCTCGCGCGAGCGGTGCTGCTCGATGCACCTTGCGACCTGCGCCAGGAGGGCCTCGGCCTCGGACGGGTCGTCGAGCACCTTGCGCGCCAGCTCCACCTCGCGCTTGACGGCCTCGAAGGAATCGTTCGCGCGGTCGAGCTCCAGCTCGGCCCTGCGGGCCTCCGCGATGGCGAGGTGCCCGTAGAGCAGCGCGTAGCCGAAGTCGTCGGTCTCGAGCGACCGCTGGCCGCGGGCGACGCGGTCGATGGCGGCCGACGGGTCGGCACCGTGCTCGCGGACCTCGCCCGCCCTGGTCTCCGCGCGCGCGAGCGCGTCCCGGGCCGCCGAGCCGATGGCCTCGAGCGTGCGCTCGTAGCCCGTGTTGGCGGACTTCAGCGCGTCCGAGGTGCGGCCCGCGTCGAGCATCGAGGACGCGTGCTCGAGCTCTGTGCGGGGGTCGTCGACGGGCACGCCGACGCCCTCGGCCCAGATGACTATCCTGCGGCAGTCCTGGATGGCGTTCCTCGCGTCCTCGAGCACGTGGCCCTCGTCCTCCAGCAGGCCACGGGCCTTCACCGCGAAGGCATGCGCGCCCGAGTAGTCGGTCGAGTAGAAGTGCTCGAAGGACTTCTGCAGCGTGTCCAGGGGCTCGGCCGGCTGCGCGCCCCTGTCGACGTGGGCGTCCAGCAGCTCCATGACGTCGCCCAGGTAGACGTCCATCATGGCGCGCTGGTCGACCGAGAGCCGGTTGAGGATGGCCATGCCGTGGTCGATGGTGCGCGCGTAGTCGCGGTCGGCGTGCTCGCGCTCGAGCATCGAGATGGCCTCCCGGTAGGGCACGAGGTCCACGCCGAGCACCTCGGCGGTCTCGACCTCGACCTTGACGCGGTCGTGCACCATGCGCGCGCGCTCGTGCAGCGCGGTGCGCTGCTCGAGGTGCGCGCGGCCGGCCCGGACCACGTCCTGGGCGGCGAAGAAGTCCTGAGCGTCCACGTCGTTCTGGGCGAGGTCCAGGAGCGACGTGGCCTTCGAGAGCTCCACGCCGCTGCCGACGGCGGACCCGACGTCGGAGCGCAGGGTCTTCAGCGCGTCCACCACGTGGTCCCGCATGAGCGTGCCCGCGAGCTCGCGCACCTTGATGGCGAGCTCCTTGGCCTCGGCGTAGCTCTGGAACTCGAGCGCCTCCTGCGCCTGGGCCAAAGACTCCCCGGGCGCCGTCGTGTCGACGCCGAGCTCGTCCGCCCTCCCGATGGCCTCGCGGGCGGAGCCGATGAGGCCCCTGGCCTCGGTGTACTGGGACTTGACGGTCTGGCAGGTCGTGATGGCCTTGAGGGCCTCGGCATAGGCGCCGGGGTACTCCTCTATCTCGACCGCGGCGCGGGCGCGCTCGCGGTACTCGTTGGCCTCGATGACGTCTATGCCGAGGCTCTTGAGCTCGGCGATGAGGTCGTCGGCGTCCTTGATGTACTTGAGCGAGAACTGCCGCTCGAGCTCGAGGGTCCTTGCCTTGGCGGCGTCGGCCTTCTCGCCCGCGTCCGGGTACCGGCCGGAGGTGAGCAGCTCGCGCGCCTGCGCCATCACGGGCTGGACCGAGGCCACGTCGACGCGCAGGCCCTCGGCGTCCTGCAGCAGGACCTGGGCGACCTCGATGCGGCGCAGCGCGTCCTTGTAGGCGGCCATCCGGCCGTTGGCCTCCTTCTCGTGCGCCGCGACCACGTCCGCGAGGGACAGGTAGTCGCCCGGGCCCAGCCTCGCGCGGGCCACCTGGTAGCGCTCGTCGATGTCGGCGACGCGGATGTTCGCCCCCCGCGCCTCCTGGAACAGCCCGATGAGCGCGGCGCCTCGGCGGCCCATCTCGTCGTCGAGCGCGCGCCGCATGTCCGCGGTCGTGGTGTCGCCGAGCGCCTTCGCGGATTCGTAGTCCTGCTCCGCGATGTGCTTGCGCGCGCGCTCGGTCTCGGCCGTGGGCACGCCCGCGTCGACGCCCAGCTTGGTCATGATGTCCAGCAGCGCCTCGCAACCGTGCAGCGCCTCGACCGCGACTTGGTACTTGACGACGAGCTCGCGGGCGTCCTCCAGCCCCGCGCGGAGGCGCAGCACGGCGGCCTTCAGGTCGCTCCCCTTGACGAGCGACTGCGCCTCGGTGAGCGAGACGTCCAGGGGAGCGACGACCATGCCCTGCTCCTTCGCCTCGTTGCGCATCTCCTCGAGCGCGTCCCGCTCGTAGCCGACCATGTCCATCAGGCGCGCCATCAGCTCGGAATGGGACGTCTCCGCGAGCTCGAGCGACTCGTCCAGCCGCTGCTCGCTCAGCGCGTCGCGCGCCTCGCCGAGCAGGTCCGTCGCCCTGCCGGTGTTGGTGCCGATGCCGGAGGCGTCGTATATCGCCGCCTGCACCTCGACGATGCGGTCGCGCGCGGTGATGTAGCGGACCTTGATGTCGCGCGCCTGGTCGATGACCCGCTTCGCGGTGGAGGTGGCCGCGTGGTAGTCGCGCGCCTCGAGCCTCGACTCGGCGCCCGCGAGCTCGCCGCGCAGGCCCTTCGAGCTCAGTCCGAGCTCCTCGACCTCGATGAGCACGGTGTCCGCCAGGGCGACCAGGTTCATCACGTGGCTGTGCTTGGCCTTGCCCGCCTCGAGCTCGAGCCTCCTCACGCCCGCGATGGCGTCGACGTACCGGCGCAGCCTCATGCTGTCGTCGACCTCGGCCACTATCTCCGTCGCGCGGGCCACGTCCGCGCCCAGGCCCTCGGCGTCCTTGAAGACGGCCTCCGCCCTGGCGCGGGACTCGATGGCGTCGGCCATCTCGCGCCTGGCCCGTGCGACGGCCTCGATGCCCGATATGGCCATGAGGAAGCCCGTGCCGGGCTCTCCCTGGTCCACCAGCGACCGTGCGCGGTCGAGCCGCTCGCGCGCGGGGGCGACGTCCGCGCCCTTGGCCTCGGTGTCGGAGATGAGACCGTCGAGCTCCACTACCTGGGTGTCCGCCGCGGTCCGCATGGCGGTGGCGAGCTCCCCGAGCGCGTCGGAGATGCACTGCTCCGCCGTGTCGAAGTCGAGCCCCGCCAGCGCGTCGTGCGCGCCCGCGAGCGCCTCCGTGGGGCCGTCCACCTCGACGTCCAGGAAGCCCAGCCTGCCCACGGCCGCCTCGGCCGCGCGCATGCGGTCGAGCGCGGGGGGGAAGCGCTCCTCGACGCGGGCGAGCGTGAGCGTGCACTCCCGCGCGGAGGCGAACGCCTCCGTGAACCGCCTGTCGTCGAGGTGGCCCCAGGCTTGGTCGATGCGGTCCTCGATGGGGGAGACCTGCGCGCCCAGCCTCTCGAGGCGCACGAGCGTGGCCTGGACGCGGTTGATGTAGTCGACGATGAACGAGGACGAGGTCTTGAGCAGCACGTCCTCGGCCTCGCCCACGAGCCGGTGGACGTCGTCGTACAGGTTGTCCGCGAACGCGCGCTTGGCCTTGACCTCGAGCGCGCGCGGCGCGGTGGCGTCCACGCCGATCTCCCCCGCGGCCTCGAGCACGTCCGCGAGGTGTAAGAGCGCGTGGCTGGCCTCCCTCTGCCGCTCGCGCTTCTCGTGCAGCTCGCCGGCCAGGCGGTCGAGCGTGGTGACGGTGGCCTCGAGGTTG
The DNA here is from genome assembly GCA_964353355.1 of uncultured Thermoplasmata archaeon. GTDB lineage: Archaea > Thermoplasmatota > DTKX01 > DTKX01 > CAYGVT01. Next base: position 25,427 of record CAYGVT010000157.1, on the reverse strand, counting down.
CCCTTCTCGGCCACCTCGCGCGCCCTGGCGAGCAGCCCCTCCTGGGCCTCGACGAGCAGCCCGCCCGCCCTCGCCTCGTCGACCTGGGCCTTGGCCTCGTTGAACCGCCTGTTGATGAACACCTGCGTCGACTTGGGCAGCTCCATCAGGAGCTGGTCCACGAAGTCGACCGCGAACGTGTAAGTCTGGTTGATGAGCGCCTTCTCGGTCTTCTCGACCAGGTCGTTGAGCGGCTTGACCTCGACGCCCAGCTTGGCCGCGAGCTCGATGCGCCCCTTGCCCATGTGCAGCTTCTCGATGATCTCTTTGTAGAGCTCCTGGTTCTTCGATCCCTGCTCCCGCGTCTGCGTCGCGAGCGCGTAGGCCTGCTCGAAGTCGAACGCGGCGAGGGAGGCCTGCGCCTGGGAGAGCGTGTTGCGCGCCACCGACGTGCCCACGCCGCCCTCCTCGAGCTCGCGCAGGAAGACCTCTATGGAGTCGAGCTCCTGCTTGACGAAGGTTATCTGGGTCTGCTTGGCCTTCTCGAGCGCGGTGCGCACCACCGCCTGGGCCTCCGCGTACTTCTTCTGGTTGACGAACGCGCGCGTCTGCTCCAGCTCCGCCTCGGGCATCTGGAGGTGCCTGGAGACGCGCTTGGCCCACTGGATGTAGCCGTCGAGGATGTCGCGGTTCTCCATGACCTCCTGGAAGACCGCGATGGTCTCGCGGGCGAGCACGCTGGCCTTCCTCGCGAGCGTGAGGGACTTGGTGAAGTCGTTGGACTCGTAGTGCCGGCGGGCGAGCTTGTAGTAGTCGCGGGCCTGGGAGACGGTCGCGCCCTGCTCCTCGGCCCTGCCGATCTCGTTCTTGGTGTCGTCCATGATGACGTCGATGTACCTCACCAGGGAGGACTCGACGTCGAGCATCACCTGGCGGGCCGCGTCGTAGCTCTGGTCCCACTGGCCCGAGGCCATGTGCTTGTGGGCGGCGGCGATGAAGTCGTCCGCGAGCGGGTTCTCCTCCGCGTACCGCCTGGACTCGGCGAGCAGCTCCTCGGCCTGCTGCAGCTGCTTCTGGGCCATGTCCTGCTTCTTCGAGATCTCGAACATGACCTCGATGGCCTCGTTGAGCAGGTCTATGGTGGTGGCGAAGTCCGTGCGGCGGTAGGACTCCTCGGCGTCGGTGAGCAGCCGCTTGCCCTCGCCGATGCTGATGCCCTTCTTCTCCTCCTCCTCGATGGTCTCGCGCGCGTCCTGGAGGAGGTCGCCCACGCGCTTGCTGCGCGCCTTGTCGGACGCGGTGGCGGCGTCCGTGAACAGCTCCTGCGCGACCTCGAAGCTGTTCTTCTCCATCGCGGCGATGGCCTTGGTGAGGAGGAAGTCGGCCTCGCTCACGTCCGCGCCGACCTTCTTGGACTCCTCGAGGGACTCGCGCGCCTTCGCCAGGTCCTCCGAGGTGGTCTTGAAGTCCTCGATGGCGATCTCGACCTCGAAGTCCGCCTTCTGGGCGAGCTTGCGGGCCTTCTCGAACTGCTTCTGGTTGAGCTCCACCGTGGCGTTTTTGAGGTGCTCGTCCATCTCCGCGACGTTGAGGCCCATGGACGAGGCGAGCGTGTACTTCAGGTAGGAGTCCACGATGACCTTGAGGACCTCGATGTACTCGTCCTCGACGCCCTTGACGGTGCTCACGGACTCGCGGACGCGGGTGACGGCCTCCTTGAACTCCTTCTTGTTGATGTCCTTCTTCGCGGTGATGAGCAGGGGGCGGGCGGTGGAGATGTTCCCGCCGATGGTGCGCACGCTCAGCAGCACGTTGCGGACCTCGTCGATGTAGGCGTCGATGAACGCCTGGGTCGAGGTCTTGGCGATGGATAGGGCCTTGGCGATGCTCACGCGCGCCTTCTTGAGGTCGCCACGCTCGATGCCGTGGCGCGCCTGCTCCAGGTGCTCGTTGACGCGGGCCTCGTTCGTGCCCAGCTCGCTCAGGCCCTTGATCTCCTCCGACGCCTCCTTCATGGCATGCTCGATGTCGACCTTCTCCTCGCGCAGGGCGTTGATGCGGTCGTCGATGGACAGCGCCAGGTCGTAGGCCTCCCTCCACTTGTAGACGTCCACGTTGGCCGTGGCCTCGGTGTAGACGGTCTTGACCTCGTGGACGTTCAGCCCCTCGCGGCGCGCCTTCTTGATGCGGTCGCGGGCGGCGGTGAGCACGTCGCGCAGCCGCTCGCGCAGCGCGCGGATGGTGGCGAGGTGCGCCTCCCGCGTGAGGCGTCGCGCCTGGGCGAGGTTGCCCTCCTCGAGCGCCTTCTTCGCCTTGCTGGCTAGGCTCTCCGGGTGGGAGACCAGACCCTTGATATCCTCGAGGACCCTCAGGTCCGCCTGGACAGCCTCGAGACCCCTGGCGATGGCCTCGACCACGAGCGCGCGGTCCTGGTCGGTCATGGCCCCGTGGACCTCGGCGGGCGTCTCCTCGGCCGCCTCCCCGGACATGCCCTTCCTGGCCCGCTCGAGGTTGTTCTGGAACCTGATCATGTGGTCGACGCCGGCCTGGTAGTCATCGGCGGCGAACGAGACGCGCGCGTCGTCGAGCGCCTTGCGCGCCTTTCCGGTGTCGAGCCTCTCCTTGTCCGCGTCCTTGAGGAGGCTCTCGGCGTCGGTGAGGAGTGTGGTGAGCTCCGTCTTGGCGGGCTCGATGGCGGCCATGGCCGCCCCCTCCGCCACCTCGAGCGCGCCCAGCATGTCGTCCTCGCGCAGCATCCTGCGCGCAATGGCGAACTGCCTGTCGAGCTCGGCGGTGTCGACCTCTATGACGCCCAGCCTCTCGATGGCGCCCACGCGCTCCTGCGCCTGGTCGATGCGCGCCTCGACCTTGGGGAGCGATGTGCCCTCTATGGCCGCGCGCGCGCGGTCGAGGAAGCCCTTGGCGGTCGCGTAGTCCTTCGCGTCCGCGAGCTCCCGGGATTTGCCCAGCAGCTCGGGCGCCGCGCCGACCTCGATGCCGACCGTCACGAGCTGGCCGATATCGCCGGACACCTTGTCGATGCCCTCGCGCACCTCCCGCTCCAGCTGCTTCTTGTCCTGCGCGAGCTGCTCGAGCTTCACCGCGTAGGCGATGGCGGAGGACTTCGAATCGGGACCCTTGGCCTTCCTCTGGTCGGGGCCGGGCTTCGGCATCTCAGCCACCTCCCCTGCCCTTGGCACCCGTGGCCCGCGCGGACGCGCCGCGGGGCGCGCCCGGAGCCCCGTGGTTGGGACAGGCCGGGTTGACCGCGACCTCCAGCACGTCGGAGAGGTTGCGGTTGCCGTCGTAGTAGAACAGGTTCGAGAGCACCAGGTCCGGGCGGCCGTTCAGGAGCTTCATCGCCTCGCGGACCTCGACGGCGGCCACGACCGCGGTGGTCGTGACCTCGGAGGCGAGCTTGGGCTCGACGAAGGTCACGCCGGCACCGGTGCAGCTGTAGCGCTGCTCGATGATGCGGTAGTGGGACGCGTTCAGTGTGCACTCCACGCAGCTCGTCCTCGGTGGGACCACGACTTGGACCTTCCCCATGAGGCCCATCGTGCCACCATCGACGTAGGGCACTCCGAGGTGATAGGTGTTGGCGTTGATGTGCACGCGCGCGGCGAGGTTGTCGACGCAGCCCACGACCACGTCGCGGCCGTCGAAGACGCCCTCGCCGAGGTCCTCGACGCGCTCGGTCAGGGGCTCGACCTCGACCGCGGGGTCGAGGCGCGAGGCCGCCTCGGCCACCGCCTCGGCCTTCATGCGGCCGCGCAGGGCGTCCTGCTCGGTGAAGAAGACGCACCTGTTGAGGTTGGACCTCACGACGCGGTCCATGTCCACGACGGCGATGTGGCCCACGCCGGAGAGCACGAGGTCCTTGACGACCTCGTTGCCGAGCGCGCCCGCGCCGACGACGAGCGCGCGGGAGCGGCGGGTCCGCTCGAGGTCGAACCAAGGGATCCGCCGGGACCGGTCGAACCGGTCCTCCCTCTTGCGGGTCGTCAGGACCTCTGGACGGGACACCTCCATTCCACTCCCCAGCAGCGCTTATGCTGCGCACGATGGCCACAGATATTGCCCTTTAAATACTTGACGCGCAAATATTCATGGGATAGAATCTGGCGGCCCCATCTGGCACCCACGCAGGGACGACCCTCGATGGCCCGCATGGAGAGCCTCCGTGGGGGACGCTCCCGGTGCCTCCCCCCACCCCCCGCCCCCATCGGTCCCCCGCCCCGTCCCGCCCTCCCCTCCCCACCTGGCCCGCTCACCTGGGCGAGGGGCCCGCGACCATCCGCGCGCCGGGGTCGCGGCTCCAGTCCGCCAGCGAGCCCTCGTAGAACCGCACGCAGGGGTGGCCGAGCAGGGACCTCACCACAGGGAAGACCAAGCTGGCCGTCCTCCCCGTGCCGCATGAGACGATGACCTCCCTGGCGTCCATGACCCCCGCTTCGCGCGCGACCGAAGCGACCTCGTCCAGGGGGCGGAGGAGCGACCGGTTGCCCTCGGTCACGAACGACGTCCAGGGCAGGCTCACCGCGCCCTCGATGTGGCCGGGCCTTGGGAGGTAGCTCTGCCCCTCGTAGCTCTGCGCGGACCTGGTGTCCAGGAGGAGGGCGCCGGGGCGGTCCTTGAGCGCCCCGACCTGCCCGCGGCCCACGAGGAGGTCCCGCCGCACGCGGGCCTGGAACCTCGACGCGCGGGGGGCGGGGAGGTCCTTGGTGACGCGATGGCCCTCGGCCTTCCACCGCTCCAGCCCCCCGTCGAGCACGTGCACGCGGCGGCACCCGTGCCGCACGAGCGCGTGGGCCAGGTAGGTCGCGCCCAGGCCGTCGCCCCTGGCGGAGCGCGCGCCCACGGCCGTGTAGACCACGACCGGCCCGTCGGTGCGGACCCCGGCCGCGCGCAGGACGGCGGAGACCGCCGCGGGGGGCGCGAAGGCGACGGGCAGCCCGCCCACGGGCGCGCGCAGCGCGCCCTCCTCGACGCGGACCGCCCCGGGCACGTGCTCCTCGAGGTAGTCGTGCACGTCCGGCTGCGCGTCGAGCACGGTGGCCGTGCCCGAGTTGGCCTCGAGCCATGCCGGCGTGGCCCAGGTGAGCTCGCCCGTCCCCTTCAGAGCCCCGTCGCCAGATGCCATGCGGTTCCCCGTCCTCGGCCCATCGGGGGCCGTGGGATGGGGGCGTGATGCCTCGGCGCGGATATATGGTTTGCACCTGCCGTGGCCCGGACCGACCGGCGCCGTGGCCGGTCCCCGGCCACGATTCTCCGCCGCGATACCCGGAGGGCAAGGGCTAAATGCGAAGCGCGTCCTGGGGGCGAGCATGCGAGCGACGGCCCTGTCGAAGATGTACTGGCCCCGGCCGCGGGACGAGGCGGCAGCGCCGGTCATCGGCTCCTCCCTGATGGTTGCGCTCACTGTCTCGGCCACGTCCGTGGTGGGGCTGTGGGCCATATACATGGTGACGGTGCCAGATGACCCTCCCGAGGTCGATGTCTCGTACTCGCACATCAACGAGCGGTGGAGCATCCCCGTGACCAGGGTCGACCGCGAGGTGCCGCTCGGCGAATTCAGGGTCATCGCGCGGCATGCCGACGGCTCGCACGTCAAGTACGACACGGACATCGACGGCGTGTGGGACGCGTCCATCGTGGGGGCGCTCACCGACTTCGTCGTCGCCTCCGGCGACGGGCCCCAGGGCTCGCCGCTCGTGTTCATCGACATCGACGGGGACGGCATGCTGGGGGCCGGGGACACCTTCATGGCCTACGCGCCCTACTTCGCCCCCCTGTCCGCCGTGCTCGACGCGGACCGCGGCTACAGGCTCGTGGGCAACACACCCGACGAGGTCCCCCTCAGCACGAACATCGCCGTCATCGCCTCCCCGGTGACGCTCGGCTCGGCCGACATCTACCCTGGCGACGAGGTGAAGGTCGAGCTCGTGCATGCTGGGACCACCTACGACACCCTGACCGGCTACGTGGGCGGCGGGGGCGCGTTCGTCGGGATCTCATGGCTCGATGGGGCCTGGCCAACGGGCAACTGGAACGCCGATTACACCATACGGCCCGGGGCTGGGGACGAGTGGACCACGAACGCCAACTTCATGACCTTGGCGAGCGCGAACGTCACTGCCGCGCAGCGCTCTGCCTACCACACACTGGTCAACCCGCTCGCCCAGGGCGACGTCATCACCCTCGTGCACCAGCCCACGGACACGGTCGTGCTCGAGTTCAGCCTATAGGCCGGACCATCGCCTGGGGCCATCCGACCGGGTCCCTGTGCTGGCAGCGGCGGTCAATCCAACCACCATACCAATAATTATTTGTGCGAGCCGATATCTCGGATGTCGAGCCCGAGTCCTACATGGGTGGTTTGCCGATGACAACCAAGAAGGCCCTGGTCTGCCTGCTGGTCGCGCTCCTGATCGCCTCCGCCATCCCCCTGACGCCCGCGGCGCCCGTGGCCGACGGGCCCTCCACCGGGGCAGGCGAGCTCACGCCCGAACCGATGCTCTTCGACCAGAGCACCGACCTGGTCGCCCGCCGCACGACGACCCCCATCTCCATCGATGGCGTGATCGACGCCAAGTGGGCGGAGGCCCTCGCGCTCAAGGGGTTCGCGACGGGCGGCTCGGGGAACTTCAACCCCGAGATCAGGGCCGTCTACGACGACACATGGCTCTACCTGCTCGTCACCTGGGACGAGTTCCAGCTCAACCCCCTGGCCCCGCGGGATTCCAACTACGACCGCGAGCCTTGGTACCTGACCTCCAACGTCACGCCTGGCACCTGGGAGGCCAAGCCCTGGGGCGAGGACCGCATCTCGTTCATCTGGGAGGACGCGGACCACCTGGTCTCGCCGTTCGATTCGCAGGGCTGCGACGGGGTGTGCCACAACCAGCTCGAGATGTACACCTTGAACCCGGGCGAGATGCTCGACGTGTGGGTGTGGAGCGCGGCGGTGACCAACGTCATCGGCTATGCCGACGACGGCTTCCTCACGAACAACAACTCCGTCGTGTTCGACCCCCTGCGCATGCACGTGACCAAGTCCGACATAGACTGGGACCCCGGCAACGACGGCTGGAGCGTCAACAAGGACATCGCCGGAGGCGGCGGCCGGCCCGCGTACATCTGGAACGACGCCATCACGCCCGCGAACAGGAGCTTCCTGATGGAGGCCGAGGCCAGCCAGGTCGACTGGCCCTCCTTCGACGTGAGCACCCTCCCCACGGGCTACTGGGTGCCGAGCCACCTCATCAAGTCGCCCTCCGGGGACCGCGCCGACATCACGGCCAAGGGCCTGTGGGACGGCAGGAACTGGACCTTGGAGCTCAAGCGCGAGCTGGTGACCGGCAGCACCAAGGACGTGCCGTTCGAGCACACCAACACGCCCTACTACTTCAGCATCGCGGTCACGGACAACATGACCCAGGAGAACCACAGCAAGGCGCCGAAGGCCTACAGGATGTGGATGGCCGAGCCGGAGATGCCGGACCTGGCCCCGTCGGGCATCTCGCTCATCAACGAGCCCTACACGGTCAACGCGGACGTCCTGGTCAACACCTTCTTCGAGAACAAGGGCTGGGCCGATTCCACGGCGACCTCGGCCGCCATCTACTGGGACGACGAGGCGACGCCGGAGGGCTACATCGACATCGCGGCCATCCCCTGGTCGAACAACCTCAGGCCCGCCTACGAGGCGGTTTGGAACTCCACGGGGCTGGCCCCGGGCCTCCACAGGCTCAAGCTCGTCGTCGACCCCAATGGCACCGTGGCAGAGATAAACGAGACCAACAACGTCTTCGTGAAGGACGTCATGCTCTACGCGGAGCTCCTCCCCGACCTGACCATCACGAGCCTCGAGCTCGAACCCGCCGCCATCCCCAGGGGCACCTCCGCCGTCATCACCGTGTCGGTGAGGAACGTGGGCCAGAAGGACGCGACGGGCGTCGACGTCATCACCTACCTCACGGACATCGGGTTGCCGCTGGTGTCCGACACCGTGAACGTGCCGAGGGGCCAGACCTTGGAGGTGCCGCTCAGCTGGCCGGTCGTTCCGCTGGCCGAGGGCCCCTACATGCTGAACGCCACCGTGGACCCCGACGACGCCATCCGGGAGACGGACGAGACCAACAACACGCTCTCGCTCCCGTTCACCGTCGTGGAGAGGACCGGTCCCGACCTGGTCATCCTGAGCATCACGCCCGACACAATCACCGTGCCCCAGGGGCAGGAGACGGGTGCGACCATCGTCGTCAAGAACCAGGGCACCACCCCTGCGCCGGCCGCCCTCGAGGTCGCGCTCTACCTGGACGAGGCGTTCACGCAGGGCATCGTCGGGCAGGTGGGCACCGCCATCGTGGGCGCGCCGCTCGCCGTCGGCTCGACCTGGTCCCCGGTCATCATCTGGACGGTGCCGGAGGACGCCGAGCTGGGGCCGCACCTCCTGCGCGCGCACGTCAACTGGAACCGCGCGGCGACCGAGCTCGACGAGACCAACAACAACGCCACGCTCGAAACCCTGAGGGTCGTGCCCAAGCCCAGGAGCGACCTCACGGTCGCGTCCATCGCCCCGGCCGCCCTGACCGCCAAGCTCGGGACCGTGCTCAACGTCACGGTCACCGTCCACAACGAAGGGGGCGTGGCGTCCCAGCCCACGACGCTCAAGGTCCTGGACGCCACGCACAACCGGACGCTCGACACCCAGCTCGTGCCCGCCATCGCCGCGGGCGCCGACGCGGTCGTCTACCTCGAGTGGGGCGTCTCGGGCGTGCCCGTGGGCACGGTGCAGCTCGCGTTCATCGTCGACCCCGACGACATGCTCGACGAGGATGACGAGCTCAACAACGCGCTCAACGCCGACTTGGTCGTGCAGGCGGCCGACGTGAGCGACCTTTCCGTCATCGGCATCGCGTTCGCGCCCGCCGAGCCCCAGGTGGGCGACCCGGTCACCATCACCGTCACCGTGAGGAACAACGGCACCAGGGACTCGCTCGCCACCACGCTCGAGGTGCGGCTCGGCAACAACCGCATCGGCGAGAGGGCCCTGGGCGCGCTCGCGGTGGACGCGCAATCGACAATCGAGGTCGTCTGGTCCGCGACCGAGATCACGACCCCGATGCGCTACACCGTCCGCGTCATCCTCGACCCGAGCAACACGAACGACGAGACCGACCGCGACAACAACGAGGCGCTCGCGCCCGTCACGTTCGTCAAGGCCCCGGCACCCGTGCTCGGCAACCTCACCATCGCCTCCTCGGCGGCCAAGGTCAAGGAGGGCAAGGCGGTCACCATCACCGTCACGCTGGAGAACACGGGCGACGCGGTCGTCACGGTGAGGATGGTGCTCAAGGACGGCTCGACCGAGGTGGGCTCCGCGCAGGCCGTCATCGTCCCCGCGGGCGGCAGCAAGACCGAGACGTTCGCCGGGATCAAGCTCACCGGCAAGGGCGAGCACGTGCTCGAGGTGACCGTCTACAGGGGCACGGTCATCGTGCAGGACCTGGACGCCTCCGTCACGGTCACCGTCGAGAAGGTCGCCGACAACCCCGGCTTCGGCCTCGCCGCCGCCGTCGCCGCCCTCGGCGCGGCCGTCGCGGTCGCCGCCGTCGTCTCCGCTCGCCGCAGGAGAAAGTGAGGGGGGACCGGCGTACGAGCCAGCAGGCGCAGCTTCACCGCAAGGTATATTAATCGGCGCACGCATTCGAGTGCCAGCAGGTGGGATGCACTTGGACCGGGATTCGAGCCGGAGAGCGGTGAGCCTGGGCATCGTGACGCTTCTCGTGACCGCGTCGTTCCTGGCGTTCGTGCCGGGGACGGCCCTCGCGGAGGACACCGTCCTGATGGTCGGCAGGACGCTTGCGACCATCAAGGTCGACGGCGTGGCCGACGAGGCGGCATGGGGCGAGGCGACGATGACCAGCGTGACCGCCACGAAGGCCAGCGTGCCATTGCCAGGCGATGTCGAGCTGAAGGCCCTCTACGACGAACAGAACATGTACCTACTGGCGAAGTGGTCCGACCAGTCGCGCAGCGTCATCCCCGACCAGTGGCTCTACACCGCCGACGCGTGGCAGTCCATCCACCACAAGGAGGACCGGTTCTCGATCCTGTGGGACTCGGACAAGAGCATCGAGGGGTTCGACCAGAACTTCCAGGGCTGCAACGTGCTGGAGTGCCACGAGGGCACATGGCAGACCAAGAACACGGGCGAGTGGGGCGACCTCTGGGAGTGGCTGGCCGGCCGCACGAACCCGTCCAAGCGCACCGACAACGTGGGCTGGATGGACGACCTGAGCGTCGACACCGATGGCATCGTGGAGGACGACTTCACGGGCTCGACGGCATGGAAGATGAACTCGCTCTACGCCACGGACGACGTCCCCACGACGGAGCCCTTCGCGGACGGCGACCACCCCGTCTTCAAGTCCTCGGACACCCCCCCGCCGAACCCGGACCCCAAATTCCTCTTCGACGGGTTCACGGACAACATCATCGACCCCGCCGCCTTCGACGACGGGACCGAGCTCCCCGGCTGGGTCCTCAACCGCCCGACGGGCGACAGGGGCGACATCGACGCCAAGGCCGTCTACGACACGGTCCTCAAGACCTGGACGCTGGAGGTCAAGCGCAAGCTCGTGACCGCGCACGAGTCGGACATCGCCTTCGACGACCTGACCCAGGACTACTGCTTCGGCCTGGCGGTCTTCGACAACCAGGCCGGCGGCGTCTCCACGCACTACAACTCGGGCCTCGTCACGATGCGGTTCGACCTGCCCGACCTGAAGGTCGAGCCCCTGAACGTCACGACCGCGTCCCCCGTGCTGGGCTCGCGCCTCAACGCGAGCGTGACGCTGCGCAACGCGGGGGCCTATGCCGCGGGCTTCACCCTCGGCCTCTACTTGGACTCCACCACCGGCACGCCCATCGACACCAAGGCCTACACCTCGATGGAGGGCGGCGCGTCGGACTCGCTCAACCTGACCTGGGACACCACCGGCGCGGCCGTGGGCGAGCACAAGCTCATCGTGAAGGCCGACACCGCCGGCATCATCGTGGAGCACGACGAGGTCAACAACGTGGCGGAGTACGAGCTCGTGGTCTACCCGCCCATCACGGAGTTCACGGCATCCAAGATGAAGCCGGAATCGGGCCAGAAGATCACGCTCACCGCCAAGGTCAACAACCCCTCCTCGGTCGCAATGAGCGTCACGGTCATCTTCACGGACGCGAGCAAGAGCACGGTGCTCAACACCAAGCTCGTGGAGGTCGGGGCAGGCAAGACCGAGAACGTGAACTTCACCTGGAAGGCGGGCAAGGTCGGCAAGCACACCATCGAGGTGATGCTGCAGGGCTCGGATGCGACGAGGAAGTCGCTGGTCGTGGACGTCAAGGAGGCGTCCCCCGCGCCCCCGGCCGCGTACGCCCTGGTCGCGCTCGCCCTCGTGGGCGCGGCCATCGCCGTGCACCGGATGACGGACCAAGGCCGCAAGGGGCGATGAGGGGGCGGATGCCCCCGTGGGCCACCCCGCGCGGACCGGCGACGGGGCGTTCGACCGCATAGCCCGCGAGTTCGACCGAGCCCGCGACAGGCCGTGGGAGTTCGTGGTGGAATGGCTCCACCAGCTCGAGGCCCCGGGGGGCCCCCTGCTGGACCTGGGCTGCGGCAACGGACGTCACATGGAGCTCGCGGCGTCGATGGGCTACGAGTGCGTGGGCGTGGACGCCTCGGAGGGGATGCTCGCCGCCGCGCGGCGGCGGCTGGGGACGGCAGGGAGCCTCGTGAGGGGCGACGCGCGCGCGGTCCCGCTCGGGCCCATGGCCGCGGCCGTCGTGCTGTGCGTGGCCGTGCTGCACCACGTCAGGGACGGGCCCGACCGCGCGAGGGCCGTGCTGGAGGTGGCCCGCGCGATGCGGCCGGGGGGCCACGCGCTCCTCTCGGTGTGGGCGCTGGACGACCCCGGCGTGGCGGCGCGGGCACGGGCGAGGGCAGAGGCGGCGGGCGGGGACGGGCGCGACCTGCTGGTGCCGTGGAGGGCCTCGCCGGGGGGCCAAGTCGACAGGTACTACCGCGCCATCGGGGCGGACGAGCTCGCCGCGCTTTGCGATCACGCAGGGCTCGAGGTCCGGTGGGCAGGGGACAGGGGGGGGAACCACGTCGTCTCGGCCGTCCGGCCGCTGGACTGGCATGCCCCGACCTCACCGGACCAGTGAACCGCAACCGTTAAATACGGAACGTGTCATAACGAGCCTTGCCCCTGTCCGGAAGCTGATTTCTCGGGGATGTTCTCCATGTCAAACCAACCCAAGGAGACCGGTACAACCACCTGCGCCATGGTGTGCAAGAACGGCGTCGTGCTCGCGACCGAGCACCGCGCGACTGCGGGCACGCTCATCGCGCACAAGAAGACGCAGAAGCTCTTCAAGGTCGACGCCAACCTCGGCCTCACCGTCGCGGGCCTGGTCGGCGACGCGCAGACGCTCGCCCGCTACATCACCGCGGAGGCCGAGCTCTACCGACTCAAGCGCGGCAAGGTCATGTCGGTCAAGGCCGCGTCGACGCTCATGGCCAACATCCTGTCGGGGAGGGCCTACTTCCCGTACTGGGTCCAGCTCATCCTCGCGGGCATGGACGACTCCGGCCCGCACGTGTACTCGCTCGACGCCGCGGGCGGAAACATCGAGGACGAGTACGTGTCCACGGGCTCGGGCTCGCCGTACGTCTACGGCGTCCTCGAGGACCACTTCGAGCAGGGCATGACCTGCTCCGACGCCGCCGACCTGGCCATCCGTGCCATCACGCACGCGATGGCGCGCGACTCCGCGTCGGGCAACGGCGTCGAGGTAGCTATCATCGACAACAAGGGCTTCACCCTCCTCAAGGACGAGGAGATAAAGGAGCGCGCCAAGAAGATGGGGCTCGACTGAGCGGCCCCTTCAGGCCCTCGGCCCCCCGCACGCAAGGCACGGTCCCCACAGGCGGCCCAGCAGAGGCAATGCACATGCCAATGGAGCAGTTCATAAGGGACGCCGACGAGATAGTGCGGCGCATCGTGCCCAAGACCGTGGAGATATCGGCGATCGAGTTCGAGGGCCCGACCATCGTCATCTACACGCGCAGCATGGAGGCCTTCGCCACCGACAACGAGATAGTCCGCCAGCTCGCGCAGGGCCTCAAGCGCCGCGTGGCCATCCGGCCCGACCCGGAGATGCTGATGGAGCCCCCGAAGGCGGAGGCGCGCATCCGGGAGATCATCCCGACCGAGGCCCAGATAACGGACATCTTCTTCGCGCCCGACACGGGCGAGGTCACCATAGAGGCCCTGACCCCGGGCGTCGCCATCGGCAAGCACGGCGCCAACCTCAACGAGATAAAGCGCCACATCGGATGGGCGCCCAAGGTCATCCGCACGCCCTCCATCCCGTCGAAGACGGTCGGCGAGATACGGGGCTACCTGAGGCTCGTGGCGGAGGACCGCAAGGCGTGGCTCAAGAAGATCGGCCGGCGCATCAACCGCGAGATAAGCCCCGGCGAGACGTGGGTGCGCATGACGGCGCTGGGCGGCTACCGTGAGGTGGGCCGAAGCTCGACGCTGCTGATGACCAAGGACTCCAAGGTGCTCATCGACTGCGGCGTCCGGTTCTCGCAGGACGCGGGCACGCCCTATCTCAACATCCCCGAGGTGCTGCCGTTCGAGACCCTGGACGCGCTGGTGCTCACGCACGCCCACCTCGACCACTCGGGGCTCGTCCCGCTCCTCTTCAAGTACGGGTTCGACGGGCCCGTCTACTGCACGGCCCCCACGCGCGACTTGAGCTCGCTGCTGCTCATCGACTACCTCAAGGTGGCGTACGGCGAGGGCAAGACGGCCCCCTACGACAGCTCGCACATCCGCGAGATGGTCAGGAACACCATCCCGCTGCGGTACGGGGACACGACGGACATCGCGCCCGACCTGCGGCTCACGCTCCAGAACGCGGGCCACATCCTGGGCAGCAGCATCGCGCACTTCCACATCGGCGACGGGGTGCACAACATCGCGTTCTCGGGCGACATGAAGTACGAGAAGACCTGGCTCTTCCCGCCCGCGCACGACAGCTTCCCCCGCCTGGAGACGCTCGTCATCGAGTCCACCTACGGCGGCCGCAACGACTTCCAGCCCACCCGAAAGGAGGCGAAGAAGGCGCTGCACGACATCATCAAGCGCAGCCTCGAGCGCAAGGGCAAGGTCCTCATCCCCGTGTTCGCGGTCGGCCGCTCGCAGGAGGTCATGATAGTGCTCGAGCAGCTCATGCGCGCGGACCCGACGATGCGCGTGCCGGTCTACCTCGACGGCATGATCTGGGAGGCCACGGCCATCCACACGGCCTACCCGGAGTACCTCAACGCCAACCTCCGCAACCTGATATTCCAGCGCGGCGAGAACCCCTTCCTGAGCGACGTGTTCCAGAACGTGGACCACGTCGAGAAGCGGTCGCAGGTCATCGAATCCCCGGAGCCGTGCGTCGTGCTCGCCACGTCGGGCATGCTCAACGGCGGCCCGGTGATGGAGTACTTCAAGCACTGGGCCGAGGACGCGCGCAACTCCATGGTCTTCGTCGGCTACCAGGCGGAGGGCACGCTCGGCCGCCGCATCCAGAGGGGCTGGAACGAGGTGCCCATGACCGACAGGGGCAAGGCCATCGCGGTCAAGGTGCGCATGCAGATGGAGAACTGCGAGGGCTTCTCGGGCCACTCCGACCGCAAGCAGCTCAACAACTACGTGCACGGCATCAGCCCCAAGCCCGAGCGCATCATCGTGCTGCACGGCGAGGAGTCCAAGGTGCTCGAGTTCTCGTCGTCGCTGCACCGCAAGCTCAACATGGAGACGCGCGCGCCCCGCAACCTCGAGACCATCCGGCTGAACTGAGCCGCGGGCCCGACCCCCCTGCGCGCGCGCATCCCCTCGAGCCGGACCCCCTCCGATCCTGGCACTATGAGGCCAAACCTCATTATCCCAGCCCGGCAATCACCTCGCATGGACCGCTGCCCAAGGTGCGGCGAGCCCCTCGAGGCGGGCATAGGCGCATGCCCCAGCTGCGGTTGGGTGCCAATCGCGGGCCAGCCCCCGGCCCCGCCGTCGCCCCTGCCACCGCCCCTGCCACCGTCCCCGCCACCGCCCCCGCCACCGCCCCCGACGGCCGCATCGGCCACGGCCCAGCCGTCCGACCTCCCCCCGCCCGCGGACGTCCGCGTGCGAATGGACGGGCGGCTGCTCACCTTCAGGCCGCAGGGCGTGGGCGGCGAGGCGCAGGAGGAGAGGACCGCGGACGCGTCCTCGGTCATTAAGGTGCTCGCCTACGTCCTGGCGGTCATCGTCCTCAACGCGCTGGTCCTCGCCTTCATCAGCTACCAGGAGCTCGATACGCTCGAGCTCGTCCCGGTCGCGGGCCCGGACAACACCACGCTGACGGAGGTGCGCGAGGGCCCCATGAACCCGCTAGCGGCGCTCGGGCTGGGCTACTACCTCACGCTCGCCATCGCGATGCCGTGGATAGCCCTCGGCCTCGCCCGCAGGAGGAGGTGGGCCTTCACGCCCACGCTCGTCGCCTCCATCGTTTCCATGGGCGCGTTCCCCGTCGGCACCTTCATGGGGCCGGCGGTGGCCTTCCTGCTCACGAGACCTGCCCAGAGGGAGGCCACGGGCCTGCCGGCGATGCGAGCACGGAGGCCCAAGCCCTACGGCGACGAGGCGCAGACCGCTGGGCGGCCCTGAGCCCGGGAAGAGCACCGGCCGGGTAGTTCATCCCAAAAAGGCCGGTCAGTCCGGCCCCTTCCCAGGGATGCGCGTGGTGCCCATCCCCGGCCTTGCCAGCAGCACGACGCGGCTCGGGCGCTGCTCGCCCCGGACCTCGTAGCCCGTGAGCTCGGCGAGGCGCGCCGCGAACCGCGCGACGTCCTCGTGCGGGGGCATGTTCGCGAGCGTCATGCGCCTGCGGCTGTCGCCGACGAGGACGTAGGCCTTGGGCTCGATGAAGTCGGGCGCGGCCCGTGAGTCCATGCGCGCGTAGCCCTCCTCGTCCACCATGTTGTGGCCGGCCACGAGCGTGTGCCTGATGACCCTGCGCGTCCCGAGCGACGGCAGCAGCGCGAGCGTCTCCTGCAGCCGGTCCCACGCGTCCGCGCGCAGCGGCGCGCACAGCCGCCGGTGGGTCTCGCGGTCGGGCGCGACCACGGAGACGTACAGCTGGGTGGGGAGTGGGTCGAGCTCCGCGAGCACGTCCGGGCGCGTGCCGTTGGTGACGAGGAACGTGGTCATGCCGCGGCGGTGGCACTCCGCGAACAGCTCGCCCAGGTGGGGATAGAGCGTGGGCTCCCCCGAGAGCGAGCACGCGACCTGGTCCGGCTCCTGCGCCTCCTCGAACGCGGCGCGGTCGACCTTGGGGTTGCCCTTGAAGCCCGTGAGGAGCTTGCGGTGGGCGGCGATGCACCCGTCGAGGACCGCGCGGGGGTCGTCCCAGCCGTGCGCGCCCTCCTCTCCCTCGCCCTCCCCCCCCGCGCCGTGGAAGCCCTGGAACCGCCAGCAGAACAGGCACATCTGCGTGCAGTCGTCGACGGCGGGCGTCATCTGCAAGCACCGGTGGCTGCTGATGCCGTAGAAGAGCTGCTTGTAGCAGGGGCGGCCACGGGTGAGGCTCTGCCCGACCCAGTGGCAGACCTTGACCGCGCTGTGGTCGCCCACCACGCGGTAGGACTGGCGCTCGAGTATCCTGCGCAGGTCCTCGTCCATCGCACGCCCTCGCGATGAACGGGAGGGCGAGCGGGGGTTTGAACCTTTCGCCGGGGCCAGCGCCGGCCCAGCCGCCACCGGGCGCTCCATCTCACCCGAAGTCGAGCAGGCTCCGCTGGCGCTCCTTGTCGTCCTCGGCCTCGGGCTTCGCGGCGACCCCGCCCCCGGGCGAGCCGCTCCCGCCCTCGTCGGGGGCGGCGCTGCTGCCCTCGGGAGCCCCCTCGTCCGGCTCGCCGGCCTTCGCCCTCGCGGCGGCGGCGCGCTCGTAGGCCGCGCCCTCGCCGAGCGCGTACGGCTCGATCTGCCTGCGCCCGGTGTCCTTGGACTCGGCTGCCGCGAGCAGCTGCTCGACGCGCGTCGAGCCGGTCTGGTCTCGCAGGAGCATCGCGACCTCGGGCCCCTGCAGCTCCAGGACGGCCGTCTGGTGGACCGCGAACGCGCCGTCCTGCTCGAAGAGCTGCTGGTAGAGCGGGATGAGCTCCTCGCGCGCGATCCCCACGGACGTGTGGCACTCCCTGGCGAGCTTGGACGAGAGCGAGCCCATGGTCGCGCGCAGCGCGCGCGTGCGGCCCATCGTGGCGAGCCACATGGGGAAGCTGTAGCGGTGCGGCTCGTGGTACTCGCGGTCCTTCGCGGTGGCGACGCCCGCGCTCATCATGTCGTTGGCGTAGGCCCACATGCGCCAGGCCTGCTTGCGCTGCGCGCGCGCGAGGTACACGTCGGCCCGGGCGATGGCCGCCATCGCGCGCGCCCTGTCCCTCGTGTCCCGGTACTCCATGGGCGCGTTCTCGGACAGCCACTGCAGCAGGAACTCCGGGTCCTCGTCGAGCTCGGACACCACGCGCCTGGCCGCGAGGACGTTGTCGGTCTTGAGGATGGTGCGCACCGCGTCGTACATCGTCGCGCGCGTGTCCCGCCTGCCCACCGAGCCCACGTCCTTGGCGAGCACGAACGTCCTCCCCTCGGCGAGGGCCTGCAGGTCGTTGACGGCCGCCCGCATGTCGCCCGAGGCACGCTCGGCGACGGTCCCGAGGGCCTCGTCCTCGACCTCGAGCCGCTCCTCGGCCGCGATGCGGGAGAGCGCCGTCTTGATGGTGCGCGACTGGATGGACTGGAACTTGATGGTCTCGCACAGCGTCTTGAACGAGGAGGACTGGCGAGTGAGCTCGTAGAGGTCGTTCACGATGAGCACGACGGGCTGCCGCGTGCGCCTTATCGTGTCGACGATGGCGCGGATGCCGCCGCGGTCCTCGCGGCCGTGCACGTTGTCGGCCTCGTCGATGATGATGAGCTTGCGGCCGCCCTCGTCAGACCGGAGGAACGCGCCCTTGTCGTCGAAGGTCTGGTTGAGCGCGCCCGCGGTCGCGACGCGCCCGATGGCCGCGGCGTCGCGGTCGTCGGACGCATTGAGCTCGACGACCTCCCACCCGAGGTCGGCCGCGAGCGCGTGCGCCGCGACGGTCTTGCCGGTGCCGGGGGGGCCGGAGAGGATGGCCGCGCGCTTCTTCGGGTGGCCGTGCTGCCACGCGCGCGCCCACGCCTCGAGGGACTGGACGGCCCTGGTGTTGCCCGCGACCTGCGCGAGGGTCCGGGGGCGGTACTTCTCGTTCCAGTCCATACGCTATCCCTTGCTCTAAGCGCCCCCGTGGCTAAAGGCCTTTTCGGGGGGAGGGGCGCGAAAGTGCCCCATCTGCCCGCTCCCTCACCAGATGCTGCTCCCGATGCACTCCGTGCACTTGTGGAAGCCAGTGGTCGTGGCCTGGTAGAGCGCGTCGAACTCGCGCTTGGCCTCCGGCGGGATGTCCTGTATACCGCAGCTTGGCTTCTTGTTCAGGGTGTTGTGGACCACCATCTTGGTGACGTCGCCGATGTACTGCTTAGTCAGCCTCGTTCCCTCCAAGGCCGGGCACCGCTAGCCCCGGGGCGACTACTTGGGCGCCGACCGTATATATACTTTGCCGGGCCCTGGCCGGCGGGCTGGTCCGACCGCCCCACGTGGGGGCCTGGCGCCCCCGAAGGTTGAAATACGCCTCCCGTCTTTACATCGGCGCAAGGGTGGTACGCTTAACCGAGATAAGGAAGGCCCTGTCGGAGGCGACCTACCGCGCCTACGAGAACCGCCTGATGAAGGAGATCAAGGGCGGCCCCATCCCGGAGCACGTCGCGGTCATCATGGACGGCAACCGGAGGTTCGCGGAGAGCCTGGGCCTCCTGGACCTGGCGGGGCACCAGGCGGGCCGCGAGACGCTCGAGGAGATGCTGGAGTGGTGCCTGGAGCTGGGCGTGCGCGTGCTCACCGTCTACGCGTTCTCGACGGAGAACCTCAGGCGCGACCCCGAGGAGGTGGAGGAGCTCATGCACCTCTTCGCGGTCAACTTCCACAGGGCGGCCGACGACGAGCGCGTGCACCGCCACCGCATACGCATCAAGGCCTTCGGCCAGATGGAGCTGCTGCCCAAGGAGGTCGTCGAGGCCATCCGCCACGCCGAGCAGCGCACGGCCGGCTACGACGCCTACCGGTTCAACATCGCCATCGCCTACGGAGGCCGCGAGGAGATCCTCCAGGCCATCCGGCGCATCGCCCAGGACGCCAAGGACGGCAAGGTCGACCCCGCCAAGGTGGACGAGGAGACCTTCAGCGGCTACCTCTACACCTACGGCCTGCCCGACCCGGACCTGATCCTGCGCACGTCGGGCGAGGCGCGCATCAGCAACTTCCTGCTGTGGCAGCTCGCCTACTCCGAGCTCTACTTCTCGGACGTCTACTGGCCCGGCTTCAGGAAGGTCGACTTCCTGCGCGCCATCCGCGCCTACCAGATGCGCGGGAGAAGGTTCGGCAAGTGAGTCGCGCGCCCCACGGCCCTCGGCTTGTCGGGCCGCTCCCACCACCTTCCCGCGCCTCAGCTCGCCAGCTGCAGCCGGCCGAGCGCCCTCCCGCCCGAGCCCACGCCCAGCCTGTAGACGGACCATCCTATCAGGACGCAGACCACCATCGCCACGACCGACCGCAGGGGCTCCGCGGGGTCGACCGCGAGCACGGGGAGGAGCACGAGGGCCTCCACGACCAGGCACGCGACCATCATGTTGAAGGCGAGCACCAAATCCGGCGGCGCGTTGGAGTGCCTGTCGATGTTGGGGTAGGCCGCCCCCGCCCACGCGCCGACGCCCGCGAAGGCCAGGTAGACCCCCACGGTGCCCATCGCGGCCACCGCGAGCGCGACCGGCCCGCGGCCTGCGGAGAGCGGCGCTGCAAGGCCCACGGCGAGGACCGTCACGGGCAGGAACGCGAACAGTGGGCGCACCTTGGCCTGCACGATGGTGCGGGGCTCAGCGGGGCTGGTCTTGAGCGCCCACAGGGCGGGGCCCTCCTTGGTGAAGCCGTCCAGGAGGGGTGCCGTCACCTGGAAGAACCCGACCGCATAGAGCCCCAGCGCCACGAGGAACGGCCCCACGACCCAGTGGTAGTTGAAGGTGGAGAGGGAGCCGTCGGCCACGAGCTCGCGCAGCTGCGAGTCGAGGGTGACCAGGGCCCCGCACATGGCGAGGTTGAGCGCCACCACCGACAGGCGCTGGCGGGGAGGGAGGGCGAGCTTCACCTCCCTGCGCACCAGCGACCTCCCCACCGGGTCCATGCCCGCCTCGGTCGCCCGCAGCAGCGGCCCGGTCGGGGACGGGCCGCGCGCGCGCGCCCCCCGCGGGCGGTTGGCGGCATCCCACGCCTCCGCGAGCACGGGGGGCGAGCGCGCGGACGCGACGGCGGCGCCCGCGACCAGGACGACGCCGGAGCCCAGCTGCGCCCACGCAGGCCAGTCCAGCTGGAGCGCGGCCATGAACAGCCCCGCGAGCGCGAGCAGGACGGTCGGGGGGAGGGCGCCGCGCATGGAGCCCCTGCGCACCACCATCGCCGCGGCGAGCAGGGGCAGCGCGAGCGCGCCGCTCGCCAGCCCCGCGAGCGCGATGAGCGGGCCCGTCTCGGTCGGCACGTTGGGAGGGGCGGGGGAGGTCGCGAGCACGAGCACGACGAGCGCTAGCACGGATGTGACCAGCCCGAGCTGCATCACGGCGGCGCGCAGCATGAGCCCCGTCCGGAGCGCGCCCTCGTCGGCGGGCGAGACGAGCGCGGTCCAGAGCGCCCGGTCGCGCAGCACGGCGCGGTGCGCGTCGACGAGGCCTCGCGCGAGCAGGATGACGAACGCGGCCGCGGCCACCCCGCCGGGCGTGAGGGCGTCCTCGAGCCCGGTCGAGCCCTCCTCGCCGCCCCCGCCCGAGACGGACGCGACGCGCACGAGCATCGCCGTAGCGGTGAGCACGAGGAGCACGAACACCCCCAGCATGGCGAAGTGCCGCCTGTAGGTGGCGGAGAACCTCCGCGCAGAGAGCGTGGCCGAGAGGTTGTAGGCGTCCCAGGCCGTCCCCGCCCAGGTCCGTGCCAACGCATCACGCCCCGGCGATGATGCGCACGAAGGCCTCCTCGAGGTCCTCGGCCGAGGTCATGGCCAGCAGTTCGGAGAGGCTCCCCTGCGCGAGCAGGCGGCCGCGGTGGATGACGCCCAGGCGGTCGCACACCTCGGAGGCGAAGCCGGTGATGTGCGTGCACACGAGCACGGAGGAGCCCTTGGCGAGCTCCCGCACCCACCGCTTGAGGTCGCGCACGAACCGCGGGTCCAGGCCCGAGCCGGGCTCGTCGAGCACCAGCGCGCGCGGCGAGTGCACCATCGCGCCCGCGAGCGCGGCTCGCTGCAGCATGCCCTTGGAGTAGGTGCCCATCTCGTGGTCGAGGGAATCCTCGAGCTGGACGCGCCTCGCGAGCTCCATCACCCGGGAGGAGAGCCCGTTGCCGTCGATGCCGTGCAGCGAGCCCACGAACTCCAGGTGCTCGCGCAGCGTCAGCCTGTCATGCAGCGTCACGACCTCGGGCACGTACCCGAGCGCGGCCTTCGCGAGGCGCGGCTCGGCGACGATGTCGTGGCCGCCCACGAGCGCTCGGCCCCCGTCCGGCGTCACCAGGCCCACGAACATCCGGACCGTCGTGGACTTGCCGGCCCCGTTGGTCCCGAGCAGCCCGTACACCTCGCCAGGGCGCACCGTGAAGGTCACGTCGTCCACGGCCAGGGTGGGGCCGTAGCTCTTGCGGAGATGGACCGCCTCGAGCACGCCAGTGGCTACGCGGGGCGCGTATATCTAGCCTTCGCCGCCGTTCTTCGTGACGGAAAGGACGCGGTCCGCGCTCGCACGACTGGCTCATCTCCGCCTGGAGGTGCGCAGCTCCGTCCCGCACACGGGGCAGGGCCGCCCCGCCTCGGCCTCGCCGTCCCTGAACCTCCGCCGGCAGCCAGGGCACCTCACCCCCCAGGTCCAGACCTCCTTGATGCCCCCCTCGCGGAAGGGCCTGGCCACCACGCCCAGCCTCGAGGCCACGTTCTGGACCGAGTAGTCGTCGGTGAGGCAGGGCACGCCCAGGTCGAGCGCGAGGGCCAGCACGTCCACGTCCGCCGGCGAGAGCCGCGAGCCCTCGCCGAGGCCCTCCGCGGCCGCCTCCGCGCGCGCGACGGCCCCGGGGGTGGGCTCCATCATCGCGAGCCCGGCGGCCAGCAGCTCCTGCATGCGGCGGCCCGGGCGGCCCCGCGCGACCTCGTCCACGACCGACGGCGGCACGGCGAACTCCGCCGGTGGCACGGGCTCGAACCCGCCCAGGAACGCGGACGCGTCTATCACCGCCCTCACGCACCCCCCATCGCCTCCGCGCCGTAAAGAGGGTTGCCGTCGGGTGGCCTGAGGTATAAGGCGTCGAGGGGCTGCGAGGTGGCCGATGAGCGCGGAAGAGGCTCATATGCCCCGATGGCCGGTCGTGGGGAAAAGGGGTGGACACCCGCCAAGGTGACTGGCCGCTCCTGGGCTGCGTGGAACGGCCCGGGCCACGCACCGATATATTGATATGGGATAGGCGACAATCGTTCTTCATCGACCAGCTCCCCTCCCTGGCGATGGTCAGGAAGGGACGACATCGAGCTCGGTCGACCAGGGGGTTGCACGGACGACCCGGAGAAATTGGGTCATCGCCGCCCTCGCTCTGGCATCACTCCTGATGCCGATTCTGATCGTGTCCGAGCCTCTCTCGTGCCCGGATATCCCACCGCAGGCGCTTGCCGTGACCGGCGGGCCGGGACCCGCGCCTACATCCGTCCATCCAGAGCCATCCTTCACCGAGAACAGAGGCCAGTTCGGGGCCTGGAACGCTCTCTTCTACGCCCTCGGCGTCCCCTGGTCCATCGCGGTGGGGGACGGGTGGGTCGCCTACGACGTGCACGGCCCCGCCTCGACCGGGCAGGGGACCGTGGTCCAGGTGACGTTCGTGGGGGCCCGCGAGGTCGTCCCCGTCGGGTCGGGCGAGCTGGGGCACAGGAGCAACTACATCCACGGGCGAGACCCGGCGCTATGGGTCGCCGACGTGCCCAGCTATCGGTCCGTCGTCTATCGGGGCCTCTGGGAGGGCATCGACCTCGAGCTAAGGCTCGAGGGTGGCGAGTTCAAGTACGGGTTCACCGTCGCCCCGGGGTCCGACCCGTCGCGCATCATCATGGCCTACGAGGGGATGACCTCCCTCGAGGTCTGCGACGTGGGAGGCGACCTGCTGGTGAGGACCCCCGCGGCCATCCTGCGCGATAGTGCGCCCGTGAGCTACCAGGAGGCAGGGGGGCGTCGCGTCCCGGTCGCCAGCGCGTTCAGGCTCCTTGGGGACGGCCGCGTCGGCTTCCGGCTGGGGAGCCTTGACCCCGGCCTCCCGCTGGTCATCGATCCGGGGATGATGTTCTCCACGTTCCTGGGAGAGGAAGGCCTAGACGCGGGAAACGCAGTCGCCGTCGACGCCGACGGGCACGTCTACGTGGCCGGCGTCACCCTCAGCCCCGAGTTCCCCCTGACGCCAGGCGCGTACGACCCCTCCATCGGTGGCAGGGAGGCCTTCGTCTCCAGGTTCTCCCCAGACGGCAGCGCATTGGAGTACTCCACCTTCATCGGGGGCTCCTCATACGAGGAGGCGACGGGCGTCGCCGTCGATGGTGACGGCCTCGTCCACCTCGCCGGATCGACCACGAGCTCCGACTTCCCCGTCACGGAAGGTGCGTTCTGCACCACCCTCACGGGATGGGTCGACGCATTCGCGCTCAAGCTGAACGTCACAGGGTCCTCCCTGGAGTACTCCACGTACGTGGGAGGCATCATGAGCGACTATGCCACGTCCATCGACCTCGACGCCAGCGACTCGGCGTACATCGCGGGATGGACCCAAAGCTGGGACTTCCCAGTCGTCCCTGGGAGCTTCAGGAGTCCGAAAGAGAGCAACAAGGCCTTCGTGGTGAAGCTGAGGCCGGACGGCTCCGACCTCGAGTACTCCTGCCTTCTCGGAGAGGATTGTGACAATAGAGCCAATGGGCTCGTCGTCGACGATGCCGGGTGCGCCCACGTTACGGGCTATACGTCTGGCAAGGAGTTCCCGACCACAGAGGGGTGCTACCAGTCGGACCTCCGCTCGACGAAGTACACAGGACCTCGCACGGAGGAGCTCTTGCCCGACGCGTTTGTTACCAAGCTGAACGCCACGGGCACCGCCCTGGTCTACTCCACCTACATCGGGGAGACCGATACCGACATCGGATTGGGCATCGACGTGGACGGACAGGGCCATGCGTACGTGGTCGGATGGACGAACTGCAGCCTGTTTCCGACGGTACCCAAGCGCATGGTGCCCCCTGTCCACACCGACCCGGACTCGTTCATCCTCGAGCTCGGGGCCGACGGTGACCATCTCGAGTTCTCCAAGGTCCTGAACCTGACCTGCACGGACGTGGCCGCCTCCGTCGCGGTGGACGGGGAGGGCTGCGCCAACGTCGTCGGCTACGTGAGCGGCGATGGCAGCTTCCCCGTGTGCCCCAACGCGTTCCAGGCCCAGCGCCACGGGGGCGACGAGGAGGGCTACGTCCTCAGGCTGGAGGCCAGCGGGTACCGCATCGTCTACGCAAGCCTCCTCGGGGGCGACGGCGACGACCGCGGCACCGCCCTCGCCTTGGACGGCGACGGCCTGGTGTACGTCACCGGCAGCACCTTCAGCGCGGACGAGTTCCCGACCACACCGGGGGCCTACGATGACACACCTGCCGTGACCGCCTCGGGGGAGGCGACGGGCGACGCGTTCCTGTGCAAGCTCGACATGTCCGTCCCTCGCCTCGTGAACGACACGACCAACTTGACGGCCACCACGGGCGATGCGTTCACCTTCAACCTGACCGTCGCCGACAACCTCCGCGTCGCAGGGGTGTGGTTGCAATACATCTACCTCGGAGGGACCGATTGGACCGACCTCGCGCTCGACCTCACCTCGGGCGATGGGAGGAACGGCTCATGGACGGCCACCATCGACGTCCCCATCGACTCACTGGCCCCCCTCTTCTACCGCGCCTGGGCGAAGGACCACGCCGGCCTCAACGCCACCCTGGTCAACTGGTCGGTCCCGGTCGTGGACAACGACCTCCCCGTCCTGGAGGACCTGGCCCCGGCCCGAGGGGGCACGGGGAACGAGGTCAACGTCACGGTGAGGGTCGTCGACAACGTCTGCGTCGGCTCGGTGGGCCTGCTCCTCCTGCTCGATGGCACGCCCCCGTCGCCCGACGACCC
>CAYGVT010000156.1:0-4955 GCA_964353355.1 uncultured Thermoplasmata archaeon | reverse complement strand
CGCCCCCCGCCCCCCCCGCGGCCCCCCCCCCCCCCCCCTCCCCCTCCCCCCCCGCGGCCCCCGCCTCCCCCCCATCCCCCGCCTCTCCCACCTCCTCCACATCCCCCCCCACCCATCCCCCCGGGACCGTTGCCGCGCCCGCCCCCGGGCGCAGCGCTGGCTCGGTCGCGGCGAGCCCAAAAGGGTTAAGTACGGGCCCCCCCATGCCCGTTAGCGCGCCGGTGTGGCTTAGTGGTATAGCGACGCCTTGGTAAGGCGTAGGTCGAGGGTTCAATTCCCTCCACCGGCTCCTCCGACTTCGGTCCCATCAGCCCCTGTGCGAGTTGCCCAGCAGCGCCTCGACGCGGCCGAGCACCGCCTCGATGAGCCTCTCCAGCTCGGGCTCGTCCACGACCGCCACGCGGTCGAGCATCTCGGCGAGCCTCAGGTAGTTGCGCTGCACGCGCTCGAGGTAGGATTTGCGCTCGAACTTGGACGGCCTGCCCCTGTCGGAGACGCGCGCGAGGCACCGGTCGACGTCGTCGACGATGAGCACGGTCAGGTCAGGCTCGAGCCACCACGGCCGCTGCAGGTCCATGATCCACTTGACGGCGTCCTGCCCCCTGGCCTCCCACTCGGACTCGAGCAGGGTGCCCTGGTAGGCCGCGGAGGACATGGCGTACCTGTCGCACACGACCCAGTTGCCCTCCGCCAGCCGCTCGCGTATCCACTGCGTGTGCTCCGTCCGGTCGGTCAGGAAGAGGAAGAGCTCCTCGTAGGGGTCGACCTTCGCGCTCGCGGTGTGCCGCAGCATCCTGCCCGTCGGACCCTCGGTCGGCTCGGAGGTCGAGATGGCCGCGACGCCCCTCGACCCGAGGTGCGCCACGACACTGGCGGCGATGTGCGACTTGCCGGTGCCGTCGATGCCCTCGAGCACGACGAACATCCCCGGCAGCACCCCGGGCGCGTCCTCGCGCGCGGTGGGCGGGGATTCGTCGTCCTTGCGGGGTGGGCCGCCCATCCAGCTCGGCTTGGGGACCCTGAGGGGCGCCTTCATGCCCGCGCCCCCTCACTGCCTCGCGGTCCACCGTGCCGGCGCTCCAAGGAATGTCCCTCCGGACGCGCCCCCATGCCACTACATCCGTATGACCTTTACCCCCGACCGTGACCCAAGAGGGGTCCACCAGCATGCCCCCGGGACGGCGGGCCATCAATCACCGATACCAAAATGCAAAAATAGCCGGACCCCCCTTCCCGCAACCTGGTAGTCCGGATGGCCAAGCTTGTCGTCGAGCCCCTACCTGGCGAATCCAGAAAGGAGGCCAAGAAGCGCGCGAAGCAGGAGCGCAATCTCAGGAAGCTCGAGCGCGCCAGGTGGGATCGCATCAAGAAGAGGACCCCGGGGTTCGACGAGGACATCGATGCCCTGGTGGAGGAGGCCGTCCAGAAGGAGCGCAGGAAGCACCACCGCATGCCCCCGCCCCAGCTCGAGGCGCCGCCCCCGGAGCCAGCCCCCGAGGCCTGGGAGCAGGGGGGCATGATCGACGGCACCTACGTGCGCCAGAGCACGGTCGAAATCGAGAAGGTCGAGGCGCACCTGGACTCCCTGGCCGAGGTGACCTCACAGCAGGCCATCGCGAGGAAGTACAGAGACATGTTCGGCGAGGACCTGCCCATCCCCGAGGGATACGAGCTCGTGCCCGAGCGCCGCGTGCGCAGGCGAGGCGTGCCCGCGCCCGAGGAGGCGGCCTCGCCATCGCCGTCGCCCGAGGCGGTCGCCGCCGCGTACGGCGAGGGCGCCGCGCCGCAGCCCCCGCCCATGCCGCCGGCCCCCGCGCCCGAGAGCTACACGCTCCCGCACCTCGCGCAGCATCCCGCGCCCGAGCCCGCGGTCGCACCCCAGCTGGCGACGGTCGAGGAGGCGGCGCTGCCCGCGACCGAGGTGGCCGCGCCCGCCGCGCCCGTCGAGGAGGCCCCCGCGACCGAGGTGCTCGTGGGCGCGGCCGCGCCCGAGGGCGTGCCTGCACCAGCCCCAGCCCCCGAGCCCGCGCCCGTGGCGGCCTACGCCGGGCCCCAGGTCGCGGGAGCGCCCGCCGTCGCTGGCGTCGCCGCCTCGCAGGTGGCCCAGCCCGTCGCAACTGCAGCCGCGCCATCAGCGGTGCCCAAGCCCGTCGAGAAGCCGAAGTACAAGGTCCTGGACATCAGGCGTTTCTGGAAGATCGGCCACAACGCGGCCAAGCGCGGTGGCGGCTTCATGAAGCTCATCCTGGTGCTCATCAACCTCCCGCTCTACATCGTCCTCCTCCCGATACAGATCGTCGCGACCATCGTCTACGCCGTCTCGTCCTGGTACGCCGGGCACGCCAAGGAGAAGGCCCGCGAGAGGGAGTGGGCCGAGCAGCACCCCGCGGAGGAGGGCTACTACGAGGAGGGTTACGGCGAGGGCTACGAGGAGGGCTACGAGCAGCCCTACGACGCCCAAGGGCCCGAGGAAGGGGGATACTACGACGAGGGCTACGCCCCCGAAGAGGACGCCTACGGTTACTGAGCTCTGTCCCCCCGCACTCCGCCCTGGGATCGACCCATCTAGGGCCTCACCGGGCGTGACCACTCGCGCGCGAGCATGGAGTACACGCGCACGTCCTTGAACCCGTCGTAGAGCCAGTAGGCCTCACGCAGCGTGCCCTCGAGCGTGAGGCCCAACCGCCTCGGGATGGCCTCGCTGCGCTCGTTCCCCACCACGATGCGTATCTCGACGCGGTTGAGGCCCATCGCGCGCAGCGCGTGGTCGACGAGGGCGGCTGAGCACCGCGTCATGACCCCCCTGCCCCTGTGGGCGGGCGCGAGCCAGTAGCCCACCTCGGCCGAGCCGTTGGCGCGGTCTATCCTGAACAGGTCTATCACGCCCACCATCGCGCCGGCGGCCCAGATGCCCGTGTGCAATCCGTCGCCCTGCTGGTGGTCCCGCAGCGCGCGGTTGACGAACGCACGCGTGTCCTCGAGGCGCGTGTTGGAATCGACCCAGTTGAGCCACGTGCGCAGGTCCGCGCGGTTGTCCTCGGTGAGCGCGTAGAGGGCCTCGGCGTCGGCCATCGTGAGGAGCCGGAGCTCGATGGCGTCGTCGACCCTCAGGCTGAACCCCCAGTCCACCAAGCCTCTCCCCTCACCACGTCACGGGCACGTGGGCCTCCACCAGGTCCACCCACGCGCCGTAGTCCACCACGTCGATGCCCTCCGCGACGCGCGCGACGCCCCTCGCCGCGAGGTCCTCGCGCAGCGCGTGCACGGTCACGCCCGCCTCGCGGCCGTGCGCCGCGAGGGCGCGTCCCGCGGCCGTGTCGGCCGCGGCAACCACAGCGTCCTGGACGAGCAGGACGTGGGCGCCCCGCGTTGCGGTCGCGAGCGCGCGCTCCAGGTCCGTGGACCTGTGCGGCGACGAGCGGACGATGTGCAGCACCGCCATACGATTACCTCCCAACGGCTCAGAACCGTAATATAGCCTTGTGCGAGGCGAGCACGGCCTCGAGCTCGGACGTCCGGACGAGCCGGTAGGGCGGCGCGTCCTCCTGGTGGGGGACCAAGTCGTCCAAGGACAGGCCCCGCTCCTCGAGCGATTCGGCGTGGACGGCGAGGTCCACGCCCCACAGGCCCCCGAGCTCGGAGAAGGCCTCCGAGAGCGGCCTCATGCCGATGGGCGCGGGGTCGGCCCCCCTGACCAGGGACAGCACGCCGTCGTCCATGAACAGGACGGTCATCGCGTGGTCGAAGGCGAACATGGTCTGGACTATCCGGTAGGCCTCCGCGGGCCCCGACGTGCCGTAGGGCGCGCTGCGCACGAGCAGGCAGTACTGAGGCCTCGGCCGGGGGACCTCCGTTGCGTCCGCGACATCCATGCCCTGCTGCAGCGCATCACCCCCCGAAGGTCATGAACCGGTCGCACCCGTCCAGGATCTCCAGCAGGTCTGTGAGTCCCGCGAGCCGGGCGTTCGCGATCAAGTCGGCCTTCACCACGCCCCTGAACCGCGCGCACGTCCCGCAGCCCACGACGCGCACGCGCCCCGCGAGCGCCGCGAGCTCCTGGGGCAGGTTCCGCTCCCCGGGCGTCGCGACCTTGCCGTTCAGCATGTAGAGGCCGTCCATGAACAGGAAGACCCCCACGACCTCGTGTCCCCTCGCGAGGGCCGCCTCCACGAAGTGGAGGGCGGTGTCCGCGTCCTCGGTCTGGTAGGGGCCCGACAGCAGCATCACGCCTATCTTCAAGCCTTAGCACTCCCCGTGGGCGCGCCGCGTCCGGCGCGCGGTCCGCGGCCCTCAGCCGATGGCGAGGGTCGTGCCCGCGTTGGCGGCCATGTCGAGGAAGGCGGCGACGCCCGCCATCTGCACGCCGTCCACCAGGTCCTCCTTGCGCACGCCCATCAACGACATGGACGTGGTGCATGCATAAATCTTGGCACCCATCTCCATGTTGTCCTTGAGCAGCTGCGCGTGGACGGGGATGCTCTGCTTGGCCATCTTCTTCACCATCATGCCAGTGAACAGCCGCCAAATCCCGGGCATCTTGGGCTTGAAGCCCTTCTTGAGGGCGGGCAGCCCGAGGAAGGTGTAGAAGATGCTGACCTCCATCCCCATGGACAGCGCGCCCTGCGCTATCATCATGGGCATCATGGCGATGTCGAAGGTCGAGTTGTAGACGATGATGGCGACACCGTTCCTCTGCTGGGCCGCGGGGGCCGTCTCTCCTGTCATTGGGCATCCTCCATACGAGATTGCACGATATTGGCACAACCGTGCCGACCCCTCAATCCATGCGTGGTATATCAAGCTTGCCCATCACAGTAAATGGTCAGCCACGTGAAGCATTGAGGATGGATGGCCCATCGACGAGCAGGTCCTTCCCGGACTGCTTGAACGACTGGACCACGCTCATCAGGGTCCCGAACACCTTCGCCCCTTTCTCTGACCTGCTACCACCGCTG
>CAYGVT010000155.1:0-46979 GCA_964353355.1 uncultured Thermoplasmata archaeon | reverse complement strand
CCCTCGGCCTCGTAGACGTAGGTCTTGCCCCGGATGCGCTGACGGACGTGGTAGGACATAGTTAATAGTAATAACAATACGACTATAAGAATCTTTCTGGAGCCAGTAGTTTCCTTGTTAAGAAATCAGGCGGAGTTCAGGTTCCACGGGACCGGCGGACAATGACCCACACCAACAGGATCGCGACCGCAACGATGGCGACGATGGCTAGCAGCAAGCCCGGGGACCATGTCCCGTCCTCCTCGTCAGGCACGACGAAGACGACCGTCCGCTTCTCGGACTGCATCATTCCGTCAGAGGCGACCACCGTGATTGTGTGGTTCCCCGCCCTGAGGCCCTCCGTGGAGAGCTCGTAGTGCCACGTCGCCGTCCCCACGGCCGTCACCCACATCCCGTCGTCGACCTGGAGCCGGACCCACACGATGATGCCATCATCGTCCGAGGCGCTCCCTCCGACGAGCAGACGGCCGCCTGCTGTCGCCCCGGACACCGGCGTGACGATGGCCACCTCTGGGGGATGGTTGACCTCGATGACCTCGATGTCGAACTGGAGCCAGTCCGTCCCGCCCCCTCCGTCCACGACGGTCACGTTCACGGAGTAGGTGCCGACGTCCTCGACCCCCGGTTGGCCCGTCAGCACGCCGGTCACCGCGTCGAGGTGCAGCCACGTCGCGTTCGTCGCCATGCTCCATCGCAGGAGGGCGGCGTCGGTGTCGGGGTCCGTCGCCCTCAGCGTCACGTTGTACAGATGGTCCTCCAGCACCCTCGTGTCCGGTACCGTGGTGATGTTCGGGTGCAAGCTGAGGAGCCGTATCTCCCTCGCAGGGGTCACGATCGAGTTGCCCGCGCCGTCGGTCGCGTTGAACCTGTACCAGAGGCGGTCGCCGAGGTCGGTGGCGAGCTCCAGCGTCGCCGAGTACCTGTCCCCCTCCAACGCCATGGGGATAGCCTCCCAGCCGGTCGCGCTGTGGCGAACCTCGAGGTGGACTGCAACCAGGCCGATGTTGTCCTTGAAGGCGGCCTCTATCGTGACGTCGTCCCCCTTGCGCCACACGCTGGTGGGCGGGGTCGTCCAGTTGCCATCCATCGTCGGCGGGTCGTTGTCGTCGACCCTCAGGTCCACGGGGCCTGCCGTGACGCTGTGGTTGCTGACGTCCGTAGCCGTTAAGAGTACCGACATGGGGGATAGTGCGCCCGGCGGGACCATCACCGTCGCGGTCCAGGTGTGCTCCGAGCCCGTCAGGTTCACTGAGATGAGGTCCGTGCCGTTGAACCCGTACTCCGCTGTGACTCTCGCGAGGTCTATGTTGTCGAAGGCGGTGCATCGGATGGTGGCCTCGTCCCCGGTAGTGACGTGCGTCGGCAGCGCGGGGACCAGCACCGGCGGGTCGTCGTCCACGACCTGGACCGAGAGGTAGCCGGTCGAGTTGCGGTTGTTCCTGGCGTCCTTCGCGGTGATGATGTAGTAGATGGGCTCGACCGAGTCGGTGGGGACCGGCACCTCGAGCCACCACGACTCCCCGCCAATGGACGTGAAGTCACCGAGCCGGATGCCGCTGGAGCCATAGTAGTACTCGACGGTCACGGCTGCCACGGCGATATTGTCCTGCACCCGGCAGCTGATGTTCAACGTACTGCCTGTCCCCACCACCTCTGGTACGTCGATGGAGAGGAAGGCCGGCGCTTCGCCGTCCGTCACGACCAGCTTGAGGGAATCGGTGGCGGTCTTGTCCACGGCATCCATCACCTTGAGCACGACGTCGAAGGTGCCCGCGACGTCCACGACCCCGGACGCCTCGGGGCCGTAGAGCGTGAGTGGGGTGCCAGGCACCATCACAGTCCACGTCCAGTTCGTTATCCAGGTATCGTCCGTCGAGGCCCTCCCGTCCAGCTTGAACGCGGCGTGCTGGCGCACCGTGACGTTGGCCCCGGCCTCGGCGACCGGGTCCTCGAAGTCGACAGGCCTCATGAGCGGGAACGGGTCCTGCTGCGTCGGCGTCACGTCGTAGGGCGTGTCCCCGATGCTGTCGCCGTTCGCGTCCGTGCCTGTGTAGTCGCTCCAGTAGTTGCCGACCCCCTCGAGGGACCAGTTCACCTCATTGAGGGTTTGTAGGACGTGTATGGTGTTCCAGAGGAAGTTATTCCTCCAAAAGAAGATATTGCGGATGTATGTGGTTTCATGAATTATTCCTATTTCGTTGCTCTCAAACCATGTTTCATTCACGAATATCCATTCCGAATTGTGCAATTCTATACCTCTCTGGCATTGAATAATCCTGGACCGCTCAATAAGAATCGGTGTCGTTTGTGTTGACGTAGGTTGATATATTAATGAACCGGTCTGACAAGCCGTTATTATATTTTTAAATACCTGAACATCCCTAGATAGATAAATAAGGATGCCACATTTTGATGATTGGATGTGGTTTTCAATTAAACGATTGATGTCTCCAGTCATCTCAACCCGAATTGCGGAATGATTGCAAATAAATAATCTGCATTGCTCCACGGTTATTGAGCTGGTACTCCCATAAAGCCATATTCCCCTGTCGCATCTTGATACCTCACAAAATGAAATATTGCATTGATAAGAATCTACGACATTGATCCCGGTATCGCATGAGGTCACGATGCATCGATCTATTTCAATCTCTGATCCTTCAAGCCGAATACCATCTCGTGACCTTGAAATATCGCATTCAGATACGATAGAATCTGACGACACGAATAGACCGGTATCACTATACGACATGGAGCAATTCCTGAAAACCCCACCAACACCAGTCCATACCGTACCGTACTTATATTGTGAGGGGCTCGCTGACGTGATGGTGATTCGATTGTCACCAGATCCTTTGGCGTTGATTTTTCCAGTACCTGTACATGAGATGGAATATTGACCCTCGAATTTGACTTCGACGCCCGGCATTAGGATTAGGGTTGCACCATCGCGCACATTGATATCGCTCCCGATTGACCACGGATTACCGAACGCCATCCATGTGGTGTCGGTCGTGATATCTTGGGTCACGTGGGTCGCGGATGCATTAGAGGTGAAGATGTATAGAAAAAAGATCAGTATGGGAATGAAAAATAGGAGGAAAGACGACCATTTTATGCTCTTTATATAATTTAGTCTATCCCCCATCTCACCCTCTAGGTGCCCTACACGCCTACCTGCAGCCTCTTTAATTTCCATCTGGTTCATTGATGAACTACCTCACCAAAAGAGGGGTTACCAAGTTGCCTCAATTCCTTTTTTTTTGTAGCTCTCTGACCAATGCTTTACTCTGGTATTCGGGCTATTGCTTTGTCGTTCTATTAATTGAGGACCATAAACCAGTCCTCATGGAACGATTGTGATTCTGGTCCACGTTTCATCGTGAGCATCTTCATCTGGGTCAGGGCTTGTATTGCGTATGTCTACGCCAGTGTGACAATCGATGGTATCCCCCGCAGCAAGATTATTAAAAGTCACCGAAAGGGTATCATAGGCAAACCTGCCACCAGGCCAAAGACCACTATTATCAGTGCTTGGTGCGCTTGGATTATGCCATTCATCGGTTTTTTGGTCCTTATAATTTCCAAATGAATCGTTCTGGAGGGCGTTCAAAACTACAAAGAAGTTAAAATTGACAGCATTATTATTATCATCGAGTTCACAATCCACGGTAATCGTAATGCTCGCACCATCAGTAGTCCTCGACCATTGGAAATCAGCAATATCCGTAGCATCGGCAGTGGCGTCATTCGCTGTCAGGTCCATGACGACATCGCCTATCTTCTTCGCGCTCACGTTCCCGCAGAACGTGGTCAGAACGACTAGCGCACAGATGAGGCAGAGCATCTTTCTCGTCATCATGTTTATCGCCGGATATTATTCTGCGCTATTGATATATTAATACTTTTCCTTTGAGGTGGATGTTTCAGCATTATAATAATTTTATTTGAACAATTTCTAGTTGATATTTCAAAATATAATAGTATACTTGAGCCTTCCAAGCTCACTGCCCGGGTCCAAATCCCGGCACCTGCACCTCGACCTCGTTCGGGTGCCGCCCCTCATTCGTCCTCGTCAGGGTCCGCGACGGCCGCATCCCCGTCCTCGCCTTCGCCCTCGCCCACCGTGGCGGTACCGCCCTCCCCGGGCGGTCGCCCCCGCAGCTCGTCCTCGGTGAGCTTGCGGAACAGCTGCGAGTACTCGTCCTCCTCGCGGCGGTCCGTGTAGGCCCTCCCGAAGTGAGCCTCGTACCCCTTGGGCCGTCCCAGGCGGATGCGGTTGGACACCGCGAGCACCACCGCGAGCAGCAACAGCAGGCCCATCACGAACAGCACCTGGGGGTTGTCGAGAGGGCCCGGGGCCTCGCCCTGGTAGCGGCGCACGCTCACGTTGCTGCTCAGCACGTGCTCGTTCCCGCCG
Source organism: uncultured Thermoplasmata archaeon (assembly GCA_964353355.1). Taxonomy (GTDB): domain Archaea; phylum Thermoplasmatota; class DTKX01; order DTKX01; genus CAYGVT01. The sequence goes on along the minus strand of CAYGVT010000155.1, from coordinate 42,559 downwards.
TCGATGGCCTTGAGCAGCACCTCGTACACTCCCGGGTCCTCGAACAGGTGCTCGATCCGCAGCCCCGCGGTCCACTCGGTTCCGGCGGGCGCGCCCGGCGAGGGGGCGAAGCTCCACGAGAACAGGAGCACCCCGCCGTCCGGGTCGGTCGAGGGCGATGCGTCGAACCCCACCTCTCGGCCCGCGTAGGCGTCCTTGGCATCGTAGGCGATGCGCAGGTCCGGGGGCCTGTTCTGGTTATCCTCCGAGACCGAGCCCATGACCGCATAGACGCCAGCGGTCCCGACGAACGCGCCCTCGACGCGGTGCGCGGTCGAGTTGTGCGACATGTCCGGCGCTGGCACCCATAGCCCCCTGCCCACGTCGTACCGGAGCAGGCCTATGGAGGTTGGGTCGATGGCCGAGTTGGGCGAGTAGGATAGCCCCACGCGCGCCTCGGACCACTCGCCGATGCCGAGCTCGAACCTCACCACGCTCGAGATGACCACCGCGCCCGTCGGCGGAGGTGCAGGGGACGACGCCCGGAGCACCGTGGTTGAGCCGAGCTCGGACCAGTTGACCTCGAGCCGCGCGCCGAGCGTCTGGATGTCGAGCTCCTCGACGAGGTAGACCTGGGGGCCGTTGGCGAGGGCGGTCGCGCAGCCGTAGAACTCGTCGCGGCAGGTGAAGACGTACTGGTGGGCGCCCACTGTCAGGGGTCCGTGGGCGACGTACTCGACCCCGTTGCGGTAGGCCGAGCCCGCGCCGGCCGCCTTGGCCATGGCGTAGGCCGTGAACACGCCCCTGCGGCCGACCTTGAGCAGGACCTCGATCGGCGGGTCGTTGTCCGGGTCCATGTAGGTGATGCGGAACTCGAAGCCACCCTCGAGCTCCTCGGGCCCAACGGCGGGTGCGACGGCGCCCGCCACGAGCTCGGGCGGGCGGTTGGACTCGACCGAGATGTTGATCGTCGCCGACGTGCCCAGGCCCGCGAGGTCGTAGACCGAGAGGGTGACGCGGTAGCGACCCAGCGGCAGCTTGATGGAGAACCGCTCGCGGTCGCCGATGAGGTCGCCGGTGCGGTTTGTCTCCCACAAGTACCTGAGCGTCCCGCCCTCGGGGTCGCGCGATGGCGAGCCGTCGAACTGGATGGGGCGGTCGAACAGGAACCGCCCGCCCTCCACGGGGCTCGCGATGGCCGCCACCGGCGCCGCGTTCTGGGCGCGCACGACGATGCGGACCGACGCGATGCTGCTCCAGCTTTGGGCGTCGATGACGGTCAGCACGACCAGGTAGTCGCGCGGCGAGAGGAACGACCGCTGGACGACGGCCTTGTCCTTCCCCTCCACGACGGAATCGGTGAAGTTCCAGCTGTAGGTGAGGTTGGGCAGGTCGTCGTCCCAGCTGGACCTGCCGTCGAACACGACAACCTGCCCCACGATGTACTCCGCCCCGGTCCTCGGCGAGCTGATGGCGGCGACGGGGGGCTGGTTGTCGGCCGCGGACATCGCGGAGAGCAGGGCGAGGATGGCCAGCGTCGCGATGGCCATGAGGGCCAGCACGCCCGCTGCCTGTGGGATGATGGGCGATGCGGCCCCCCGACCGCGCCCGGCGCGCCTGGACGGTACCTTCGTCATGTCCTGACCCCAGCTCACGCTGGCCGTCTGAAGCAATGGGGGCGTGCTCGTTTATAATTTGTGGTTTTGACCGTGGACACCAGGGCGCGCGCCATGCGCTGGCGGCGCGCCGGGGCCCGACCGCCCTGGGCACCAGAGTCCCCCGAGGGCCGGCCGCGCGGGGGCGCCCTCCCCGCCAGGCCCATGAAAAACGTTATATCCGGTCGCCCCCATGGACCTCATCCCATGACCTACAAGGAGCTGCTCCTCTCGTACCTCAAGGAGGACCTCGGCGGAGGCGACGTGACCTCCGAGTCCGTGCTCGACGGCGAGACCGCGGTCGCGCAGGTCCTCTGCAAGCGGGACTGCGTGCTCGCGGGAGTGCGCGAGGCCGAGTTCCTCTTCGACCACATGGGGCTCACCATCGACGTGCACCACCAGGACGGCGAGCGGGTGGCCGCGGGCGACGTCGTCATCACGGTCCGCGGCGACGCGGCGTCGATATTCGCGGTCGAGCGCCTCGTGCTCAACCTCATGATGCGCATGAGCGGCATCGCGACGCTGGCGGCCGACCTCACGGAGAAGTGCCGCGCCATCAACCCGAACGTCCGCATCGCCGCGACGCGCAAGACCACCCCGGGCTTCCGCATGTTCGAGAAGCGCGCGGTAATGCTCGGCGGGGGCGACCCACACCGGATGGCGCTCGACGATGCCGTCATCATCAAGGACAACCACATAGCGACGGTGGGCTCGCTCGCCGAGGCCCTCCGGCGCGCCCAGCGCGTGTCGTTCTCGAAGAAGATCGAGGTCGAGGCGCAGACGCTCGAGCAGGCCGAGGAGGCCGCCCACGGCGAATCCGACATCATCATGCTCGACAACATGACGCCCGAGCAGGCCGAGCGGGCGGCCGCGGCCGCCAGGGCCGTGGACCCTGACATCACCATCGAGGTCTCCGGAGGCATCACGCCCGAGACCGCCGAGCGGTACGCGGCCTTCGCCGACGTCATCTCGCTCGGGTGGCTCACCCACTCGGTGAGGGCCGTGGACTTCTCGCTGAACGTCGCCTGATGGCCCCATGACAAGGACGCGGAGGTTGATGCGATGTACCCAGGTGGACGCGCGCCCGACCCGAGGCGCATGAAATCGATGATGCGCAAGATGGGCATCGAGCAGCAGGAGCTGGATGGCGTGGAGCGCGTGGTCATCACCATGCGCGACCGCGAGCTCGTGTTCGAATCCCCGCAGGTCGTGGCCGTGACGGCGCAGGGGCAGACTACATATCAGGTCGCGGGGGAGTCCGAGGAGCGGCCCCGCGGGTCCGCGGCGGCGCCGGCTGGGGGGGCCACGGCTGCACCGAGGCTCAAGTACTCGAGCGATGACCTGGCGCTCGTGATGGCGCAAACGGGCGCGTCCGAGGCGGAGGCCCGCGCCGCGCTGGACGCGTGCGAGGGCGAGGTCGCCGAGGCCATAATCCGGCTCATGGGCTGAGGCGGTCGCGCTCGGGTGCGCGGTCGCGCGGGCGCGTCCCGGCGCTGCGCGGCATCACAGCTGCTGCGTGAAGTCCTGGAAGGTGGGCTGCGCCATGGTGCGCTTCATGTCCTGGAGGAGCGCCTGGTATTGCTGCAGTTGCTGGCGGACGATCTCCAGCTCGGGGCGCAGCGTCGTGCGCTGCGACCGCGGGAGCGCCTTGATCCTGTCCTCGAGGGACTCCTGCCGCTTGGTCCACTCCTCGACCTCGCGGATGGTGTCCAATATCCTCTTGACGTCCAAGGCATCAACCCCCAGGGGCAATCCGACGCCATGGGACGGGCCCCTATATGAGCGTTGCGGCCTCGTCGGGCGGTTTGGAGGTACGTCGCCAGGCCCCGGGCGACGACCAGCACTGGCTTGCTGGCACGCGGGCCCGGGGAACGGCCATCGCATGCGAAACCCTTATCCACGCACGCGCCCCTGGCCAGGGCGATGGCCGAGAAGCTAGCCATGACGATGCGGGAGCTGGGTGCCCTCCTCTCCGAGGGCAGGCTCGAGGGCTACGACGTACGGCTCTATGACTACGCGCGGAACCTCTGGGTACCGGCTGCCGAGGCCATGGCCGGCGGGCGGGGCTCGGGGGTGTACGAGCTGGCCGTGCTCAAGGACCGCCGCGGCCGCGCCGTCAGGGCGCGCATCGTCCCCGAGGGCAGGGGCGCGTTCCGGGTCGAGGCGGCATCGGCCGGCGAGCCGGCGGTGTGGGCCGCGGCCGGCGTGCTTCTGGCCGGGGCAGCCCCGCGCGCGCTGGCCAGGGCGGCCGAGGGGAGGACGGGGCCGCTCACGGCCGCCGAGCTCGACGCCGCGCTCGCGACGCTCGAGCGCGCGGGGGGGGAGGCGGCCGATGGCGCGGCTGAGGCGCGGCGCGCGCTCCGGCCGCTGCTCGAGGGCGGCGGCGATGCCCGAGGGCGGGGGAGGGGTGGAGGGAGGGGGCGCGCTTGAGGGTCGTCAGCGCCTCCCGCATCGCCCTGCCGACGCTCACGGAGGTGTTCAACCAGGCCTTCTCGGACTACTACGTGGAGGTCTCCTTCAACGCGCGCACGTTCGAAGACTACCTCTACCGGAACATGCTCGACCTTGGCCGGTCGCTGGTGGCGGAGGAGGACGGCCGCCTGGTTGGGGTGCTGCTGTGCGGGGACGACGGCCGCGTGACGTGGAACGCGGGCATGGGCATCCACCCCAGGTGGAGGCGGCGCGGCCTGGGCTCCGCGCTCCTGGACCGGTGGCTCTCCGACGCGACCGCTCGGGGGCTGCGCGAGGCGGTGCTGGAGGTCATCATCGCCAACCTGGGCGCGAGGTACCTGTACAGGTCGCGTGGCTTCCAGGAGGGGCGCACGTTCCAGGGCTTCGAGGGCCGCTCGGGCTGGAGGCCGGGCCCCGCGCTGCCCCCGGACGCGGTGGAGGTGACGACGCCCGAGGGCGTGAGGCCGGTCTACCGCACGGGCCACAGCTTCCAGAAGCGGCCCGAGGTGCTGCTCCGGCTGCGGGGCTTCAGGTGCCTGCGCACCCGCGGGGGCGCCGTGGCGGGAGGGCCCGGCTACCTGGTGTGCGACGACTACGGGGGCTTGCTCTACGTCTTCGACCTCACCCCCAACGGGGCCGGGCGCGCGCTGCTCGAACGCCAGGTCGCCGAGTCGAGGCCCCGGCTCATCCGCGTCGTGAACGCGTGCGATGCCGCGGAGGAGGGGCTATGGCGCTCGCTCGGTTTCAGGCCCTGGGTCAGGAACATGGAGATGCGGCTCGAGCTCGGCGAGCACGTGCCCGTCGTGCAGGCGGGGCCGCCGGGCGGGGCCTAGCTGCGGCGGCCGCGGCCGCCACCGCCGCCTGACGCGGCTGCCCTCAGCGCAGCCAGGTTGGCCTCGATGGCGCCGCCGCCGAACACCGCGGAGCCCGCCACCAGGACGTCCGCGCCGGCCTCGACGACCTCGCGGGCGGTGTCCGCGTTCACGCCGCCGTCGACCTCGAGCACCGCCTTGGGCGCGGAATCGTCGAGCAGCCTCCTCGCCTTGGCTATCTTGGGCACCATCGACTTGATGAACCTCTGGCCCGAGAAGCCCGGGTTGACGGTCATCACCAGCAGCAGGTCGATGTCGCCCACCACGTAGTCGACGGCGGAGAGCGGGGTCGATGGGTTGACGGCCGCGCCGGCCTTCCTGCCCAGCTCGTGGATGCGCGCGAGCGTGCGGTGCAGGTGCGGGCAGGCCTCGACCTGGACCGTGATGTAATCGGAGCCCGCGGCGGCGAAGGGCTCGAGCAGGTCGTCGGCGCGCGCGACCATGAGGTGGGTGTCGAAGGGGGCTTTGGTGTGCGCCCTGAGGGACTGCTGGACCACGGGGCCGATGGTGAGGTTGGGCACGAAGTGCCCGTCCATGACGTCCACGTGGACCCAGTCGGCGCCGGCGGCGACCGCGCGGCGCACCTGCGCGCCCAGGTCGGAGAAGTCCGCCGAGAGGATGGACGCGGACACGATGGCCATGCGAGCACCTCACTTGAGCAGCTCGCCACGGGCGGCGAGGCCACGGCGCGCCCTAGCGTCCCCGGACGCGCCCGCGAGCGGGGTGGGCGCGCCGGCACTGGAATTCCCCATCCCGGCCTCGAGCGGTGCGCGCGGGTCCGATGGCGGGGGAGGCCGCCTGGCATCGATGTGCCCGGGTCTCGGCGGGGGTGCCAGGACCGGTGCGTCCGGGGGCCGAGCGGCGGGGGTGGAGGTGGCGGACGGGGGCTCGGACGGGGACGTGGATGGGGGCGGGGACGGCGGCGCGGGGGCGCCCCGCGAGGAGGGCGCGCCGGCCATGCCCTGCCTCGTGCCGTCGGCCACCGCGCTCCTCGGTGGGAACGAGGCCTCCAGGCCCCTGGGGGCGGGGGTGGCCTCCCTCAGCATCGCGCCCAGCGCGTCAATGTCCAGCTCGACGGGCGTGGAGAAGCCACAGTCAGGGCATCTTGCCCTCGCGTGGGGGGCCGAGTGCTCGAGAGCGGCCCCGCATACGGGGCAGGGGGGGAGGTCCATGCCAACCGATTCACCAACCGCTACATCAAAGTTCCGACGCCGCGGTGGGGGCCAGGTGCGACCGCGGCCTGGGCGCCGACGGGCGTGGCCGTGCATCGACGCCCCTCGGGTCCCGGGGCCATCGGATACCTATAAATAGCCATACGTCAAATCCGCTTCAGGCAGAGTGTACACTGGGGTGAGAAACGCTTGCGGGTGAAGCTCATCACGTCGTTGGTCCTTGCCGTGGTCCTCCTAGGCACCACCGCGTTCACCAGCTACCTGATGCCAGGCGTCCCGGAGCCCCCCCTTACGGAGTTCCGCGTGCTCGCGGGAACGGACGGGGAAACGTCAACCAAGGCATACCCCTCCGTGCTCGGTGCCAGCATCGACTGGACCGACGACTGCCAGGGCCTCTACAACCACGTCTCCGGCCTTCTCGAGCCCGAGCCAGTGGGGGAGCTCATCTCCTCCGACCCCGCCTATCTGCGGTTCCCGGCGACCGGCCTCAGCCAGCACTACAACTGGACGCACGGCGTCGGGACGTCGGAGCAACGCGGGACGAACCCCTCGCACGGTCAGAGGCCCCAGAAGTGCTTCTTCGGCACGGACGAGTTCATGGCGCTCATCAACCACACGGGCGCGACCCCGGTGATGGTCGTCAACGCGGCCGTTGCCAACCCCCGCGAGGCGGCCGACTGGGTCTCCTACTGCAACGACGTGTACTGGAGGGGCAAGGGGCCGCTCCGCGCGCAGAACGGTCACGTCCTGCCCTACAACATCAAGTACTGGGAGATCGGGTTCGAGATGCACCAGGTGCAGTACTGGGAATCCGACGCCGACCAGAGCACGCCCGCGGGCGTGAGGTACGCCAACCGGCTGATGGCGTACTCGCAGGCGATGAAGGCCGTGGACCCCTCCATCCAAGTCGGCGCATCGATGGTGCTGCACAGCGACGTGGAGAGCACCTCGGCCGACATCAGCTGGAACATCAACGTGCTCAACACGGCCAAGGGCACGTTCAACCTGGGCGCCAGGGCGCTGCGATACTTCGACTACGTCACGATTGCCGTCAGGGTCCCGCGCCTGGACGTGCTGCTGGACGCGCCGGACATGTTCGCGTACTCCTACGCGAGGACCTACGAGACGCTCCAGGACGACCTCGCGCAGCTGCGCGGGCTGCTCTACTTCCCCAACGAGGTCCCCATCGCCATATCCTCCTTCATGCCCGACTTCACCTCGCGCGGCTGGAACACCGACGCGGTCTCGTACGCGGCCTCGGCGGTCATCACGGCCAACATCGCCATGGAGGCGCTGCGGTCCGCGGCCTCGACCGACCCGCGGGCGCTTCTGTACGCATGCTACGGCGACATCAGCTCCAGGTCCTACTCGTCGCTGCTGGTCAACCCGGACTTCGCGGCCAACGTGGGCGCGACATGGCAGCAATCGCCGAGCTACATCGCGCTGGACCTGTGCAGCGCGCTGCAGGGCATGGTCCCCCTCGAGGTCGCGCGGCTGCGCACGTCCGAGTACAGCGTGGGCGGCGAGCGGTCGCTCCCGGCCGTGCGGGGGGTCCCGACAGTGGATGCGATATCCGGCATCTCGCCCGACGGCCGGACCATACGCGTCGTCGTCATCAACCGCGAGGTGGATGGGCCGGCCCGCGTGGTGCTGGCGGTCGCGGGCTGGTCAGGGCTAGTGAGCGTCACGCGCACCGTCGTATCGGCCGAGAGCCTTCTTTCCACCAACCTGCTCGGGGAGGGCGTGAGGACCATCTCGGAGGGCTGGCGGTCCGGAGAGCCCAGGGTCGACATCGAGGTGCCGAAGGGCTCCGTGCTGCTGCTCACGCTCGAGCGACAGGGGGCGACCTGATGGTGGCGGCGCCGAGGTTCATCGCGTCGCGGCCGCTGCTGCTCGCGAGGGCGGGCCTCCTGGCTGGCTTCGCCATCCTGTTCGTCCACTGCGTGCTCGCCCTCACCTACATCTCCCTCATGGTCTACGTGCGCGGCAACGTCGTGCGAGTCTGGGACCTCTTCAACACGCTGCAGTCGCTCGTGCTGGGCCTCGACGTGGTCGCGTTCGCGCTGCTCGCGGTGGGGTTCTTCGAGTTCAGCCGCCGCCACGACTACCTGGGGCCGTCGCTCCAGAACCTCGCCATCGGCTTCGGACTCCTCGCCGCGGTCACGCTCATCTGGCGGCTCTCCGCGTTCGGGATGCCCTTCGAGGAGCTCAACGCTGTCAACCGCCTCGCCATCGGCGACGGGGAGTTCGGCAGGTTCGTGCCCCAGTTCAACCTCCTGCGCCAGAACTTCGTGGGGTTCCTGCTCACGTCCTTCCTCCTGTTCATGCTGCTCAACATGCTCGTGGGCTCCATGCGCAACTACCGGGCCATCGAGAACTTCCCCGACATGAACCTTAACCTGTTCAGGCTCTACGGCCTGCTCTACCTGGTGGGCGCGCTCCTCATGGGCCTGGGATGGATGGCCTTCTCCCCCGACGTCACGGCCAACTGGCAGGGGGACGCGCTGCTGGGCGTGTACGTCGTGTCTTGGGTCATCCTCTTCATCATCGTGCCCATCGTAGGCACGACGGTCTTCTGGTACTCCTTCATCGTCCACCGGGCGGCGGTGGAGACGCTCTCGTTCATCTTGCGCAGGAAGGCCGAGAAGGAGGAATCCTCGCCGTCGCCCCGCGTCGGTCAAGCCCTGGGTACGGCCGCGAAGCGGCGCGTGTAGCGCACGTCACCGGGTCCCAGGCCGGGGGCCCGTGGCCGCCACCGCGCACGCGCCGGGCCCGGGCGCCCTCGCCTCAGCTCAGCACCCTCATGAACACGTAGGCGCAGATGATCATGATGAAGCTGTGCCGCAGGCCGTTCGCCACCTTGCCGTTGTCCATGACGCCCGCGAGGATGCCGTCGCCGATGGCGTGCACCAGGGCCGCGTAGAAGAAGATGTCGCGGATCTTGGGTATCATCTCGCTCGAGATGGTCGCCACGCCGGAGGACGGCGCCTCGGAGAGGTCCGTGCCCTCCAGACCCGACTGCTTCGCCACCGCCTCCATGCGGGGCAGGAACGTCGTGTTGAGGATGAGGACCGTGACCAGGAACACGAAGAACGCTATGTAGATGACCATGATGTAGGTGGACATGTTCGACCGGCGCTCTGCGAACAGGCTCTGGGAGTCCTTCGTGTCGACGGACGACATCGTCAGCACGTCGGCGATGTTGCCGCCCGCCGCGGACGCCTTGATGATGAGGCCGCACACTCGGTGGACGAGCGGGGTGTTGACGCGCTTGGAGAACAGGACCAGCGCCTCTGTCGCGGACACGCCCCATGAGATCTGGGAGGCCATGCGCCGTATCTCGGGCGTGAGCTTTCCGTACTCGCCCTTGGACGCGGAGACGATGGCGCTCGCGAGCGTCATGCCGAACCTGCCCGCCTCGGCGACGTCGCGCAGGAAGTCGGGGAGGCGCTCCTCGATGTTGCGCACGCGGCGCTGCTCCGCGTCGACCATGAACCCGACGGGACCGATGGCGAGGAGCATCGCGATGACCACCATGTCGATGGCCTCGATGCGGCCCATGTGGATGGAGCCCGCGGCCAGTAGGACGGCCATCAGGACCGATATCATCACGCCGACGGCCACGAGGATGTACACTATCTGCTTGACGTCGATGGCGCCCTCGCGCAGCTGGTCCTGGAACTCCTTCACGAGCTCCAGCGTCTCCTCGTCTATCTCGGGGAGCTTCGCCATGGGTGCGACGGGCGTCGGGGGCGGCGCCTTGGCGTCCGCCATGTTCGCTGCGACGTTCGCGCCGGCCATGGCTCACACCTCCTCCGTCATCGACTGGATGAGGATGATGAACGCGATTTGGCTGCCGGGGATCATGCCGAACACGATGGCGTAGAGTATGGGGATGTAGTTCGAACCGCCGCCGACGGTGGCCATGAGCGAAATCATGACGATCAGGAACAGGGGGGCGGCGACGACGACCGTCACGAACGACTCCGCCAGGACACCGAGCGTCTCGATGAGCTTCTTCTCCTCGATGCGGCGCTCCTTGGCGAACTGGTCGGCCTTCATGAGGAAGAACGGCTTGAGCTTGCCGCCCGACCTCGAGGTCGTGACGACGCCCTGGAGGAAGTCCTGGAACTTCTCCGAGGGCGAGCGCTGCGAGGCGTCGCGCAGCGCGGTGAGCGTGTCTATGCCCAGCAGGTCGATGTCGCGCGTGATCCACTGCGCCTCCTTCTGTATCTCGCCGTAGATGGGCTGCCTGGCGAGCTCCTTGAAGATGACATCGACGTTGACGTCCGCCGAGGCCATCGCCGCGATGAAGCTCATGGAGTAGGAGACGCGCTTGTCGATGTTGTTCTTGCGCGACCTCGCCCTGAGTGTGGGCTGGAGGTACGTGAAGGCGAACACCAGCAGCGGCAGGAGCGCGAGCATGAGGGCGAACATCACGATGGTCCCGCCCGAGCCGCCCAGCAACCCGATGACAGTGCCCAACGCGACCGCGAGGCCGACCCACGCGCCCACGGCGATGATGGTGTTCATCCATACGATGGCGATGTAGTCCTCGTACCGGATGCCCATCTGCGCCTTGATGAGCGAGGTCTCCAGCGCGGGGTTGTACTTGGCGAACTTGTCGACCATGTCTCCCAGCGTGACGCGGCACCACCGCTGGTAGGGGGTGAGCTTCTCCCTGTACGCGATGGCACCCTTTGGGAGCTTGATGACGTGCGGCCGCTCGGTGAGGGCGAGCTCGTCCTCGGCCTTCTTCACGCCAGTGTAGTCCGTGAGCCGAGACTCGAACCGCTTGAAGATGTTGTCGGGCCTATTCACTTCGGCAGGCATCCCTCTCCCCTCTGGTCGTCACCCTTTGCGGTCCTGTCACCCGTACAGGTCGCGGCGAACCTTCTCGATGGTCACGTCGGGGTCCTTGTAGTACCCCGAGACGATGCGGGCCACGTCCAGGTAGTTGCGCACGTTGGTCTTGCGCATCCACTCGATGATCTCGCAACGCCTCTTGAACTCCTCCTTCATCTGCTCGGACGTCCAGCTCTGCTGGTTCATGATCTTCTCGAACATGAAGCTGTGGCCGTTGTAGATGAACACGTCGTCGGCAGGCGACCAGCTGTAGACGGTGTTGGTGATGAGCTCGTTCGTCTCCGGCTCGATGCCCACTATCTCGACGATGCTCTTGACGCGGCGGGCCATGCCCTTGCCCACGCGCACCTGGCCCTGCAGCAGCACGATGTTGAGCGAGCTCAGCAGGATGCGCGGCAGCGAGATGGGCGGGTTCTCGAGCCTGTGCACCATGCTCTTGACGGAGTCGGCGTGCATGGTCGAGTACACGGTGTGGCCGGTGGCCATGGCCTGGAAGAGCGTCTGCGCCTCCTTGCCACGGACCTCACCGACCATCAGGTACTGGGGGCGCTGGCGCAGCGCCGCCTTGAGCAGCTCGAACATGTCAATCTCGCCGGCCGACTTGCCGGCCTCGTTCTTCGCGCCGAAGCCGCCGCGCGTCAGGCTCGCGATCCAGTTCTCGTGGGGCAGGTTTATCTCGCGCGTGTCCTCGATGGTGATGATCTTGTGCTGCGGCGGGATGAACAGCAGCAGCGCGTTGAGCGTCGTGGTCTTGCCCGAGGCCGTGCCGCCGCAGATGAGCATCGACTCGCCGTGCTCTATGGCGAGCCACAGGTAGGCGACCATCTCGACGGACATGGTCTTGAAGCGGATGATGTCGGGCGGCGTGAACGGGCTGTCGCGGAACCGGCGCACCGTGAACGAGGAGCCGCGCGTCGTCACCTCGCGAGCGAGCGTCGCCTGCAGACGGGAGCCGTCGGGGATCGTCGCGTCCAGCAGCGGGTCCGCTACGGAGATGTGCTTGCCGCAGCGCTGGGCCAAGCCAATGACGAAGCTGTCGAGCTCGTGGTCGTTCTTGAATATCACGTTCGTGCGCACGGAGTGGTACTTGCGGTGGTAGATGTAAAGCGGGATGGACGGGCCGTCGCAGCTGATATCCTCTATCTGCGGGTCGATCATGAGCACGTTGATGACCGAGTAGCCGATGAAGTCGCGCACGATGTAGTAGATGATGCGGTCCTTGCTCACGTCATCCAGGCGGATGTTGCGCGAGTACAGCAGCGCGTCGACGGACTTGCGGAGGTACTCCTCCTTGTCCTTCGTGGTCGCGTCCTCGAGGGAGTACTCGAGCGTCTTCAGCAGCGTGTCCTTCAGGAACTCGAGGTGCTTCTCCTCCTCCTGCGCCAGCTGGGGCTCGATGACCTCGTAGAGGTACTCGTGGTTGACCTTGTTGTAGCGGACGCGGACGAAGGAGTAGGGCTCCATGATGGGCTGGATCTCGATCTCCTCCCAGTTCTCGTCCGTGATCTTCGGGATGACGGTGGGGACCCGCTTCTCCTGGTACTTGCTCTCCATCTCCTCGGCGGACATCGCCTTCGGCAGCATGATGCGCCGCGGCTTCTTCTGGTACTTGTACGCCCAGGTGACGAACGAGTTGCGCAGGTTCTCGTAGGACTTCACGAAGCCAGTGCCGCCGCCGGCCCGGTCCTCGCGCTCCATCTCCGCGAGCTTGGCCTCCCTCTCGGCCTTGGCGCGGACCTCGCGCTCGACCTTGCCCGACTCGGGCCCCTGCTGCGGTGCCGTGCGCCCCTCCTCCAGGGTCGATTTCGCCATGAGTACACCCTCCATGCCTTCATTCGCTTGCGATTCGCCCGTCCTTTACTAGGACATGTCAATGCTGGCCCCGAGGATGACGTACTCGGTGGTCAGCTGTGTTACGTTCCTCAGCTTGAGATGCATGGTCTGCGCCGCGCTCTCCAGGGTCAGCTCGTAGTCCCCCTGCCCCACGCCGGAGGCGGGGACGGCCTTCACGAAGTAGGAGTACCACGCCCTGTACGACGCGCTCGTGACGTTGATGTAGACGGTCTGCCGGTCGGTCCAGGCCTTCGTGGTCGTTATCTTCTGGTCGACGAGCCGGCACTGGATGCCGATGGTCCCCGCGCCAGTGTACGAGGATCCGTCGCTGTACACCGAGATCATCGTCGCGGTCACCCTGATGCCACCGCTCAGGTTCTGGATGAGGAGGCTCGGGCCCGTCGTCATGAGCTCGCCGTCGTCCTGGAGTAAGATGACGGCGCCGCACTCGTAGAGGAACCTCTGGTTGAGGTACTCCGTGTTGTCGCTTCTGTAGACGACTGCCCCGTACGCGACGCGCTCGAACTTGCCTGTGGAGTTCGCTATCGTGAAGGTGTTGTAGCCATTCGAGCTCGTCGAGAGGAGCCCAATGGTCCCCCGCGCGTCACCCGACAGGAGCGGGACGCCCTCGGAGCCGAGGGTGATGGGGGTGGAGACGATGTTGCCCGTGGTGCCGCTGAGGGCCAGCTGGTCCATCAGGGCCTTGAGGCTGGAGAACTGGGCCTCCACGGCCCTCAGGTGCTCGGATTCCTTGCTCTTGGTCCACTCGGGCGCCCAGGACGTCGTGACCATCGTGAGTATCGCGAGGAGGACGAGGATCGCCAGCATCGTGCCGAGGCTGGACGCGACGGCCTCCTCCCGCCCTCTTAGGATGACCCTCCGCATAGCTACTCGTCCACCTGGTTCACAATGCTTGCGTGGCGTATTTAAAGATTGGTCCGCCTTTCTCATGTCCGGGACTGGCGCCAGCGCCACCCCGCCAGGCCCAACACAATCGCTGCCGCCGCCACCGCGAGCAGGATCATCGCCGGTTCAACCCCGGGCGATGGCTCGCCTTCCGACTCGGGCGCCCTCACCGTTACGGTCACCGCTGAGGTGTCCGTGGAGCCACGGTCGTCCGTGACCCGCAGCCTGATCGTGTACTCACCAGGCTCGTCGAAGCTCCATATCAGCATGCCGTCCTGCTCGCTGTACGTGTCGTAGGTCCCGTCAGAGTCGGTGTCCCACTCGTAGACGGCGATGTGGCCGTCCTCGTCCGCGCCCGTCCCCCTGATGGTGAACCGCTCGCCACTGGTGGCATTGAGGGCGGTCCCCGCGCTCGCCCTGGGGGGCTTGTTCGGGGGCGGTGGGACCGTCACGTCGACCACCACCGTGGCCTCGTCGCTGGCCTTGCCGTCCGATACGCGCAGCGTGACCTCGTAGCGGCCGGCAACCGTCCAGGTCGCCACGACAACGGGGCCGCGGACCCAGTCGTCCACCCCGTCGGACGCATTGAAGTCCCAGTCGGAGACGAGCCTATCACCGGCATCGGGGTCGGAGCTGCCGCTCCCGTCGAGCGTGAGCTCCCTCCCGGCCTCGACCTGGCCCTGCGTCGGGCCTATGACGGCCGTCGGCGGGTGGTTCACTGGGGCCTTGATGACCTCGACCGTGAAGCTGTCCCTGTCCGAGAGCTCACCGTCGGAGACCGTGAGCGAAGCCGTGTAGTTGCTCACCTTCGCGTACGTGTGGTTGGTGCGGACGCCGGAGCCGCTCTGGCCATCGCCGAAGTCCCATGTGTAGGTCAGCTTGTCGCCGTCGGGGTCGGTCGAATAGATGCCGGAGAAGATCATCGGGGAGCCCATGTGGCCCGTCCTGTCATTGCCCCCGTCCGCTACGGGGGGCCGATTCACGCCGCTCGGCAGGACCTCGAGGCCCACCACGGCCTCGTTGTTGGACTCGCTCTCCTCCTGCACCCGCCCCAGCTCGTCGATGACGACCTTGAGCTCGTGCGCCCCCACCGTGTCGAACCTGACCTGGAGGTTGAGCGTGAGGTTCTTGCCCACGTAGATGTCCTCGTAGACCCTCCCGTAGGCGGCCACGGAGGTCTCCGCGTCGCGGTAGGCGTAGACCTCGAGCTCGCCCGAGGACCGTGTCAGGTAGGCGGCCGAGCCCTGGTTCTTGAGGGTGACGTTGACGTACCCGTTGTCGCCGACTATCATCTCCGTGACGTTGTAGAGCTCCTCGACCACGAGGTCTGGTAGCCCGGCCCGGTCAGCCCCGACGGTGGCATGGGGGCCGACCAGTGCGGCGAGCGCGGCAACGACCGTCAGGGTCGCCACTATCGCGGTGGTCGCCCTCCATCGCGCCCCGGTCGCGGGGCGCGGAACGCCATTCGTGATCACTCCCATCCCTCCCTATATCGCGACCCAGCCTATGGTGTAGCTCGCCCAGCTCCCGCTGATGTCGACCTTCTTCGCACCGGTCGCCGTCGAGCCGTCGGTGAAGTGCCATGTGAAGGTGAACTGGTTGTCGCTCCAGCCGCTGAACAACCCCCACGAGATAACGTCCTGGTCGAACTCGATGCGGAAGCTCTTGCCGGTCGTGTCGAGCTTCGTGCTCGACGTGAGCGGGATGAAGACGGCCTTCCCCAGGTGATTCATGGTGTCGTCCTCGAACTTGAGCGCGCCATCGATGTACATGCGCAGGGTGTAGACCGGCCGGCTTGAGGCGGTCCAGCTGACGGTAACGCCGTCCACGTAGACGTCCGCGGTCGCGTCGGTGATGCCCAGGACGATGCCCTTGATGACGCTCTCGTCGCTGCCGTCGAAGGTGGGGTTGCCCGCCTTGTACTCGAAGAGCGAGGCCATCGTCCTGACCGTGGACGTCTTCAGCAGGTTGAGCGCCGCGTCCACGGAGTCCTCGGTCCCAGAGAGCGTCACATCGGCCGTCAGTATCTGGATGCCAATGACGGTGCCGCTCGGGGCCGTGGAGGAGACCTTGAGCTCGACGTAAAGGGTGCGGGCCGCGGCAGCGGTCACGGTATAGCTGAGCGACGGGAAGGTCACGGTCGCTGCCGACGGGAGCTCGGCGATGACCTTGCCCGAGTCGTCCACGAGCCGGACGGTCGTTATCTGGGCGGAGGCCGTGACACGCACCTTGAGCTGCGTGATGGTGAGCGAGCCCTGCGTCAGCTTTGCCGCGTTGGTGTTCTTGGCGTCAAGCGTCAGAGTGTACCGCACGTACGCGCCCGCGTAGGCGTTTGCGGGGCCGGCGGCCGTGCCTGTGAGCTTGTTGTTGTTGGTGGCGATGGTCGATGTCTCGCTGTTGAAGGGGAACCCGACGTTGACCACTGTCGCGGGGGCCGTCACCGTGATGTCGGCCATGGCGGCTATCCTGCTGCCCAACGTGCGCGTCGCTACCGCGTTGCCCGCGATGTCGCAGACGATGAGGTAGGACGCGCTCGTGCCCATCTTCACGATGTAGGCTTCATTGACATGGAGCTTGCTAGCCACCGGCGTGCCGCTGCCGACCAGGCGGTCGCCTGCATCGAGCCTCGTGTTGGCGTTCACGTCATGGTAGACGTAGACCGTTGGAACGTCAGTGGTGGTGGCCGTGCCCGTCATCGTGACGGTGATGCCAGTGATGCGGACGGCACCAACGGCCGCCGTGAGTGTCAGCCTGTCGACGAGGAACCTCAGCTGGCCCTTGTCGCAGCTCGCGGGCGTGGTGTAGCCCGCGTTGCCCACCGTGAGCTGGCCATCGGACGTAGGCAGCAGGTTCTTCTGCGCGTCGTTGTTCTCGTAGTTCGTCTCCGGCACCGGGTCCGACCCGTAGCCGCCGACGACGGGTGACTTGATGTCGATATGCACCACGATCTTCGCCTTCTCCACCGTCGGCTGGTCGATGCCCGTCTTGCTGGTGTTCCATGTGATGTTCGTGGACACATAGTTGTTCCCGAAGGACACGCCGTCGATCTTGTCGTTGAAGTTCGGGTCCCAGAAGCCCGACGACGTCTGGAGGTCCCAGTAGGCCATCGTGACCCCGTTCGAGATCGCCCACACCTGGACGCGGGCGTTCGTGATCTCGACATCGCCCTTGTTCCACACGGTGACGTTGATGAACAGCTCCTCTCCGAAGACGACGGTGCTGTTGTTGTCGAGGGATGTCCCGTCCTCGTGGAAGACCAGGAGCTCGTCGCCGTAGACTGCGATGTCCGCGGCGCGCACGATCTTGACCTGGTCGCCAGCCTGGAAGCCGATGTCGTAGCTGTACCACCACCAGAAGAACCACCACCTGTGCGCGGTCTTCGTCTGGATGGTGACCTCCAGGGGATACCAGTTGGCGCCGGGGAACCACTGCCCACCGTCCACGGTGGACTGGAGGTTGACGGAGAACCTGTAGAGGTAACCGCCCTTGCCCGGGCCCGCGTAGGTGATCTCGTTGTCGGGTATCTCCCTGTAGAGGATGCTGTCGCCGTAGACCTCGGCTATCTTGACCATGGCCTTGTTGACGGTTGTGCGACCCTGCGCCAGCAGTCTCCCGGACACGACCTCGATGTACATCATCTCGTTGTACCTGAACGTGTTCGTGCTCGAGGACCACTTGCCGGTCTCGTTGTAGGTGAAGAACTTGCCCACGGTGGGCATGGACCCGTCCTCGTACTTGATGACGATGGTGATCTTGTCGTCGAACTGGACGCCGCCAGCGGAGTAGGTCGCGATTATCCTGAGCGTGTAGTACGCGGGGGGCACGGGGGCCCCGTACGCACCGTCCTTCGAGACGTCTATCGTGCCGTCGTACACGTAGAACGGGAAGCTCGGGGAGAACGGCGGGACGGTCATGTTGGGCTGGAACCTGTCCTTGTAGATGTAAACGTGGGTCGCATCGTTCTTCGTCAGGCGCAGCTCGCTGTCGTCGGTCTGCTTGATGACCTCCGACCAGAGCTGGACGCGGATGTAGTCGTTGTGCTTGAACACCGTGGTGGAGACCCACAGCTTGTCCATCACGACGAACGAGGTCTCGCCCTGGGGGTTGCCGGGCTGGCTGTAGGTGCTCATCCTGAAGACCGTCTCCGCGTAGCCGATGTTGCCGTTCATGTCGGAGACCGAGGCATTGATGCGGTAGACGGCGTCGTTCATGAAGCCCCCGAAGGGCGTGAACGTCACGTAGGTGTCGGTGACGGTCTTGGAGGCGGTGTCCAGCTGGATGTTGTTCTCCCATATCGAGAGCTTCACCGAGGACATCTTGATGCCGCTCGGGTCCGAGTAGGTGGCCACGACCCTCTTGGCGTTGCCCGCGGCAATCTCGCCCGAGGTCGGGTTGGTGATCTGGACCAGCGGCGGGGTCTTGTCCGGGGACGTCACCTTGACTGCCGCCCAGTTGGAATCGGTGTGCCCTTTCCTGTCCGTCGCGGTCACCTTGACATTGTACTCGCCGGGTATCGCGGACACTGGCACGGTGACCGTCCCGGACTCGTAGATGCCGAACCCCTTGTGCGTGAGCGTCCGTGTGCCCAGGCCGGTCCATATGGGCCTGAGGTCGGCCGCGAGCCCGTTCGTCGGCAGGTCGTTGTCGTAGTCGATGGCGATGGCCCTGACGTAGAAGGTGTCGGACCCGTTCGAGACGACCTCCCAGTCGGTGAGGATGACGGGCAGCCCCAGGATGGGCGACGCGTCGCCGCCGGCTCCCAGCCCTCGCTGGAGCTCGGTCCTCAGTATCGTCGTCTGGCTAAGGCGGTCCACGACCTGCAACATGAGCCTGGCGTCCTCGGCGACGGGGGTGACAGTATGACTCCACACGCCCCCGACCTTCCAAACGGGAAGCCCTCCCGAACCGGAGGAGAAGTTGTACGGGCCCACGATGTTGCTGTAAGTGGAGTTCTGGATGACGAGCATGATCTGGACGGCTCCGGAGGTCACTGACTCGCCGCCCCTGTGGACGATGCTTACATTGACCAGCTCCGTGCCCTCCCTCTCGAGGGTCGGGAAGAGGATGATCCTCGCCTCGGTCTCCGGGGAGGGGAATCCGTAGACCCATAGGATGATGACGCTGAAGAAGGAGACCGTCATCACGAGGATGAGGAGTGTCCCGACGATCTCGGAGACGCCGTCCCCGGCCTGGTTCACCTTGGGCCTGTGCCTTGGCGCCATGGTAGTATCACCACTGGGTTCACTGCGCGGATTTTGACTATCCAGACGATATATCAAGGTGCGCACGTGATTACCGCACGTGATAACCAGAAGAGTCGAAGATTGGGGGCTTCCTTGGAGTGCCTCTCAGGAACTGGCCAAGTCGATAAGGGAACACGGGACAACGTATGGTTCCTCGAGAACAACGCATCCGTTGCAAAGGGCGAGAACGTGGCTGGGGCGCCCCGTCAGGGCATGCTTTATCTACCGGTGGGGCGTTAGTTCGCCCCGTGCACCCGGTGGACGACATCAGGGGGACCAGGTCCAGCCGGCTGGCGGGCCGCACGGTCCTGCTCGGCATCTCGGGCTCCATCGCGGCCGTCGAGTGCGTGCATCTCGCCCGGGAGCTCGCGCGGCACGGGGCGCGCGTCGTCGCCGCCATGACCCAGGCCGCCGCGCGCATCGTCCACCCCGACGCCATCCAGTTCGCCACGGGCTCCCCCCCCGTGCTGCAGCTCACGGGCGACGTCGAGCACGTGCGGTTGGCCGGCGACACGCCCGGCCGCGCCGACCTGCTGCTCATCGCCCCCGCGACCGCCAACACCATCGGCAAGGTCGCGGCGGGCATCGACGACACGCCGGTAACCACCTTCGCCACGACCGCCCTCGGCACGGGCATCCCGGTCGTGCTCGCGCCCGCGATGCACGGCACGATGTGGGACCACCCGCAGGTGATGCGCAACGTCGACCGCCTCCGCGAGATGGGCGTGGACGTGGTCATGCCCCGCGAGGAGGAGGGCAAGGCCAAGCTCGCGGACGCGCCCACCATCGTGGCGCACTGCGTGCGCGCGCTCGCATCGGGCCCCCTGAGGGGAAGGCGCGTGGTCGTGGTCTCCGGCTCGACGGAGGAGCCCGTCGACGCGGTGCGGCTCATCTCCAACCGCTCGTCGGGCGCGCTCGGCGCCGCCCTCGCGGAGGAGGCCTTCGTCCGCGGTGCGGACGTGCTGGTCCTGCTCGGCAGGCACGAGGTCGCTCCCCCGTCCTATGTCGACGTCCAGCGCTTCACCACCGTCGAGTCGCTCGCGGAGGCCGCGAGGTCCGTGCCCCACGACGCCGCGGCCGTCCTCGCCGCCGCCGCCGTGGGCGACTACCGGCTCGTCCAGCCCCTCGATGGCAAGGTCCCCTCCGGCAGGCACGCCTGGGACCTCCACCTCGTCCCCGCGCCCAAGGTCCTGCCCGAGCTGCGCAAATCCGCGCCCAAGGCGGTGCTCGTCGCGTTCAAGCTCGAGTCGGGCGCGGACGACCGCACGCTCGAGGAGGTCGCGCGCGAGCGCCTCGCGAGGGAGGTCGAGGACGTGGTGGTGGCCAACGACGTCGCGCGCGTCACGCGCGACCGCCACCCCGCGGTCATACTCGCCAGGGGCGCGGAGCCGGTCAGGCACGACGGCACCAAGGCGGCCCTGGCGGCGGCCGTCATGGACGCGGTGGAGCGTGCGCTGCGATGACCTCGGAGGCCTTCTGCCCCGGGCACATTACCGCCCTGTTCTACGCCCCGCCCCGCGCGCGCGACGCCGGGCGCACCGGCAGCCGCGGCGCTGGGTTGTGCATCGACCGCGGCGCGAGGGCGCGCGTCCGCGCGCTCCGCGGCAAGGGGTGGGGCATCTCGCCAGGGGATGGCACGCGGCTCGCGCCCGTCGTCGCGACCGCGCTGGGCAACTACCTCGCGAGCGCCCGGGAGGAGACCTGGCTGCAGCTGGACCTCGAGCTCGGGCTGCCCGTGGGCGAGGGGTTCGGCATGTCGGGGGCGATGGCTCTCGCCTCCGTCATCGCGGCCGACGGCGAGCTCGGCCTGCTCAAGGGCGACATGCAAAGGCTCGCGGCGCTCGCCCACGCGGCCGAGCTCGAGTTCCGCACGGGCCTCGGGGACGTGGTGTGCCAGGCCCGCGGGGGCCTCGACATCCGCACCCGCCCTGGGCTGCCGCCGCACGGCCAGGTCGTCACGGCCCGCCACGACGGCGAGGTGCTCATCGCGTGGTCCGGACGCCCCCTCCACACGTCGTCCGTCATCGGCGACCGCGAGGCGCGCGAACGGCTCGAGGCCGCCGCCCTCCCGCTCCTAGAGCGCGCCCCGGCGACGCCCACGATGGACTGGCTGCTGGAGGCGGGCTGGGAGTTCTCCCAGGCGGCCGGGCTCGCTTCCCCTGAGGTCCTGTCCATGGTGGAGGCGTGCCGCCCGTTCGGCCGCGCTAGCCAGGTGATGCTGGGCAACTCCATCTTCGCCGTGGGCGACCTGGCCTCGATGTCCGAGGCGCTCACCGCGCTCGGGTGGCGGCACACGATCGTCAAGGTGGACAACGCGCCCGCGCGCCTGCAGGGCGCGCCTCACCGGCCGCGACCGAAGCGACGGCCAGCATAGAAGCCCAGCAGGTAGATGCCCAGCACCGCGAGCACCCCGAGCACGACGAGGGTCTCCAGGGAGAGCCGTTCGGACATCGGGGACTCCACGACCACCGAGGCCGCGAACGAGGCCACCGGCACGTCCTCACCAGGCCGGTAGAGGAGCAACGCGACCTGGTAGGTGCCCTCATCGTCGTATGCGTGGTAGGCCTCGAGCCCCTCGGAGCGCGACCCGTCCCCGAAGACCCACACGACCTCCCACACGGAGCCGTCCACGCCGAGGGCCTCGAACGTCACGACCTCGTCGATGGCGGCCCGACCGCGCAGGCGGATGGTGACGTTGGGGACGTCCGGGGGCGGCGGGAGGTCGGGCCCGTTGAGGACCTCGAACACCGCGTTTGCCTCCCCGGTAGCGCCGTCCGACGTCGTCGCCCTCGCGCGCACCTCGTGCAGCGCGTCCGTGAGGGCGTGCGTGTCGAGCCTGAGGGTGAACGGGTCGGCACCCTGCGCCGTCGCCCAGGGCCCGTCATCGAACCGCACCTGCACGCCCACGACCTGTCCCTGTGTGGAGGTGGCCCTGCCCGTGACATCGATGGTGCCAGACACCACCGAGCCCCCCAGGGGCGAGAGGAGCTGCACGCGGACCTCCTGTGGCGGCGGCGCGGGCATCTCCACGCGCACGCCCACGACGTCGGTGGCGTTGTGACCCTGCCCGTCGTCGACGACGAGGGTCACGCGGTGCTCGCCCACCGGCAGCGAGGCGTGGACCACGACCCCTGTCCCGATGCGGCCCGACGCGTTCGAGGACCACTCATAGGTGAGGGGCTCGCCCTCCGGGTCCGAGGAGCTGGAGCCGTCGAAGGTGATGGTCGCGCCCTCTTCGAAGACCTCGCCCTCGCCGGGCTTTGAGATGACCGCCGTCGGGGGCTGGTCCTGGGACGGCAACCGGGGCGCGTACCGCAGCACGATGCCGTCCGCGCCGGTGACGAGCGCCTCGTCGTCGGTCGGGGACCAGGCCGCGTCTATCAGGTCAACGTTGACGTCGACGGACTGCGTCGTGAAGACCCCAACGCGCCACAGGAGCGTCGTGCCCTCCGCGCCCACGAGCATCGCGAGGTCTCCCTCCGCGTGCCACGACACACCGAACAGGTCGGGGGTGCGCGGGGTGGAGGGACGGACCCTGCTCGCCGAGGAGGTGGTCGCGTTGTACTCCACGACGATGCCGCCTTCGCCCGCGGCCCACGCGGTCGAGGTGCCCGGCCGCCAGGAGACGGCGTTGAGGGCGTTGGTGCTGGTGAACGGTACCGTGGACAGCGTCCCGGTCGCGGCGTCGAGCCACCGCAGCACGCCGGGCGATCCCACAATGAGCGCGCCCGTGCCGTCGGGCGCCCATACGATGTCGTTCAGCACGGCCTCGGACGCGCGCGAGAGCTGGCACAGCGAGCCGTCGACGACCTCGTAGACCCCGCCCAGGGAGCCGACCGCGACGACCCTGCCCGAGGCGGACACGGAGATGCCGGTCAGCAGGTCGCCCTCGACGCCGTCGACGTGCTCGATGGCGGTAGACGTCACGCGCCACACATGGCCCTCCATGCGGCTCCCGTTGAGGCGGCCGCCGCACACCCAGCCCGTGCCGTCCGGGGCGTAGGCCACCTCCTCTATTGTCTGCGAGGTGGTCGTCCAGTTGGAGCCCGCGACCTGGGTGGCCATGCCGTCGGTGTACCTGAGGACGGCCTGGATGCCGCCCACGACGAGGGCCTCGTCCCCGTCGGGGGCCCAGGCGACGCCCTTGTAGTCCAGCGGCGTGGGGGGGGCGATGACGAGCTCGTAGCGGTACTCGGTGAGGGCCGAGGCGCTTGGCGCGAGCATGGACAGGGCGCTGGCTGCCAGTATGACGATGACCACGGCCGCGCGCGCCGCGCGCGTGCCGGCCCGGGCGCCATGCCAGTGCTTCAAGCCGTTCGGTCATCCCTGGGGGCCCTTATGAAGCTTGCCCCCGTGCTACCATCCATGAGGAGGGGATATAAGAACTACTGCCCTGCGTTCACCTGCGGACAGACGTTCGGCCGGCCTCGCGGCCCCAAACGATATCTACTGGGCGCGCCCATGGAAAGCGCGGTGATGACCTGGCCCCGGGGGAGCCATCCTTGGATGGGTGGGCGGTCTGTTGGGCTGCGCTGGTGATGGCCGCGGCCTCGCTCGCGCTCGTCGCGCTCGCTCTCCCGGCGGCAGCCACGCCGGACCCCCCGGCGAGCGGGGACTGGGTCATTACGGCGTCCGAGGACGTGTCCAAGGCTGGCGCCACGCTCACGGTCGCCGGCAACTTGACGGTCCAGTCTGGGGGGCGGCTCTCCCTGACGGACTGCGACCTGCGGCTCGACATGCCCAGGAGCGGCGCCTTCCACGTGCTGGTGGCGCGCGGGGGCTCGCTTTCCATGGACGGAGGCTCGACCATCGACACGACCGACCCTGACATGTACTACAACCTCACCATCGAGGGCCGCGCCACCATCGGCCACACCACCATACGCCGCCTCGACGGCACGCCCTCGCCGACCCCCCTGGTCGGCCAGCTGGGAGGCCTCGTCGTGCGCAGCTCGAACGTGCTGGTCCACAACAGCACCATCGAGCTGTCCCGCGGCTACGCGGTCGCCTTCGAGCCGGCAGGCCTCATCGGCTCCATTTCGCCCAACATGGAGGACTGCACCGTCAGGGGGAATGGCGGGGGCATCTACGTGGAGGGCATCGTGCTCGCCTCCGCGGACCCGACCATCAGGAGGTGCCAGGTCTATGGCAGCTCAGGCGGCGAGGCCCTCGTCATCGCCGCGAACCCCAGGTTCATCGACTGCACCTTCGGGCAGCTGCTCTCGCCCAGCCTGCTCGGCGTGTCGGTCGCTGCTCTCGCGGAGCCTGTGCTGGAGGGATGCGCATTCCAGTACATGGGCGCCGCGCTGAACGTGCTCCTCGCCTCTCCCACGGTGCGCGACTGCACGTTCACCTACTGTGTGTTGGGGATGCTGAACATCGGGGGCGCTGGCACGGTCGTCAGCAGCACGTTCTCGAACTGCGCGATGGCGCTCATGCTCAACTCCTCGAGCGTGGCCGTGAGGAACTGTGCGGTCTCGGGCTTCCTCACGGTCGCCTCCGCGATCTCGGTCGACGCGGGCGCGCCGACGCTCACCGATGTGACGGTGGACCTCGACGCCGCCGGGAGCGCGGTCAGCCTCGTGAACGACACCGCGGCGGTCCTCGATGGATGCCACTTCATTGGCTCCGGCATCGCGGACGCGGTCGTGGTGGACAGGTCGACGCCCGTCATCCGCGACTGCGTCATCCAGCACGGTATAACCGGCATCAACCTCACCTGGAGCGACGCGCACATCGAGCGCTGCAACATCCTTGGCAACTCGGGCTGGGGCATGGTCGCGACCCACCGCGCGCCCGTGACGGCGGAGAACCTGTACGGCACAGGAGCCATCTCGAACGGGCTTGGCAGCATATTGCAGCTCTACCAGTTGACCGTCCACGTGGAGCTCCCCGGGGGCGCGCCCGCGGTGGGCGCGACCCTCGTGGCGACGGACGAGCTCGGGGCCGAGGTCGCCGATGTGACGGTCGCATCCGACGGGCTCGCGTTCGACATGCTGGTCGCGGAGTACCATATCGATGCGGAGTACGAGTGGCACGACCACCAGCCGTACGTGCTCTCGGCCCATCTCGGTACCATGTACAACCTTTCCAAGTTGTGGCTCGATGGGGCCGATCGTGCGGTCACTTTGACCCTTATCCCGAACCAACCCCCGAGAGTGTGGCTCCTCTCACCCGGGGAGGGGACGTTCCTCGATCCATGGACGGCCAGGGACGGGTTCGAAGCAGGTTGCTTAATTGAAGAACCAGAGGGGGATCCTATCCATGCAACATTGTTGCTTGACGGTGCTCCAGTCGAGGAGGGTATGACCTGGTGCATGACGTTCAAGCCCTCGGCGGGCAGGCACACACTCACGCTCGAGGTTTCCGATGGCGTCAACGAGCCTGTGACCGACGAGGTAAACTTCACCGTCCTGTCTGGGCCATGCCCGGACAACAGGTTCGCCATCACGAGCCCGGCGGATGATTCCGTGTTCGCCCACGACGGGGACATATCGGTCGCCAGCGACTCGCACATAGAGCTCAACCCGTACTCGCCGAACGTGACCACGGAACTCGAGGTCCACTGGTTCGTCGACGGCTCGGAGGTGGTCCCCGGGCCACAGGGCCTCATCAGCCCCCTCGAGTGGGGCGCGCACACCATTACCGCGCGCGCCACGCCCCCCTCCTCGCCCTGGTCCCCAGGTCCACTTGAGGACTCCGTATCCATCTACGTCCAGGCCCCGCCCCCCCGCGCGGTCGCCGTCATCGCCGCGCCCGCGAACCGGTCGACGTTCTTCGAGGGCTCCGTCGTCCACCTCTCGGCCGACGGCTCGTACGTGGAATCCTACGGCGACGGCGTGGGCCCGACCGTCATGGCCTGGCGCTCCGACGTCGACGGCCTGCTGGGCAGGGAGGTGGAGCTCGACGTGGACAACCTATCGGTGGGGCTGCACGTCGTGACCCTCGAGGTCACGACCGACCCGCCGGTCGTCTGGGCCAACGCGAGCGTCACCATCGTCATCATCCTGGCCCCGCCGCCACCCAACTCGCCTCCGACTGCCAAGGCCGAGCTGACGACGTCAGGCAGGCTCTACGCGGGCGACACCCTCAACTTCACCGCCAATGGCTCGTTCGACCCCGATGGCGACCCGCTCTACTTCCAGTGGGATTTCGGCGACGGCAACTCCTCGGCGGGTTCCAATGTCAGCCACATCTACGGGCACGTGGGTACCTACAACGTGACCCTCACGGTGTTCGACGGCGAGGCCACCGTCAATGTCACCCTCACCGACCTGTTCGTCGACGCGCACAAGGGCCCCCCTCCCACGCCCCCCGACGACGACGGGGACGTCACCCCCGCGCAGCGCACGGCCGGGTGGATCGGGCTGCTCCTGCTCGTCGCCGTCCTGGTGCTGCTGCTCGTGCTCGTGGCCAGGCGCAGGCGGTCGTCCGGGTGATGCTGCGGCGGAAGGCTTTTTGGAGGGGTGCGCCATCACGCGAACCGTGACGCCCGACTACCGGGGGACCATCGAGGCGCTGCAGGTGCGCCGCGGGCCCACCATGCTCGACGGGCACTCCGAGCCCTTCGACACGCTCATCGCCACCATCCTGTCGCAGCGCACTCGCGACGAGACGACCGAGCGCGTGTTCAAGGCGCTCAAGGCACGCTGGCCGGACGCGCCGTCCCTCGCGAGCGCCGACGTCGACGAGGTCGGCTCTGTCATCCACAGCATCGGGTTCCACCGCCAGAAGGCCCGCGGCGTCGTCGCGGCCGCGCGCGCCCTGGTCGAGAGGCACGGGGGGGAGGTGCCCGCCACCAAGGAGGAGCTGATGGCGCTGCCGATGGTGGGGCCCAAGACCGCGGGATGCGTGCTCGTCTACGCCTTCGGGGAGGCCTCCGCCATACCCGTGGACACGCACGTCCACCGCATCTCCAACCGGCTCGGGTGGGTGCGCACGAGGACCCCCGAGGCGACCGAGCGCGAGCTGGAGCGCCGTGTGCCCCGCGACCTCTGGCTCGACCTCAACAGCCTGTTCGTCGACCACGGGAAGCGTGTGTGCCTGCCCCGCAACCCCCGGTGCGGCGAGTGCCCCGTCCGCCGCCGGTGCCGTCGGGTGGGGGTCGGGGCCCGTGCGGGGGTGGGCTGACCGTGGCCAAGGTGCGCATCGAGGCCGAGCGGCTGTCGTGGGAGACGCCCATGTCCAACGCCGTGACCGACGTGGCGGTGGCGATGCGGGAATCCATGGAGGAGCTGGGCTGGACGTTCGGTCGCGAGAGGTCCGAGCGCATCTACTCGCGGTTCGCCATCATCTTGCCGATGCCCCGGCTCGCCTACGTTTTCCGGTTCCGAGTGACGGCCCCCCTGCCCGACGTGTGCTTCGACGCCTGGGAGATGCGGCTCACCCATCGCGGCGACATCTCCTACCTCGCGGTGCTGGACCACCGCCATCCGGACCTGCCGCACGTCCAGGCCCTCCTGGGGGAGCTCGTGTCGCGGCTCCCGCGGCGGCCCTGGGACTTCCCCCTCGGCCAG
Source organism: uncultured Thermoplasmata archaeon (assembly GCA_964353355.1). Classification (GTDB taxonomy): domain Archaea; phylum Thermoplasmatota; class DTKX01; order DTKX01; genus CAYGVT01. Next base: position 15,066 of record CAYGVT010000155.1, on the reverse strand, counting down.
CGCCTGGAGGCGGGGCTCGTCATCCCCGAGTGGAGCACGAGCCGCAAGCAGTGGCAGGCGATGGGCTTCGACACGTCCGAGCGCACGCCCAAGGACTGGACGCCCAAGGGCTCGCTGGGCGCGAGGATGCGCATCGCGCGCGGGGAATCTGCGGACGAGGCGGACGACGTGGGCGAGGGGGACGTGGAGGACGATGGCGATGGGTCGCCCTCTCCGGCCGGCAAGGAAGGACGGTGAGCCGCCCTACCTCGTGAACAGCACCACCAGGGCCGAGAAGACCATCAGCAGGGTCAGGAAGATGGCGAGGACCTTCTTCCTCCAGTCCTTCATCAGGGTGCGCCACCACCCCTTCTTCTCGTCCTTGCGCTCCTTCACCTTGACCATGCATCGACCTCCCTGCTCAGGCGAACATTAGCACTATGGTTACAATGACGCCCATGATGGCCTCACCGATGATGAGGCCAGTGGCCATCATGAAGCCGTCCAGGACCTTCATCGTGAGCTTGCGCTCGTCCCACCTCTCCCTCTTGGCCCGCGGCATCAGGAACTTGCTCTCGTAGACGTCGCGCACCGCCCCGCCCAGCAGCATCGGCAGCGTCAGCTGGAGGTGGAAGTACATCCCCAGCCCGAACGCCGTGCCCATGCCGGTCATGAACTCCATGAAGATGCCGAGCGCGACGCCGAACCCCAGGTACATCATGATCGGGGCCGAGGCCGCGCCCAGGATGGCCTGCAGCAGCTTGGCGAACGCGTTCGCCTGGGGCGCGAGCAGGTTGATGACGGGCTGGCCGTTCTCCTGGATGGTCGCCATGCCGTCCGAGAGCATGACTGCGCCGACGACGGAGAAGATCGCGCCCGTGATGATGCCCGTGAGGATGGACCTCATCAGGTGGTAGGGGCGGTTGCCGATGTAAAGCGCTGCTTTGTAGTCGCCTATGACCACGCCGGACATGGATATGGACGAGCCGAAGATGGTCGTGCACAGGATGGCCATGACGGCGGTGAGCTGGTCCGGGGTGCCCAGCAGCTTGAACACGCCCACCAGCATGAGCAGCACTATGAAGCTCGTGCCGGACACGGGCTGCGTGCCCGTCTCGCCCATGACCTTGACGGAGATGGCGCCGAGGAAGAACGTCGTGCCGACGAGCAGGAGGGTGAAAAGCACCGTCTGGGCGACGGGATAGCCTCCGATGAGGAACAGCGCGATGAGCGAAACGGCTGCGATGCCCATCATCCAGGGGATGTGGCTGAGCGGCCACTCGTACCAGCCCTTGCCGGGCACGAAGTCGGAGCTCTGACCCCCCTTCTTCGACATCGCCTTTCCCACGTCCTGGAAGGCGGGCTTGAACACGGGCCACATCTTGGCGAGGCTCGTCAGGCCGCCGCCGAGGATGGAGCCGATGGCGATGACGCGGCCGATGTTGCCGTAGGAGGCGAAGATCGGCGTGTTGCCCGAGAACGGGTTGGGGAAGTCGCGCACCGACACGAAGTCGAAGCCCACGATGTACACGGGCGTCTCGAAGAGGTAGGACATGGGGCCTATGACGAACCACGTGAGAAGCGTGCCCAGCGACATCAGGAAGGCGACGCGGAACCGCATGAACCAGCCCAGGCCGAACTGGATGGGGATGATGCCGAACTCCATCGTCGTCCAGGTCTGCCAGGTGGGAGGGACGTGTATGTTGCCGCCCTCGTACCATCTCCCGCCGAAGGCCTTGTCGAGGATGGAGATGTGGTAGGTGGAGCTCCCCACCTCCTCCTTGAAGAGGGGCATGTCCCTGAGGAAGGCGACGAGCGCCGCGAACACGGAGGCGAGGGTGATGTTCTTTATCTGCCTCGAGGCGGCCTTCGTCGTGCCCTTGGCGGCCTCGTTGGCGATCTCCAGCAGCTGGATGTTCGCCTCGAAGCCGGGGACGGGGAGGGGGTCCTCGACCAGCCACAGCCGTCTGAAGATGATGAAGTAGACAGTGCCCAGCATGCCCGAGATGATGGTCGCCACCATCACCACGCCCAGCGGGGGGATGTCCTGGATGAGGAAGATGGGATTGTCGGGCGTGCCGCCCACGCGGTAGTCGGGGTGCTTGTACAGCAGGTACAGCGCTGGGAACGTGAAGATGAAGCCGGAGCCTATCGACGTGGCCGCGTCGTTGGCGCCCGTCGCGGTGTTGATCTTCCGTGGGTCCCACTTGAACGCGATGGCAACGAGGTACACGACGTAGCCGCCGCCGGGGATGGCGATGCCCACCTTGAGGCCCACGTACTCGGTGATGACCGCGAACACCGAGCCGACGATGATGCCGAACAGGACGGCCTTCCACACCCACTTGCATGTGTCGAAGACCTCGCGCCTGTTGCGCTCCTCCAAGTACTCCTCCAAGATGCCCGTGTTCATGTTCGCGTATAGCTCGGGCGAGTACCACTGGAGCGTGTCCGTCTCGATGGTCTTGAGGCCCATCGGCGTCGGGTCCTTGCGATAGGCGGACTTCTTAACTGGCATGCGACGCCTGCGGCCCCCTGGTCCGGACATGGAACGCGCTCGGGGTAGATAAGGTTTCTCGGATTGGCCAGCACCCCCGCGGGACCGCTCAGCCGAGCCGCTTCACGACGACGTGCTGCGCGACGTCCCACCCGAGCCGCGCGCGCCTTCCGCGCACGAGGACCGACACGGACTCGCCCGTGGACCTGAGCACCTGCAGCTCCGCCCCGACCTCGAGCCCGATGCGACCGAGGCCGAGCGAGCCCATGTCGTCGTCCAGGACGGCCTGCACCACCCCGCGGTGGCCCGCCGCGAGCGAGGCCAGGGGCACGTAGCCCTTGCGCTGGCACGTCGGGCAGTCGTCGGGCGAGAGCGGGCACAGGGGGATGGGGTCGTCCCCGAGGGGGCTGAGCTGGGGGTTGCCCAGCAGCGAGCACAGCCGGCGCTCCACGTCCGAGGAGAGCGCGTGCTCGAGCCTGTGCGCCTCCCCGGCGGCCTGCCGCTCGTCCATGCCCAGCACCTTGGTGAGGAAGACCATGAGGAGGCCGCGGCGGCGGACCATGTCGGTGGCCGCGTCGACGCCCTTGGGCGTGAGCGACACGCCCTTGTACCGCCTGTACTGGAGGAAGCCCTCTCCCGCGAGGTGCTGCAGCATCTCGGTGACGCTCGCCGGGCTCAGCCCGAGCGCGCGGGCGATGGCGGTGGTGCGGATGGGCTCGCCCTCGAGGTGGAGCCTGTAGAGGGTCTCGAGGTAGTCCTCCGCGCTCTGGGACGGCACGGCGCTTCTATTGGGACCGCCAGTATTTCAATTTTGGGGCGCCGAACTCTCTTGCGTCACTCGCCTACCAGGGCCCTGAGGTCGATGTGCCTCTCGGCGAGGCCGGCCAGCAGCCCGAGCCTGGCGTGGTCGTCCTTGGTGAGCAGCGGCTCGATGTTGTCGATCTTCTGCGCCGTCATGAAGGTGTCCTGGGCCACCAGCAGCAACGGGATGCCCTTGTCGTCGGCCTTCGAGATGATCTGCGACGGGGGCAGGATGTTGTTGGTGAGCACGACGGCCTTGGTGTCGGCGTCGAGGGCCGCCAGTATCATGTCGGTGCGGTCACCGGAGGTGATGATGAGCTTCGCGCTCTTCTTCCAGAGCGGGCTGCGGACCGCCGCGTCCCCCGCCATCGCGCCAACGAAGGTGTTCTCCACGATCCCACCGAGGCCCGCGGAGCCGGCCACGACCTTGGCGAACAGCCACTCGACGAGGTATCCCACGTTGATGTGGGTGAGCTCGGGCGCGTTGGGCACGATGCCCAGCACGGGCACCTCCAGCGAGGTCACCTTGTCCAGGTAGGTGGCCTTGAAGTCCTCGAGGTCGAGCACCTTGTTGATGATGACGCCCTTGAGCTTGATGCCAGACAGGTCGACGGCGCCTCTCAGGAACGCTATGTCGTCGATGATGGCGTTCTCGTCCCCGGACACCACCACGACGAGCTCGCCCCCCGTCCACCGCGCGATTGACAGCGCGTCCAGGTGCACGCTCAGGCCGTAGGGGAGGTCGCGGCCCGCCTCGATGACCACGAGGTCCTTGCCCGCGCCCACGCGGGTGACCATCTCGAGGAGCTTGCCCTTGGTCATGTCCGCGTCGTACATGTACCGGACCTTGGAGTGCTGGTGCGAGATGGAGATGTCCTCGGGGTTCTCCTTGAGGCCGAACAGGTCCGTGACCAGGGCGGCGTCGTAGTCCCAGAGCCTCTTCTTGCGGTAGAGCAGCCGGTCGCCGAAGGGCTTCATGTAGCCGAAGCTCGGCCTTGTGGCCTCGGCCATGCCAACGATTGTGCTTGTCTTGCCGGCGCCCCTGCGCGTGGACGCGAAAACGAGCTTGTGCACTCAGCTCCCCTCCTTGTGAACGGTCGTCGGACTAGATGAAGGATTGGGATGCCCGGCCGCGCCGCTGGCCGCTGGTGCCGGGGGCGGCCCGGCCAGGATGATGCGCGCGTCGAGCGCGATGACGCCCTCGCCCTGGTCGAACACGCGCAGCGGGTTGAGCTCCACGTCGGTGACCTGCGGGCAGGCCCTGAGCATCTGGTCGAGCCTGAGCAGGGCGTCGATGATGCCCTCGATGTCCTTGCGCTCCTCGCCGCGCACGCCGAGCAGCAGCGAGTACGAGCGTATGTCGCTCACCATGCGGAGGGCCTCTCGCCTGTCGATGGGCGAGGAGCGGAACGAGACGTCCTTGAGCACCTCGACGTAGATGCCGCCGAGGCCGAACATGAGCGTGGGGCCGAAGGACGGGTCACGCCGTGCGCCGACGATGGTCTCGACGCCCCCCCTCACCATCTGCATGACCTCGACGCCCTCCATGACCGCCCTCGGGGCGTAGGCGCGGCAGCTCTGCATGATGGCCTGGTAGGCGTCCACGACCTCGCGCTCGTCGTCGAGGTCGAGCGCGACGCCCCCGGCGTCGGACTTGTGGACGATGTCCTTGGACACGACCTTCATCACGACGGGGAAGCCGATCTCCTTGGCGGCGAGCACGGCCTCGCTGAGGCTTCGCGCGACGCGCGCCCTCGGCATGCGCACGCCGACCGCGTCCATGACCGCGCGCGACTCGTGCGCGAGCATGAAGGTGCGGCCGTCGGCAAGCGCGCCGTCGATCGCCTGGTGTATGGCCGCCGTGTCGATGCGAGGCGGCTGGAAGGGCGTGGCCCCGGCCGCGTAGGCGCGCGCCGCCTGGTGGCGGAAGGCCGCGCCGAGGCAGGACACCGCCTCGTAGACGTCGGTGTAGACCGGCACGCCGGCGTGCCGCAGCTCGGCCACGCGGTCCTCGAGCACCTGCCCGCCGAAGAAGGAGAAGACGATGGGCTTGACCGCGCGGAACTGCTCGTACCTGGCCCTGACGATGGCGGAGAGGCGGTCGGGGTCGAAGACCCCGGTCTCGCAGTAGAGGCACACGACGCCGTGGACGTTGTCGAGCGCGAGCGCCGCGCCCAGGGACTTGTCGTAGTCGTCGGCCGTGGCCTGGCCCGTGAGGTCGACGGGGTTCTTGAGCGAGCCGAACGGGGGCACGACCGACTGGAAGTGCGCCTTGATGGTCTGCACGTCGTCGAGGAGGCCGACGCCGTACTTCTCGCACGCGTCCGCGGCGAGAACGCCGATGCCGCCGCCGTTGGTGACGATGAGTGTGCTCGGGCCCCTCGGCACCGCGCCCTCGGCCAGGAACTTGGACCAGTCCAGCGCCTCCTGGATGTTCTCGGCGCGGATGGCGCCCGCCTGGGCGACCAGGTCGTCGAAGACCTCGTCGGCGCCCGCGAGCGAGCCCGTGTGCGACGCGGCCGCGAGCGCGCCGCGCTTGGAACGGCCCGACTTGATGACGACCACGGGCTTGAGCGCGGTCGCCTGGCGCAGCACGCGCAGGAAGCGCTCGCCGTCCTTGACGCCCTCCATGTACATCATGATGACGCGGGTGTGCTCGGAGCGCATGAGGTACTCGAGGCAGTCGGACTCGTCAAGGTCGGCCTTGTTGCCTATGGAGACCATGGCGGAGAGCCCGATGCGCTCCGCGGCCGTCTTGCCTATCATGGCCGAGCCGATGGCGCCGCTCTGGCTGATGATCGCCACAGCCCCCGGCAGGATGCCCTTGGGGCCGAAGGTGGCGTTGAGCGCGCCCGCGCGGGAGTACACGCCGAAGATGTTGGGGCCGAGCACGCGCATGCCGCCCTCGCGCGCCCGCTCGACGATGCGGTGCTCCTCCCGCGAGTTGCCCGTCTCGGAGAAGCCCGACGTGATGATGACCAGGAACTTGACGCCCTTGCGCGCGCAGCCGTCCAGCACGCCAAGGACGGCCTCCGCGGGGACGGTGATGACGGCCATGTCCACGGGGCCTGGCGCGTCCTCTACGCTGGTGAGCATCTCGTGCCCCAGCAGCTCCCCGCCCCTGGGGTTCACGGGGTAGAGCCCGCCCGAGTAGCCGCCCTCGACGATGTTGGCGACGATGGAGTGTCCGATCTTCCTCGGGTTGTCGGACGCACCGATGACCGCGACGCCGCGGGGCTCGAACATGTACTTGATGTCGGGCCGGGCGGTGGGGGGGGATGACGTGGGCGGGTCGTCACGCTCGGGGCCTGGCATCAGCCCGCGCCCCCGAACGCCATCTGCAGCTCGTAGACCCCCTCCTCGCTCCTCTTTTGGATGTCGAAGCCCTGCTTCTCGAACAGGTGCAGCATCGCCATGTTCTCGATGAGCACCTCGGCCGTGAAGCCCAGGAGGCCCTGCCTCTTCGCGAGGAGGGTCAGGTAGGACAGGACCTCCTGCCCTATGCCCAGGTTCTGGAAGTCGTCGCGCACGACGAGCGCCACCTCGGCGGTGTGCACGTCCTGGTTGATGCCGTACTGGCCGAGGGCGACCACGGTCTCCTTCTCCTCGCTGCCGATGGTGGCGAGGATGACCATCTCCTGCATGTGGTCGATGGCCACGAACTCCTGCAGCCGCTCGTGCGGCATGTCGCGGCGGGTGGAGATGAACCGCTTGTACATGCTCTGGTCGCTGAGGTGGTAGAAGAAGTCCTTGAGCAGGGGCTCGTCAGATATCTTGACGGGCCGGAGCAGGATGGTGAGCCCCTCCTCGGTCGTGCGGAAGGTCTCGAGGTGCTCGGGGTACTCGCCGCGCTTGCCCGGGATGTACGCCTGGTCCCTGTAGATGACGTTGAGCCGCTTGGCCTCCTGGATGAGCCAGGGGCGGAACCTTGGGTGTGCGATGGCGATGAGCTCCATCGCGCGCTCGCGCGTGTTCTTCCCGTGGAGGTAGGCGATGCCGTACTCGGTCACGACGTAGTGCACATCGCCGCGGGTGAGGGTCACGCCCGCGCCCTCGGAGAGGGTGGGCACGATGCGCGAGGTCTCGCCGCCCTCGGCGGTGGACTGGATGGCCAGGATGCTCCTGCCGCCCTTGCTGAGGACCGAGCCTCGCATGAAGTCGGCCTGGCCCCCGATGCCGGAGTAGAACGTGCGGCCGATGCTCTCGGCCGTGGCCTGGCCGGTGAGGTCGATCTCGAGGGCGGAGTTGATGGCGACCATGTTGTCATGGTCCGCGATGACGCGAGGGTTGTTGGTGTAGTCGATGGTGCGGAACTCCATCGCGGGGTTGTCGTCGACGAACCGGTAGGTGTCGTGCGAGCCCATGCAGAAGGAGGCGACCGTCTTGCCCCGGTTCACGGTCTTGCGGGTGTTGTCCACGACGCCCGCCCTGATTAGGTCGACGATGCCGTCGGAGAGCAGTTCCGTGTGCACGCCCAGGTGCCGCTTCTCCTTGAGCTTGGCCAGGATGGCGTTGGGGATGGAGCCGTAGCCGACCTGGATGGTGTCGCCGTCCTTGACGAGCCGCGCGACGTGGACGCCCATCTCCTGCGCGACCCTGTCCGCGCCCTTGGTCTCGAAGGTGAGCAGGGGCTCGTTGTGGGGCATCAGGTAGTCGCACTCGCCCACGTGGATGAAGCTGTCGCCGTGGGTGCGGGGCATCGCGGAGTTGACCTGCGCGATGACCAGGTCGGCGTCCTCGACGGCGGCCTTCACGATGTCCACGGACACGCCGAGGCTCATGTAGCCGTGCTCGTCGGGGGTGGAGGTCTGGATGAGCGCGACGTCGATGTCGACGAGCGAGCTCCTTATGAGCCCGGGGACCTCGGAGAGGAAGATAGACGTGTAATCAGCGAGGCCCTCGTTGACGGCCTTGCGGGTGGAGTTGCCGATGAAGAACGAGTTGTGGCGGAAGTTCTGCTTGAACTGCTCGTCGGCGTAGGGCGCGACGCCCATCGTCCACACCTGCAGGACCTCGGTGTCGAAGAACGCCTTGGGGTGCTCCTCGACGTACTTGATGAGCGCCCGCACGAGGTACTGGGGCTCGGCGCAGGCGGTGGAGATGAATATCTTGGCCCCGGCCCGGATGTGGCGGAATATCGCCTCCTCGGTGGCGAACTTCTCGGGGTAGGCCTGCTTGGCCCCCTCGGTCCAGCTGTAGGGGTCGGCCGTGGCCATCTGGGAACATCCTGGGGGTGTCCGGGCGCGGCCGAGTACAGCGGGGGATGTACTTGAGGTTTTGGTGGTCCGGAAAACTGGATGCTGGCAGGCCCGTGGCCTAAAGCTTAAGTACCGCCACCCCCTCCCATCCCATCCCATGGCCAGTCACCCCGTCCCCCCGTTCGACCGCCTCTCGCCGCGCGTGCGGGCGCTGCTGCCCGAGCTGGGCATCACGACGCCCACGGAGGCGCAGCAGGCGGCCCTCCCGCACGTGCTCGCGGGCGAGCACGTGCTGCTCGTCGCGCCCACGGGGATGGGCAAGACGGAGGCCGTCGTCCTGCCGCTGCTGGACAGGCTCATCGCCCGCATCTCGTCCAAGGAACCGGAGGCCGATAAGGGCTTCCAGCTCCTCTACGTGACGCCCCTGCGCGCGCTCAACCGCGACATGCTGCGCCGCATCGCGCTCATGGGCCGCGCGCTGGGCGTGGCCGTCGGCGTGCGGCACTCGGACACGCCCCAGTCCGAGCGGATGCGCCAGGCCCGCTCGCCGCCACACGTGCTCATCACCACGCCCGAGACGCTGCAGGTGATGTTCACGGGCAAGCTGCTGCGACGCGCGCTCGCGCAGGTCCGCGCGGTAGTCGTGGACGAGGTGCACGAGCTCGCCTCGGACGAGCGCGGGGCGCAGCTGGCCGTCGCCCTCGAGAGGCTCGTGGACATCACGGGCCGCGAGTTCCAGCGCGTCGCGCTCTCCGCGACCGTGGGCTCGCCAGAGCGCGTGCGCAGGTTCGTGGCCGGCAGGGACGCGCGCGGCCGCGAGCGCGCGGTCACGGTCGAGGTCGTGGACGTGCGCAAGCTGCTCGACATCGACGTGCTCAGCCCCCAGGTGGGGGGCGGTGCGGGGGCGGGTGCCGGGGCGGGGGCGGGGGCCGAGGCGGACGCCGAGCTGCGCGACGCGCTGCGCACGGACCACAAGGGCGTGCGGTGCCTGCTCGAGTCGCGCCGCATCGTGCGCGAGCACAGGGCGACCCTGTGGTTCGTCAACACGCGCGACACGGCCGAGATCCTCGCGTCGAGGCTCAGGGTGCTGATGGAGGCAGAGGGCGGCGACCCCGAGGAGGCCTCCTCCGAGGTCGGCATCCACCACGGCTCGCTCTCGCGCGACGTGCGCGTGGCGATGGAGGACGACTTCAAGGGCGGCCGCCTGCGGGGGCTCATCTGCACGAGCTCCCTGGAGCTCGGCATCGACGTGGGCCACGCGGACTTCGTCATCCAGTACAACTCGCCCCGGCAGGTCGCGCGGCTCGTGCAGCGCGTGGGGCGCGCGTCCCACCGCGCCTACGAGACGTCCCGGGGGACCGTCATCGCGACCAACCCCGACGACATCGCGGAGGCGCTCGCTATCGTCCGGCGCGCGCTCGAGGGCGAGCTCGAGCCCACGCGCGTGCGCGGCAGGCCCCTGTCCGTGCTCGCCAACCAGCTCGTGGCCGCCACGCTGGAGCACGGCGACTGGGACGAGCGCGCGTTCTACGAGACCATAAGGCGCGCCTACGTCTTCTGGGACCTGACCTGGGAGGAGTTCGAGTCGGTGCTGGCGCTCCTCTCGAACGTCCGCGTGCTGTGGCGCGAGGGGGGGAGGTTCGGCCCGCGCAGGTCGTCGCGCCGGTACTTCCAGGACAACATCTCCATGATCCCCGACGAGCGCTCGTTCGCCGTGGTCGACATCGCGGGCCGCACGTTCATCGGCACGCTCGACGAGGCGTTCGTGGCCAACTACGCCGAGCCCGCGGCCAGGTTCATCGTCAAGGGCGTGCCCTGGCTCATCGTCGACCTGGACGAGGACTCCATCATCGTCGAGCGCTCGTCCGACCTCGGGGCCATCCCAAGCTGGGTGGGGGAGGACCTGCCCGTGCCGTTCGAGGTGGCGCAGGAGGTCGGCCGCATGCGCGCCGGGGCGGACCTCGCGGACTACCCCTGCGACCGCGCGACGCGCGAGGAGTTCCTGGGGCACCTGCGCGCCCAGCGCGCGTCCCACCCGATGCCGACCGACCGCGAGGTCACAGTCGAGGTCGAGGACGCGACCGTCATCGTCAACGCGTGCTTCGGCTCGCGCGTCAACGAGACCCTCGGGAGGGCCATGGCCTCGCTCGCCTCCGCGCGGTTCGGCGCGTCGGTGGGCATCAGGACCGACCCCTACCGCATCATGCTCGAGATGCCCCGGCGCGTGTCGCCGGAGGGGGTCATCGAGATGCTGCGCAGCCTCGACCCCGAATCGCTCCCCTCGTTCATGCGCCTCGTGCTGCGCCGGTCCCCCATACTGCGGTGGCAGCTCTTCCACGTCGCGCGCAAGTTCGGCATCATCGAGCGCGGGGCCGACCACCGCCGCGTGGGGCTCGGCCGCCTCATGGACTCGTTCGAGGGGACCGTGCTCATGCGCGAGGTCGTCGACAAGGTACTCCACGAGAAGATGGACGTGGAGGGCGCGCAGTGGGTGCTGCGGGGGGTGCGGGAGGGCCGCATCGCGCTGTCGCCCTCGGGCCTGTCGCCCATAGGATTGCTCGGCCAGCAGTCCATCCGGGAGCTCGTCGCGCCCGACCGCGCCTCCGAGGCCATCATCACCGCCATGCGCCACCGGCTGGAGGACGAGCGCGTCGTGCTCGCGTGCACCGCGTGCGGCTCGCACCGCAAGAAGGTCGTGCGCGAGGTGGTCGACGAGGACCTCGAGTGCCCCAGGTGCGGGTCGGTCATGCTGGCCGCGCTGCACCCACGGTCGGCCGAGGACGACCTCGCGCTCCTGCGCAGGCGCAGGTCCGGCGACCTCGACGAGGCGCAGCGCTCGCACGTCAGACGCCTGCTCACGAACGCGAACCTGGTGTGGGGCCACGGCAGGCGGGGCATAATGGCGCTCAGCGCGCGAGGAGTGGGCCCCGCCAAGGCGGGCAAGGTGCTCGCGATGCGATACCCGACCGAGGAGGAGTTCCTCAAGGCGCTGCTCGCCGAGGAGGTCCTCTACGCGCGCACCAAGCGGTTCTGGGACTGAGCCCGGGAGCGCCGTCGACGCCCCGTCGGACCGTACGGCCGGGCCCCTCCGCGCCCCCGTTCGCTCGCACCCGACAAGAACGCCCGGTCCGCGGCTGCTGGCTTGCCTACGCGGCCCTGAGAATTGGATGGCAAGCATTAAATATCGTCCAGCCCTACGCACACTGGGTGCACGAATTGGTGGTAGGGGACAGCCCCCCTAAGCCGTCCGGGATACCCGGGCCAGTCCGGGAGTTCTTGGCCGAGCCGTCTGCGCGCTCGCTGCTCGTCAAGGGCAGCTCGGGCACTGGCAAGACAACCTTCGTGCTCCAGCTCATGGAGGAGACGCTGCCCCTCGAGACGTCGATGTACCTCTCGACGCGCGTTTCCGATTCCGCGCTCTACAGCCACTTCAAGTGGCTCCAGGAGAAGGAGTGGCGCGAGAGCATCCTGGACGCGTCCAAGGAGATGCTCCGCATCATGAAGGCCACCCCCTCGCAGGCGGAGCTCCTGGAGGTCGCCGAGAAGGGGGAGATCCTCGCCGCGTCGCGCGACTTCCTCAAGACGCTCTATCCCGACAAGGAGCCCAAGCGCCAGGTCGTCCGGGACCGCCTGGAGATGCTCTGCCAGGACTACCCCCTGACCGACCTGCAGAAGCTCTACGACCGGCTCGAGCGCAAGCTGCCCGCGAGCTGCTACGTCATCGTCGACAGCCTCGAGGGCCTGGCCGAGCGGTCGGAGGCGCCGGTGACCAAGATAATGGGCGCGCTCCAGAAGGACCTCGTCGAGGGGACGAACATCACCGTCATCGCCGTCATCGAGGGCAAGGGCGACAACACGCTCGACTTCCTGGTCGACGGCGCGGTCTCGCTGTCGCGTGGCGAGCACGACGGGCACCTCACACGCGAGGTCGAGATACTGAAGCTACGAGGCATCCCGCTGCGCCAGTCGCGGTGGCTGTTCACGCTCCACGGCGGTCACTTCCGCGCGCTGTCCCCCTCGACGCCGCACGCGCGCGCCCTGAGGGGCGCGTTCGTACCTGGCCCTGAGCGCCAGGGGACTTTCTCCACCGGCCACGACGCGCTCGACGCCATCCTGGGCGGCGGCATCCCCGTGGGCTCGTCGGCGCTGCTCGAGGTCGGGCCCTCGGTGCCCAACGACGTCGTGAGCGTCATCACCACGCCGATGGCCGCCAACTTCCTTGCCAGGCGCCGCGGCGTGCTCATCGTCCCCGAGGGCGGCGAGACCGCGGACGACTACCACCGGCTCTACTCCAGGATGGTCGAGGAGGCGCTGGTCAACGACTTCATGCGCGTGGCGGAGAAGATCAACCCCTCGCGCGAGCAGACCAAGCCCTACATAGTCGCGCTGGAGTACCAAGACGCGCTCAAGGACTTCGGCATCTGGGACAAGGCCGCGCGCGCGCTGCACGACCGCACGGGCGCGGGCGCGCTGCGGCTCGTGGGCCTCGAGACCCAGGAGTCGCGCTTCGGCGAGGAGGCCTACAGGGAGGTCATCTCGCTCGTGTCCGAGTCCGTCAGGGCCGACGGCGGCGTGCTGCTGTCGGTGGCCAAGCCCGGGCTGGGCGACGTGACGCAGCGGGTGGCGAACGCGTCGGACATCCACCTACGGCTCGCGCGCTTAAACAACTCGTTCGTCCTATACGGTGTCGAGCCCGAGACCGAGATACTCTACATCGACTTCAACTCGGCGCCCGACTCGCCCGTCTCGTTCGTGCCCGTGGTCTGATCGGGCAGAGGCGCGTCCCTCTGGGCCCCCATCCTCGAGATGACACGCTCGCGCTCCTCCTCGGCCTCCTCAAGGCCGGGGTCGCACTCGAGCGACTTGTTGAGGCACTGCAGCGCGCGCTTGAGGTTGCCGGTGCGGCTGAGCAGCACGCCCAGGTTGTTCCACGCCACGGCCGAGGCCGGGTTCATCTCGAGCGCGCGCTCGTAGCACTCGAGCGCCCGCTCGTACGAGCCCATCTCGCGGTGGACGACGCCCATGTTTATCCAGGCCGAGGTCGCCTTGGGGTTTATCTTGAGGACGCTCCCGTAGCACACCAGCGCCCCTTGGTACATCCCCAGCTGCTGGAAGGCCTTGCCCTTGTTGTACCAGGCCTTCTCGTAGTGGGGCTTGAGCTTGAGCGCGGAGGTGTAGCAGTCGATGGCCTCCTTGACCTCGCCCACGCGCGCGAGCGCGACGCCCATGTTGTTCCAGGTGACGTGGTCATGGGGGTTGAGACGCAGCGTCTTTTGGTAGTGCCGCACGGCCTTGCGGAGGTCGCCGTCGCGGACGCACCTGTCGCCCTTGAGCCTGAGCATCGCGGCCTTCGACAGGTCCGTCGGGCGCGGGACATCGGGCCCCTCGGCGCCACCCATGTCTGCCTCTGGCTCGTGAACGGGAGACATCCACTTACCCCGGAACGAACGGCCCTGATATGCCCATCGGGGTTCTTAAGTTTGGCCCTACGCCCCGGTACAATCCGGGCCCTTCCAATCGCCCCTCGAATCTATTGGAGATTACATTGTGGCCACCTCGTAAATCCGAACCTGATATCTCGTTTTCCTTGTCTACAGGATGTGCGTGGTCGAGAGCAGGTTGCGCTTCACCCCGTGCTGGAGACGCACCATCGCCACGATGTGCGCCGCGATCAGCGTCCAGAGCAGATGGCGTGATATCGCCCGCTCCCCGACAACGTTCAGACCCCGCTCGAGGTCGTAGTGCTCCTTGAGATGCCCGTTCTCGGCCTCGATGTTGTTGCGCACGTGGTACTCGTCCAGCGTGCCCTCCGGGGCCTCCTCGTACGCCGCGATGTACGCGTTGCGGAAGTGCATCGCCACCGCCTCGCACTCCCCCGCCCTCACGAGGCACTGCATCTTGTACTCGAGCGACGCCCCGGGGCGGTACCAGCCCTCCTCCCACCGCTCCTCGTAGAGCCGCTCGACCTCCTCCGCGGGGCTCCGCTCCCCCGCCCCTGGCCCGTCGCGGGGGAACCTCACGTTCCCGACCCAGCCCTCCGAGATGTTGTACCGCGCCCTCAGCCCGAGGAGCACCGCCACCCTCGCCAGGTTCTCGTTGCTCGCGAAGCCGCCGTCGAAGAACGTCTCGTCCATCGCTCCCTGGCCGAGCCGCCCCCTCGCCTTCTCGAGCATCTCGATGAGGATGTCGCCCTCGCTCTGCGTGCCTCCGATGACCTTCCATGCCAGGGGCAGCCACGTTCCCACGTCCTGCGTGAGCACGAGCTTCACCATGCGCCTCTTGTAGTGCCCGTTCCAGGTGCCCGTCGGGTCGTCGCGGCACGTCTCGATGGGCGTGGCATCCGTGGCCGTCCGCTCCCCGATGCCGAGGCCCAGGCGCTGCCCGAGCCTCGCGTTCTCGTGGGCGAGCGCGTCGAGGAGCGCGTCCAGCTCCTCGACGTCGAACCTGACATTGCCGAAGTGCCAAAGGGCCTGGTAGCTGGGGCCGATGACCGTGTTCGTCTCCTTCTCGTACCTGAACCCAAGATCGATCGCCTCGAAGGGGCTGTCGAGCAGGCGCCGGTGGAAAGCCGAGAGGCTCTCGCCGAGGAGC
>CAYGVT010000154.1:0-49670 GCA_964353355.1 uncultured Thermoplasmata archaeon | reverse complement strand
GGCCCCCCGCCCGGTCCCCCGGAGTGGGCGGAATGGATGGGGTTCTTCGACCGCCTGGACATGGGGGACTCCACCGCCCCATGGCTGGGCGACGCCAACGGCGACGGCCTGCTCGACCTGCTTGTGGGGCTCGCGGACGGGTCCCTCAGCTGCATGCCCAACACGGGCACGGCCTCGCTCCCGCGGTGGAACCCCGACGACGCTTGGGTGCGCCACCTCAACTCGGGCCCCACGAGGAGCCCCGCGGAGCGGTGGTCGGCCCCCTCGCTCGCCGACGTGGACTGGGACGGCGACAAGGACCTGCTCATCGGCTCGGACGACGGCAAGATAACCTACTTCAGGAACGACGGGGACCGCCGCACCCCGGCGTGGACCTACCTCGACGTCGCGTGGTTCGCGGGCCCCTGGGCGGGCGCGTGGGTGTCCGCCAACAGCACTCCGGTCATGGCAGACGTCGACGGGGACCGTGACCTGGACGTCGTCATGGGCAACCAGGACGGGAAATTGCAGCTCTACCGCAACGACGGGAACACCACCCCCTACAAGGGGCACTACAACCTGCAGCCCCTGCTCAACGGCAGCTACCGCCTCATGCGGGACAAGGACGGCAACGACGGCCCGTTCGTGGTCGAGGGATACGGCACCGAGTTCTGGGGATGGTACGCGCTCGGGAACCCCCGAACCGGGGACGCCCTCCTTCGCTACATCCCGGACTTCGACCGCCTGGCCTACAAGCAGGAGTACTGGGGCGACCGTTTCCCCTACTCGGGCGGGAACGTGTCCTACTACCCCTACGACGATGCCGCGGGGGAGTACGTCACGCGTGCGATGATCACGGCCAACACGTACGAGCGCAGCGTCTCCGCGGGCACGTTCATCTCGCAGACCGGCACGAGCTCGGGCTTCGTCATGCAGCCCATGACCGCGATGACGTACCGCAGCCGGGAGGTCATGTGGCTCGTGCCCTACCAGTCGGACCCCGGCATGTACTGGATCCTGGCGGGCTTCCTCAGGTTCCCGCTCCAGGTCATCCCGCCCACCGACCTGCGCGTCGCCTCCATCGAGCTGGACCCCGCCCACCCGGTCGACGGCGAGCTGGCGCAGGTGGAGGTCCACCTCGGGAAGGAGGTGACCGCCGCCACGGTCAGGGTCACGCTCAACGCCTCCTACGACGGCCCGGAGGGCGCCGTCAACGTGACGGTCGGCTCCGCCATGCTCGCCGCGGGCACCATCGGCGGGGACGACCCCGTCACCCTCGCCTGGGACACGTGGGGGTGGTCGGGCCGGCCCGGCAGTCGCCTCGTCGCGACCGTCGACGCGGACGGGAACGTCACCGAGATGGACGAGTGGAACAACGCGGTCGAGGTCGACGTGACCGTGGCCCCCGAGGGGCCGCCGTGGTCAGAGCCCACGGCCGCCACGACCGGCCTCCACTCATCGCACCAGGTCGACCTGGTCGTGCGCCCCGACGGCCGGCTGTACGCCGCGTGGGAGACGGTGCAGGGCCTCGAGGAGATCGACATCGAGGGCGCGGCCTACGACCCCGCGACCGGCACGTGGGGCGCGGTCGAGACGCTCGTCACTGGCAGCCACTACGCGGTCGACCCCGCGCTCGTGGCCGTGGGCACCAAGGTCCACCTCGTCTACTCGAGCAGCATCGAGGAGCTCAACGACTACTTCCGCACGCGGTCCGCCATCTACTATTGGGGCGAGAAGTTCGACGTGTGGACGCGCTCGTGGGACGCGGGCGCGTGGAGCCCGCGCGCGCGCGTGACGCTCGCGGAGGAGTACAACGACTCGGACCAGGCCCCGGACGTGTTCCAGGCCGCGGGCGCGGTGCGCGCGGTCTTCCGCAACACGCACTTCGACTTCTACCAGGGCGGCAACCAGATGAACAACATCCCGTTCCAGCGGTGCGACGTGCGCATGGCCGCGCGCGGCGGGAGCGGCTGGGACACTGGCAACGCGACCATGGCCACCACGACGGGCAGCCAGGCCTGGTGGGGCGGGCCCCAGGCAGCCCCCGAGGGCGATTCGCTCTTCTGGGTGGTCTACGAGACCGAGGTCGGCAACGCCCAATGGGACGTGGTCGCGGAGGCGCGCAACTCCGCGGGGCTCTTCCGCACCGTCATGCTCACATCCTCCGGGGGCGCGGACGAGGTGCGGCCCGCCATAGCCTCGAGCGGGGGCGGGAACGTGCGCGTGCTCGTGGCCTACGAGACCACGAGGAACGGCAACCGCGACATCGCCGTGAGGTGGAGGACGGCCGGTGCAGACCCCTCGACGTGGAGCCCCGAGCTCGTGCTCTCGCCGCACGGCGCGTCCGACATGAAGCCATCGGTGGCCTCGGACGGCCAGGGCGACTACTGGGTCGCGTGGGAGACCACCCGCGGGGGCCAGAAGGACATCGTCATGATGCGGTTCGACGGCACCCTCTGGTACGGGCCCTATTGGGTCGCCGACGGGCCTGCCTCCGACGAGCAGCCCTGCGTCGCGGTCGACGCCGCGACAGGCCGCGTGTACGTGGCGTGGGAGACCGACGGGGCCCGGCACGGCAACAAAGACATCCACATGCGCACGTACCTCGCGCGGGCGCCAGTGGCAACGCTTGGGCAGGTCGCGCCCCGGCCCGTCGACGAGGACGCGGAGGTGCGCGTCGAGCTCGACGCGTCCGATGCCGACGGGGACCTTCACAGCATCGCGTGGGACTGGGGTGACGCCAACCACACCACCACGGCGTCAGCCTCCGGGACGCATACCTACCAACGGGCCGGCACATACCACGTCAGGGCCGTGGCCCGCGACGGCTACGGGCTCGAGAGCGCCCCGGTCGAGGTGGACGTGGTCGTGCGCAACGTGCCGCCGGTCGCGGTCATCATCGCCCCACAGCAGGCGGCCGAGGACGAGATGGTGGTCTTCTCCGCGGCCCCCTCGCACGACACGCCCTCGGACAACGGCAGCCTCGTGGCCAAATGGGACTTCGGCGACGGCGTGCTCGTGGGCCCGTTCCCCGTCCCATCGCTGGTCTCGCACACCTTCAGCACATCGGGGACGCACACGGTCCACGTGACGGTCACCGACGACGACGGCGCGACCGGGACCGCGGAGGCGCCCGTTGACGTCTCGAACCTGGTGCCCGTCGTGGCCGCCCACGCCCGCGACGCCGAGCTCGAGGAGGACGAGGAGGGCGACTTCAGCGGGCGCGGCGAGGACACGCCGAGCGACTTCGCGCGCGGGCTCGTCTTCAAGTGGGACTGGGGCGACGGCGGCCATTCGATGGCGCAGACCGACCCCACCGCGACGCACTCCTACGCGCGGGCAGGGACCTACATCGCCACGCTGCACGCCTACGACGACGACGGGGGCGACGGGTCCGCGACCGCGGAGGTCCGCGTCATCAACGTCCCGCCCACGGTCACCGTGACGGGGCCGTCCATGTCGTTGGAGGACGAGGAGCTCGAGCTCGTTGCGGAGGCGACGGACACCCCGAGCGACGCGCCCTCGCACGAGTTCTGGTTCCAGTGGGGCGATGGCACGTCGTCGCAATGGTCGGATTCCCCCTCGGCCAGGCACACGTTCGTGAGGTCCGGCCAGTTCGACGTCGTCGTCTCGGTCAGGGACGACCAGGGCGAGGTCGGCGACCTCGTGCACACCGTCGTCGTGTCCAATGTCGCGCCGATAGCGGTGGCGAAGGCCGACCTCATGCAGGTGGTGGAGGGCGCGTCCGTGCGACTGACGGGCGAGGACTCGGTCGACACGCCGACGGACCTGGCATCGCTGCGCTACGTGTGGGACCTCGGCCTGGGCGGTGTGCGGGAGGCCCGCGACGTCACTGTCACGTTCACGGAGTCGGGGCTCCAGATGGTGCAGCTCACCGTCGTGGACGACGACGGTGCGAGGTCGAGCATCGGCCTGGAGATCCTCGTCACGAACCGGCCCCCGCTGGCGCGGGGCAACGTCACCCCGCTCCATGCCAAGGTCGGGCAGTCCCTGCAGCTGAGCGCGGCCGGCTCCACCGACGACACGTGGGACGTGGACGGGCTCACCTACACGTGGGCGATGGGCGACGGCGGGAGGGTCGTGGGCACAACGGGCGCGTACGTCTACGCGATGGTCGGGGAGTACAACGTCGTGCTCACCGTCACCGACGGGGACGGCGACAAGGGCACGTGGACGGCCAAGGTCACCATCGTGGAGGCGGGCGGGGATGGGGGGGACGGGGGCGGCGGCATCGGGAGAGGCCTCGTCATCGGTGCCGTGGTCGCGGTGCTGCTAGTCGTGCTCGTCGTGGTCCTATTGATGATGAGGGGCAGGATGTCGCCCCCCGCGATCGCCGAACCCGCCCCCGAGGGGGCACAGCTCCCCGGGAGTGCCGGACCGGAGGCGGCCGTGCCCGACGAGGTCGTCGGAGGCAGCGGCGAAGGTGCGCCCCCGCCCGATGGCGCGTGAGCCATGCTGGCGATGGCCGCGCAGCGTTTATATAGGGGGAGCCCCGTTCCCGATATACCTTGGCTGCGAGCGTAGTGTAGCTGGTTATCACTTGAGCTTGCCAAGCTCATAACGCGGGTTCAAATCCCGCCGCTCGCACCTACCTTCTCGGCCCCTCGCTCACAGCAACAGGTCGAGCTCCCACGTCTCCGACGTGTGCCGGTGGCCGAAGGCCTCGAGCGGCTCCTCGTGCACCTTCCTGAACCCCGCGCGCTCGTAGAGCCGCTGGGCCGCGCCGAGCCTGCTGATCGTCCACAGCGAGACCCTCCCGTATCCGGCCTCGCGCGCGAAGGCGAGCGCCGCCTCCAGCAGCCGCCATCCGATGCCCCTTCCCCTCGCACGCGGCTCGACGAGCAGCAGCCGCAGCTTGGCCACGTCATCGTCCTCGGCGGCCTTCGTTATCATCACCGAGCCCACGCGCTCGCCGCCCAGCTCGGCCACCCAGCACCGCTCGTGCGCCGCGTCCTGCGCGTCCGCGAAGTCCGCGACGACCCTGGCGACGAGGGCCTCGAACCGCTCGTCCCACTGCTGCTCCTCCCAGTAGAGCGCGCCGTGGCGCGAGACGATCCAGCCCAGGTCCCCCGGGAGGTGGGGCCGGACGGTGACGCCGTCCTGCCCATTGCGCTTGGCACTCAACAGGCGCTCTACCTCGGCCATGTCCCTGACCACGCGGCGCTGGTCCTTCGCGCCCATCGCGCTCAGCAACCCGCCGATGTCGGCCCGGGAGCGCGCGTCCAGGTCCTCGAACGCCGCCCACCCCTTCTTGGTCAGCCACAGCACGTTCTGCCTTCCGTCCTTGCGCGAGACGCCCCTCGCGACCAGTCCCTTCCTCCTCATCCCCGCGAGGAGGCGGCTCAAGTAGCCCTTGTCGAGCTCGAGCTCCTTGGCAATCTCGGTGGCGGTGGTCCTGCCCCGGCTCGCGAGCTCGTACAGCACGCGCGCCTGCGTCAGGTTGTAGGGGCTGCCGAGGAAGGACTCGTCGAGCACGCGGATGCGCTCGGTGTAGAACCGGTTGAAGGCGCGCACGCGCGCGACGCGCCGCTCGAAGTCGTCCTCGTCCATCGCGCCTTCCATGCACGGGGGTGTATATAAGAATGATTGCCCTGGGCAACCATCGGTCGACGGACATTGACTGTGGACAAACCTCCCGCACGTGGGACGCGCCCATGCATGGGGTTCCAATAGCCTGTCGCGTTTGATGGCGCAATGCGCAATAGCAAGGGGATTAGGACGAGGCTATCGTCCCCACGGGTTCAACGACCACTGGTTTCGCATCCGCCCTAGCCACGCCATCGGGGACCTGTCTTTCAATGGTCGGGCGTATCCTGCCACCCAGACATCATGTCGCCTGTCCTTTATCGGCAATATATAAATATTTGAACCACCATTCATGAACCATGGTTCAAATCAGTATAAAAAGGTCCGAGGCGGACTTCATCAATGCTAACCCCGGCTGGACCATGGTCTACGGCAGGCGGAAGGTGGGCAAGACCTACATGCTGCTGCATTACATCGACCATGACGCCTACTTCTCGGTGAACTCCGACCGCACGGTACACTCGCCCGCCCTTCCAGGGGGTCGCATCGACCGCCTGGAGACCTTCACGGAGGTGGTCCTTGGAATGCTGCGGGAGGGCAAGACATGCGTGGTCGACGAGTTCCAGAGGCTGCCGGTCAGGCCCTTGGAGGACATCGCCCGCGCGCACCCGAGCGGCAGGCTCATACTCTCGGGGTCAAGCATGCGGACGACCGAGGAGTTCATGGGCCGCAACTCCCCCCTTCTGGGGCTTGTCATCCCATCCCGCCTTGACCTGGTCAGGCCCAGCGACCTGCTTGCATCTCTCTCCGGTCCTATGACGGGCGAACACGCACTGGGGCTTGCCCCCATCCTGAGGGACCCCTGGACCACCACCATCCTCGACGGCGAGCCGTTCATGGAACGGTTCGTGGCGGGGCTGCGCCTCATGGTCCCTGCCCTCGTCGGCGAGATATTCATGGACGAGGAGAGGAGCCTCACCCAGGTCTACGCGGCCATCCTCTCGCTCATAGGCGGGGGCCACCAGGACACGTGGGAGATCGCCCAGATCCTTGGTTCGAGGGGGATAGTCAGGACCGGCGCATCGGCCAACGTACTGCCGTACATGAACAACATGGTCGGAATGGGCCTGCTCGAGAGGACCCGTGCCTATGGCACGAAGAAGTTCATCTACTCGATGCCATCCTTCCCCATGGGCCTGTACTACTACCTTGACTCGCGGTACGGGTTCTCGGACAGGGATGTCACCTACAGCGAGGTCGCTCCGACCGTCGAGGCGCGCCTCCGGCTCGGCATCGAGGGCTTCCTCGCCGACCTGTTCGCCGAGGCGCTGGGGGGCCGCAAGGAGCTCTACAAGGCATACGACAACGAGCTCGACCTCCTCGTCACCGTCAGGAACAGGCCCAAGCTGGTCGGCGAGGTCAAGTGGGGCAGGGCCACGAAGGGTGACGTGTCCCACTTCCTCAGCAAGGTCGAGGACCTCAGGTGCCGGAAGGTCTTCGTCTCGCGCGAGCGCATCGACACGGACGAGGTCGAGGTCCTGACGCCCGATGACATCGTGAGGATGGTGGCACCCCCGGGCCGGCGGGCGCGCGGACGCGCCGGGCGACGGGCCAAGACCGGAAAAGGGGACGAGGACCGCGGCCCGGTGCGCCGAGGAACGTCTGTGAATCGTGGTTCATGAACCGCGGTTCAAATGCTTTAATCCAATGCTTCCTTGCGCGACGGGTGGGCTGAGCTTGGCGGGGATCCCTGCAACTCATCCCTGGCCTGGCCTCACACCGCCTCGATGGTCGACGGTGGCTTCGCGGTGACGTTGTAGGTCACGCTCACGACGCCGGGCACCTCGGTCGTTATCCTGCTCGCCAACTTGGTGAGCTTGGCGAAGGGCAGCTCGGTGGGGGTGCCCGTGACCGCGTCGGTGCTGTCCCAGCAGCGCAGCTCGACCTGGTGGCCGAAGTCGCGCCTGTTGCCGCGCAGGCCGGTGACCTTGTCCTCGTGAAGGATAGCGAGGTACTGGAACGCGCCCGACCGCCCGAGCTCCCTCTCCACGATGGCGGTGGCCTTCCTCACGAGCTCGACCCTCTCCGGCGTGACCTCCCCGATGACCCTTGCGGCCAGTGCCGGGCCCGGGAAGGGCGGCCGCGAGTGGATCTCCTTGGGCAGCCCCAGGGACCTCGCGACCTTCCTCACGCCCGTCTTGCGCAGCTGGATGATGGGCTCGAGCACCTTGTAGCCGAACTGCCTCTGGGTGTCGATGCCGATCTGCTCCAGTATGTTGTGCTGCCGCTTGACCCCCGCGACGGTCTCCTCGACGTCGGTGTAGTTCGTGCCCTGCAGCAGGTAGTGGGCCTTGCTCTCCCGGACGATGCGACCGAACACGGTCTTGTAGAAGGTCTGGGTGATGGCCTCGCGCTTCTCCTCCGGGTCCGTGAGGCCCTTGAGCGCGCCGAAGAACTCCTTGCGCGCATCCACGAGCTCGACCCTGACGCCGAGGCGCCCGAAGAGCTTCACGATGTGCTCGGGCTCGCCCTCGCGCATTATGCCGTTCTCGACGAACACCGTCCTCAGCCGGTCGCCGAGCGCCCTGTGGCCGATCATGGTGACGACCGATGAGTCCACGCCGCCCGACAGCGCGTTGATGGCAGTGCCCTTTCCGACCGCCTTCCTGATGGCCGCGACCTGTTCGTCGATGAACGCCTTGGGCCTCAGCTGCTCCAGCTTTATCTCCTTGATGTCTGAAAGGGTTTGCATCTTCTCCACCCGGTCGTGCATGGTCGCATCGGGATGCCCCCTTTTAGGCTTTGGGTGCACTCGAGGGACCGCGGATGGATGGGCCATGGACCTCCCCTCTTGGCCGTTTCGGGCCCGGGGCGGCCTGCCGTTCGGGTCCCGCAGCGATGCGGCCTTCGGATATACAAGCCCGTCGAGCCTCTTGCCCCCAGGAAGTTCAGTCCAAAGGGAAACTTTATCTATTTGTTTCCCTATCTATAATACCATGGACAAGGACCTCGCAGTCAGGCTCGTACAGGACTTCCAACAGAGCGAGGAACCCGGTCTCGTCAAGAGGGACCTCGAGATCGTCGAGCCCCGTTCCCGGAAATGCGTGACGGTCATCGGCCCGAGGAGGGCAGGCAAGACCTCCCTCCTGCGCCACAGGGCGCTGGGCCTGCGTGACCAGGGGAGAGCCCCGACCCTCTACATCAACCTGGAGGACGACCGGTTCTTCCCCCCCGACCTGGAGGACCTGGACCTCGTCCTGAGGACGTTCCGGGAGCTCCTGCCCGAGAGCGCGGACCAGAAGACCTACCTCTTCCTGGACGAGGTCCAGCTCGTGAACGGTTGGGAGAGGTTCGTCCGCAGGGTGCTCGACACCGAGAACGTCCAGGTCTACATCGCCGGGTCGTCATCGAGCCTCCTGCGCACGGAGGTCGCGAGCGCCATGCGGGGGAGGAGCATGACCTACGTCCTGCTCCCCTTCTCCTTCAGCGAGTACCTACGCGCGAGAGGCGCGCAGGTCACGACTCGTCCGTCCTCGAGGGACCTCTCCCACATGCTGAGCATGCTCGGGGAGTACCTCCGGTACGGCGGATTCCCCGAGGTCTGCAAGGAGCCCGCCCGGTCAAGGCACCGGGTGCTCGACGACTACGTGGACGTCATGCTGATGAGGGACGTCATCGAGCGGCACCGTGTCGAGAACATCATGGTGTTGCGAGCCCTTTACAACGCACTGATGTCCTCCGTCACCACGCCGTTCTCCCTTCACGCGTTCCACAAGTACCTGAAGGGCCAGGGCCACATGGTGAGCAAGAACACGCTCTACGGCTACTTCTCGCACCTCGAGGACGCCTTCTCGGTACTGGCGGTTAGGCGGTTCAGCCACCGGCTCAAGGAGACGCAGCAGAGCCTCCCGAAGGTCTACCCGATAGACACGGGATACCTCGCCCAGCAGAGGGGGTTGCAATCTCGGGACATGGGCATCCTGATGGAGTGCGCGGTCGCGGTGGAGCTGACCAGAAGGCTGCTGGACGACCCCACGCGCGCCATCTACTACTGGAGGGATGCCGAGGGGAGGGAGGTCGACTTCGCCGTGACCGCTCGGACGGAGGTGAGCGAGCTCATCCAGTGCTCGTACGATGTGAGCAGGCCCACCACCCGCGACCGTGAGCTGACCCCCCTCTTCAAGGCCTCGGACGAGCTGGAGTGCGACGCCCTCCGGGTTATCACGTGGGACCACGGGGAGACGACGACCGTCGGGGGAAGGACCGTCGTTTTCGAACCGCTCTGGCGATGGCTGCTCGGAGAGAGAGGTCCCTGAGATCGAGGTCGATGGCCACCGGGTCGCCAAGAGATGCCGTTCAACCCATAGGGATACGAATGGGAGATTCCTCCCTTCCGTCTGACCGATATCCAGTCATCTTTGCCCCTACCAGCTCAGTTCGCGGCCCTCGGTTCTTCTTCGACCATCAAAGCCGGCCGGTGCGCGGTTCCCTCATCGTCCATGAGCTGTCCTCGACTGAACCGCCCTTCGGCAGGCCGAGCCTTCAAACCATCGGATCACGGCAGCATGTGCGCCCACAGAGGCAGAGCACCCGCTCGGAGGGGCCCCGTCGGCCACCCCCCTCGGCGTGGTCGAGTGTTATATGATGCCCGTTGCTCGACATGGGGTTGCGGACCCCACGTTGACGGGGTCGGGCGACGGCTGGCTCGGCACCCGGGACGCGTCCCGGACCCCACGTTGCGGCACCACACGATAAAATATTAAACATGCCTTGGCCATCCGCCCACCCTCACCAAGCTGGCCCCCCAGGGCGAGCCCGGGACCGCTCCCGGGCCACCGCCCCCGAGGGGCCGGTCGGGGAGCGTGATGCCGTGAAGCAATGGAGGAAACCGCTCGATATGGAGCAGTACAAGTCGCCCCGCGGCCGGCTGCATCTCATCCAGGACCGCTGCAAGGGGTGCGGCTTCTGCGTCGAGTTCTGCCCCAAGCAGGTGCTGGAGGTCTCGGACGACTTCAATGCCAAGGGCTACCACGTGCCCAAGGTGGTCGAGGGCGGGGTGTGCGTCGCGTGCGGCATGTGCGAGCGCATCTGCCCCGACTTCGCCATCTTCGTGGAGAGGTACGAGGTCGAGGGCAAGCCCTCCAAGCCCAAGGCCGCTCCCAAGGAGGAGGCGTCCGCATGAGGGCAGACTACGCCATGACCGGCCGGTGGTTCATGAACGGCGACTTCGCCATCGCGGAGGGCGCGCTCGCGGCCGGCTGCCGGTTCTTCGCGGGCTACCCCATCACGCCCGCGACCGAGATAGCCGAGCACATGGCCGACCGCATGCCCCAGGTGGGCGGCATCTTCATCCAGATGGAGGACGAGATATCCTCCATGGCCGCCATCCTCGGCGCCGCGTGGGGCGGCCTCAGGACGATGACGGCGACCTCGGGCCCTGGATTCTCGCTCATGATGGAGAACTACGGCCTGGGCTACGTCACGGAGACCCCGACCGTGGTCGTGGACGTCATGCGCGGCGGGCCATCCACGGGACTGCCCACGCTGGTGGGCCAGGCGGACGTCATGCAGGCCCGGTGGGGCACGCACGGCGACATCCAGGCCATCGCGCTCAGCCCCCAATCCCCCCAGGAGGCCTTCGACCTGACGGTCCGTGCGTTCAACCTCTCCGAGCGGTTCCGCACGCCCGTCATCCTGCTCACCGACGAGTCCATCGGCCACATGACCGAGCTCGTCACCATCCCGAAGCCGGAGGACATCGCGCTCGTGGCGCGCCGCGCGCCCACCGTGCCGCCCGACAAGTGGCTCCCCTACGGGGTCGGCGACGACCTGGTGCCCTCGATGCCCTCCGCGGGCGAGGGCTACGGCATAGTCATCACCGGCCTCACCCACGACGAGCGCGGCTACCCCGTCATCACCAGCGAGGCGCATGAGGCGATGCTGCAGCGCATCAACGACAAGATAGTCAAGTTCAGAGACGAGATCATCGACAACGAGGAGTTCATGCTCGCCGACGCAGAGGTCGTCGTCATCGCCTACGGCATCACCTCCAGGCCCGCCAAGCGCGCCGTCAAGCTCGCGCGCGAGCGGGGAGTGCGCGCCGGCATGCTGCGGCTCCGGACGCTCTGGCCGTTCCCCGAGGAGGCCATCGCCGCCCTCGCGGGGAGGGTCAAGGCCTTCGTCGTGCCCGAGATCAACATGGGCCAGGTGGCGCTGGAGGTGCAGCGCGCGGTGGCCGGCCGCGCGCCGGTGAGGCACATCGGCTGCTCGGGCCGCATCCACCAGCCCGAGGAGGTCCTGGCGGCCATCGAGGAGGTGAGGAAGTGAGCCCCGACCCGGACGTCGCGGAGGCCTCGGTCGCCGTGGAGGCCGGCGCCGAGCAGTCCGAGATGGTGCACGAGAAGGACGGGCCCACCGTCTACCCGAGGTGGGACTGGCTGCGACCAGGGCGCATGCCCCACATCTGGTGCTCGGGCTGCGGCCTGGGCTCCGTGACGTCCTACTTCATCGAGGCCGTCAAGAAGGCCAACATCCCGCGCGAGCGCATCGCGGTAGTGTCCGGCATCGGCTGCACCGGCCGCGTGGCCGGCTACCTCAGCATGGACTCCTTCCACACCACCCATGGCCGCGCCATCCCGTTCGCCACGGGCCTCTCCCTGGCGAGGCCCAAGATGCGCGTGGTGGTGTTCTCGGGCGACGGGGACCTGTTCGCCATCGGCGGCAACCACCTCATCCACGCCGCGCGGCGCAACCTGGACCTCGTCGTCATCTGCGTGAACAACTTCAACTACGGCATGACCGGCGGCCAGCTCGGCCCGACCACGCCGCTCCACGCCCGCTCGTCGACGTCGCCCTACGGCAACTACGAGCACCCGTTCAACCTCTCCCACATGGCCTACGCGGCGGGCGCGACCTACGTCGCGCGGTGGACGACGCTCCACGCCAACCAGCTCATCAGCACCATGGCCGAGGCCCTCACGCGGTACGGCTTCAGCTTCATCGAGGTGCTGGCGCCCTGCCCCACCGGCTACGGCCGCCCCAACAAGATAGGCACCGGCCTCGAGGAGATGCGGTTCTACAAGGACAACTCCGTCATCATGCACAACATCGAGCCGGCGGAGGCGACCATCGACCTCCACTCGCGCATCGTCCTCGGCAAGTTCGTCGACATCCAGAAGACCACCTACTACAGGACCATGCTCGAGGGCGTCTCGCGCGCCAAGAGGGTGGTGTGACCATGGCCGAGCACAAGGGCAAGCCGCAGCACCACGCGGAGGGGAAGGGGGCTCCCACGGCAGGCGGCAAGGAGGCGACCGAGGTCCTGCTCGGGGGCTTCGGCGGCCAGGGCATCATCCTGGGCGGCCTCATCCTGGGCAAGGCGGCGGCGCTGTTCACCGACAAGAGGGCCGCCTTCACGCAGTCCTACGGCCCCGAGGCCCGCGGCGGCGCGTGCAGCGCCAACGTCATCATCTCGGACGAGGACATCGACTACCCCTACGTGGAGCACCCGCACTTCATGATGACCATGTCCCAGGGCGCGTACGAGAAGTACGTCCCCATGCTGCGGCCGGGCGGCATCCTGATGATAGAGGAGGCGCTCGTGACTCTCACGCGCCCCCGGGACGACATCGAGGTCTACAGCATCCCGGCGACGCGCCTCAGCGAGACTCTGGGCAAGAAGATAGTGGCCAACATCGTGATGCTCGGGTTCGTCGCGGCCGTGAGCCGCGTCGTGACCTACGAGGCGATGAAGCAGGCCATCCTCGACTCCGTGCCCAAGGGCACGGAGGAGCTCAACATGAAGGCCTACAACACGGGCTACGAGTACGGCGTCAAGCAGCTCGAGGAACATGCCGCGCGCAAGAGGGCCTGAGCCATCAGGGGGTGCCCCCACGGGGGAGGAGCGCGCCGGGAGGGCCGTGGTCGTCATCGGCGGCGGCCTCGCCGGCGTGCAGGCTGCCCTGGACCTGGCGACCGCCGGGGCGAGGGTCCACCTCGTCGAGGCCTCGGCGTCGCTCGGCGGCCACATGGCGTCCCTCGACAAGACCTTCCCCACCAACGACTGCTCGATGTGCATCCTCTCCCCGCTCCTCGTGGAGGCCGCGCGCCATCCCAACGTCACCGTCCACACGCTCTCGCGTGTGACCGCGCTGGAGGGCCAGGCGGGTGAGTTCCGCGTGCGCATCGCCACCGGGCCGCGCTACGTCGATGCGGCCAAGTGCACGGCCTGCGGCCTGTGCTCGCAGAGGTGCCCCGTGCGCGTGAAAAGCGAGTTCGATTGCGGCCTGAGCGAGCGCGCTGCCATCTACACCCCGTTCCCGCAGGCGGTCCCCCCCACGTACCGCATCGACCCCACGGTGTGCATCCACCTGACGGATGGCAAGTGCGGCGTGTGCGCCAAGGTATGCCCGCCCAAGGCCGTCGACTATACCATGCGCCCCGAGGTCCTCGAGGTCCGAGCGGGTGCGGTCGTCGTCGCCACGGGCGCGGCCGAGTACGACCCCGCGCCGCTCGTCGAGCTCGGCTGGGGCCGCAGCCCCGACGTCATCACGGCCCTCCAGCTCGAGCGCCTGCTGTCGGCATCCGGCCCGACCGACGGCCTCCTGGTGCGCCCCTCGGACGGCAAGGAGCCTCGGCGCATCGCCTGGGTGCACTGCGCGGGCTCGCGCGACCTCCGGCGCGTGCCCTACTGCTCGCGCGTGTGCTGCATGTACAGCGTCAAGCAGGCCGTCGTCGCCGCAGAGCACGCCGCGGAGGGCGCCCTCGAGCGGCTCGACCTCTACTACATAGACGCGCGCGCGCAGGGCAAGGGATTCCACGAGTACGTCGAGCGCGCCGCCGCTGACCGGCTCCACCTGGTGAGGTCCCGCGTGGCCGAGGTCGGGCCTGATGGCAAGGGCGGCCTCGAGGTGCTCCACGACGACCCCCACTCGGGCGGGGCGCGCGCGACCTCCTACGACCTGGTCGTGCTCGCGTTGCCCCTCGTGGCGCGGCCTGACGCCAGGGAGCTCGCGGGGGTGCTGGGCGTCGAGGTCGACCGCCACGGCTTCGTCGTCGAACCCGACCCTGTCGCGAGGCCCGGGGAGACCTCGCGGCCCGGCGTGCTCGTGGCGGGCATGGCCTCGGGCCCTCGCGACATCACGGACACCGTGCTGGGCGCCTCCGCGGCCGCTGCGGTCGCGCTTCGGTGGGCCACCGCCGTCCCCCCGTCCCCGCCAGCGGAGTTGCCCATGCCCGCCCCAGGCCAGGCGGGCGCGGTCCGCATAGGGGTCTTCGTGTGCCACTGCGGCATCAACATCGCGGGCACGGTCGACGTCGCGGCCGTGGCCGAGGCCGCGCGCGCGATGCCCGGGGTCGTGCACGCCGAGCAGAACATGTTCACCTGCTCCTCCGACACCCAGGACGCCATCAAGCATCGCGTCCGCGAGCACGGCCTCACGCGCGTGGTCGTCGCCGCCTGCACCCCGCGCACGCACGAGCCCCTGTTCAGGAGGACGTGCCAGGAGGCCGGGCTCAACCCGTACCTCTTCGACATGGCCAACATCCGCGAGCACTGCGCGTGGGTGCACCAGCACGACCGCGCCGCTGCCACCCGCAAGGCCGTGGACCTCGTGCGCATGTCCGTCGGCCGCGCCGCGGCGCTCCGGGCGCTCGACCGCCGCTCGGTCCCCGTCGAGCCGCGCGTGCTCGTCGTGGGCGGCGGCATCGCGGGCATGCACGCCGCGCTCGGCGTGGCGGAGGCGGGCCGGCCGGTCACGTTGGTCGAGCGCGCGGACGCGCTCGGGGGCCGCATGCGCGCCCTCGACCGCATCGCGCCCGGGGACGCGGACGCGCGCGCCCTCGTGGAGGGGCTGGAGCGCGCCCTCGGGGCCGCCGGCGTGGAGGTCATGCTCGGGTCCGAGGTGTGGTCGGTCGGGGGCTTCGTGGGCAGCTTCGAGGCCCGCATCGTGCCCGCGGGCGCGGCGCCTGAGGCCGATGGCGTCGCCGTCAGGGCGGGCGCGGTCGTGCTCGCGACGGGAACGGAGCCGGTGGCCCCGCCCGCCGTGCTCGGCCACGGCCGCGCGCCCACCGTCCTTTCCAACCTGGAGCTCGAGGGGCTGCTGCGGGACCCGGCCTTCGCGGCCTCGCTGTCTGGGAAGCGCGTGGTCATGGTCCACTGCGTGGGCGCGATGCGCCGCGACGGCACGGGCCTGACAGGCTGCTCGCGCTACTGCTGCACGGCCACCATCGCCCGCGCGCTGCGCCTGCGCCGCGCGGGCGCGGACGTGAGCTGCGTCACGCGCGACGTGCGCACCTACCAGCTCGGTGGCGAGGACGTCTACCGCGAGGCCCAGGAGGCGGGTGTGCGGTTCCTGCGCTACGAGCACGACTACCCGCAAGTCTCCGAGGACGGCCGCCGCGTGACGGTCCTGGACTCCAACCTGGGGGAGACGGTGGAGCTCGGCGCGGACCTCGTCGTCCTTGCCTCCGCGCTCGGCCCCCCGGCCGCCAACATCCGGTTCCAGGACCTGCTGAAGGTCCCGCTCGACCCCAGCGGCTACTTCCTCGAGCTCCATCCCAAGCTCGGCCCGTCCAACACGAACACCGAGGGCATCCTGCTCGCGGGCACCGCGCGCTACCCGCAGGACGCCGCCGAGGCGGCCGCCGCGGGCCGCGCGGCCGCCGCCAAGGCGCTGGGGGTCGTGGCCTCGCCGGAGAGGGCGGTCGACCCCGTCGTGGCCGTCGTCGACCCGGCCAGGTGCTGGGCGTGCGGCCGGTGCGTGGACGTGTGCCAGTTCCACGCGCCCTCGATCGTGCAGGGCGCGGGGCCGAGGGGCGCGGCCGCGTCCGTCATCAACGATGCCATGTGCAAGGGCTGCGGCACGTGCGTCGCGCGGTGCCCCGTCGACGCCATCGCCATGCGGCACTTCACGGACGCGCAGGTGGAGGGCGAGCTCGCGGCCCTGCTCGCGGGGGGTGGTGCACGGTGATGGGCGAGGCGGGGTCGCCCCCGGCGGTCGTGGCAGAGGACGCGGCCGCGTTCCAGCCGCTCATCGTGGCCTTCACCTGCAACTGGTGCTCCTACGCGGGTGCCGACCTCGCGGGCGTCTCGCGGATGCAGTACCCGCCCACGGTGCGCCTCGTCAGGCTCATGTGCTCCGGGCGGGTCCACCCCGCGTTCGTGCTGCGCGCGCTCGAGCTGGGGGCGGACGGCGTGCTCGTGACGGGCTGCCATCCCGGGGACTGCCACTACACCTTCGGGAACAAGAGCGCCGAGCTCCAGGTCGCGTCCGCGTCCCGGCTCGCGGAGGCTGCGGGCCTGGGCGCCGACCGCGTGCGCCTGCAGTGGGTGTCGGCGTCCGAGGGCGCGGTATTCGGAAGGACCGTCGGGGAGCTCACCCGGCGCGTCCAGGAGCTGGGGCCGAGCCCGCTGCGCACGACGACGGCGCCCGCCGCAGAATGCGGGGTCGAGGGCGCGGCCCCGATCGCCCCGCGGCCGTCGCCAATGGCCTTGGGCGCGCGCATGCTCCAGGAGGCCTTCCAGGACACGCACGCCTACAGGTGCATCGAGTGCGGCAAGTGCACCGGCATCTGCCCCGTCAATGCCGTGCTGCCGGCGTTCCACCCCCGCAGGATGGTCGTCAGGGGCCTCTACGGCCTGGAGGGGGAGCTCGTGGGCGACCCCGTCCACTGGGCGTGCCTCACCTGCGCCCTGTGCAAGGAGGCGTGCCGCGTCGACGTGGACCTGCCCGAGTTCCTAAGGCGGCTGCGCACCATCGCACGGTCCGAGGGCCGCGGCGAGGTCCAGACCCACGGGGGCTTGGTCCAGACGTTCGAGCGCCTTTGCTCGCACCAGGCCCTGCGTCCCGACCTGACCTCCTGGGCCGACGCGCCGGGGCTCCAGTTCAACCCCGCGTCAGACACCGTGTTCGTGGCAGGCGCGACCGCGGCCCTCACGGACGTCGTCAACGACATCACCTACGACGCGGCGGTGGTCCCCCGCGACGCGGTGCATCTGCTCAACGCGCTCGGGCTGCGCCCCCGCCTGTTCGGGACCGAGCGGCCCTCGGGGCACGACCTGTTCTACTCGGGCGAGGACGAGGCCTTCGCGCGCCTGGCGCGGCTCAACGCGGCCGCCCTCCGGGCCACGGGCGCGAGGCGCGCCGTGTTCTCCTGCCCCGAGACCATGCACGCCTACCGGGACCTCTACCCCCGCGCGCTGGGGGAGCCCCTGGGGGCGGAGTGCGTGCACCTGGTCACCCTGGTCTCGGAGGCCGTGAAGGGGGGCAGGGTAGCATTCAGGGCGCTCGTGGAAGGGGAGCCCCCCGTCGCGTACCATGATTCGTGCCGGATGGGCCGCGCGCTCGGGCTCTACGAGGAGCCCCGGCGCGCGCTGGTCGCGGCGGGCGCCAGGCTGGTGGAGATGGAGCACAGCCGTGCATACGCGGAGTGCTGCGGCGTGGGCGCCTGGCAACGGTGCGACCCGACGTCGAGGCAGCTCCGGCTGGCAAGGCTGGGAGAGGCCCGCGCCGCAGGGGCGGGGACGCTTATAAGCCCGTGCGCCAGGTGCACCACTCACTTCATATGCCAGTTATGCCATGACGGGGCCGCTCCTCCGCCCCAGTCAGGCGATACCAAGATAGTGGACCTCGTCACTTACCTGGTGTCCCGTCTGGTATAGAGCAAGGTGGGCAAGGCATGACCGGTGCCAAGGACGAACCCAAGCAGGAGACCCCCGCGCCGCCCAAGGAGGGCGGACGCCCCCGCGTCGGGGTGTTCATCTGCGACTGCGGCCTCAACATCGCCGGCTCCGTGGACTGCGCCAAGGTGACCGAGTACGCGTCCACGCTGCCCGACGTCGCGTTCGCGGGCGAGCAGAAGTACACCTGCTCGGACCCGGGCCAGCAGCTCATCATGGACAAGATAAAGGAGCTCTCCCTGGACCGCGTCGTGGTCGCGTCGTGCTCGCCTCGGCTGCACGAGCCCACCTTCCGCGCTGCCGTCGAGAGGGCCGGCCTCAACCGGTACCTGTTCGAGATGGCCAACATCCGCGAGCACTGCTCGTGGATCCACCTCTACGACAAAGACGGCGCGACCGAGAAGGCCAAGGACCTGGTGCGCATGGCCGTCGCCAAGGCCCGCCTGCTGGAGCCCCAGGAGGAGACCAAGGTGCCCGTCACCCAGGCCGCGCTCGTCATCGGGGGCGGCGTCGCGGGCATCCAGGCCGCGCTCGACCTCGCGGACGCGGGGTTCAAGGTCCACCTCGTGGAGAAGGAGCCGTCCATAGGCGGCAAGATGGCGCAGATAGACAAGACCTTCCCCACGATGGACTGCTCCATCTGCATCCTGGCCCCCAAGATGTCGGAGGCCGGCAAGCACCCCAACATAGAGCTCCACACCTACTCCGAGGTGCTCGGCATCGAGGGCTACATCGGCAACTTCAAGGCCAAGATACTGCACAAGGCGCGCTACGTCACCAAGGACTGCACCGCGTGCGGCGACTGCGCGAAGGTGTGCGAGCAGCTCATGCCCAACGAGTTCGACATGGGCCTGGCCACCCGCAAGGGCATCTACATCCCGTTCGCGCAGGCCGTGCCGTCGCGGTACGTCATCGACGCGGCCACGTGCCTGGGCACGTCGCCCATCGCGTGCGGCAAGTGCCTCGAGAAGTGCGAGCGCAAGGCCATCGACCTGGAGATGAGAGACGAGGTCGTGGAGGTCGCGGTGGGGACCGTCATCGTGGCCACGGGCGTGGACGTGTTCGACGCAACGCGCGTGCCCGAGTACCACTACGGCCAGTACCCGGACGTCATCACGACGATGGAGTTCGAGCGGCTCGTCAACGCGGGCGGCCCCACGGGCGGCCACCTGGTGAGGCCCTCCAACATGCAGACTCCCAGGAGCATCGCGTTCATCCAGTGCGTGGGCTCCCGCAGCCTCAAGTCCGGCAACCCGTTCTGCAGCAACGTGTGCTGCATGAACACCATCAAGGACTCGCTGCTCATCCGCGAGCACTACGGCCACGACGTCAAGATAGACGTCTTTTACATGGACATCCGCGCCTTCGGCAAGGGCTTCGAGGACCTCTACAACCGCGCCAAGGGCGAGGGCGTGCGGTTCATCCGCGGCATCCCCGCGTCCATCAAGGAGGTGCCCGGCACCCACGAGCTGCGCCTCGTGGTAGAGGACACCTCCCTGGGGCGGGTCATCACGCGCGACTACGAGATGGTCATCCTCTCGGTCGGCATCGAGGCCAGGAGGGACGCGGACGAGGTCCAGCGGATGCTCACCCTGTCCCGCACCTCAGACGGGTTCTTCCTCGAGGCGCACCCCAAGCTGAAGCCCGTGGACGCGCCCACGAAGGGCGTGTTCCTGTGCGGCTGCGCCGAGGGGCCCAAGGACATCAAAGATTCGGTCACCCAGGCGTCGGCCGCGGCCTCCCGCGCGGGCATCCTCATGTCCGCGGGCGAGGTGACGGTCGAGGCCATCACGGCGCGCGTGGACGAGGAGGCGTGCACCAGTTGCGGTGCGTGCGCCAAGGTCTGCCCCTACCATGCAATCACCGTCGACACCGAGAAGAAGACCCCCGCGAAGGTCATCGAGGCCGCCTGCGCGGGCTGCGGCACGTGCGCGGCCGAGTGCCCCTTCGGGGCCATCACCCAGCGGCACTTCACCGACGAGGAGATCGAGGCGCAGATAGATGCCGCGACCGCGCTGCACCCCGAGAGGCTCGTGCTCACGTTCGCGTGCAACTGGTGCTCGTACGCGGGCGCCGACTTCGCGGGCGTGAGCCGCATGCAGATGCCGCCGAACGCGCGCGTCATCCGCACGATGTGCTCGGGGCGCATCTCGGAGGACTTCATCGTCCACGCCTTCAAGGACGGCGCGGCCACCGTGCTCGTCTCGGGCTGCCACATCGGCGACTGCCACTACATCAACGCCAACCACCAGACCAAGAAGCGCGTGGAGAGGCTGTGGAAGCGGCTCGAGCAATGGGGCATCCGCAAGGAGAGGCTGGGGCTCGAGTGGGTCTCTGCCGCGGAGGGCGCCAAGTTCCAGGCGGCAGTGTCCCGCATGGCGGACCTCGCCAAGACCGTGACGCCGGAGGAGATCGAGGCGACGAAGCGCATCCTGGCCGAGAAGGCCAAGCCCAAGAGGAGGGGCAAGCCAAAGGGGAAGGCCCCCGCGGAGGGAGCTGAGGCCCCCAAGCCCAAGGGCGAGGCCAAGGATGCGGCGTGAAGCCCACGGTCGCCTCGGGATGGAGAGGGGCCCCCCGCCTGCCTGGCCAGGTCGTGCCACGACCAAAGGATTATTAGCTGGCCCACGCCTAGTATATATGGGGTCGTTCCATGGGACCGACGAGGATGGGCTGTTGGCTTCTGCTCCTCCTCCTCACGATCCTTGCGACCCTTGCGACCATCACAGCCGCGGAGGAGCTGTCCTTCGCCCCTCACTTCGTTGAACGAAATAACGTCCGTCCAGGGGAGTGGCTGTTCATCGACCTCAGGCTCTACCACGACGGCGGCGCGGCTTGCGAGACTGCCGTCGTGAGGGCAATCAACCCGCCCGCCAGCTGGGGTTGCATGCTGAACGCCACGGTCGGGGGCGAGGTCGTGACCTCCACGGACGCGCTCGAGCTACCGGTCTTGAACTGGACCCCGACCGAGTTCAGGCTGACCCTCCTCGTGCCCGACACGGCCATTGCGGGTCTGAACTACTTCAACCTGAACGCCTGCATCAAGGACAGGCCCGAGGTCAACCATTCAATATCCATCTACATCTGGGTCACCCATGTTCCGGGCGCCTCTCTGTCCCTCCATGACCCCGCACAGGGCGATGCCTCCGGTCACCCGGGAGATGCCGTTGAACTCGTGCTCAACCTCACCAACCTGGGTAACGGGTGGGACAGGTTCCAGATGGGCATGACGGTCTCAGGCCCTGGCAGCACCTGGCAGATGTTCTGGAGCGGGGGCGTCGGCACGGACGCGTGGACCTCCAATATCGCACCGCACGCATCATACGCGGTTGGGTTCACCGTATGGGTGCCGGAGGATGGCCTCGTCGGCGACCATGTGAACCTCACCATCACCGCGCTGTCGGCAGAGGCACCGGCATCCTCCCCGCCGCCGGTTAGCATGTCCGTCGCCTGCGGGTTCTCAGGATGGTTGGAGGTCTCTTCCGCGTTCTATGACACGGACCTCGACCCCTCCCTTTCCCACGGGGGGTCGGCGACATTGCAAGGGAGCGTCCTGGTCAACAACCTTGGCAACGGGGCGGACACCGTCGTCATGGAGGGGTCCGTCCTGGGCCTCACGGACACCGGCCTCGCAACCTTCCATGCGCTCCCAGGGCAGCTTAGAATCGAACGCCTCGATTCCGCCACCTTCAGCATCGCCCTTGAGGTGTACTCGTTCACCCCTGCTGGAATTCACACCTTGTCCCTGCGGTTCCGCTCCAGGGACCCGTCGGTGCTCGCAACCGATTTGGTCGTCTTCCAGGTGAGGGAGGTCCCGGGAGTGTGCATGACATGCCCCAACCCCGTCCAGGTCGTCGCCCCAGGGGCTTTCGTCCAGTTCGACCTCGTCGTCACGAACTCTGGGAACTTCAAGACGAGCTACGACCTCTCCGTGGCGCTCTCGCCGGAGGGGTGGGTCACCCAGGTGCGGCCCAGCTCCATCCTCCTCGAGGCGGGGAAGAGCGGCCCGGCCCTCCTGTCCATCACGATGCCCGCGATGGACGACCAGATGCTCCTCACGACTTACAACCTCAAGGTGATGGCCTCCCATGAAAGGGAGAACCTGCGCTCGTACTACACCCTCGTCGTGCTGGTCGAGCCGACCTACCGCATGGATTGGTGCGTGGGGGGTGCCATCGTGACGAGCCATGACGCTCCCTACGCCCCCACCGACGCCCTCGGCGAGATGCCCACCGTCATCCCCTACTGCGACGACCCGGACTGGGAGTCGACGGGCCTCACCGTCATGAACCGCGGCAACGTCGTTGCGAACATGAGCCTCTCGGTCTGGCTCACATCTATATCGGTCAATGTGACCTTCGAGCCGGCCACCGCTTTATTGTCGCCGGGGGAGATAGTGAGTGTGACGGTACGGTTCGTGGCCAGGCACGACCTGGACCCGGGGGCCTACGTCATCACCCTGGCCCTCTACTGTCGCGACGACCCGTCCTTCAGGACCCGTATCCTGCCCATCCAATTCATGGTCGTCTTTTTGGATGTCGCCGTGCAGGAGCCGCTCAGGGTCCACCTCGGCCCGACCGACGTGATCGCCGCCGGGCCCGTCACGGTTCGGCCGTCCGCCCGCATCGGATTGGAGGCGACTATCAGGAACCTCCACCAGACGCCCGTCACGGACGTCGAGGTCGTGCTCGTGCACACCGGACCGACCGGACCCTCGGAGGAGCTCAACAGGACGACCGTCCGGCTCGCCTCGTTCGAGGCCATCCACGTGAACTTCACGTGGAGCTCGGCCCAGCTCGGAGAGCACTCCTTGGGCATAGAGGTGCGCCTACCGAACCAGACCCGGGACGACAACGACGCCGCATGGGTGGTGCTCGAGGTCAAGGCCGGGGATGGCGATGGCGACGACAGGGGATGGGGGCCCATGCCGGAGGACCTGCCCGTGTTCGCCGTCGCCATCGCCTTGGTCGTGGTCCTGCTCGGCCTGCGGGCGAGGGCGTCCATCGCCAGAGGGCGGAGGCCGCCTCGGGGGACCTGAAGTGCCTCTCGAGCACACACCCCCTAGACGACCTCCCAGAGCCAGGTCCCGCCCATCGGCGTCCGGTTCACGGACTCGAGGGCACGGATGTCGATACCCTTATCTGGCCAGCCGTTCCCTCTTGAACATGGGTCCGATGCCGTCAAGAAGACCGATGCCGAGGCTGCTCCCCCTCCTCCTCCTGCTCGCCCTGGGGGCCACGGCGCTGTGCGCGCACGCGCAGAACGTCACCATCCACTGGAGCGGGACCGAGGACTTCGCGTGCGCCCCCGGTGGCCGCCTCAACCCGTTCTCGAGCTCGCCCCGCCTGGAGGTCTTCGGCCTGGGGCTGCTGTCGCTCGGCAACGTCGGCACGACCGTGCACCTCGAGGCCTCGTGCCCGACCTCGTAGCTGGAGATGGACCTGTTCCCCGCGGCGCCGAGGCTCGCCCCCAACTCCAGCCTCGGGATCAGGTTCGTAGTGGGGGCGACGATGACGAGCACGCCCGGGGTCCATGTGGTCGAGGTGACGGCCCGCCTGGACGGGGGCCAGACCAGGGTCGTGCGCGTGCACATCACGGTGGAGCTCCTGGACCTGGCCGTGAGGTCGCCGCTGCTCGCCACCGGGCCCGGGGTCGACGACATGGGCGACGGCAACGCCACCGTGGCCGGCGCCCTGACGCTCACGCTCATCGTGACGGTGGCGAACACCGGCACCGCGAACGTCACGGACGGTCTGCTCCACATCGAGCACGTGAGCCCCGATGGCACTTCCAACATGCTCGACACCTACCCGCTGCGTGTGGGGGCTGGCAACAACCAGACGCTCACGTTCACGTGGACGGTGGGGGAGAAGGGCACCCACCGCCTCCTGGCCTACGTCGAGCTCGGTGACCAGACGCAGAGGGGGAACGACCTCGCCACTCTCTGTGTCGTGGTCAAGGGGGCCCAGGACGGGGACGACGGAGATTCGTCGCGCGCCCTGCTGCTGCGATACACGGCCATCGGGGTAGCGGCCACGCTGGTTATCGCCCTCCTCGTGGACCTGGTCCGCGAAGGCCGCGCCCGCCGCCGCGGACCGCGGGGATGAGAAGGCGCACAACATGCGAGCGCACCATATCCCACCGCAGTGGCTCTCAGGCTCTCACCTGCGATGCGGTACGCGCTCGCCCCTGTAAATACCCTGGACGGTCAGTGCCGCATCATGTAATTATGTCCAAATCCGCTGTATCGCGCCTCCGCAACGACTCTCGGACGGTCTCGGGGGAATGGATGAGTATATATAGATAGATGTCCATTTATTTGGACATATGTCCGAAAAAATGGTTATCACGAGGAGCCAATTCGAGATCCTCTCCTTCATGTCCCAGCATCCCGGGCGACGATGGCACGTGCGTGGCCTCGCGAAGGACGCCGGCATCAGCCATGGAGCGGCAGGTTCGGGCCTCAGGAGGCTCGAGGCGCTTGGCTTCCTGAGCAGCGAGAAGATGGGGAACATGCGGCTGTACTCCCTCAGGGAGGATAAGCCGCTCGTGAGGCGCTTTCGTGCCCTCCTCACGCTGCTCCACCTCGACCCGGTCGTGGAGGACATCCATGGGCTCTGCCATCGTATCATCCTGTTCGGCAGTGCCAAGGAGGGTGACGACAGGGAGGATAGCGACCTCGACCTCTTGATCGTCTCGAACCAGGTCGAAGAGGTCAGGAGGAGGCTGAGGGGCTTCCGTACAGTGAGGGGGCTGCCGCTGAACGCGGTGGTCCTGACGCCCTCGGAGCTGGTCATCCTCGGCGAGAAGAACCCGTCCTTCCATGCGAAGGCCACCGGAGGCCTCGTCCTATGGAGGTCCGAGAATGAATGAGTTCACCCGATGCCTCGAGACCGGCCGCATAGAGACGGTCGCTCCGGACCCCGAATGGGTCTCGAAGGAGATGGCGGAGGCCGGGCTGGACCTCGCGAGGGCCCGGAGGTCGCTCCAGGAGGGAGAGCACAAGTGGGCCATCGTCCAAGGGTACTACTCGATGTTCCACGCCGCCAAAGCGCTCGTCCTCAAGGCCGGCTACAGGGAGAAGAGCCATGTATGCCTTTCGATCGCTCTCCGCCATCTCTATGTCGGGCACTCGGAGGTCTCCGAGCAGGACATCGAGAAGCTCGTCGGTGCCATGTATCTCAGGAACGAGGCCGATTACGACCTCGTCTACTCCGAGAAGGTGGCGAGTATCGTCGTGGAGAATGCCACATCCTTCCTCAAGATGGCACATCGAGTAATCGGATGAGGCCTGGTTAGCTGCCGCGTCGCAGCGGCACGCCCTCCCCGCAGGCGCACCGGTCCCCGTCCTCCAGGCGGCTCTCGAGCAGCCGCCCCATCCCGCGCCTCATGAGGAGCTCCCCGCAATCGGGACAGTAGGTGTTCTCCCACTTGCTGCCCGGCACGTTGCCGACGTAGGCCCACCTGACGCCCGCCTCCGCAGAGCGCCTGCGCGCCGTCATCACCTCGTTCACCGGCGTCGCGCTCTCGGTGTACCGGTAGGCGGGGTGGTACCTTGTGATGTGCAGCGGCACGTCCGGGCCGGCGCGTTCGAGGTGGCGCTCGATTAGCTCTCCCACCTGACCGGGCGCATCGTTCGCGCCCGGCACGAGCAGGTACACGATCTCGACGTGGAGCCCCATGCCGAGCGCGCCCTCGATGGTTGTCCAGGCGGCCTCGTCCCCGCCGGGGAGGGCGCAGTGCCTCCGGTAGGTCGACGCGTCCCCCTTCACGCTCACCACGAGCCCGTCCATCCCCGCCCGTGCGAGCAGGTTGAGGGCCTCGGGCGTGATTACCCCGTTCGTCACCCAGCAGCCGAAGAGGCCCGCTTGCCTGCCCGCGCGGAAGAGGTCCAGCGAGTACTCGAGGAGCGTCGAGGGCTCGTTGAAGCTCACGCACAGGCCCGTCGCGTCCTGGAAGACCGCGTCCGACACGACCTCCTCGGGGGGCACGACGCGAGCGGATGGGTCGACCCGCCCCCGCGAGAGCTCGTGGTTCTGGCACCAGGGGCATGCCAGGTCGCAGCCCCAGCCCGAGATGGTCAGCGCCCACTCGCCGGGGTGGTAGTGGAAGAAGGGCTTGATCTCCATCGGCCTGAGCTCGGACATGCTCAGCCTCCCGTAGGAGAGTGAGACGAGGCGGCCACCCTCGTTCGCGCGCGCACCGCAGAAGCCCCGCTGGCCAGGTCGCATCCTGCACCCGCGCACGCACACGCCGCATTGGATGCGGCCGCCGCCGGCGTCGGCCTGGAGGGGGACCTCCACATGGGATTGCGGCCCCCCCTTGCCGTTCTCGTCCACGCCCGCAGATGGGCGGGGGGCGTATTTGTCCGTTCTCTCCCCAAAGGTTGATAACGGCCAGCGGCCAATGGGTTTGGCATGTCGCACCGGCCCGCCCTGGCGGCCCTCCTCACCGTCGCCCTCCTCCTGCCCACGGCCGCCCTCGTCTCCGCCCCCGCGTCCGCCTGGGGCAACGGCAGCTCGGCGAGCGCGACGTACCCGGCCTACGGCGTGCACGACATGACGGCCGACAACGCGCTGCGCAACCTGCAGCTCGACATGGCAGGCGCCATCTCGTGGGAGTCCGACTGGTACCTCCACGCAGCGTCCGACTACCAGTATTCCTTCAACGAGTCGAGCACCAGGCCCACGGCCCACGACAACTTCCTCGCCTACACCGACGACCCCGACAGCCACTTCAGGGACTGGGACAACCACACCCACTTCCTCAACCGACCGTCGGCCACGTCGCCGTCCAGGGGCGACGCGGCGAGGCGGGTGGCGGAGCTTTACAACCTCACCCGCGACGAGCTCTGCTCCTGGATGCTCAACGGCTCGGTCCGCTGGGACGAGCGGCAGCACCGCGCGGCCTACTACGGGGGCCTCCTCGCGCACTACCTCATGGACGTGTCCGACTTCGGCCACACCGACTGGACGCGCCTCGACCACACCCACCCCGCCTACGACCCCGACGACGGGACCTACCACGCCTACTACGAATCCCTCGTCTGGGACGACGACGCGCTGGCGCTCCTGGACGAGGCCCTTAGGGGCACGACGATCCCTGGCCCGAAGCGGGTCTCGGACCCCTGGGCAGCCGTCGACGCCCTCGCGAGGTCCGTCAACAGCCGCAACGGCACGACCGTGGAGCTCACGGACTCCGACTCGAAGGTCGTGACGGTGGGCTCTGACTACGCTTGGGCCCTCACCGCGTTCGTGTCCAACTGGGGCGCAGGCACGTCCTTCAACGGCATGCGTGGCTACGACGAGGCGCTCTGGAACTACACGCTCGAGAACCTGGTCGCGGGCATCGGGAACCTCACGTCGATGTGGTACTCGGCCTTCCAGGAGGCGCGCGACCGGTTCATGGTCACCGCGCCGGACCTGGCGCTGCACGACCCATGGATTGTGCCGTGGCAGGACGCGGTCGACGGCGACACCGTGACGGTCGGGGCCACCGTGGTGAATGATGGCCATCTGCCGGCCGTGTGCGCGACCGTCGCGCTCTACATCGACCTGGAGCGCGTCAACTCGACCGACGTCACGATCGACCCGCTGGGGGCGACGCTGGTCGCGTTCGAGTGGGGGGCGACCGCGGGCGTGCACGAGCTCATGCTCATCGCGGACGCGTTCTACAAGGTGGCGGAGGTGGACGAGACCGACAACTCATGGTGGTGGGGCTACGCGGTGGGCGAGGAGCGCCACAGGGCGCATCTCACCGCGGTGCCGACGTCGCTCCAGCTCCTGCAGGAGAGCACGGGCTCGTTCAACCTCACGCTCGCGAACGAGGGCAACCGCCCCGACACCTACCGAGTGATGCTCTCCGCGGAGCCGGGCGCCATCGACTTCTCCGTCACCATCCTGGTCGACGACATCTCGCTGGACGGCGGCCAGTTCTTGAGCTTCGCGGTCGACGTCGCGGTCCCGCTCGAGCTCGCGCCCGGCACGCGCGCGTTCGCGGTCGTCGCGGTGGGGCACGACTCGTCCGCGTCCGTCGCGCTCACCGTCCGCGTCGGCGAGCGCGAGGTCGCGCCGTTCATCGTGCTCGAGCACGAGGACTACGCCAATGTGAGCGTGCCCCTGGTGTTCGACGCGTCCGGGTCGTGGGACCACAACGGGGACGGCATCACCTTCGCGTGGGAGTACGGCGACGGGGGGACCGGCTCGGGGCCCGTTGTCTCGCACGCCTACGCGGCCGTGGGCATCTACCAGGGCGTGCTGGACGCGTCCGACGGCGCGCTCCACCGGCGGTTCGTGTTCGAGGTGAGCGTCATCGACGCCCTGCCGCCCACGCCCGTGCTGCTGCTGCTGGACGTGGACATCGACGCGGCCCGCGTCGGGTGGGGCGCCTGGCGGTCGGAGCACTACTTCGCGTCCTACCGCATCTACATCTCGACCGAGCCCCAGGCCGCGGACGTCTTCCAGGGGGCGAACCTGGCCTACGAGCTCGTCCGGTCCTACATCGACAACGCCTCGATCAGGATACCGTGGGGCGAGACGAGCTACGTCGGGCTCGAGGTCGTGAACACCCTCGGCCTCGCCGTGAGGTCGTCCGTGCTCGCTGTCGTGCCACAGCTGCGGGTCGTCAATGCGCCCGGTGACGACCCCTCGACATGGGTGACGTTCGAGGAGCTCACGAAGCACACACTCTGGACCCGGTGGCCCATGTGGGACCGCCTGGTCGCCCCGGCGTACGACCGGGACCTCATCGACCTGCCACTGTCCTACGGACTGCGCGTGCAGCTGCTCATCCTGAACGCGTCCGCGGGAGGGCAGTCGTGGGTCGCGCACGGGGATGTCATGAACATGGAGAAGACGACCCACAACTGGCTTTTCGAGGACGTGCCGGCGAGCGTCGACGGCACGACCGCCATGGTCGTCGTGGAGTATTTCCGCGCGGGCGCGGCCACATGCGTCACAGCCCGCGGCATCGTGGAGCTCCCCCCTAACCTGAGGCCCACGGTGTCCATGGACCCGTTTCTGACCGCGGTCGAGCGAGTCGAGCTCAGGCTGGAGGCCTCCGTGGCGGACGCCGACGGCACCGTAGTGGCGATCCTCGTAGATTTGGGCGACGGCTCGGAACCGTTCGAGACGAGGTCGTCCGGGAACAAGATCAACGTCGGATGCACCTACGCGCTCGCCGGCACCTACGTCGTCAACGTCACGGTCCGCGACGACGACGGTGCGATCGCGGTCGCCAGTACGACCGTCATAGTGGAGGAGGCGGTTGGGGACGACAGGGGCTGGCCCCCCTGGCTCACGATTGTGGTGGTGGCCATCATCGTCATCGTCCTTCTGGTCCTGGTGGCCCTCATGGCGCGGTCGCCTAAATCGCCCAGGGAATCAGCGTCGCGGCCGCTGGGGCCGCCGAAGGTCGGGGAGTGAC
The DNA here is from genome assembly GCA_964353355.1 of uncultured Thermoplasmata archaeon. Classification (GTDB taxonomy): domain Archaea; phylum Thermoplasmatota; class DTKX01; order DTKX01; genus CAYGVT01. The sequence continues at coordinate 20,044 of CAYGVT010000154.1, read as the reverse complement.
GCTCCCTGCAACAGGGCTGCGCTCACATCTCGCCCAGGATGAGCCTGGGGATGTCCGCGGGCCAGGTCGTGACCTTGATGCCCGCGGCCTCGAGCGCCGCGACCTTGGAGGCCGCGTCGCCCTTGCTGCCCGAGATGATGGCGCCCGCGTGGCCCATCGTCTTGCCCGGGGGGGCCGCGCGGCCCGCGATGTAGGCGTAGACGGGCTTGCTCACGTGCTCCTTGACGTACGCGGCGGCCTCCTCCTCGGCCGAGCCGCCGATCTCGCCCACGAGCACGATGTGCTTGGTCTCGGGGTCGCGCTCGAACATCTCTATGGCCTCGATGAAGTTGGTCCCGATGACGGGGTCGCCGCCGATGCCCACGCACGTGCTCTGGCCGATGCCGTACTCGGAGATGGAGTTGACGATCTCGTAAGTCAGCGTGCCCGACCGTGACACGACGCCCACGTCGCCGGGCCTGAAGATGGTGTCGGGCAGGATGCCGACCTTGCTCCGACCCGGGGTGGCGACGCCCGGGCAGTTCGGGCCGATGATGACGGTACCCAGCCCCTTGGCCCGGTGGACGAACCGGATGACGTCGTGCACCGGGATGTGCTCGGTGATGACCACGATGAGCCGCACGCCGGCGTCGAGCGCGTCGTTCACGGCCCCGGGCGCGAACTGCCGCGGCACGAGCACGATGCTCGCGTCGGCGCCGGTCGCGGCCACAGCCCCCTTCGCGTCGTTGAACACGGGCACGCCGTGGACCTCCTGGCCCGCCTTGCCGGGGCTCGTGCCGCCCACGACGCGCGTGCCGAAGTCGAGCATGGCCTTGGTGTGGTAGCTGCCCTGGGTGCCGGTGATGCCCTGCACGATGAGCTTCGTGCCGTTGTCCACGAGGATGGCCATCTCACGCACCCCCCTTGGAGAGCTGCACCGTGAGCCTCGCCGCCTCCTGGAGGCTCTTGGCGGGTATCAGCCCGGCGTCCTTGAGGATGCTGCGGGCCAGCTCCTCGTTCCTGCCCCGTATGCGCGCGACCACGGGCACGTCGATGCCCTCGCCGACGAACACGTCGCGCACGCCCATCGCCACGGTGTCGCACTTGGTGATGCCGCCGAAGATGTTGAGCAGCACGACCTTGGGATGCGCCTCCTTGCTGAGGCGCAGCGCGGCTTTAATGCGCTCCAGGTCGTCGCCGCCCCCGAGGTCCAGGAACACGCTCCCCCTGCCGCCCTCGGCCGTGATGGCGTCGAGCGTGGCCATGGTGAGGCCCGCACCGTTGGCGATGACACCGATGTTCCCGTCCAGCTGGACGAACGCGATGCCCTTCTCCTTCGCCTTGGCCTCCAATGCGGTGAGCTCGCCCTCGGGCTTGCCCAGCTCGGGGTGGCGGAAGAGCGCGTCGTCGTCGATGGTGAGCTTGGCGTCGGCCGCCAGGAGGCGGCCGTCCTTGGTGACGGCGAGCGGATTTATCTCGACCAGCGTCGCGTCCTTGGCCGTGAAGAGCTTCCAGAGCTTCTGCGTGAGATCCCTCACCTGGGGCGCGACCTTGGCGCCCAGGCCCATCTTGGAGACCATCCGGCCGAGCTGCTCCTCGGTCAATCCGCGCTCGACGTCCACGGGCTCGCTGAAGAGCTCCTGCTTGGGCACGGCCTCGATGTCCATGCCGCCCTTGGCGGAGGCCAGGAGCCTCACCGCGCGCACGGACCGGTCGATGACGAACCCCACGTAGACCTCCTGCGCGATGTCGAGCCTGGGCTCGACGAGCACGCGGCGCACCGCGTGGCCCTTGATGCTCATGCCCAGCACCTGCCGGGCCTTGGCGCGGGCCTCCTCCGTGGAGGCGGCGAACTGGATGCCGCCCGCCTTGCCGCGGCCGCCCGTCAGCACCTGGGCCTTGACGACCACGGGGCGGTCGACCTTCTGGACGGCGTCTGGGGAGTCCACCACGTAGCCCTCGGGCGTGGGGATGCCGAACTCGCGGAAGAGCTCCTTGGCCCTGTACTCCATGAGGTTCATGACAATGCGACCTGGGCCCCCCTGGGGCCCGCGGCGTAATCGGGCCGGCCCGATAAAGGCTTTTGGATTGGCCCTGGCGGACTGGCATCCGCACAAAGGTTCATAGGCCGTAAGTACCTATATGCAAGCCTGGGCGAAGCGCCTGCGCCAGATGTGACCGTTCCATGGTCCGAAGCGCGGGTGGAACAGCCCTCACGGAGGTCCGAGATTGCCGCACAGGTCCGGGGAGAGGAGGGCGGGAGTCCTGCCCGATCGGCTGCGGCCTCTATTCTGGGACGTCGAGTTCAACGACCTCCGGTGGCCCCGCGACCGCGACAATGTCACGCTGCGGGTCCTGACCGCAGGGGACTGGGATTCCGTCCTCTGGCTCAGACGCATCCTCACGGACAAGGGTCTCAAGCGATGGATCCTTGCAAGGGGGGGGCGTGGGCTCGACCCGAAGAGATTGCGATTCTGGCAGGCGGTGCTGGGACTGCCCAGGCGGAGGGTCGACGTCTGGGTGAGCGCCATGCGTGAGGACCCTTGGCATCGGAGGGTCGTGAGATGAGCTGGCACCCCCGGGTCCTCGGGGGCGCACAGACGCGTGCGCTCTCGACCCTCGGGCCTCCACTGTCCCGGCGAGGCTTCTACCTCGGTGGGGGGACGGCGGTCGCGCTGCGCCTGGGGCACCGGAGGTCCCACGACCTCGACTGGTTCACCACCAAGAGGGTCGGCGACCTGATGGCCCTTCTGGCAGGGCTCCGGGACGAGGGCATCCGGCTCAGGGCGACTTTCCTGGACGTGGGCACAGTCCATGGGGAGATGTACCGTGCGCGCGTCAGCCTGCTCGAGTACAGGTATCCGCTTCTCCGCGAGCCCGACCAGTTGACTGGCTTCCGGTGTCGCGTCGCGGCGATTGAGGACCTTGCATGCATGAAGCTCTCGGCGGTGGCCCAGCGTGGCTCCAAGAAGGATTTCATTGATCTCTACGCCATCGCGCAAGAGGGCATCCCGCTCTCCCAGATGCTTGACCTCTACCGCACGAAATACAGCATCGCGGACATCTCGCATGTCCTCTACAGCTTGACCTACTTCGATGATGCCGAGGACGACCGGATGCCCGTGATGCTTTGGGACGTCACCTGGTCCCAGGTCAAGCGCGCCATCATCGGATGGGTGACCGAGCTCGCCCAGTGACGTGCCAGGGCCACACGGGCGGGCTCCTGGCCACCCTGCCACCGGTCGTTCGCACCCCCTGTTTTCACGCCGCAAGCTTTTTCTAGGGGAAAGGTCTGCCGACCTAGGAGCCCATGTACATCTCCGACGTACGTCCCAATAAGGTTGTAGACGACCTCGAGCTCGAGATCGTCGAGATGGGCGAGGCGCGCGAGGTCGTCACCAAGTACGGCAAGGAGGCCCGCGTGTGCGTGGCCGTCGCCGAGGACGACCAGGGCAACCGCGTGAACCTGTCGCTTTGGGACTCCGAGATCGACAGCCTGAGGGTCGGCATGCGCGTGCGCATCACCAACGGCTGGGCTCGCACCTTCCAGGCAGAGCTTCAGGTCTCCGCGGGGCTCCACGGCAAGCTCAGCATCGTGAGCTAGGCCCCTTCCATCCTTCTCCCCGTTGCCAGCCTGTGCGCGAGCTCCAGCGGGACCGGCTGCCTCCGCACCGTCGTCTTCACTGTGAGGGCCAGGGCCTCCTCCAGGGAGACCATGTGGCCGGGCGATGCGAACACCGGCCTCCCCCTGGGGGGCCTGACGGCCCACCCGGCGTGGATGCCCTCGCCCACCACGGGTGCGTGGCCGTCCCTATCCAGCACCTTCCCGTCGAGGGCCCCCCAGAGGAGTCCCTTCGCAACGCCCACCGTGGGCACGCCGAGGGCCACGCCCACGTGGCACGCGATGCCGAACCCCCTGGGATGGAGAGCCCCCTGGCCGTCGATGAAGAGGAGCGCCCGCGCGAGGTCCCACCCCTCCAGGGCGGCCTCGACCGCGGGCAGCTCCCTGAAGGCCAGGTAGGTCGGGATGTAGGGGAAGTCGACGCGGACCCGGACCGCGCGCTCGCGAACGACCTCCAGGGTCGCCGCGTCCACCTCGACCGCGGCCGCGAACGCCTCGCGCCCCCGCGTGTAGGCCACATCGACCCCCGCGAACCGCTCGGGCGCGTGCGGCAGGGGGCCCGGGTGCACGTGCGCGCGCAGCCTCTCCTGCTCGCGCCGCAGCGTGCGCAGGGGCATGGAGGAGGCGATGCGCCCCGCCCGGACGCGCCCGAACCGCGCCACGCGCCCGCCCTCGAGGCGGACGCCCTCGCGCTCGAGCGCGCGCCGCCTTTCGGGGCGAGTCGAGGGGTCGCCACCCATCGAGCCGTCCGCGAGCACGACGCGGTGGACGGGCGTCCCCTCCAAGGATGGCAGCTCGCCCAGCATCCGGGCCACCGCGCGCGCGGCCACCGGGTCCCCCAGGGACGCGGCCAGGTCGCCGTAGGTCGTGACGCGGCCCCTCGGGACGGCGCGCACGAGGTCGACGAGCTCCCGCTCGAGCCCCCTCAAGCCCGGCCCCACCTGCTGAGCGGCGTGGCCCTGCCGCAGCTCGGGCAGGCGTACTCGACCGCCAGCCCGTGGCCGCACTGGCGGCACCGGTCCTCGCCGTAGACGGTGGGCCTCCCGCACGCGGGGCAGGCGATGATGTAGTGCTCGCTCACGGGGCACCACGCGAAGTCGTTGGCCTTGTAGCACTCGGGGCACCGTCGCACGTCCTGCCTGAGGTCGGACCCGCACGCGGGGCAGCTCTTGGCTCCCTCCGGCATCGTCCTCGGCGGGGGGGCCGGGGGACGGCGCAGCAGCCCCTTGCGCCGCACGGCCGCGGCCGAGGCCTCCTTTGGCGAGCGCGTGACCAGCTTCTTCATCACCTTCTTCGTCTCCTGGCCGACCTCGGAGAGCGACACGCGGGGCCGGAAGTCGGCCCCCTTGCCGCCGAAGGCGCGCTCGGGCACGTCAAGAATGTAGGGGATGAGCAGCACGATGAGGGTCTCGGCGGTCAGGTAGGGCGCCATCGAGGCGCCGTGCTGCGCCCAGCTGCTGAAGCCCCACATGGACAGGTCCACGAGCACCATCCAGAGGACGACCGCGAGGAGCCAAAGCCCCATCGGCACGTAGGGCGCGACCTTCCCGTCCCTCGCGGCCGCCAGGTGGTAGGCCCGCCGGGAGAGGTTGACGTCCTTGATCAAGTTGAAGGCGGTGAGCACGGCCAGGATGTGCAGGAGCACGAGCGCGCCTATGAACAGGGGCGCGAGGTCCAGGAAGAAGAGGGGCAGCGTGGTGCCGACGGCCATGAACACGTAGATGAGGCCGAGGTGGATGAGGTACCTCCACACGGACGGGAAGGCGTAGATGCACAGGAAGCCCCCGCCGAGGCCCGCGATGGCCCACACCGGCGTCGCCCACCTGGAATCGGTCGCGCCCACCGCCACCGAGCCGAGGAACGCGGCGGTCGCGAGGGCCGCGTACCTGTACCTAGGCGGCATGCGGTCCCAGAACGCTAGCGGGTTGGGCTCGTCCACGGGTGCCTTTACGTCCTGGTGCGTATAAAAGGGTTTTCGGGGGGGCAGGCAGACCAGCCAGGGCAAACGCCCCAGACCCACGCCGCCCGGGCCGCGCCCGCTCGATAAGGCGAAAATGGTAAGTACTGGCGTGACGAAGGACGGGTCGGAGGGACCGCAATTGGCCAGTAGGAGCGCCAGGAACGGTAGGCCCAAGGGGCGCGGCGGAGATAGCAGCGGGGGCGGCGCCTCCGACGCGCTCACGCCCGTCCTCGTGGTCATGGCAATCGTGTCGGTGGCCGCCGTCGTGGCCTACGGCCTCTACCTGAGGGGCGGTGGCGACGGTGGCGACGGCAGCTCCCAGCTCCCCGACGGCACCGGCACCGGCGACGAGGCCCCGGCCTTCAGCATCACCGACATCGACGGCAACGCCGTGTCGCTCCAGTCGCTTCGCGGCAAGGTCGTGGTGCTGGACCTGTTCGCGACCTGGTGCGGACCGTGCCAGGGCCAGATGTCCGAGCTCTCCGAGGTGCGCGCGCGCTACTCCTCGTCGGAGGTGGTCATCCTCTCCATCGACGTCGACTCGCGCGAGACCGCGTCCCAGGTGCGCGAGTTCAAGGCGGACCACGGGGCGACGTGGGCCTTCGCCATGGACACGGACGGGGTGGGTGATAAGTACGGCGCCTCCGCCATCCCCACGCTCGCCATCGTCGACCGCGCGGGGAACCTGGCCTACCGCAACCAGGGCCTCGAGCAATCAGAGGACCTCATGGCCAGGATCGACCCCCTGCTGGCGGCCTGAGGGCGGCCCTGGCCGCACGGTTAATATATGGCCCACTTCATAGTGACGGAGCACGGAGGGTCCAAGCTGGCCAGAGGGTACCGCGCCGCATCGGCCCTGCTCGTTCTCGCGCTCGCGTCGGGGCTGCTCCTGCCGGTCGCGACCGCGACCGACAAGGCGCCCAACGTCTCGCTCGTGGACGTCGACGGCGTCGCCTTCGACCTGACCGACTACCGCGACGAGGTCCTCGTCCTGGACTTCATGTCCCTCACCTGCGAGCCCTGCAAGGAGCTCGCGAACGACACCATCCAGCCCCTGAGCAAGAAGGACCTCGACGATGTCAACATCCTCGCCATCGACGTCGACCCCATCTTGGACAACCCGACGTCCCTCAAGCAGTACGCCACCTCCCACGGCTACGAGTGGCGGTTCGCGCTCGACCTGCGCTCCGGCGAGGCCAAGCAGGCCTTCGCCGTGGTGAAGATCCCCAAGCTCGTCGTCATCGACCGGGACGGCTACGTCACCTACGAGACGACGAACCTCGTCTCGTACGGGGAGCTCCGGGAGCACGTCGATGCGGCCCTCTCCGGCGAGGCCGACCCCATCGACCTGGCCCAGATAGGCCTGGTGGGCTTCGCGTTCCTGGCGGGCCTTGCGTCCTTCTTCAGCCCGTGCTCGTTCCCGCTGCTGCCTGGCTACATCACGTTCTATTTCAAGTCCCGGGCGGACACGCGCGTCGCCGGGACCGAGGGGACCGTCGACAGGAGCGCGGGCAGGTCCGCCCTCACGGGCCTCAGGCTCGGCTCGTTCGCGGGCGCCGGCATCATGCTGGTCTTCTTCGTCATCGGCGTCATCGTCCTCGGGTTGGTCTCCATCGGGGTCTCGGTCTCGGGCGTCGCCATCACCTACATGAAGCCCGCCGTCAGCATCATCCTGCTCGTCATGGGCGCGCTCACGGTGCTGGACGTGCCCATCAACACGGGCTACATCACAGCGCCTTTCACGCGCCTCAAGGAGAGGGTCAGCCCCAGGAAGGGTCCCCCCAAGAAGCCCTCGACCGGGCCCGCGGGCCTGTTCCTCTACGGCGTGGCCTACGGCTCGGCGTCCGCCGCATGCTCCGTGCCCGTGTTCATCGCGCTGGTGGCCGCGAGCGTGCTCACGGGCGACCCGATGGACGCGCTCGTGACGTTCGTGGTGTTCCTGTTCTCGCTCTGGCTGCTCATGGCGGTCATGACGGCCGTGCTGAGCGTGGGCGAGGAGCGCGTGAAGATGGGGCTCATGCGGCACTACGTGGCCATCAAGAAGGTCACGGGCACCGTGTTCATCATCGCCGGCGGCTACCTGATGTGGCTGTTCCTGGTGGCCGAGGGCTATCTCTAGAAAGATATTTCATGGGCCCGGCCCTATCCCACTGCGCCACGATGACGATACTCTAGAGACTCTGACCCGTGATGATTGATGGGCGAGCTGAGTGGCACCCGTTCTCATCCCTCGTCGTCGGGCGCCGCGCCCCCTTCCTCTCCCGTCGGTCCCTCGGGCTCCGCCACGTCGGCCGGCACGGGAGTGTCCGGCGCCCTCGCCGACGCGATGGCCCTCGCGAGCGCGGTCCACTCCGCGAGGACCTCCCCCCGCTCCCGGCCGGAGCGGTTGGCTATCTGCGTGATGAGCAGCGACATGTACGACAGCTTCGCCCCCTCGTCCAGTGACTCGTCGAACTGGATACGGCAGAACTCCCTGTACTTGCGCCCGAGCTCGAACCGTCCGAAGTACCGGGCGAGCCACGCGCGCACGGCCTCGCGCGCCGCGAGGGTGGAGCGCAGCTCCTTGACGTGGCGCTCCCGCAGCTCCTCTGCCTTGCCCTTGAACCGCTCGCGGCCCTTCCTCGAGAAGACCTCGTGGAGGTCCATGCCGTTCTGCTGCGCGAGGTACACGCGGAAGAAGTTGAGCGACACGTCCGGGTCGCGCTCGTGCACCTGCAGCTCCAGCTCCAGGCGGTCTCGCGCGCGGCCCCTCAGCCTCCCCGCGCCGTAGCCCAGCCGCCTCAGCATCCTGATGACGGCCTGTGCCTCCTCGGCGCACTGCGAGGAGAGGGCCTCGCCCTCGGTCATGCCCTCCTGGATGCGACGCTCGAAGGCCCTCTGGGCGCGCCTGACGTCGCGCTTGTAGGTGCGTGCGGCGTAACGCACCACGGGCGTCCAGCCAGCCTGGATGCGGACGAGGTTCACGGTCGGGTGATGGCGCTGCCCTGCGAAAAGGTTTTAGTAGGGGGACCGCGTTGGTCGGCCCCTGACCCCCGCGGACCTGTGGGGTAGCATGGACATCCTGAAGGCCTGCGGAGCCTTAGACCCGGGTTCGAATCCCGGCAGGTCCGCCATCTCTCTCTCTGGGAGAATCCCGCCCACTTTCACCCACCCCCCCCATTCAACCCTTTATATACCCAGCACTATCCCCCTTCTTGTGAAGCTCACGAAGACGATACGGGCAAAGGTCTACAATCCGACGTCACGAAAACATGCTGCCTTGCTCGCACTCCATGCTGAATGGGAACGCGCCTTGGACCTTCCGAGGAATTATAAGATACTCCGCAAGGAGACCAAACTATCCTCCTACTGCTGTTGCGACCTCGCATGGCTCGTGAAGCCAGGCCGTCGGTCGGCGGTCCTCCTCGGGAAGAAGAACCTCAATCTCAATCGCGGGGACAGATTTGCGCTATGGTTCGCGTCGCTGACGACCCCCAATGGCCGCGTCAATCTGCCCCTGTCCATGTCCTACCGACACGCTCGCCTCTTGGATGACTGCAAGCTTCACTTGGGTGTCAGTCGCCTCGTGAAGAAGGGGCGCGACTTCTATATCCATATCGTCATAGACAAGGAAATCCCAGATCCCCAGATACCTGTCAACGCGCCCGTGATTGCCATAGACCTCGGTGAAAAGATCATAGCCACGTCGGTGACGCTTGGCTCGGATGGCCAGCTCATGGCCCCGCCGAGGTTCATGGGAAGACGGGTCCGCAGCATCAGACGCCATTATGCACGATTGAGAAGAAACCTCGGTCATAGAAAGGCGCTTCGAGTGATCAAGCGCATCGGTTCGGCGGAGCACCGCGAGGTCGCCGCCGAGCTGCACCGGATCTCCCGCGAGCTCGTGAACGACGCCAAGCGTACTGGCTCGGTAATCGCCATCGGCGACCTTTCTGGCATCATACAGCGAGTCCCTCCAAAGGGCAAACGTGTGAATCACAAGAGGAGCAGGATGCCGTTCGGGTGGCTGACCTATCTGATCCAATACAAGGCCGCTTGGGACAACGTGCCTGTAGTGCTCGTCAATGAGTCGCACAGCTCGCATGAGTGCCACGTATGCGGACAGGACGGACTCCGGCCCTCCCGTGGTCGTTTCGTCTGCCCTGCCTGTGGCGAGTGGTCTGCTGACCTGAACGGTGCGTTGACGATCGGGAAAAGGGCGATAGGCTATATGTCAATCGCCGGGGCGCCTCGTATTGCGCCCGAGAGGACGGCGTCCAGCGATGGACGACCGTCCAAGGCTGGCCACTGTGAATCATGTCAACCAAGTACGGACATCCTAGTAGCCAAATTCCCTCATCTGGACTGACGAGAAAAGTGTGTCATCCGCAACGATCGTGAGTGAGCTCTGTCCATCGCAAGCATATTCTATATAGTATCACCTGTAAGACTGAAATGACTCCATCGGAGGAAGAGCTCAGGGACCGCTTCCGCGGCGGCATGCTCGGCACGTTCTGCGGCGACGCGCTCGGGGCGGCCTTCGATGGCTGGAGGCCCCACGAGGTCCGCGAGGTCCTCGCCATGTTCGAGCGGGGCGGGGCCGTGCCCGACTGGGGCACCTACACGGACGACACCGAGATGGCGGTCGCGCTCGCGCAGTCCCTCGTCGACCGCGGCGGGGAGGTGGACGGCGACGACATCGCCCGCTCCTTCCTGGGGCACTACGACCCCTCGCGCGGTTACGGCCCGGGGACCGTGCGCACGCTCAACGCCATCTCGCGGGGGGCCGGCTGGCGGGAGGCGGCCGCCGGGGTGTTCGGCGGCGGCAGCTACGGCAACGGCTCCGCCATGCGCGTCGCGCCCGTGGGGCTGCTGTTCCACCACGACCTCGGAGCCCTCCGCGACGCGGCCGTGACGCAGGCGAGTGTCACCCACACGCACCCCCTCGGGACGGCGGGGGCGGCGCTGCAGGCGGCCGCGGTGGCGCTGGCCGTGCGCGCGCGAAGCCCCGGGGGCTTCGAGCCCGAGGACGTGCTGCGGGAGCTGCGCGCCTTCGTCGAGGGCGGGCCCGACCAGGCCGCCGTCGAGGCCTACCTGGAGCGGCTCGAGGCCGTCGAGCTCATGCTCGACGAGTCGGACGCGCCCGAGGAGGTGGCGCGCGCGCTGGGCACCGCCCCCACCTGCCCGCGGTCGGTCCCGACCGCCATCTACTGCGCGCTCGTGCGGCCCTCATCGCCGGCCTCCGCCATCTCGTACGCTATCTCACTCGGGGGGGACTCGGACACCATCGGCGCGATGGCGGGCGCCATCACGGGCGCGCTGCACGGCGCGTCAGCGCTGCCGGAGGCCTGGTTGGGCTCCCTGGAGGGAGGCCGCAGGGGCCGGGCCCACGTGGAGGGCCTGGCCGACCGCCTGCACGCGACCTGGCGGGGGATGGCGCACGCGCGCGGGGGCAATCATGCCGAGCATAGTTTGTAATCATTACAAAGTAGTAACCTTTATTATCCACGAGACGGTACACCCGGACGCACGGAGCAGGGAGGAACGCGCATGGGAGACGGCACGCCCGACAAGAAGGAGCAGATCAAGCGGATGCTCAAGGAGCTTCACGAGTGCGAGGACCCGGCGGCGGTCAGGGAGCGGTTCAAGGACCTCCTGAGGACGACCTCGGCCGAGGATATCGCCCAGGTCGAGGAGGAGCTCATCAAAGAGGGCATGACCCGCGAGCAGCTGCACGGCATGTGCGACCTGCACCTCGAGGTCTTCAAGGAGGCCGTCGAGGGCGCGGGCGTGGACGTCCCGCCAGGCCACCCGGTGGCCATACTGATGGAGGAGCACAGCCTCATGCTCGACCTCGTCGCGGGTCTCAAGCGGCACGCCGCCGAGGCCGCCGCGGCCAAGGACCACTCGACCGCGAGGCCGCACGTGCACGCGTGCAAGGACATCGTCGCCCAGCTCAGGGGCGCGGAGAGCCACTACCTGAGGGAGGAGAACGTGCTGTTCCCCTACCTGGAGCGGCACGGCGTGACCGAGCCCCCGAAGATCATGTGGATGGAGCACGACCAGGTCCGCACGCTCAAGAAGGCGCTCTTCGCCACCGAGGCCAAGTTCGGTCCCGGGGCCGACATCCCGGCCGTGGCCAGGCGCATGAACGAGCTCGCGCTCGAGCTCGCGGAGCTGCTCTCGTCGCACTTCTACAAGGAGAACCACATCCTGTACCCCATGTGCCTCAAGTCCCTGAGCGAGGGTGAATGGGCGACGGTGCGCACCGAGTTCGACGAGCTCGGCTACACGCCCTTCACGCCGCCGCGCCAGCCGTTCGGGGCTGCAGCGGCCCCCACCGTCGCGGCCGCCGGGCCGGCCGCGCCCGCGGGCACGGTCCCGCTCGAGCCCGGTCCGCTCACGCTAGAGGAGCTCACGGGCATCCTCAACTCGCTGCCCGTCGACATCTCGTTCGTCGACACCGAGGGACGCGTGCGGTATTTCAACGAGACGCCCGAACGCATCTTCACGCGCACCCGCGCGGTCATCGGCCGCACCGTCCAGGGCTGCCACCCGGACAAGAGCCTGCACGCCGTGAACCGCATCCTCGAGGACTTCAAGGCGGGACGCCGGGACAGGGCCGAGTTCTGGATACCCCTGGGCGGGAAGATGGTGCACATCCGTTACTTCCCGGTGCGCTCCAAGGAGGGCAAGTACCTGGGCTGCCTCGAGGTCACGCAGGACATCGCGGCCATCCAGAAGCTGACCGGCCAGAAGCGGCTGCTCGACTGAGCGCACGATTGTACAAGGGTCGCGTGTGCATCACGCGCGCGTGCGCGCGTCACATACGGCGGCCGCCCCGCCCGATCCACCGGATGACCATCCTCACGTTGAGGGTCATCTGGGCGGATGGGGTCATCCCCTTGCCCGTCGTCGTGGTCTCACCCTTGCGGATGGCCTCGAGGACGCCCTCGACGTCCGCGGGCGCGGTCGGGAACACCGTCCGGCACGCGCCCACCTCGTGGGCGAAGTGCGCGTCGGAGCCCCCGGTCATGGACGCACGCATGCCCTTCGCGAGGGTGCGCGCCCTCCTGTTGAGATCGATGGACGAGTGCCCGTTGGCGACCTCGATCGCCCGGAACCCCGCGGACCTCACGACGTCCCCGTGCAGCCCCGTGTAGACGCGACCGGGGTGCGCGGCGACCGCCAGACCCCCCAGGTCCTCGACGCGCCGCACGGTCTCGTCCGCGGCGAGCTCTGCGGGCACTTCCTCGGCAACGCCCAGCGCGAGCACGTGGCCATCCTGGCTCGAGACCTCGATGCCGGGCACGATGAGCAGGTCCCGCCCCTTGACGGCCTTGCGCGCCTCCTTGAGCGCGCCCTGGGTGTTGTGGTCGGTGATGGCGATTGCGAAGAGACCCGCCTTGATGGCGGTGTCGACGACCTCTCGGGGCGTCGGGTTGCCGTCCCTGGAGTGGGTCGTGTGTATGTGCAAGTCGGCTTCGAATGGCATTCTCGTCACCTCTTAGTGCACCTGGGTGCCGGGGGCGACGGGGCGGTCGACGGTGAACGTGCACCTGGGCGTGTGGAATGCCCGCATCGCGTCGCCGTCGGGCGTGACCGGGACGAGCTCGGGCGCCTCGAGCCCGTGCGCCAGGCGGCCCTCCACGGGCCCCTTGCCCGCGTCGAGCTCGAGCCTGGGCGTCCTGGCCGCGACGCGCGCGACCCTCAGCTCCAGCTTAGTGAACTCCTTGAACTCCACCGTCCGCTTGGCGGCCGGGTCCACCTCGGAGAAGAGCCGGTCTCCGGGCGCGGCCGGGCCCGCGGGGACGAGGATGGACACGACCCCCTTGGCCGAGTCCTCGGCCGCGAGCAGCATGCCCTTGCTCTCGATGCCGCGCAGCTTCGCCGGGGCCAGGTTCGCCACGACCACGATGAGCCGGCCCTTCAGCTCGTCGGCCGTGTAGTCGCCGCGCAATCCGGCGACGAGCTGCCGCTTCCCCACGGGGCCGAGGTCGACCTCCATGACCCACAGCTTGTCGGCGTTGGGGTGGGGCTCGACGCGCTCGATGCGGCCGACCACCAGGTCCAGGACGTCCGCGGGGCACCTGAGGGCCACGGGCGGGGCTGCGGCCGCTGACGGGGCGGGGGCGGCCTTGGCGGGCCCTCCGGCCTTGGCCGGCGTCGCCGCCGCCGCCTCCACGACCAGCAGCCCGAGCGCGCGGGAGACCTCCGCCACCTCGAGCTTCTTGATGAGGGGGTAGGGACGGCCCAGCTCCCGGCCGGCATCTACGGGCGCGACCGCGGCCGCCCAGGCGCGGTCGTGGACCGAGCCCGCGCCGCCGAGCATCTGGTGGAGCTCCTGCGCCTTGCCAGGCAGGAAGGGCGCGAGCAGCACGGACATGCCCGAGAGCACCTGGACGCACACGTTGAGGACCGTCGCGCACCGCGCGCGGTCCGACCTGATGAGGTCCCAGGGCTTCTGCCGGTCGAAGTACACGTTCCCGGCGCGCGCGAGCTCCATGATGGCCTTCAATGCGGATTTGAACTCGAGCGCGAGCAGCCGGCGCTCGACCTCGGCCGAGGTCGTGCCCACGAGCGCGAGGAAGGCCCGGTCCTCCTCGGTGAGCGGGCCCTGCTGCGGGACCTGGGAGAAGTTGCGCGTGGTGAACTGCAGCACGCGGTTCACGAAGTTGCCGAACGTGCCCAGCAGCTCGTCGTTGTTCTTGGCCACGAAGTCCTCCACGGTGAAGTCCGTGTCCTTGAGCTCGGGCATGTTGACCGTGAGGTAGTAGCGCAGCGGCGCGGGCTCGAGGTGGCGCAGGTACTCGTGCACGTAGATGGCGTGCTTGCGGCTCTTGGAGAACTGCTCGCCCCCCATCGTCAGGAACTCGTTGGCGGGCACGTTGGTGGGCAGGTTGTAACGCCTGTCGGCGCCGGACGCGCCGAGGAGCATGGCGGGCCAGATGATGGTGTGGAACGGGATGTTGTCCTTGCCGAGGAAGTAGACGGACGTCGCGGCCGGGTCGAGCCAGAAGTCCCTCCACGCCTCCGGCGTGCCCTGGAGGCGGGCCCACTCCACGGTCGTGGACAAGTAGCCCATCACGGCCTCGAACCAAACGTAGATGCGCTTGTCCTCGTAGCCCGGCATCGGCACCGGCACGCCCCAGGAGATGTCGCGCGTGACGGCGCGCTCGCGCAGGCCCTGGGCGAGCCAGTTGCGCGTCGACTGCACCACGTTGGTGCGCCAGCCCTCCCGGGACTCTATCCAAGCCCGGAGCTCGTCCTCGAAGTTGTCAAGCGCGAAGAAGATGTGGCGCGTCGAGCGGTGCTCGGGCGACGTGCCGCACATCCTGCACCTGGGCGACCCGAGCTCCCACGGGTCGTGGGTGTGGCCGCACCGGTCGCACTGGTCCCCGCGCGCGCGCTCCGCCCCGCACTGGGGGCACACGCCCTCCACGTACCGGTCGGGGAGGAACCGAGCGCACTTGGGGCAGTAGGTAGCGTCCATGTCGTGCTCGCGCAGGTGGCCGTTCGCGCGCAGCCTACCGAAGAGCTCGTGAACGGTCGCCCTGTGGTGCGGCGCCGATGTCCTCGAGTAGAGGTCGAACCGGACCTCCATGCGGTCGATGGCGTCGACTATCTGCGGGTGGACGCGGTCGACGAGCTGCTGGGGTGTCACGCCCTGCTCCTCGGCCGCGATGGTGATGGGCGTGCCGTGCTCGTCCGAGCCCGACACGAGCACCACGCGGTCGCCCCGCATGCGGCGGAACCGCGCGTAGATGTCGGGCGGGATCAAGTGCCCGGCCAGGTGCCCCAGGTGTATGGGGCCGCTGGCGTAGGGCCAGGCCGTGCATACGAGGACGTTGTCGGGCATGTCCACCGGATTCCTGGGGAGGGGGTAATGATTTATAAACCTTCTCCCCGCCAGTCCGCCATCGCGGGGGGCCGCGTCGACGTTCAGCGTCCGTACCACTGTTCACCGTCCGTCCCCTAAAGGGCTTATAAGCCCCGAGTCGAAGGGGGGGTCAGAGAAGGACGGTGTCGGAAATGACCCCCAAGGAAGGCAGCAAGGTGGCGAGGGGCGCGACCATGCTCGCGCTCGCGCTCGTGATGATCGTGTCAATGCTGGCGACCGCCGTGTCGGCCTACGCCGAAACGGAGAACAAGGACACAACCCCGTCGGACGAGACCGGGGGCGTGGCCGTGCCGGAGGAGGACGACGGGCTCGTCATACCGCCCGCCTCCGAGGACACGGCCTCCCGCGCCCCCGTGGTCGAGAGGAGGGTCGTGGACGAGGACCAGGACGGCGTGGCCGATGGCGGCTCGTGGGTGTTCGAGCTGCACATCCGCGTGGACCGCGACGGCGACGGCAACTACGAGTACGCGATGGACCTCGTCATCGTCTGGAGCTGGTGGGACCCTGACGAGGACGGCGTGGTGGAGGTCTGGAAGTGGTCCTTCCTGTTCCGCGAGTACTTCGACACCAACGACGACGGCGTCCGCGAGGTCGTGCGGGGCCACCGATGGGAGCGCGAGGTCGTCGACAAGGACTCGGACGGCAACCCAGAGCGGGTCAAGGTGGACCGGTGGAGCCGGCTCGTGCTCGACGTCCGCACCGGCGTCACCGTCGACCCGGCCGACCCCGTCAAGGTCACCAGGCAGGCGCCCGTCGAGACGCCCGTGAGGCAGGAGGCCCGGTGGCGCCAGTGGGCCGGCGACGGCGTGCCCGAGCTTGTGAAGGTCAGGCATGTCGGCCGCGAGGTCGTCGACAGGGACTCCGATGGCAACCCCGAGCACGCGTCCAAGGTCAACGCCGGCAAGACCATCATCGACCGGGACTCGGACGGCAACCCCGAGTACAGGCGCGCGCACCGCAACGTCATCGAGCTGTTCGACCGCGACGACGACGGCCGCTGGGACGCGGCGCACGTGACGCGCGTCGGGTACGAGGTCGTGGACCGCAACGACGACGGCACGCCGGACTACGAGCACAAGTGGAGCTACGACGACTGGTACTACCGCCGCATCCCGGAAGAGATCGTCATCGACGACGGCGAGGAGGACGAGGGCGCCTCCGAGATGCCGCCACTGGAGACCGCCGGGCTGTGATCGGACAGCGGACGTCGCTCACCCACCCCCCCCCCGGGCCCACGGAGGCCCGTCCCGCCCACCCCCGCCTAGCCCCTCCGGGCGGGACGCTCCGGGGCCCGGTCACCCCTTTTCCCCACCCCCTATCCCCCCCCACCCCCCCAAAGCGGCGTGCCAGCCGTCCATCGGAGCAAGTTTTGAATACGCACCGCCCCATGGACATCGCGTGACGCGCTGGCCCCCCCTCTTTGTCGCCGCGCTCGCTCTCATCGTCGCGGGCGTCTCCCTCCTCGCCCTCGCGGCGGCGCAGGGCGACGTGCGCCTCTACCTCGTGGTCATCATCCCCGTCATCACGGGCCAGGGCGCTGCCTTCGTCCTCGGCGCGCTCGCGCTCATGGCGGGCGTCTTGCTGGCCTTCCTCGCCTGGCCACTGAGCGCGGCCACGCGCGTCGGACCGCCGGAGGCGCCTCCCCTCCAGGAGGCCCCATCTCCTGGTGCGGCCCAGACGGGGTCCCCCTCATGGGGCGGCGTCGTGTTCATCGGGCCGGTCCCCATCGTGCTGGGCTCGAGCCCAGGCATGCGCAGGACGATGCTCGTCGCGGCCGTCGTGATGGCGGTGCTCATGCTGCTGTTCCTCGCGGGCGCCCTCCTCCGGTGATGCTGGCTCCACATTCTCCGACCCCCCGGGGGACGCCTTATATCCTGCCTCCCCCTTACGCTCCTTAGGCCCAAAAGAGGTGGGCGAAAGATGAACGAGGAAGTGCTCGCACCCCATATAGAAGACATAACCCGGGTGCTCGGGAACAAGGTGGAACGGGAGCTGATAGCGAAGGAGCTCGAGGAGTTCCTGACGGTGTACCGCGTGCCGCTCGGCATCGCCAAGGAGTCCATCGTGCGCAAGCACGGCGGCAACCCCAAGGCGCTGGCCGCGTCGGTCGTCCGCAAGCTCGCGGAGCTCAAGGCCGACGAGCCGTCGGTCGACCTGCTGGTGCGCGTGGTCACCGCCAACCGCAAGACGGTCCAGGTGGAGGCCGGCCCCAAGGAGATCGTCTACGGCATCTTCGCCGACGAGACCAAGACGGTGCAGTACACCGCCTGGGACGCCTCGCACTTCCCCTACGAGCGCGGCGACGTGCTGCGCGTCGTGGGGGCCTACACGAAGCCGTGGAGGGACGAGGTCCAGGTCAACCTGGGCGACCGCGTGGCCGTGACCAAGGAGACCGCGGACGCGCTGCCTCTGCCGCCCCTCGGGGCGGCCCCAGGGACGCCCATGGAGGCCGCGGGGGCCGTCAAGGTCCGCGACTTCCGCACGGGGTTGCGTGGCCTGGACGTCGTGGTCCGCGTCCTCTCGGTCGGCCCTCGCAAGGTCACCGTCAAGGGCGAGGAGAAGACCGTCTGGGGCGGCACGGTCGCCGACGAGACGGGGAGGTCCGAGTTCTCGTCGTGGAACGACTTCGGCCTGAAGGCCGGGGACGTCATACGCCTGCGCGGCGGCTACATCCGGTCGTGGCGCAGCGTGCCCCAGCTGAGCTTCGACTCGCGCGACTCCGTCGAGCGGCTCGCCGACGACGCGCTGCCCCCCGCGGAGGTGCTGGACGTCGAGACCGTCGTGGCCATCGAGGAGCTCGAGCGGCGCGGCGGCGCACAGGCGGTCGCGGTCCAGGGCATCGTCATCGAGGTCCGGGACGGCTCCGGGCTGGTGTTCCGGTGCCCCGAGTGCCGGCGCGTGGTCCGCAAGGGCGCGTGCACAGTGCACGGCCGCGTCGAGGCCACGCCCGACCTCCGTGTCAAGGGCGTGCTCGACGATGGCACTGGCGCCATCAGCTTCGTCATCGGCCGCGAGCTCACCGAGGCGCTGCTGGGCAAGACGCTCGACGAGTGCAAGACGATGGCCCAGGAGGCCTTCGACGCCGAGGTCGTGCGCGACCTGCTCGCCGACCGGCTCGTCGCGCGCCCGGTCCGCATCGTGGGCAACGTGCTCGCGGACGACTTCGGGCTCATGATGATAGCGAACCGCGTCTCGGACGTGGAGGTGGACGTGAGGTCCGAGGCCCGCGCCCTGCTCGACCAGGCGGAGGTGGACTGAGTGGCCCGCTCCCGCGAGGTCGCCTGGCGCATCTTCGCGGACGAGTACAACTCCTCGTCCGTGGAGGTGCGCGGGGAGGGCGAGTACGCCCCCAACCACGTCGTCACGCCCCTGGGCGCGATGGTCAACCGCGTCTACGTCGTCGGGGTGCTGACGGACCTGGAGAACATCGGCACCGACGAGGAGCCGCTCTACCGGGCCCGCCTGCAGGACCCCACGGGCATCTTCTACGTGTCAGCGGGCCAGTACCAGCCCGAGGCCGCGAAGGCCCTGGCCGCCCTCAAGACGCCCGTGTTCATCGCGATGGTCGCCAAGACGCGGACCTACTCGCCCGAGGAGGGCGTGGTCTACGTGTCGCTGCGCCCCGAGGTCATCAAGCAGGTCAGCGCGGAGGAGCGCGAGCTCTGGGTCCTCGAGGCGGCCCGCAGCTCGCTGCGGCGCGTCGCGGCCATGCGCGACCTGGCCGCGATGGAGACCCCCAGCGTCGACGAGCTCGTCCGGCTGGGCCACGGCCCGCGCCTGGCGGCGGGGGTCGTCAAGGCCCGCGAGGCCTACGGCGAGGTCGACGTCGACCGGTACGAGCGCGTCGTCCTGGACGCGCTGCGGTTCCTGCTCTCCGAGGAGGCGCTCGAGGCCGCGTTGCCCGAGCCCGAGGCGGTCCCGGAGGACGCCCTCGGGGACCTGGGCAAGGGGCTCGCGCCTCCCCGCTCGCCGGCGGGCAGGGCAACGCCCCAGCCCACGCTCGCGCAGGCCGCGGCCGCCCCCACCAGCGCCGCGGCGCCGGCCGCCCCCCCTGACGGCGGCCCGCCCAAGGCCCCCAGGACCGAGGAGGAGATGGACGACGTCGTGCTGGGCCTTGTCAGGGAGCTCGACGAGGGCGCCAAGGGCGCGGCCTACGACGCCATCCTCGAGCGCGCCCGCGAGCGCGGCATGGACAGGGACGCCTTCGAGGAGACCATCAACCGGCTCCTGGACCAGGGGCTCATCTACGAGCCCATCCTGGGCCAGATCAAGCTCATCTGAACGGCTTCCGATGGCACCGCCTGCCGGGGGGGCCCATCAGACCTCAGGAACCGGGGGCCCCGCCCAGCCCGGGGCCTTCAACGGCCCCGACCCCCCCTTTCCCCGTTCCCCATTACGCCGTGTCAGGTCCCTCCCTCGCGAGCTTGGGACGCATGGCCCCTGCTGGATGGGTCGGATCGGGGCAGTAGAGTAGACGGGGAGCGCCCGGCATGACCCGGGTTTCTCCCCGCCCCTCGTCGAACCGTACGTGAAGTTTTCCCTCATACGGCTCTCCGACCGCGTTCATGCAGCAATTCTCGACTGGGATGACGCACTGACCCCT
>CAYGVT010000153.1:0-61219 GCA_964353355.1 uncultured Thermoplasmata archaeon | reverse complement strand
GCAGTAGGCGTAGAGGAGGACGCGGACCATCATGGCGGGGTGGTAGGGCGGATATCCGCGCTCCTCGACCTCGTAAGGCGCGATGAAGGGGCTGAGGTCCAGCTGGTCGACGACGTCCTCGATGAAGAAGACGAGGTGGTCCTCGGGCAGCCATGTCCGGGGGTCGGTCGGGAGGAGGTTCACCTGCTCGGGATCGAAAGGTCTGAATTTCTTCATGGTCATACGCCGATGTACGTATGCATTACGCACGTAAATAGTTAATTAAAACCTGATATGATAACATATGCTACGGCAGTTCGCAGGCATGAAAGCTGCTCACGCGAGCGGGTTACTCAGACGGACTCCTAGGGGTGTTCCAAAGGATGCAGGAGGCGGGTCTCCGGGACCACATCATCGTGTGCGGGAGGAGCGACGAAACCCAGCTGCTCGTGGGCTTCCTCGAGGAGGCCCGCCAGCCGTTCGTCGTGGTCAGCGCCGACCGGTCCTTCCTTGACGGGCTGCGCGAGCGCGGGGCCCTCGTTGTCCTCGGCGACCCCGCGACCGAGGAGAACCTCGAGCGCGCCAACATCGCACAGGCCCGGTCGCTCGTGGCCGTGCACGAGGACGACGCAGAGAACGCGTTCATCGTCGTCACCGCGAGGGGGCTGCGACCGGACCTCTACATCGTCGCCATCGCCCGCACGCGCGAGAACGTGCCAAAGCTCAAGAAGGTGGGCGCCAACAACGTCATCGCCACAGAGACCATCATCACCCGCTACATCGGGCGCGCGGCCATCGCGGGCCACAGCGAGGGCGGTCCTGAGTGCTGAACGGCGCTAGGAGGCGGCTGCAGCGCCGCCCGGGGCCGCGACGACCTCGACCTTGAAGCCGATGGCCGCGTCAGGGTGGTCGGGGTCCGCCGGCAGCCCGTCAGCGTGGCCGTCGGCGAGCTCGGACGTCGTGTCGCCCGTCCAGTGCCCGGACGTCATGTCGTAGACGATGTTGCACGTCATGTCCGGGCCCTCGCCGTCGACGTCGAACTGGTCGTCCGCGTTGAGGCCCGCGGTCTCCTCCGTGTCGTTCTCCCAGAGCTGGAAGGCGATGGAGACGGAGGTGAGGTCGTCCGGGACGTTCACCATGACCCAGAGCGTCAATTTCAGCTCCAGGTCGAGCGTACGCACGACCGTGGTCCATACCTCGACGCCAGCCACCCACGCGCGCACGTAGAGCTCGTAGTGGCGCCCCGTCGCGGGGTTGTCGATGGCGCCCTCCACCATCGCCTCGAAGACAAGATGCGTGAAGGAGAGCTTGATGGCGATGTCCGCGAGCGGGGCCACGTCGTGACCGTCCAGCACGCCGTCGCCGTCCGTGTCCGGGTCGGTCAGGTTCGAGCCGGCCAGGTACTCGCCGAGGTTGTCGAGGTCGTCCGCGTCGGGGTCGCCCGTGGCGTCCATCGGCGACGTGGGCGAGAGGTCCCACTCGACCTCGAAGCCGTCGGTCATGCCGTCCCCGTCCGTGTCATCATCGCCAGGGTTCGTCCTCGCGTGGAACTCCTGGATGTTCGTGAGCCCGTCGCCGTCGGGGTCCTCCTCGTCGTCGTTGGGGTCGCGGGCCCCGAGGCCGTAGAGCACCTCGAACCCGTCGGTCATGCCGTCCCCGTCCGTGTCCGGCTTGAGCGGGTCCGTGCCGTTCTCGAACTCCATCCAGTTCAAGTAGCGCTCGGAGGGGGAGATCGCCAGGTCGCGGTCGGCGTCCCAACCGTCGTTGTCGGGGTCCTCGAAGGCGTCGGCGTCGAGCGGGTCGGTCCCGTGGTCGAGCTCCCACCCGTCGGGCATCTGGTCGCCGTCGGTGTCGCGTTCGTGCGGGTCCGTTCGCGCGCCCGATTCCCTCAGGTTCGAGAGGCCGTCGCCGTCGGGGTCCTGCTGCGCGTCGGTGGGGTCCAGGGGCAGCAGGGAGCCCATCACCTCGAACCCGTCCGGCATGCCGTCCCCGTCGGTGTCGGACGCGTTGGGCGCGGTCGAGTTGAGGTACTCCTCCACGTTGGTGAGCATGTCGCCGTCGGGGTCCAGCGACCCGTCCGATGCGTTCGCGGGGCTCAGGTGGTACTTGACCTCCCATGCGTCGGGAGCGCCGTCGTGGTCGGTGTCGTCGGAGCGCGGGTCGGTGCCGTTGCCGTACTCCTGGAGGTTCGTGAGGTCGTCCGCGTCGAGGTCGACGCCCGCGTCCGTCGCGTTCTTGGGGTCCAGCTGGTGCGCCTTCTCCCAGGTGTCGGGCATGCCGTCGTTGTCGTCGTCTTTGTCCTTGTCGTCCGGCGTGCCGTCGTTGTCCGTGTCCAGCTTCTTGGCCAGGCAGCCCGAGAGGGCAGCGGCCAGGAGCATGGCTAGCACTAGGAGGGTGGCGATGTGGCCTCTCATGTGCATCCCGGGTCGTATATGAAGGGGCCAGTTTATAAAGGTTGTCAAGGCGACGCGCAATCTGGCTCGCCCTCCTCGAAGGTTTTTACGACAGCGACGCGATACCCTGCCGGCGGCCCAGTACGCCCGTGAGCCCCGATGGTCCCCATCCCCGTCATCGTGCTTCTCGTCGTCTTCGCGCTCATCGTCGTGCGCAGGGTCGGCAACGTGCGCATCCAGATATGGCAGGCGATGCTCGTCGGCGCGGTCGCGGTCCTGGCGACGCGGCAGATATCGCCAGTGGGCGCGTTCAAGGCCATCAACGTCGACGTCATGGTCTTCCTCTTCGGCATGTTCGTCGTGGGCGAGGCGCTCGAGGAGTCGGGCTACCTGGAGCACCTCTCGCACAGGATGCTCAGGTCCGCGCGCACGTCGGGGAGGCTCGTGCTCCTCCTCATCCTCGGCATCGGGCTCGCCTCCGCGCTGCTGATGAACGACACGCTCGCCATCATCGGGACCCCCATGGTGCTGCTGCTGGCCAAGCGGCACTCGCTCCCGCCCAAGATGCTGCTGCTCGCGCTCGCCTTCGCGGTCACCATCGGCTCGGTCATGAGCCCCATCGGCAACCCGCAGAACCTGCTCATCGCGCTCGAGGGCGGCTTCGAGAACACGTTCGTGACGTTCCTCGCGTACCTGCTCGTCCCCACCCTGGTCAACCTGCTGCTAGCCTACCTGATGCTCAGATGGTTCTTCAGAGACGCCCTCTCGCGCCCCCTCGAGCCCCGCGAGCCCGAGCCCATCAGGGACCCCCGCCTCGCCACGCTCGTGAAGGCCTCGTTGGTCATAATCCTGGCACTAATCGTCGCCAAGGTCGCACTGGTCCTCGCTGGCCTGGCCGAGCGATTCGACCTCCGGCTGACCTACATCGCGCTCGCGGGCGCGGCCCCCGTCCTGCTTCTCAGCCCCAAGCGCGTGCGCGTGGTCAGGGGCGTGGACTGGGCGACGCTCGTGTTCTTCGCCGCGATGTTCGTGCTCATGCGCTCCGTCTGGGACTCGGAGTTCTTCCAGGGCTTCATCGAGGGCGACGGGGTCGACATCACGTCGCTGGGGCTCATACTGCTGGTGAGCGTGCTGCTGAGCCAGCTCATCTCGAACGTGCCGATGGTCGCGCTCTACATCCCGATGCTCCTAGCAGCGGGCGCGGCCGAGCCGGAGATGGTCGCGCTCGCGGCGGGCAGCACCATCGCGGGCAACTTGACCATCCTGGGCGCGGCGAGCAACGTCATCATCATCCAGAACGCCGAGCGCAAGGGCGGGGAGACGCTCACGTTCGCGGAGTTCGCCAAGGTCGGCGTGCCGCTCACGCTCGTGAACGTGCTGGTCTACTGGGCGTTCCTCGCGGTGATGTGATAAACGGAAAAGATAGGGGTACGATGGACGATGTCACCAGGCGCGGTAATCTTGATCCATCCAGGCTCGGTGGGAAAGGTATATCTCACAGCGCATTATTCAAGAGGCCAACGCTCCCGTAGTGTAGTCCGGCCAATCATTCTGGCCTTTCGAGCCAGGGACCCGGGTTCGAATCCCGGCGGGAGCACCAACCAAATCCCCCGGCATCCGCCATGACCCCGCCTCCTCGCTTGGTGACATCCTGATGGCTGTCGCCGCGTTCGCACCAAGAGCGCCTCGCCTCATGACAATAAATCGGGCACATGCCCGTGTACGGGTGGTCGCTCATATGCAGGACCGCGCGGCGCCCACATGGACACACGGAGCCCGCTCTCCCACAGGGGGAATGCCCAGCGACATGCCAGAGCGAGATTGGCCTTTTCAGGTGATACTTCGAAGTACGAGTGCGACATTCCTCGTACAGGGTGATTAGATGCCAAGCATGCAGAGGAAGCGGTTCGACAAGCCAGACGAGACCATGCGCAACCCGAGCGGGAAGACGGAGCTCCTGAGGTTCGGTGACCAGACCTTCGCGAGGACCACGTTCGAGCCAGGCTGGCGCTGGTCCAAGGACGTGAAGCCCACTGCTGGTACGAAGTCCTGCCAGAGGCACCACTTCGGCTACGTCATGACCGGCAAGATGCACACCGTCATGGATGACGGCACGACGATGGACTTCGGTTCTGGTGACGTGGTGGACATACCTCCCGGGCATGACGGCTGGGTCGTCGGCAACGAGGCCGCGGTACTCCTTGACTTCGGTTCTATGCTGCCCGTCCGCTAGACCAGCGACCAACGCACGGAGGCGGGGACGGCATCCCGCGAGGGACTTGGCCGTCCCTGCCTGCCGTGGAACCTCCCGGGTGCTCCCGCACCTGATGGGTACGCCTTGAGCCTGTAGGCCTTCAGCCTGGACGGTGCAATCTCCAGGGGACGCCCTTATTGTGGACTGGCCCCATTACTCCCTGCCCTTGCAGGGGGTTGCGATGGATGGAGTACAACCGTGCCCTCGCGCCCGTCGTCCTCGTCCTTCTCCTGTCGACCGCCCTGTGTGGTTGCACGGGGGACGGGGGGGACGGTGAGGCGAGCGTCGAGTGGGAGAGGCCCATCCAAGTAAGGGTGGAGGGGGTCTCGGTCGCCGAGGCCCTGAAGGTCGTCAACCTGACCGTCAAGACCTACGACGCGAAGAGCCAGGTGGCGAAGTGGGACTCGCTCCTCAGGGTCATCTCGACCGATTCCAAGGGCTTCGAGATGCTCAATCTGACCTTCGAGATGAAGGCCAAGGGCTACACAACGCAGACGGTGGACCATGTCATCGACACGTGGTTCAACATGACGGTGCCCTTCACGGCCTTCAGGAAGTCCTCCGACAAGACGCTAGGCTTCCTGTCCGGGAGGATGATGACCGTCCACGCGTGGATATCCTACGGGGGCATGACCTACAAGCAGAGCCCCGAGGGCACCTTGGTCGACATGGCCATAATCCCGGACGCACTGCTCGTGCCCAACGTGCCACCGACGGCGGCCATCGCCGGGCCGACCACCGCCTGGTTGGACGAGATGATGGCGTTCTCGGCGTCGAACTCCATGGACGACGCGGGGTTCTCAGGGCTGAGCTTCGCATGGGACTGGGGCGACGGGAGCACGGGCACGTTCTTCGTCGACCAGAACGAGTCGCACTCCTACGCGATGGCGGCACGTACACCGTCACCGTCACTGTCACGGACGGCGGCGGAGCGTCCGACAACGCGAGCCTCGTGGTCACCATCGAGGAGCTCATCCGCATCCTCATCAACCAGCACGGGGTCGTCGGCGTGGCGGGCGAGCACTACGGGCAGCAGTGCGTCGCCCTCAACATCCAGAACGTCGGGCCGACGTCGTTCGACCTCACCGGCTTCAAGCCGTCCATGGTCAACGAAAAGGGGACCAAGGTGCTGTGCTGCGGCTCGGACAAGGAGCTGCCCAAGGATATCGACGCCGCGACCACCATCTCCGTCGTCCTCTACTTCGACGCGCCCGTCGATTACGTGCCCGCGGCGTTCCAGGTCTATGGGAGGGACCACGCGCTCCCGTGAGATGGGATGCCGACGGCGAGGGATGGACATCGGGCGATGGCAGGCCCGTTGTTCCAGGTCGGTCGTCGACCTGGGGGATCGGCCTCCCTGTCCACCTCACGCGTGCCGGTTGAGCGCGCAGCCGTCCATCTCGCATGCCCCGCACTCGACCTGGATGGTCGTGTGCGAGATGGAGAACCTCTCCTTGAGCATCCGCTCGCACTCCGCCATGAGACGCCCATACCCGCTGACCATGCCGTCACCGACCTCCACGTGCGCGCTCATCGCGTGCAGGCCCGACGAGAGCGTCCACACGTGCAGGTCGTGGACGTCCACGACCCCCCCGACCCCCTTTAGGGCTCCCCGGACCTCCTCGATGGTGAGGTGCGGCGGGACCGATTCGAGCAGGATGGACGTCGACTGCCTGACCAGCCTCCATGCCCCCGACAGGATGATGACGCCGATGACGATGGAGATGACCGGGTCCGCGGCCCACCAGCCGAGCGCGAGCATCAGCACCGCGCCCACGATGACGCCGATGGATGAGAGCAGGTCGCCCAGGACGTGCAGGTAGGCGCCGCGCACGTTGAGGCTGTCCGACGACCGGTCGTGCAGCAGCCACGCGGCCGCCGCGTTGGCCGCGAGCCCCGCGAGCGCGACCGCGAGCATGAGGGGCACCTCGACCTCGGGCGGGTCCAGGAGCCGCCTCGCGGCCTCGTAGAAGATGAGCAGGGAGATGACGATGAGGGTCGTGCCGTTGACGAGCGCCGCGAGGATCTCAGCGCGATGGTAGCCGAAGGTCCTCTCCTGGGTCGGGGGCCGCAGCGCGACCCCCACGGCCCACAGGCTGAGGGCGAGCGCGAGCGTGTCCGTGAGCATGTGCCCCGCGTCGCTCATGAGGGCCAGGCTCCCGGAGAGCCATCCGCCCACGAGCTCGACGACCATGAAGGTCCCGATGACCGCCATGGCCATCGCCAGGGGTCGCACGAGCCCCCGCGACGCCTTCCCGGAATCGTCCTCGGCCGTCATCGGACAATGGCCATGTATGACATGTATTTAGCCTTACTGACAGAGCACTGGGGGACAAGGCAAGGTATATTAGGCGGGGCCAGGGGATATCCCCCTGGAGACGGAGCATGACCACGGCCGCGCCTGGACCCGCCACAACGCCGCCCCAGCAGCACATGCCCCCGCCAGCGCCGTGGCCCTACCCCTATCCCCCTCCGCCCCAGCCCCAGCCCCAGGGCAAGACCTTCTTCGGTATACCCCTCCTCACCGCCATCATCCTCCTGCTCATCGTCGGCCTCATCGCGGTCGCCATCATCTCCTTCCTCCTGGGCGGGCTCACGGGCGGCGGCGAGGACCTCGTCCAGAGCCACGATGAGGACGTCGTCGTCGGGGAGGGTGGTCACTTCCGCCTCGACCTCGGCGCTGGTTTCGTCTCGAGGCGGGTCGAGGTCAACATCACCTCCTCCGACGGCAGGCGGTTCGACGTCTTCCTCATGGATGACGACCAGTACGAGCTCGTCTACGGCAACGCGAGCACTAACGCCTTCTCGAGCGTGCGCAGGTTCGAGAACATCACCGCGGTGATGACCAACCTCACGCTCCCCGACACGGGCCGCTCCTACGTCCTGGTCGTCGACAACGTCGACAACCCCCTGCTCGCCACCGACGCTGTGCCGACCGGCACGGTGACGGTGGAGCTGCACGTGAGGGTCTACGAGTCCGTCGACTTCTAGGTCATCGCGTGGCACGGGGTTCGGACGTTCCCATCGCTTACCAAAAGGTTTATTGCGGCGCCGCCCCAACTGGCCATGCTCGCATCGCCCACCATACCATTGTCCCTTCGGTCGGGCGCATGCAGGCCCAACAGGGGGTACGGGATGGTCCATTCGCCTCGAACCGTGTGCGCAAGGAATGGGGAACGTGTCATACGGAGCCCCGCCCGGCCTCTGCTGGCCGTCCTCATCGTCATGCTCTTCGCCGTCCCTGCGGCCCCCGTCGCCGCGGACGGGATGCCGTCGTACACGCTCGGGCAGGGCGACGCCGAGGAGGTGTTCGGCTCGCTCTTCGAGAGCCGGCAGCTCGCGCGCGTGGACCTCTTGAACGACACGCACGAACGCATCGCCCTGTTCCTGTCGGTGTACTCGCTCGACCCCGGCACCAACCTCACCCTCATGGTGCCCCTGCGGACGCTACCGGTGTCGGTGACGGGCTCTCCTGTGAAGGAGTCCGTGTTCAGGAAGGACCAGCTCCTTGACAGGGCCGAGGAGGAGGTCGGCCGGCAGGACCCGACCGCGGCCTGGTCGGTCCTGGGGGACGAGGTCACGGACGCAATCGAAGGCTGCTTCGGCTCGATGCTGTTCACGCTGCCGGGGGAGTACATCCGCGAGAACTTCCACATCGTCCAGGAGGACTCCGAGGGGAGGGACGCGTTGGGCGGCGGGGGCGAGGCGATCCTCGGCCCCGGCGTGGAGCCCGTGCAGCACTACGAGTTCGACGGCTTCTCCGTGGACGTTTTCGGGGTGGACGCTGGCCCGCGGCTGGCGGAGTACCTCCTCGAGAAGGGCCTCGTGCTGCCCGAGCAGGGCGACCTAGAGCGGTACAATACGCACTACTTGGCGGTCGTCGAGGGGGCCAGCAAGCCACCCATCGATGCAACTGATTTCGCGTTCCTGCAGGAGAACACACCGAACACCGCCGCTATGGTCGTCCAGGCGCTCAGGGCGGACCCCGTGAGGACCCGCGGTCAGATATCGGACCTGAAGAACAACATGGAGTACACCCTTCGGTCAGAGTGGGAGCAAGGGTACACCGACATCTACAGCAACGAGACCGTCTACCGGGCCTACAGACATTCATATGACATCCTCGACGAGCTAATCGATGCGGTCTTCGGCCCGACCGACTTCGCGGGAGAGGTGCTGCGCATCGAGCTCCCGCTCGATTCCGGCAAGATGTTCTTCCCGCTCGGCACCAGCGTGGGCTGGCCCAACGAGGTCGGGGACATCGACATCTTGTTCCGCGTGCCGGAGGACCGCGACCTGAGCCTCCCGATGACGAAGGACGCCTACTTCGACGGCTCCCACTGGTACCTGTTCCAGCTGTCCAGCGCCAACCCCGCCTTCGACCTGGATTCCAAGACCGGGACCGGCTCCGATTCCCATAGGAAGGCGGCCGCGCGGGCCGCGTTCATCACCGACAACGGGGCAGCGCTCGCGGGCCTCCTGGTGGCGCTCCTAGCCATCCTCGTCTGGTTCGCGGCGGCCTTCCTCGCCAAGTCCCACTGGGGGCTCGAGGGCGGGACCGTCCGCGACCCGAGGATGTGGCTCATGCTGGGCATGGCCATCGTGCTCTCCATCCCGGGAGCGGTGCTCGCCTACCTGCTCGTGTGGCCCCTCCCGTTCAAGGAGCTGAACGCGCGCGTGATGCCCCTCGCGCAGCTAGCCGTCCTCCCGGCCGCGTGCGTCCTGCTCCTGGTGGGGGTGCTGCTCTGAGCGTGCGGTCGCGGGCGCGCTCGATGCTCGGCCTCTCGGTCGTGGATGGCGTCCTGTTCGGGCTGCTCTCGATACCCTCGTTCATCATGTTCGCCGACTACATGCACTATGGCGAGCTCTCGGTCCCGTTCGAGGCCGAGGTTTGCGCGTACATCTTCGGCCCCGTCCTCATCCTGCTCTCGGCGCCGGTGATGATGCTCGCGATGTCGCTCTCGGACCGGGCCGTGAAGGTCGCGACCCGCCGGGCCGTGTACGTCCTCGTCATCCTCCCGGTCGTGGTCTGGGTGTTCATGTTCGCCAGCCTCACGGAGGGGTTCGTGCCCTCCCTCCTGATGGGCATGCCCCTGTTCATCCTCTCGGCGTTGGCACTGCCGTTCTGCGCGCTCATCCTCCACCGGGACGTCATGGCGTCGCTCGTGTCCCCGTACGGTGCCCACATCCACTGCAGGATGTGCGGGGCCCAGCTCGTCATGGCCAGGGAGGACACATACGTCCAGTGCCGACGGTGCAACGCCATCAACGCCAACCCGTTCCCACCGCCCGCGACCGGTGACGACCCCATGTTCCCGCCCCCGGACGGCGGGGTCAGGGGCCATCCAGAGGAAGAGGGTTGAGCCGCGGCGTGGGCCCGGTGGGACACGGCCTCATCCTCATTCGGGGCCCGGGGCCCCATCGCGCAGGTTGCCCCTGACGAGCGACGCGAGGACTCCTAGGAGGCACAGCACGGAGAAGACGACGAAGGCCACGTGCGCCGCGTCCATGAAGTCGCCCTGGTGGCCCTCGGAGACCTTGTTCGCGCCCACGTAGATGCCCACGAGCATCGCCGCGAAGCCCATCGACGTCACCTGCCCGATGGCGCGCATGGTCGCGACCATGCTCGACGCGACGCCGTACCTGTTCCTCGCGACCGCGCTCATGACCGCGTTGGTGTTCGGCGACGAGAAGAGGGCGAAGCCCAGGCCGAGCATCGCGAGCCCCGCGACCACCATGTAGATGGGCGTGTCCTCGTCGAGCATGACCATCAGCAGCAGCCCCGCGAACTGCATCGCCATGCCCACCGACGCGACGATGCGCGGCTCGATGCGGTCCGACAGCCGGCCTGCCGCGGGCGAGAGCACGGCCTGTACGATGGGCTGCGAGAGCATCACGAGCCCCGCGCCCTTGGCGTCGAGCCCCTTGACGTCCTGCAGGTAGATGCTCATGAAAAAGATTATGGAGAACGTTGCCGCGTAGGAGATGAGCGCGGCAAGGTTCGAGAGCGCGAACACGCGGTTGCCACGGAACAGGCCTATGTCCAGCACGGGGTAGCGGGTGCGCCGCTCCAGGGCGATGAACGCCGCGAACACCAGCAGGCCGGCCGCGAGCATCGCGATGCCGTCGCGTTTCGGAAGCAGCGCGAACCCTCCCATCGTGAGCAGGACCATCACGACGTAGATGGCCGCGCCCCTCGCATCGAACGGCTCGCCGCGCGCGCCCGCCCACTCGCCCTTGAGCTTGGCGAGGGCCACGGCCACGACGGCGATGCCGAGCGGCACGATGAGCATGAACACGCTCCTCCATCCGAAGAAGTCCGTCATCGCCCCGCCCACCGTGGGCCCCACCGAGAGGCCCAGGTAGACCGCGCCCACGTTGATGCCGATGACGCGGCCCCGTTCACTCGCCGGGAAAGCGGACGTGAGGATGGCAACCGACGTGCCGAATATCATCGCGCCCCCGATGCCCTGGGCGAACCTCATCGCCACGAGCATCTCGCCGGACGTGGAGAGGCCGCACAGCAGGGAGAACGCGGTCCACACGACCATGCCCCAGAGGTAGACGCGCTTGCGGCCGTAGATGTCCGCGGCCCGGCCGAACGGGACCAGGAACATGGCCACGGCCAGCAGGAAGGCAGCACCCACCCACACGAGCAGCACGGCGTCGACCTCGAGGTCGTCGCTGATCTGGGGAAGCGCTATGTTCACCGATGAGCTCATGAAGGGCGTCAGGAACGAGGCGAGGGTCGTCACGAACAGGGCGGACCTCATCACCGCCCTCTCATCGGCCGTGGGCGCCGGGCCCGGCCCCTCGGTCCCCTGGGACGCGAGGGTGGCCTCCACGGCCTCCGCCTGCGCCTTGATGGGCGCTGCGCCCTGCATGGGATGCCGTACCGTGGATGGGTCTAATTGCGTTTGCCCCAGGGGCCCTCAGAGGACAAGGATGCCGAACGCCATCATCCCGAGGAGCATGGTGCCGGCCGCGACCAGGACCGTCAGCACGCCGAGCGCTGCGTGGGTCGTGATGCGCGCGCCGTAGCCCGCTGGCTTGAACCTCGGGGAGGCCGCGAGGCCCGCGATGGCAGCGAGGGCGACGGTGCCGATGGCGAGCCAGCCGTGCGGGCTGCCGAGGAACTCTCCGCTGGTGAGGTACACTACGTAGACCCCGGCAATGGCCCCGACCGCCCACAGCGCCGTGGCCGTCATGCCGATGCGCGCGTGGAGCTTCCGCCTGCCCCTGGGGGCCGCTCCCGTCCTGAACGCGCTGAGGAAGCCGTACCCACCCGGCATGGACACGAGCGCGAGAGCGAGCGCGGTCGCCTGGACCGCGGCATGGGCCATCACCACATTCTTGACCCGCCCGGCGTTCGTCCCGGCCTCGTTGATGCCGGGCGCTACGGTGAACGCCTGCTCCTTGGTCCCGTTGAGGACGCATCGCGCCCTGACGACGACCGAGTCGCCATCCTGGGCGTCGAGCCGCACGCGGAGCGTGAAGGTGCCCGCGCTCTGGGACGTGTAGGGGCGCTCGAACGCCTCGCCGCCGTTGACCCACACCTCGATGGACCTCACGTAGTGGGTCGTGCGGTCCTTGACGTTGTGCCGGACGGTGATGGTCAGGACGTCGGTGCGGTCGTCGAAGACGAGCGTGAGCCCCTCCGCCGCGTGCGCGTCGGCGGCGTCCGAGCCCATGATGAGCAGGACCGCCGCGAGGGCGAGCAGCCCTCCGACTGCCGCGAGCGTCCAACCGCCCCTCAATCGCACACCGCCTTGGGCCCCGTCACTCGTCGCCACGCGTCCGCGCGCGCGACCTGAGGGCGAGGCGGCCGACCATCAATGCGCCTATTATTAAGACCGCCGCCACGGCTCCCAAGGCTGCGAACGGGAGGTCGGCGATGTCCAGGTCGACGGACTCGAGCTCGGTGGCGGGCAGCGCCATCTGCGCCTCCACCGGCGTGCTCAACGAGCCCTCGCCCGCCGCGTTGGAGGCGGTGACGGTGTACGCGTAGGCCGTGCCGTAGAGGCAGGAGGTGTCGTTGTAGCACATGACGGACAGGCGCTCCGCCAGCAGCTGGGGCGCGCCGCCCGCGACCGTGCGATAGAGGTTGTAGTGCCGGACCGCGTCACCGCCGTCGTCGGCCGGCGGTTGCCAGCTGACCTCGACGCGGCCGGACATCGCCGTGACCGCGACGCTGGCCGGCGCCGCGGGCGCGGCCGGCGGGACGTCCACGCACACCATCGACGCCTGGCCGTTGCCGGAGGTGGTGCGACCACGCACCATGTAGTGGTAGGTCAGGTTGTGGCGGGGTATGGTCGTGTCGACCCAGGATGGGGAGGTGAGCTCCTGGGCCACGACGGTCATCTCCCAGGGTTGCTCGCCGCGCAGCACGGTGTAGAGCCTGCCCGAGCCCGTGCCCCACCCGGTCGGGTCCTGCCAGTACAGGCGCACCGAGCCGCCCGTGCCGGTCTCGGCGTCGAGGGCGCGCGGCGCCCCGGGCACGTTCGCCGGGGCGCACGTGACCATCTCGCTGAGCTGCCCCTCGCCCATGCCGTTGACGCCCGCGACCTGGTAGCGGTAGGCATGGCCATTGGTCAGGCCCGTGTGCGTGTAGGTCGTGCCGCTCATCTCGGTGAGCAGGCGAAGCCCGCCCGTGGACAGGTCGCTCCAGTAGATGCGGTAGGAGGAGTAGGCCCAGCCCTCCGGGCACCACTCGGGCATCCACCACGTGAGCTTCACGCTGCATTCGCCGGCCTCGGCCAGGAGGCCCGCGGGCCTGTCCGGCACGCGGGGAGGCGCAATCGTCGTCATCATGCACGTGTAGACGCAGTCGCCGCCCGTCCCCCCCCCGTTCTCGCCCATGCCCACGCCGTAGAACACAAGGTCGCTGTCGGCCCGCGACGGCGCGGTCCACTTGAACTCCCAGCACCGGGTGCCGTTCACCGCGTTGCCGCAGCCGTACCGCGAGGACATGATGTACTTCTGGTCCTCGCTCAGGCAGGTCCCGCGCGCGTCGCACAGGGAGAAGGAGCCGATGGGGTGGCCGGGCACGACCGGCTTGACGGTGATCTCGAAGCACCACCGATTCATGTCGGGCGAGTAGACGCTGCAGTTGAGGGTGTAGGTGCAGGAGGGCTCGTAGGTCTCTGGGATGCCCATGACCATGATGCACCCCTCGCCGTAGTTGAGCATGTAACTGCCGTGGCAGTTCTGGCACGTGCCCTCGCCCGGCGCGCCCGTGCGGCCGGCGGGGTGGTTGAGATACGCGCCTCCGAGCATCGTGAGCGCCATCGGGGCCAGGACGAGCATGAGCAGCGTCAAGGCCGCCAGCTTGCGCGCGCCGAGCACTCCAAGACCCTTAGACAGCATGGCTGGTCCGCCCTCCAGGCCACTAGGGGGCGCGCGATATTTGTAAGCTTGCGCACGGCTCTCACGAGGTGAGAGTAACCCGCCAGGGCACGGCATCTGGGGATGACTGGCGCTCACCCATACCGCTGTGGGGCGGGGGAGGTGGGGGGGAAGAATGGTGGCGGCTGGCTCGCGCCGCTCGGCCTCAGGCGCGGCCAAGGCCCTCGTGCACACGGCGCGCCACCCGCAGCGCGAGCGCGGCCGCGAGCAGCTGAGTCGGCATGCCCTGCGAGCGAGGCGCCAGCGACAGGTCCGCGACCCACAGACCCTCCGGCAGCCCCGAGGGCCTCATGGCGGGCACGTCCTTCCGCGCGAGCGGCACCGTCCCGCCCAGGTGGCCCCCGTTCAGCACGC
The DNA here is from genome assembly GCA_964353355.1 of uncultured Thermoplasmata archaeon. Classification (GTDB taxonomy): domain Archaea; phylum Thermoplasmatota; class DTKX01; order DTKX01; genus CAYGVT01. The sequence continues at coordinate 46,834 of CAYGVT010000153.1, read as the reverse complement.
CCTCGACGAACGGGCCCTCGACGCCCGAGGCCTCCATGAGCTCGCGCACCTCGCCGGCCGCGGCAGCGAGCCGCTCGCGGTCGCGCGCGGTGACGGCCTTGCGCACCGTGCCGTCGGGGCATACCTCGCCGTCCTCCGTGTCCGCGAGCTTTACCATGACGCCCACGCGGTCCTCGACCGGGACGGTGCGCCACGGGGGGTGGAACCAGTGCGAGAGCACGTCGATGTAGGGCGAGACGATGTACCCGTCCCGCGCTGCGTACCACACCATCGGCGGCTCCTCGAGCATGCGCGCGCCCTTTGACACGCCGCCCAGGGTGAGCACGATGTCGCACCACAGGTTGTCGCGCGCCGGGAGGCCGGAGGCCTTGAGAACCTGCGCCGTGCCAACGCCGCCAGCGGCGAGCACGACCGCGTCAGCGTCGACGCGCCCCAGGCCGTCCACCATGACGCCGCGGGCCCGGCCTCCCTCGAGGACGACGCTGCGCACGCGCGCGCCAGTCCTCGCCGTCCCGCCCCTGGCGGTCACGTCCTCCAGCAACCGCCTGGCGTCCCACTTCGCCCCAGTCGCGCACCCGAGCTCGCATAGCCCGCACGAGACGCACCTCCCGTGGTCGACCGCCTTGGGCGTGGGTGCGGGACGCATCCCCATCCGCCCTGCCTCGTCGAACATGCGCCCCGTGAGGGGGCGCCATCTCTCCCGCGGCACGGGCGCTACGCCGATGAGGCGCTCGAGCTCGCCGAACTCCGGCGAGAGGTCCAACCCGATCTCCCGCAGCCCCGCGTCGGAGCGCACGATGTTGCCGCACGATATCGCCGTGGAGCCGCCCGTGGTGACGCCGCGGACGAGCACGAGGTCCTTGCTGGACCGCCTCGCGTCCATGTGCGGGAAGAGCATCGAGATGGTGCGCTCGCCGCCGAGCACCCCCGTGCGCCTCAGCGGGGCGGCCCATCCGATGCGCCGCGTGAAGGGCTTGAAGGGGGCGCCGGCCTCGAGCACGACTACCTCGACGCCGAGCGACGCGAGCTCCCGCGCCGCCGTCGCACCCCCCGCCCCCGAGCCGACGACGACGACCCTCATGGCCGCGGCGCCTCCCCGAGGTGTATGCGCGCGACGCAGGCCGGCGCGCCTCCGGCCAGCCGCTCCTCGAAGGCCAACGAGGCGCGGGGGTTCAACCCACGCACGACCCCCTCGTCGGCCGCGCTGAGCGCGAGGCACGTCCCGTCCGAGTAGCGCGAGGCGAGCGCGCATCTATCGACGCGCATCACCCAGCCGCCGGCGCCATGGCGCTCGATGTGGAAATCGATGCCGAGCACGCGGTAGAGGACCCTCGCTGCGCGCACCAGGTCCTCGACGGAGTCGCCGACGCCGAGGCGCTCGCGGGCCTCGCCCCCCAGCTCCAGCCCGACCCTGAAGAGCGTCTCCCGCGCCAGGTTGACCGCGCGCTCGCGGCCCACGGCCGCCGTGAGGGCGGCGATGCGCGCCTCGTGCGCGGCGGCCATCGCGTCGCGGCGGTCCTCCAGGCCATCGCCGGCGGGTGGGGCGCGGGGCCCCACGGACGATACCGCGCCGGGGGCGTGCCTCTCGAGCAGGCCGTCGAGCGCCCGCGTCGTCCGCTCGTCCAGGGTCCCGAGCTCGCGCAGCAGGACCCGCCTGGGCGTCCACGCCGACAGGAGCCTGAGGGCGAGGCCCACTCACTCCCTCCCGGCCCCGCCCAGCTGCAGCACGCCCTCGGGTGCCTTCGAGTGGGCGCCATAGAGCGCCTCGACGACATCCTTGCGCGTGGCCATCACGACGTGGCGCTTGAGCTTGAGGCTCGCGGTCAGGGCGCCACCCTCGACCGAGAGGTCGTAGGGGAGCATCGCCCACCGCTTGACCTGCTCCGGGTGCGAGAGCCGCCCGTTGACCTGCGCGATGGCGCGTGCGACGGCCTCGACCGACGCCGGGTCGCGGTGGCCCTCGGCGAGCCACACCAGCGCGCCACAGAAGGGCCGCTCGTCGCCCACGAGCATCGCGTCGACGACCCCGGGGATGTCGCGGAGCATGCCCTCTATCTTGGTGGGATAGACGTTCTTGCCGTAGGAGGTGACGATGAGCTCCTTCTTGCGCCCGTGCACGACGATGCTGCCCTCTGGCGTGAGGCGGCCCAGGTCGCCCGTCGCGAGCCAGCCCGTGGCGTCGAACGGACGGACCTTCCCATGGTCGAAGTAGCCCGCCGCCACCTGCGGGCCGTGGACGAGGACCTCACCGTCGCCGGCCACCCGCACCTCGGTGCGGGGCAGCGGCTCGCCCACCGTGCCAGGCCTGTTGCGGCCCGTCCGGTTCATGGTCACGAGCGGGGCCTCTGTGAGCCCGTAGGCATCGTGGACCTCGATGCCCAGCCCCTGGTACGCCGTTAGCAGGTCCATCCCCGTGGGGGCCGAGCCCACGATGAGCTGCGCGCACCGGTCCCACCCGGCGCGTCTGAGCAGCCCCCCGCGCAGCACCGCCCTCAGCACGCGCTTCCTCAGCCCCTCGGGCGCGCTGACGTAGCCGCGGCCGAGCCGGGTCCTGAGGAGCGCCTCCCACGCCTTCTCGTAGACGCGCGGGACGGCGAAGAAGATGGTCGGCCGGATGCGGTGCAGCGTCGCGGGCAGGTCCTTGAAGTCCTCCAGGAAGGTGATGTCGAGCGGCGCGGGCGCGTAGTAGGGGGCGTAGGCGGCCAGGATGCCCTCGACCACGTGGTTCATGGGCAGGAACGAGACGTAGGTCACCTGCTCGTTGCGCTGCCGCCAGTCCAGGAGCGACACGAGCGACTCGCCCATCCACCGCAGCCCATCGTGGCGGAACGCGACGCCCTTGGGGGTGCCGGTCGTCCCCGAGGTGTACCGCAGCGTCGCCAGGTCCCCGAGCCCCACCGGGGCGGTCTCCGGCACCTCCACGCCGGTGCCCTTGGCGAGGAACGTCTCCCAGGGCATGACCTCCACGGGCAGACCCCCGGGCGGGCCTGCGCGGCAGAACGAGACGACGGGCAGCCGCGCGCGCATCTCCCCCATTCTCTCGAGCACCTTGGGCGCGCCCACGAACAGCATGCGCGCCCCGCTGGCCTCGAGGATGCCGTCGATCTCGGGCGGCGGGCTCGTGTAGTAGAGGGGCACGCCAACCGCGCCCACGAGCCCGATGGCGACGTCGAGCGTCATGAACCTGGTGCTGTTGAGGCCCAGCAGCGCGACCCGGTCGCCCGGCCTCACGCCCATGGCGATGAGGGCCCCCGCGGCCGCCATGATGTCCGCCTTGACCTCCGAGGCCGTCCGGTCGTGGGGGACGCCGTCCCAAACGTCATGGTACACGACGGGCCGGCTCCTGCCCCCGAGGCGGAAGAGGATCTGCTCGTGCACGGTCCGGTCGGACCGGTGCAGGAAGCTCATGTAAGTCGCGTAGCGCAGCAGCGGGCCGAGCATCGCGCGCCAGTCCATCTCGTAGGGGCCCAGGAGGCGGTCGATGTTGTCGCGACGGAACCGCCGACGCTCGTTGAAGTAGGGCGCGAGCGTGATGAGCGCGTCGAAGAGGCCGCGCTCCCGGCGCCGCAGCGCGCGCTGCGTGCGGTAGCGGCCCCGGGACGCTGGGACGGGCATGGGGACGAACACCGCGCGCGGGGGCCGAGAGCCGAGGTGCTCGCCGGCCCACTCGCGCACCGCGTCCATGAGCTCCCTCGCCGTGGGCAGCCGCTCGTAGGGGGCGGTCAGGTGGAAGTCCAGCCCCGCCGCCCGGGGGTCGAACGTGAGCCGCTCGACCGCCTCCGCGACGTAGTCGACGGGCACCAGGTTCACCCGGAGGTCGCCGCGCGCGGGGAGGATGCGCAGCCGGCCCGTCAGGTAGAGCCGCAGCGGGAAGTAGAGCGTGTTGAAGGTCTTGATGGACCCGTCCCTGGAATCGCCCACGACCAGGCCGGGCCGCATGACGGAGATGGGGAGCTCGGCCTTCGCGACGCGGACGAGCAGCTCGCCCTCGTACTTGCTGAGCTCGTACCGGCTCGAGAAGCCGAACTCGTCCGTGAGCGAGTCCTCGGGCACATCGCCCGTGCGGCCCCCGGCGACGTAGGCCGTACCCACGTGCGAGAGCCGCTCGAGCACATGGTCCTTGTGCGCGGCGCGCGCGAGCTCGAGCACGTTCGCGGTGCCCTGGACGTTCGCCCTGCGCAGCTCCTCGATGGGCCCGTCGAGCCGCATGTCGGCCGCGGTGTGGATGATGTGGGTGACCTCGCGCACGAGCGCGCGGTAGTCGTCCTCGCGCAGCCCCAGCATGGGCTCGGACACGTCCCCCCTGAGCACCCTCACGCGGCCCTCGATGGCCTGCACGAGGTCCGGGAATTCCCACCACTCCCGCCCGAGGCGCCGGGCGGCCGCCTCGTCGCTCGGCGCGCGCACGACCGCGACCACCGCCACGCCCTCGCGCGCGAGAAGCCTCTGGACTATGCGCGAGCCCAGGAATCCAGTGGCGCCCGTGAGCAGGACGACGGGGGCGGTCATGCGAGCGCCTCCCAGCCATGGTCCTGGACGAACGCGCGCAGAAGCTCCCGGTTCCGCCGCGCCCTGGCGAGGTGCATCGTGTGCCCCTCGCGCACCCTTGAGCGCATGGGGGCGGGGTCGGCGAGCAGCGCGTCGACGCGACCGCCGAGCTCGCCGCACGCGTCGACGGCGCAGTGCTCGACGAACTCAGTCTCCATCAGCCCCAGGTCCGTGAAGAGGTCGCGGATGCGCCAGTCGTGGCCGAGCGCGACCATGGGGACCTCGGCCGCCATGGCGAGGACCGCGGCGTGGTACCGGGAGGTGACGAGCGCGTCCAGCTCGCGCAGCGCCCACGTCATCCGAGAGGCGCTCTGCTCCTGCGACAGGAGCTCGAACGCGCGGTCACCGTGCCGCATGAGCGCGTGCACGCGCCTCACGATCGGGGCGTCGAGGGCCTCCATCCCGAGGAGGGCGATGCCCACGCCCCGCTCCTCGACCAGCCTGTCGGCCTCCGCCGCGAGGCCGCGGGCGAGGGCCTCGGAGGCCTCGCGGCGCGCGCGCGACCGCGAGAAGTAGTACGGCCACCTGTAGCAGTCCTCGCGGCGGCCCCAGGGGCGGACGACCACGGGCCAGATGTGGAAGTCGACGGGCGCGATGCCCACGACGCGGTCGGGCGCGTCGGGCCAGCCACGGCGGAACGCGCCTTTCTCGGCCGGGTCGGGGCGGTAGGTGAACGAGGTGTCAGCGGTCACCTCGATGGGCGCCGTCACGCCCAGGGCGCGCAGACGGTCCGCGGCCGCGCCCGTCCGCGTGACGATGAGGTCGGTCTTGCTCGCCTCCCTCCGGACGCGCTTCGCGTTGCCTGGTTTGAGCGAGCCCGCGTCGACCGCGTAGGCCATGCAGGGGCGCCCCATGGCGTGCGCCTGCTTGGTGGCCCACAGGAACGCCCACAGCAGGGCGCTCGTCCAGCTGTCCATATAGCTGCTGCCCTCGACCAGGATGACGATGTCGTGCTGCCGCACGAGCCGCTTGAGCGCGCCGAAGTAGATGGAGGGGATGGGGGCGATGCGCAGGTGGGGACCCTGCTCGAGGTACCTGCGCAAATTGACCTCGTTGAGCGTCGGGACCGTGACGAGGGCGTCGGGGCCGAGCACGGCGCGCACGTCGTCGATGATGGAAAGCAGCCGGGTCTCGGAGCCCGTGTTGCATGCGCCGTTGTAGCCCACGAGCAGCACGCGGGGGGGGCCCCGGCCCGGTCTGGCGGACCCCTTGGCCGCCCCAGCCTGCCCGCCAGTCCCTTCCATGCAGCTCCTCCGGTCGGATAGGGCGTCTTGTACCTGATAGGGCCTTATCTTAGTTTCGCCGTCCGCCGCGTCGGACCGCGCTCAGCCCAGGAAGGCGGAGACGAGGCCAACGAACTCGTCCGGGCGCTCGTCCACGGGGTTGTGGCCCACGCCCGGCAGGACCTCGACCCGCCCGTTGGGGAGGTGCGCGCGCAGCGCGGCGGCGGCCGGTGCGGCGGGGAAGTACGGGTCCTCCTCGCCCCAGATGGCGAGGGTGGGCACCGCGATCCTGGCGATTTCCCGAGCCTCCAGGGGCGTCAGCAGCTCGAGGCCTGCGAGGAGCTGCCCGAGCGGCACGCCCTGCGCCTCCATGTACTCCAGTGCGCCCGCGATGAGCGGGTCGGCGCACATCTGCGCGGCGCCGGCGGCGGGACCGTCCATGCCGATCTCGGATGTCCAGCACTGTGAGGTGGACGAGACGCCGGATGCGAGCGCCGAGCGGACGGTCGCCTTGACCTCGTCCAGGAGGCCGCCGTAGGGCTCCGCGAGCGGCACGATGTTGGCCGCGTCGACGAGGACGAGGGCGCGCACGCGCGCGCCCTTCCGGACGGCGAAGTGCGCGGCCACCGCCCCGCCCATGGACAGCCCGCAGACGTCGGCACGGTCCGCGTCGAGCGCGTCGAGCAGCGCGCCCATCCAGTCCGACACGCCCGCAGGGCCCATGTCGAACCCCTGCGGCGTCCGCGTCCGGCCGTGGAGCGGCAGGTCAGGGGCCAGCACCCGCCTCCCCTTCGCGAGCCTTGGCGCCACGTCGGACCAGGAGGCCCCGTTGGAGAGCACGCCGTGCAGGAGCACCAGGGGCGTCGTGCCGCCTTCGCCCCAGCTGAGCATGTGGATGCTCGCACCTGCGGCCTCCAGCTCGAGCTCGCGGCTCGCGGATTTGTCCCGGACGGTCCTCCTCGGCATCGCCCACCCAACCGCTCGCCCCGAGATGAAGCTTACCCCGACCCACCTCACCGCACCCCGACCCACCCATAACGTCCGCCGATGGCCAGTGTGGTGCTTCCAACGCACCCATATCGATTCTGCCAGGGCGTGAGAATATCTTCTCATTTCCGCGAACCGCGCGCAAGGGTTCATATGCGCCGCCCGGCGTTGCTGTGGCTGCGTGACCGAGACCGCGGCCGCATGACCCCGCCCATCCGGTGCCCTTTGGGAGGGACGCATACGGCCGCGGCCGGTCCGCGGAGCCGATGTAGGATGCTTGGTGTTGTTCCTGACCCAGGTCTGACCATCCGCATGCGCAGGCTCTGCCACGGCTCCACCGGCCGCATCCTCGTCATCCCCATGGACCACGGCGTGACCGTGGGCCCCTCGGGGGGGCTCGAGAACCTGGACGAGCGCATCGCGCAGGCGGACCGCGGCGGGGCCACCGCCGTGGTCGTCCACAAGGGCGAGGCCGCCAGGTACGCCTCCGTGTGCCCCGCGCGCGCCGCGCTCATCATACACATCTCCGGCTCCGTCACCCAGGCGTTCGACCCCAACCGCAAGGTGCTCGTGGGCTCCGTGGAGGAGGCCCTCCGGTCGGGGGCCGACGCCGTGTCCGTCCATGTCAACGTCGGCTGCGAGACCACCCCCGAGATGCTCGCCGACGCGGGCCGCGTCGCCGGGGAGTGCCACCGGTGGGGGGTTCCGCTGCTTGTGATGGTGTACCCCCGCGGGAAGAAGATAAAGGACCAGTTCGACCCGGCGACCGTCGCGCACTGCGCGCGGCTGGCCGAGGAGCTGGGCGCCGACATCGTCAAGACCAACTACACAGGCAGCCCCGACACTTTCAAGCAGGTCGTGCGCGGCTGCCGCGTGCCCGTCATCACCGCGGGCGGTCCGCCCGCCGAGAGCGCGCTCGGACCCCTCGAGGCCGCGGCCGGGACCGTGGCCGCGGGCGGGGCGGGCGTCGCGTGCGGCCGCAACGTCTTCGGGGCGAGGGACCCCGAGGCGATGACGCGCGCCATCGCGGCCGTGCTCTTCGAGGGCGCGACCCCCGAGCAGGCCGCGCGGCGGCACCTGGGGGGGTAGCGTGGCCCAGGGCGCGCCCTGGGTCTGGGTGAGGCTCGACGCGCTGGAGAGCGAGCCTGACGTCTTGGAGGGCGCGACCGCGGCCATCGAGTCCGGCGCGGACGGATTGGTGGTCGCGGAGGGACATGCGACAGCCATGGGCGCGCTGGCCAAGGTCCGCGTGGTCGAGGTCCGCGGCGGGCGCGAGCTCTTCGAGGCCGGCTCCGTCGTGGGCCGCGTGGTCGACGTGCGGGGACCGCAGGACATCTCCTATGCCGTGGACGCTCTTGGCCGCGGGCTCGTCGTAGTCGTCGTCACCCGAGACTGGACCGTCATACCCCTGGAGGACCTGGTGGCCGCGCGTCGCGGCGAGGGCCTCTCCGGCCGTCTGCTGGCCCAGGCCGCGACGGTGAAGGAGGCGCAGCTGGCGCTGGGCGCGCTCGAGCACGGCGTCGACGGCGTCGTCGTCGCGGCCGGCCCGGGCGTCGACCTGCGCGACGCGCTGGCGGAGGTTCGCGCGCTCGCGACCCCGCCCGAGCGGTACGAGCTCGCGACGGGCCGAGTGCGGCGCGTCGAGCAGCTGGGCATGGGGGACCGCGCGTGCGTGGACACCGTGGACCTGCTCGAGCCGGGCGAGGGCCTCCTGGTTGGTTCCTCGTCGCAGGGCTTCCTGCTCGTGCACGGGGAGACCATCGAGAACCCCTATGCGGCAGTGCGGCCGTTCCGCGTGAACGCGGGAGCGGTGCACAGCTACGTGCTGGCGCCAGGGGGCCGCACCAGGTACCTCTCGGAGGCCGCCGCCGGCTCGCTGGTGCTGGTGGTGGGCCGTGACGGACTGGGCAGGCCCTCCCACGTGGGCCGGCTCAAGATCGAACGCCGGCCCCTCGTGCTCGTCGAGGTGGAGGCCATCGGAAGGGCGTTCACCGCCATCCTGCAGAACGCCGAGACGGTGCGGCTCGTGACGCCCTCTGGGCACGTCTCCGTGAGGGCCTTGCGCGCCGGGGACGAGGTACTAGTGCACCTGCCCCCCGGGGTCGCGGAGGGGGGGTCCGGGAAGGCCAAGGGGAGGCACTTCGGACGGGCCGTCGCGGAGCGGGTCGTCGAGCATTAGTCGCACGCAACGCTCATGATGCTGGCTCGGGATTCTTTTCGCATGGGTGATAATGACCCCTGAGATTTGGGCAGATGGTTATTAAAGCGGCCGCGGCCAATCGTCCAAGGCCCCTGGGACCGTGAGCGCTCCCCCTGTTCAGGCGGATGCGCGCTCGGGGCCCGGGCCGTGCACAAGGAGGAGGAAGCCGTTGTCTCGTGGGGCGGGCATGCTCAAGTCCATACGCAGGACCGGCAAGAGAATCGCGAGCGCGCGGCTCGACCCGTTCCTCGTGGCCCGGGTCAGGTTCCTCCTGTTCATCTCCGCCATGCTCGTCCTCGCCATCGCCTTCATGAAAGGGGACGACTGGTTCGTGCAGCGGTTCGCGACCTACGACTGGGCGCGCGACCTGGGGTTCTGAGGGGGGAACCGACATGGTCAGGACCAGGAACCTCGGCATCGGCATCCTCATCGTGGGCCTCGCGGTCCTCGGCTTCCTCGGGGCCATGATCAAGGAATCGACCGGCCTCATGGTCTTCACCGGCTACGGCGCGCTCATCTCGATCATCATCATGGTCATCACCCTGGGGAACCCGTTCTTCCGGCTGCCCATCCAGGTGCTCTCCTTCGGCACCCACCGCCTGGGCATCTTCCGTAAGCTGCCCGGCGGCTGGCACGCCGAGATCCCCCGCACGTCCGGCGTGTCGTGCGCGCTGAACTGCCAGGCCTGCGAGCTCGCCTGGGTGGGCTGCCCCATCGGCATGCTGCAGAGGTTCGTCATCGAGCACCGGTTCCCGTTCTACATCCTCGGCGTGTTCCTCATCTTCGGCGTGACCCTCGGGAGGACCGTGTGCGGATGGCTGTGCCCCTTCGGGCTGATGCTCGACGTGGTCAACAAGGCGTGCACGCACAAGTACGAGCCCCCGCACTGGCTGAGGATGTTCAAGTACGTCTACATCGTGGGGCTCATCATCCTTGCGTTCGTGACGGCGTTCGTGGTCTACTGCCGGTACTTCTGCTTCGGCGCGGTGCTGGGCATCTTCCCCTACTGGCTGACCTGGAACACGGTCAGCTGGGTATGGCTCATCTACCACCTGGGCGTGTTCGCGGCGTACATCACGCTCTCGTTCTTCTCCCACGGTCGCGCCTGGTGCCGGTACTTCTGCCCGCTGGGCGGCATGCTGGGCCTGTTCGCGCCCTTCTCGCTCATCCGCGTGAAGCACGACTGGAAGTGGTGCACGGACTGCAAGGAGTGCGTCCGCATCTGCCCGATGGGCGTCGACCCCAGGAAGCAGAACCTGATGTTCCGCATGGAGTGCATCAACTGCGGTCGGTGCATGACGATGTGCAAGACCGGCTCGCTGCAGTTCAGCACGCCGTTCACCCTCGACCTGCCCTCCAAGACGCCGGCGCCCGAGGGGGTGGAGGCGTGAGCGACCCCTCCTTGAAATACTCACCATTCTTCGCAATCGATGAGAATCGAGGTCGATTCTTCACGTTTCTCAAGAAACGTAAGGGAACCTATACTAATATTGCACGGGTATGGGAGCGCAGCTATCAGGAAAGACCAAGGGGGCCTTTGACATGAGCGATACAAACGGCACAACGACGGTGGGCAAGATTTCGGACGGCAAGCTGCACAGGCGCGGCGGCCTCAGGCCAGCGGTGGTTCAGTTCGCCGTGACCCTTTCGATCATGCTTATGCTCTTCGGGTCGCTGCTCCTGCCATCGACCCACATCGGCTCCCAGGCCACGCCCCTCATGGAGGAGCTGCAGTCCGAGAGCCGGAGCATGGACTACACCCCCTGGGTCAACGACCATTTCGTCTTCTATTGGAGCCCCATCGACCCGCTTTACGAGCAGGAGGACAACGAGGACGACTACGGCTGGGGCATGCGGAACAACGCGGGCCAGCGCGACAACGACCGGATGCCCGGCGTCAGCCGCTACGGCGACGCGTTCATCTCTGACATGGGCGTCATCCTCCTGTCGAGCTACGACTGGGACAACCATGTCCAGATCACCCTGCGTGACGGCTACATGTTCACCGAGGCGTTCCAGAAGGACTACCCGTACAACCTGATCGACTTCACGCTCATCACGCAGTACAACGGTTGCGACCTCACCAAGACCAAGACCTCCGAGTGGCCGATAAACGTCGACTGCGACTACAACGACAACGCATACCACCAGACCGCCACGGGCGCGAAGTGCTACGTGTTCGACCTGGACCCCAAGGTCGCGCTCAACGAGATCGTGCTGCAGCTGCCCCCCCAGGATGTCAAGTGCGTCGAGAAGGTCAACCGCAACAACGACCAGCAGTGCACGGCGCTCACGAAGACCACCACCCCCGGCGAGGAGGGGTACCAGGTCAGCGCCGACGGGTCCACCATGACCGTGCGCGCCAGGCCGGTCACGGGCTGGACGACGGGCATCGAGATCACCTTCATGCACAACACCTTCACCTGCTGCGAGCAGAACGAGTTCCGCACCATCGGCAAGTACCCCGAGGAGGAGCCATACACCCCCCACCTCCAGCATGTGACGGACAAGGTCCTGTGGGAGGGCGACCTCAGCCCCTCAAGCGGCCAGTCCCGCTACGACGGCCGCATCTTCTACACCACCCGCGACCTGTGGCTCTGGGGCGGCACCATCGAGATCATCTCGTCAGGCAGGTGCATGGCGCTGCGCAGCACCATAGCCGAGGGCTGGATCGACAAGAACGGCAACGGCATCCCTGACCTCCAGGACGACTGCGATGGCGGCTACATACTCGGCCAGGGCTGGGTCGCCGGCAACGGCGGCGGCGACGACCAGGAGGTCGCCCACGGCGTCGACACGGAGTGGTTCTCGTGCGTGCTCACCGGCGACGCGGTCTGGGCGTTCTACGGCTCCGAGTACTTCGGCTTCGTCCACCGCGACATGATGATCTCGTCCTACGACGACGAGAACCACATCCAGATCATCGACATGTCCGACGGCGACGACACGCGCGACATCACCCTCGACGCCTGGGAGAACTACATGGCGGTCAACACCTTCGTCGAGGACACCTGGTGCGCGGACGACGACGCGGGCGACAGCTACGAGCTGCAGTCCTATGGTCTCATGGGCACTACGGATTGGTCGAACAAGACGCAGGCAGAGAAGGCCATGAACAGCCCCATGATCCAGCGCGCCATCGACTCCGGCAACAACTTCGAGGCCGACTGGGTCCTCGTGAAGGCCGACAAGCCCGTCTCCATCTTCGGCGGCATGTGGGACAACAACTGGCACACCGAGGCCTTCGGGCCCCGCGGCTCCCAGTACCTTGTACCGTTCAGCCAGGGCATGACCATCACCGGCCTGGAGAAGGAGGCGCACGTCGTCATCAACTTCCAGGACACCGCCGAAGGCGACACCCGGGTGACGCTAGCCCCCGGCAAGTTCTGGAACTACGAGGCGATGAGCGTCTGCCCGTTCTCGAACAACTACGTCGGCGAGTTCGCCTGGGTCGAGATCCGCTCCGACGTGCCGATCCGCGTCGAGCTCTGGCAGGCCAACGACGACAACGCATTCGACATGTGCGACATGGTCAACTTCCGCGACGGGTTCAACTACTACCCCGCCGAGCAGAAGTGGAACGTCGCCATCCACCACAGGGCGATTGTCTACATAACCGCGCTCGAGGACGATACCAACGTCGGCTGGACAGGCACGTGGGTGAACACGCAGCCCCTCGAGTGCAACCTCGCGAAGTTCGAGACCTACCGCGTCGTCATCGACGAGGACGAGAGCTACGATGGCGAGAATGACGACGACACGCAAGCAGACAACGAGGAGGAGCTCGAGGGCTGCATCCAGATGATGGACATCTCGGCGGACAAGGACGTCGTCGTGAACCTGCGCTACAACCGCGACTACTCCTGCGAGCCGCACGAGATGGAGCTCGCGATGTCCATCAACCCGACCATCCAGACAGCGTCGATGGAGTACCCGTACTTCGTCCCGCTGCTCATATCGACTCTAATGGTGACCGACCTGGCCCTGGTGGGCACCGGCCGCCGCGGAATCGCGGGGGTACTGGGGCTGGTCCACCGTAACTTCCCGATGCCGAAGAGGCTCGGCAAGTAGGTACGCAAGCAGCGAGTCGGCCCCCCCGAGGGGGCCCAAGGAATGCAAGACGGCATGCAAGGAGGTAGAAGTCAGTGTCGGTGCTAAGGAAGCTCATGCCCGTGGTGCTGGTGTTCATCGCGGTGATCGGGATATTCTTCCTGCCAGTGTCCTCCATCCTGCTCTACGAGGAGCCCATGAGGACCGCTGCGGAGGACGCCGCGAGGACCGCTACCGAGAAGACGGAGGACTACGACTTCACCTCGACGGACATCGACACATTCACCAACACCGACTATGTGTTCTACGTCCCGCCCGCGTACATGGTCGAGATGGAGAACCTGAACTACTTCAACGACGCCTATTACTGGTGCGGCGAGGACGACGTCGGCACGTACGTCTCCGACGGCTGCCGCGGTAATGAGTACTACTACCCCATCGCCAACTGCTCGAGCATCTTCATATCCGCTTACGAGCGCTCGGCGCAGGTCACAATCGAGTGGATGAACGCAACCGCCATCCGGTGCCACTACGACGAGATGTACGGTTGGACCCCGGAGCAGGGCGCCAAGCCCGCGTGGGCGTCGGACATCCCTTACCTTACCAAGGGCAACGCCACGCTCGAGCCGTCCTGGAGCTACACAATCGGCGAGTTCGGCTACCTCGAGGTCCCCATCATCTCGGTCGAGATCGCCCCCGGCTGGCACATCCTCTCGGGCACGGTGCACGTGACATCGGACGTGCCGGTCACTGTGATGCACCACAAGCTCAAGCCCGGCGCGGCCACGGACACGCCCGAGGACCACTATGCCAACGCGTGGTGGAACGGCGTCTACTCCGGTTACGGCAAGAAGCTGCTGGTCCGCGTCGCCGGCGACATGTGGATATCCGCGCTGGAAGCCCCGACCGAGGTCCGCATCACGGACCTCAGCGACCGCGACGACGACGCCACGTTCAAGCTCGAGCGGTTCGAGGGGTGGGAGTGCACGCGCAACCCCATCCTGCACCAGATGGGGTTCGACGACGACCTGGTGCTCATCTCGGCCGACCATCCCGTGAGCGTCGTGGGCGGCATCCAGGACAAGTACGCGTTCACCCAGGTCTTCGGCAAGGACGGCAAGGACTTCCTCTTCCCGTGCTTCAACCGGGTGCTCATCTACGCGCCCGACGGGGCCACCGTCACCCTCGAGGACCGCACTGGCAACCAGGGCTCATTCGAGGGCGACATCGCCCCCGGCGAGATGCGGCTGTTCGACTTCATGGTCATATACAAGTCGCGCTGCTACTCCTCGTTCGAGTGGGCGCACCTGAGGTCCAACCAGCCGGTCTACGTCTATACGATCGGCGACAACCAGTGGACGCTGGACGAGCGCTACCGTGGCAGCATCGCGGGCGAGGACTACCTGACCAAGTACAAGCAGACCTCCATCTTCTTCAACAACGGCTACAAGCCCTACCCCGCAGCGACGGAGTTCACGGTACCCATCCGCAGCCGCGCCTACGTGACCATCGTGAACCTGGGCGAGGCCAACAAGGTCAATGTCGACTTCTCGGAGCTCAGCCTCCCGCTCGACCTGGAGCTGCCACCGTACGGTTCGATGACGGTGGAGATCTCCGAGACCTCATACGAGTACCTCGACCTAGAGGGCCAATATGCCCGCGAGACGGACGCATTCTGGTCCAACCGCAACCACCCGTACGTCTACCGCATCGTGGTGGACGACAAGCTGCGGAAGGAGGTCTGCCTCACGCGGGACAACATAACCAAGGGCACCACCCTCTCGGTCAAGGCGGACAAGGACGTAGAGGTGTTCGTGAACTACAACAGGGACTACATCGGCTATGCCTCGGGAATCGACATCATCCCCGGGCTGACGTCCCCGACGCCGCGTGGGCTGCCAGAAGCGCAGTCCATGATGGTGGCGGTTGGCGGCATCATCGTGGCGATGGACGTCGTCGTCGTGGCAGCCGGCGGCAGGTCCCTGCTCGACCGCCTCTGGAGGTGGAGGTCGTAGGCGGCATCGTGCCGCCCCCGACCGACCGCCGTACCGTGAGAAGCAGTGTGGTTCGACGTCTCAATAGGAGGTGCCCTTGATGGATGAGCAGCAGAAGGCCGGCAAGCGCCTGCCCGCCCCGGGCAGGCCCGCTGCCGAGGCAAGTACGACCCCCCAGCCGCAGCCCGTGAGCAGGCCCGCGCCAGCCGCGACGGCGCAGCCTGCGCCGCAGGCCAGGCCCGCCCCGCGGGAGACCTATGCAGGGGAGGTGGAGAGCGCACAGGACGGTTACGCCGTCCAGAGGACGCGCCCGCTGCCCGGCGTGCCCATGACGAGCATCAGGCCGGGCACGGCAAGGCCGACGGCGGCCCCGTCGCCGCAGCGGACCGCACCCGCGCCAGGGACCGACGTCGGCGAGGCGTCCGACGTCGATCTGGACGTGCAGTTCGGCGATGACCTCGACACCAAGCGCGCGCCCGCCCCGGCAGGCACCGCACGGGCCGCGCCACGGGCCGTGCCACAGGACAGCTACGAGCAGGTGGGTCGCGAGGAGCTCGAGGAGGTCCCCGAGGGGACCCCGAGCCGCGTCTACTCCACGCGCCGCGCGCTCGCGGAGCAGATCAACCGGGATGAGGAGGCGAAGCGCGCTCCCGACGAGGGGCCCAAAGGGATCGACGGCCTCAAGGGGCGCACCGAGGCCTGGCGCAAGATGGTCAAGGACAAGGAGCTCGAGGGAAAGTCGCCCTACCTTATTGGGGTCCTCAAGGGCTCCTTCTTCCCGCTCCTCTACGTGCTCATCTCCGTGCAGCTGCTGCGCAGGTACCTGTTCGAGTACGACCAGTACTACAACTTCGAGCCGCTCTACCTCCTGGTGGGGTTCGTGCTCGGCGCCATCACGCTGCTGCTGATAGCCGCGCAGGGCATGCTGCGGGCGCGCAGGATGCGCTCCCCCGTCGCCCTCGGCGACCGGGCCGTGGTGGTGGGCGTGGGCCTGTTCGTCGTGGTCTCCGTCGCCCTCGCGTTCCTCTACGGCCTCGCGTACGCGTGGCAGTTCTCCATCGGCTACTTCGCGGCGGGCCTGCTCACGCCCCTCTTGGGGTTCGCCATCGAGAGGGGCTCGAAGGGGACGTTCTGGGTGAAGGAGCCCACGGAGCGGGACAGCTCGCACAAGCGCTTCTTGGAGTTCATCCCCACGGCTGGGAACTGACGTGGGAGGAAACACGCTAGGGCGCGTCCTGTGCGTCACGACGTGGGGCGAGTCCCACGGCGAGGCGATGGGCTGCGTCATGGACGGCTTCCCGGCGGGGCTGAAGGTCGACCTCAAGGCGGTCCGCGACGAGCTTGCCCGCGACGTCCCCTACCCGATGCTCACGCGCCGGGTCGAGGAGAACCGGATGCAGATACAGTCCGGGGTGTACCGGGGCGAGACGCTCGGCACCCCCATCTCCATCGTCATCCGGAACGCCAACGTCGAGAGCGACCGCTACCGCCTGATCGCCTACACCCCGCGCCCGGGGCACGCCGACGTGGCCTACCGCCTCAAGTACGGGCACTGGGACTGGAGGGGAGGCTCGCGCGCGAGCGGCCGCACGTGGGCGCCCCTCATACCGGCCGGCGCGATGACCAAGCAGCTCGTCGGGCTGCTGGACATCCGCATCAGCACCCGCATCCTGGTGCTGGGCGGGATAGAGATAGCGCCCTCCGGCCCCAACTCGCTAAAGAACGTCATCAACCAGCTGGCGAAGGAATCGCAGGAGACCGGGGATGCCACGGGCGGGCTCATCGAGCTCACGGTCGAGGGCTTGCCCGCGGGGCTAGGCAGCCCCTGGTTCTGGCGGTTCCAGGCGGACATCGGGCACGCCATCCTCAATGTGCCTGGCATCAAGAGCTTCGAGGTCGGCGCGGGCATGGCTGCGGCGGACCTGCGCGCGTCCGAGTTCAACGACGAGCTCACGTGGACGAAGGACGGGCGTGTGACGTCCCGCACGAACCGCGCTGGCGGTGTGCTGGGCGGCATCACCTACGGAGCGCCGTTCGTCGCCAGGTTCGCGGTCAAGCCAACCCCATCCATCCTGGTCCCCCAGCGGACCGTCGACGTCATCAAGGGCACCGAGGTCGCGATGGTCACCGAGGGGCGGTTCGACGCGAACTTCACCCCGCGCTGCCAGGTCATCGCGGAGGCGCTGACCGCCCTGGTCACGGGCGACCACCTGATGCTCTCGGGCTTCCTGCCGCGCGACTCCCTGGTCCCCTACGAGGAGCGCCTCCGCTACACGAGGCTCGACGAGGTGGTCGAGTGAGCCTCAAGGCGTGGGCCGTCCGCAACTTCCCGGGCATTCTCGCGAGGGTCGACTCGCCGAGGAACGTCAGGAGGCAGCTGCGCATCGCGGTCGCCCGCGCCCAAAGGACGAAGTTCTACCGAAAGCGCCTCGCCGAGGCGGGGGTCACCCCCTCGTCCATACGCACCGCCGAGGACTTCACGCGCCGCGTCCCCCTGACCACGCGCGAGGACCTCGTGGCCCAGGACCCCTACGACCTGCTCGCCCTGGAGCCCGGGTCCGAGCCCATCCTCTATGGCCAGACCTCCGGGTCCACGGGCAACCCGGTGCCCGTGTGGGCGAGCCTCAAGGAGATGCGGGACGGCATAGAGCTCGCGCTTCAGCTCCCGGTCTTCCGGAAGCACCTCTTCCCGACCGACCGGGTCGCCCTCTGCTACCCCTACACGCGCACCTTCGCCGGCCGCTCCGCGGACCTGCTCAACCTCATGGCCGGCTGCACCGTCATCCCGATGGGCACGCGCAACAACATGTACCCGCCGGAGATGGTGGCGTCCACGCTCCGGCGGCTGCGCCCGACCATCCTGGGCGCGGCCGCCACGGACGCCTTCTCCTACGCCAACATCCTCATGGACCAGGGCGTGGACCCGAAGTCGCTCGGCGTCCGCCTCGTCGTCTCTGGCGCAGAGCCCTGCGCCCCCGCGCGCGCCGCGGCCCTCGGGAAGGTGTGGGGGGCCAGGGTGCTCTCGCTGCTTGGCCAGAACGAGATAGGGTTCCCGGGCATCCCGTGCGAGCTCAACCAGATGCACGTGCCCCTGTTCATGATGTACACCGAGCTCGTCCACAAGGACGGTTCGCCGGCCCGGCCCGGCGAGCGCGCGCAGACCATAGTCACCCCCACCTTCAAGCGCGCGCAGCCGCTGCTCAGGTACGTGACGGGCGACACGGTCGTCTGGCGCACCGAGCCTTGCGAGTGCGGCCTCCCCCTCCCCAGGATGGAGATACTGGGCCGGTCGCACACCACCATCCCGCTCGCGGGCGGCCCCATCTTCCCCATCGAGCTGGAGGAGGCGCTCTACCGCGCCGCCCCGCTCACCGGCGTGTGGTACCAGATACGGGTGCGCAAGGATGACGTGCTGGTGCGCGCCGAGCACCGCGACCGGGGCGAGTGGGACGCGCTCGCGGCGAGCATCGTAAAGGAGCTCGGCCGTGTCTGCGGCAGGGCCGCCCACGCCGAGATGCTCCCCCCGGGCACGCTCTACGACTACAGGGCCATCCGCGCGGGCAAGCCCCTCTCCCGCATCGTGGACGAGGTGCAGGGGAAGCAAGAGGTCATAGAGGGGATGTGAAGTGAGGGAGGCGAAGGCATGACGCGCGACGCGGTGGACGGGCCGGGCGGTGGCACAGCCGCCCCCAGCGCGGGCGCCGCCCCTGTCGCCCTGTCCCCGGCCGACGAATCCGCCAGCGTCGACTGGCACCGCGTCGAGCCGCGGACGGCGAGGGCCCGCGCCGCCTTCGGCGCGCTGCGGCTCGCCCGCCCAGCCCAGCTCATATGGCTGGACGTCTGCCTCTCGCTCGCCATCTTCGTGGGCGTCTCCGGCCACATGCCGGGCTGGCACTACGCGTGGTTCGTCGTGGCGGCCGTGCTCGCGGACGCGGGCGCGTGCACGCTCAACGACATCGGGGACCTCGACTCCGACCGCATATCGACCGAATCGAACCGCTCCGGCCGGCCGCTCGTGCGGGGGCACATCTGCCGCCGCGCCGCGTGGGCGCAGGGCATGCTGCTCTCGGCCCTGGGGCTGGCCATCGCCGCGTGGCTGAGCCCGTGGATCCTCGCGAGCGCGGTCGCGCTCGTGGTCATCTCCTACCAGTACTCGTTCCCGCCGCTGCGGATGAACGCGCGGCCCTACCTGCCCCAGGTGTTCTGGTTCTCCTTCGGCATCCTGTACCTCCTCGCTGTCTGCTCCTATGTCGTCCGGTACGACGTGCTCATGGACGGCCTCCTCTTCCGCGCGGGCGCGTTCATCGTGGGCGTGCAGCTCTTCGCCGCGCTCGGCGAGACGCTCGCCAAGGACCTGCGCGACATCGACAACGACCGCCTCGCGGGCAAGGTCACGACCTCCGTGTTCCTCGGCCCGGTCAGGGCCGCCCGGTACGCGCTTTACATGTCCTTCGCGGGCCTCGCGGTGTGGCTCTTCGCCGTCATCGTGCTCTACGGCAACTGGGGGCTCGTGGCGGTCGCGATGCTCGCCACCGCCGTCGTCTGGTCCATCGTCTGCTTCCGCCTCGTCGACGACCTGTGCGCCAGTTACACGAAATCCTCCGCGAGGAAGCTGCACCTCGGCTTCATCTCCGTGTTCGCGCTGCAGCTCGTCCTCTCGATGCTGAGCTTCGTGTGAGGTGCGTCGACATGGTCGTCGAGGGCCGCATCCCGGGGAAGGGCCACGCGCTCGCGCACGGGGCGTTCACCATCATCAACGGCATCGCAACCGGCCAGGGGGGCGCGTGCGGCGTGGGCCTCAGGCTCCTCGCCGCGTTCGAGCTCCAGCCCGTCCCCGGCAGAATCGACTTCCGGACGCTCGGAGGCCGCACGGGCGCCCCTCCCGACGACCGCCTGGCGCGCGCGTGCGCGCGGCGGCTGCTAACGACCGCTGGCGTCGCGGACCGGTGGGGCGCGCGCATCACGACCGCGTCGGAGATACCCCCATCGCGGGGGCTCAAGAGCTCCTCCGCGGCCGCGAACGCGATGCTCCTCGCGGGCGCGCACGCGCTCGGGATCGACATGCCCCCGCTAGACGTGGTCCAGATGGGCGTCGACGCGGCCATCGAGGCCGGGGTCACGCTCACGGGGGCCTTTGACGACGCGGTCGCGACCATGTTCGGAGGCGCCGTGCTCACCGACAACACCGGCAGGCGCATCGTCTCTTGGGCCGAGGTCCCCGATGACCTGGAGGTCCTGTTCCTCGTGCCCGAGCGGCTCATCGAGAAGTCCTCGCTGCGCAGGGGCGACTTCGATGTCGCCCGCGAGGAGGTCGCTCGCGCGTTCGCGCTCGCGGCCCGAGGGGACGTCGCGGGAGCCATCACTCTGAACGGCCGCGCATACGCGCCCATCGTCGGCGTGGACAGCACGCCGGCGGACAGGGCGCTGGCGGCAGGGGCCTGGGCGGCGGGCATGACCGGCACCGGTCCCGCCATCGCGGTGCTCGTGGCCGCGGAGGCAAGGGAGGCCGTGCTCTCCGCCCTGGCCCCATTCCAGGGCCGGGTCCTGAGGACCCGGCCCAACCGCTCACCAGCCTCCGTCATCACCGAGGAGGAGTACGAGAGGCAGCTCGCCGAGATCGCGGGAGGGACACACCATGGCTGACGCGCTCAAGGGGCCTGTCGTCCACAAGTTCGGGGGCTCGTGCCTTTCGAGCCCGGAGCTCACGCTCAGGTGCGCCGACATCGTCAAGGAGGCCCTGGGGGAGGGCGCTCGCCAGTTCGTCGTCATCAGCGCCCTGAAGGGCCAGACCAACCTAATCCGCGAGATGCTGGCAAAGCTCGTGAAGGGCGAGGACGGCCTGGACCACTTCATCGAGGAGGTCCGGGCGCGCCACCTGCTGATGGCGGAGACGACCATCGTCGACCGCAAGCTGCGCGCGCAGGTCGTCGAGAGCCTCGACACGCTCGCGACACGGCTCGAGCGGCTGCTGTGGGGCGTCGTCTACACCGAGGAGCTCACGCCGCGCACGGCCGACCAGGCGCTCACGCACGGCGAGCGCATGGCCGCGCACCTGTTCGCGGGCGTGCTGAGGGGCAAGGGCCTCGACGCGGTCGCCCTGGAGGCTGACATGGCGGGCGTGGTCACGGACGGGGTCTATGGCGCGGCGACCGCCAACCTCGAGGCCACGCAGGTGAGCCTGGGCGCCAAGGTCAGGCCCATCCTCGAGCGCAAGGGCGTGCCCGTGCTAACGGGCTTCTTCGGCGCGGACATGCAGGGCCACACGACGACCTTCGGCCGCAACGGCTCGGACTACTCCGCCGCGGTCGCGGCGCGCGCGCTCGGGTCGCCCCTCCTGGTGCTGTGGAAGGACGTGCCGGGCTTCATGAGCGCGGACCCCAAGGTCGTCAAGGGCGCCCGCCTCCTCCCGCTGGTCACCTACGAGGAGGCGGCGGAGCTCGCCTACTTCGGGCTCGAGGTGCTGCACCCGATGACCGTGGAGCCGCTGCTCCCGCTCGGCATCCCGATACAGATACACGACCTGATGGACCCCAAGGGCCCGGGCAGCCTCATCTCGGCCAAGAACGGGACGGAGCAACCGCGCATCAAGTCCGTCACGCGGACGACGGGCATCAGCATCATCAAGGTGCACGCGGCGGCGCTCGGCATCCGGCCGGGCTTCCTCGCCGCCGTGACCAAGACGTTCGCGGACCAGGGTGTGCAGGCCCTCGGGGTCTCGACCTCGCAGGCGTGCCTGGGCGTGGTGCTCAGGACCAAGGACGCGGACAAGGCGGTGATGGCCCTGCGGGGCGCGGCCATCCCTGGGCTCGAGCGCATCGACCGCACGGACAAGCTCGCGCTCATCGGGGCGGTGGGCTCGGGCGCGCTGCAGGACCAGACGGTCACGACGCGGATGATGTCCGCCCTCGCCGGCATGGGAGGGCCCATCGCGAGCGTGGCCGTGGGCCCGTCGAGCGCGGCCGTCTACTTCGTGGTCGACGAGGGCATCTCCAAGGACGCGGTGCTCCTCGTGCACAGGACGTTCTGCGAGTAGGGGCCGCAAGGGTGCCCGTGGCCTCGTCCTCAGAACCGCCCCTGCTGCCCATTGTCCGTCTGCGATGCGCCCGCCGGCCTGTACGACTCCCACCACCCCGCCAGGATGAGGGGCGGGCCCGTGCCTGCCAACGCGATGCTCAATGCAATGCCCTCAAGGCGTCCGACGGACGCGATGAAGACGTCCTCCGGGAAGAGAAGGGTATAGAGCCCGAACAGCACCAGCCCCGCCCCCAAGGAGACCTCCAGGAGGGGCTTGATGCGACGCGACGGTCCTCCGCCGCCATGGCCATGGGCGTCCGTCGGTTCCTGGGCCCGCCTCGCCCTCTCCTCGGATATCAACCTCAGGAGGTATGGGTCGGCGAAGGCGTTCAGGCCGACAGCGCCAGCCACTATGAGAGCGACGAGGGGGGTGTTGGCCACGGGTCAGCGATTGTCCCAGAGGGGCATCAATCTATCCTACGCGGGCTCATACATAGTGGTACGCGTGCGCGAGCTCCGCGTTGAGCACCGCGCCGCCCGCCGCGCCCCGCACGAGGTTGTGCACGAGCGCTATGAACCTCAGGTGGTTGCCCTCGACACGGATGCGGCCCACGGACACCGTCATGCCCGCGGCGCGGCCCCCGCCCGCGTTCACATCGAACTTGGGCTGCGGCCTGTCGGGCTCGGTGCGCACCGCGATGGGCCATCCTGGCGCCGTGGGCAGCTCCAGCTGCTGGGGCACGCCCGTGAACTTGCGCATCGCGCGCGCGACCTCCTCGGCGTCGGGCTCCTCCTTGAGCCTGAGCTGGGCCGCGAGCAGATGCCCGTGCGCGGTGTTGACCCGCACGCAGGTGGCGAACACGTCGAAGGGCGCGTCCACGAGCTCCCGCCCGCGGAGCGGCCCCATGATCTTCTTGCTCTCGGCGCGCAGCTTCTCCTCCTCGTTGTTGATGAAGGGCAGCACGTTGCCGAGGACGGAGATGGCGGCAGGGCCCGGGTAGCCGGCGCCCGAGAGGGCCTGGTAGCTCGACACCACGACCTCCTCGATGCCCCACTTCTGGATGGCCGCGAGGGGCACCACGAGGCCTGATGTGGTGCAGTTTGAGTTGCACACGATGAATCCGCCGCCCGAGACCTTGTCGGCAGGGCCGAGCACGCCCAGGTGCGAGGGGTTGACCTCGGGGATGAGGATGGGCACGTTGGGGTCCATTCGGTGGCTGCGCGCGTTGGAGAACACGGTGATGCCCGCCTGGGCGATGCGCGTCTCGAGCGGCCCCGCGTTGTCCGCGGGGATCGAGCAGAAGACCGCCCGCACGCCCGCGCGCTCCATCGCGGCCGGGTCCGGTGGCGAGAGCGGCATGTCGAGCACATCCCCGGGCAGCTCCATGTCGCGCGCGGCCGCGGAGGCGTCGCGCAGCGTCTTGCCCACGCTCCTCTCTGAGCCGCACAGCATGTCCATCGAGAACCACGGGTGGTCGTGGAGCGCTGCCACGAACCTCGAGCCCACCATCCCGCTGGCGCCCAGCACCGCGCACGGTATCCTGCCCATCCAAGGTCTCCTCTGAATGCCCTGATGGCTTGGGCATGGGTATTTAAGACACCTTCGGCCAGATTCTCATGGCAGGGAGGCAGGCGGGGCCTAGCCAGGCAGCACGATGCCCTGTGCGGCCTCGAGCGCGGTGGCCATGGCCTCGAGGGGTGGCTCCCGGCCCGTCCAGAGCCCGAAGGCGGCCGCCGCCTGGTGCAGCAGCACGCGCTCGCCGCCCGACGCGGGCAGCCCCGCCGCCCTCGCGACCCTGACAACGTCGGTCCCGCCGGGGACGTAGACCAGGTCGAGCACCGCCGCGGGTCGCACGACCTTCATGACGAGCAGGGGGGCGAGGGTGCCCGACGGCGGGTTCCCGTGCATGCCCTGGCTCGTGCACTGCACCAGGAGGTCCACCCCGCCCGCGAGCCTCCCGAGCCCCTCGGGCGCCACCGCCTCCACGGTGCTGCCCACGTCCCCGGCCAGGCGCGCGAGCCTCCCCGCGTCCCTCCCGGTCACGAGCACCCCCGCGCCCCACCCGGCCAGGCCCACCACCGCACCCCTGGCGGCCCCGCCCGTGCCCAGGACGAGCGCGGTGCGCCCGGTCCCCCGCGCGCCCATCAGCTCCTCGGCCGCGCGGCGCACGCCGTGCACGTCCGTGTTCTCGCCCACGCGGTCGCCGCTATCGAACCTCACGGTGTTGACCGCGCCCGAGAGCCGGGCCGCGTCGCCGAGCTCGTCGACGGCCTCCACGGCCTCGACCTTGAGGGGCACCGTGACGTTGCAGCCCGCGGCCCCGGCCGCCTCGAGCTCCTCGAGCGAGCGCTCGACCGACCCCGGGGGCGTCCTCACCGGGACGTAGACGCCCCTCATCCGCGTGGCCTCCAGTGCGGCGTGATGGATGGTGGGGGACATCGTGTGCCCGACGGGGTCGCCGAGGATGGCGAGGAGGGTCCAGCCGCGGCCGTGGTCCGCGGGGGTGATGGGCGGGGGGGTCACGACGCCCACGTCCAGCGACGGCCGCATGCCGGACTGCCGCCACGCGTCCGCGAGGTCGGTGGCGAGGGGGAGCCCCAGTGGGCCCAGGGCGCCGCCCACCGTCCCCGCGGCCGGCTCCGCGTAGACCCACTCGGTCTCGGTCAGGGGGGCGAGCAGCCGCCCAAGCCGGCCCAGCCGGCCCGAGGGCAGCAGCACGTGCGGCACGCCCTCATCGGACAGCGACCGCGAGAGCCCCAGCCATCCGTCAAGGGCGATGCGGTCGTCGACGTCGAGCACGAGCTTCACCGCGTCCGCGCGCGAATCGTTCGCGCCAACGCGCGCCGCGTCGAGCGCGGCGGTCGCGCCCTCGCCCTCCCCGAGGTGCCTCGACAGGAGCACCATCGAGCCCGCGGCGCGGGCCTTGGCCGAGAGGCCCCACACCAGCTCCCTGGGCAGCCACGCCTCGAGGTCGACCCAGGCGGCGCCCGCGCCCGCGACGGCGTGGAGGAGCTGCTGCCGGCGCTCCTCGTCGCCCTTGAAGGCGCCCCCGTCGCGGGGAGCGCGCAGCGCGAGCACGCCGAGGTCGCGCACGTCCACCCCCGCCGCCTTCACGACGGCCACCGCGGCCTCGACCTCGGCCGAGGTGAGGTGCTCGCCCCGGGGCAACAGGTGGTCGAGCCGGAGCTCGACCATGTCCGCGCCCGCGGACATCGCCGCCCCCGCGCGCGAGGCCATCGCCTCCGCCGAGGGCGCCGCGACCACCGTGCAGATGCGCGTCAACGCCTTCCCGCCGGGGTCCCCATGCGCGGCATCGCAATTCTATTTTCCGCCCTCCCCCACCGTGCACTGGCCATCGGGATGTGGGGGACGGCCCATCTCCATGGCGTCGCGCCCGGGCCGTGAGGGGGGTGACCCGCCACATTTCGTTAAAAACATTATATAGGGGCAGGTACTGGATGCCGGTAGGAGGATTCATTTTGGAGCGCTATTCGATCGCGATTCTCGCAACGCTGGGCATTCTTGCCGGACTGACGATCGTGCTGGTTCTCGCCTCGCCCGCCCAGGCCGTCGACCTCGACGGCCAGGTGGTGATGGGGGAGTACGAGCACTCGACCACCTACGATTCGGGCAGGTACGAGCTGCACTGGACCGTTGAGGGCGCCACCATACACCTGGCGATGAGGGCGCAGACCGTCGGCTGGGTCGGCCTCGGCATCAACCCGACGGAGCAGATGAACAACTCCGACATCCTGTTCGGATGGGTCACCTCCGAGGGGATGGTCCAGGTCTTCGACGCCTACGCCATCGGACCCAACGGCCCCCACCCGGTCGACACGGACCAGGGCGGGAGCAACGACATCACGGTCTTCAACGGCACCGAGACGGACGGCTGGACGACCATCGAGCTCCAGCGCCTCATCAACACGGGCGATGTCAAGGACAAGCCGCTCATCTACTACATACCCATCATCTGGGCCGTCGGCCCGGACGACACGTTCGTGACGCAGCACATCCGGATGGGTCACGGCGTGTTCCCCGGCATCGGCGAGCTCAAGCCCGTGTCTGTGCCGGCATGGGTCTACGCGGGCGAGCAGGTCGATGTGACCTACAACCTCACGCTCTGGGGCGCCTACACCTACGACATGGTGACCCACACGGCGGTGCACTGGGACGTCGTGTCCCATGCCGTGCCGCGCACGACGGGCAACTACCCCTTCGCCTCCAACATCCTGATGGGCGACCCGATGGGCGACTACACGGTCCAGTTCGTGGCCCCGGCAGGGCCGGGCATGGTCTACATGGTGCTCCACGCCATCATAGGCGGCGGCCACGTCTACAGCACCTACGAGCACACCCTCGAGGTCCGCGAGGTGCCGCACCTCGCCTTCGACACGGCGACTGGCGTCGTCATCGCCGGCCGCAACGCCACGGTCGGCTGGATGGTGCACCACGCCACCGCCACCGAGGTCACGCACACGGCCGTCCACTGGGACACCGTGAGCCACGCGCCCGACCTGGACTTCAACGCCTACGCCAACGCGGCCATGGGCATGATGGGCACGACCGAGGGCGAGTACATGGCCGATTTCGCAATGCCGTCCACCCCGGGGTCCGTCTACTTCATCGTGCACGCCATCGTCAACGGCAGGCACGTCTACAACGAGACCGAGCGCTTGATCGTCGTCGTCGCGGTCCCGAGCGTCGTGCCCGTATCGGCGCCAACTGCCGTGCTCGTCGACAAGACGGTCACGTTCAAGTGGACGGTAGCCGACGCGGAGGCCGCGCACATCACCCACACGGCCGTCCACTGGGACACCGTGAGCCATTCGGGCATGCCGTTCGACACCTACGCCAACGCCATCATGGGCACCCCGACCGGCAACGCGGGCGAGTACATGGCCGAGATGACCGCGCCATCGTCACCGGCGACGGTCTACCACGTGATGCACGCAATCGTGCTGGGCGAGCACTTCTATGCCCCCGGCGAGCGAATGGTCGCCGTGAAGGGCATGCCGACCATCGCCGTCACCTCCTACCCGGTGAGGGCGCTCGCGGGACGCGACGCCATCATCGGCTGGACGGTCACGGGCGCCGACGCGGCCGACATCCCGCACACGGCCATCCACTGGGACGTGGAGACGCGCGGCGGGGCCGGGCCGTCGGCCTACCTGAACGCATCGCAGGTGCTGACCGGCGAGGAGGACGGGACCTACGAGGTCACCATCGAGCTTCCATCCGCACCCGTCACTGTCTACTTCATCGCCCACGCCATGGTGCTCGGCGATGACTTCTGGACCGAGGAGATGATGCTGGTCGTCGTGGGCGAGCCCGCGCTGTCCATCGACGTGGTCCCGACCAAGGTCCTCGTTGGCCGCGACGGCATGTTCAAGTGGACGCTCGGCGGCGTCGATGCCGCTGACATAACCCACACGGCCGTCCACTGGGACACAGTGAGCCACCCGGACGGGCCCTTCTCGGCCTACCCGAACGCGCTGCTGGGCACCGCGGGCACGACCGCGGGCGAGTACATGGCCACCATGACCGCCCCGGCTTCGCCGGCCACGATCTACTACGTCATCCACGCCATCGTGCTCAGCGAGCACTTCTACCTCGACGACGAGGGCATCGTGCGGGTCGTCGCCCTCCCGACGCTGGACGTCGTGCTCGGGCCGAGCAAGGCCTTCGTGGGCGCGACGGTCACCTTCAGGTGGAACCTGACCGGGGCCGACGCGGCCGCTGTGACCCACACGGCCGTACACTGGGACACCGTGAGCCACGCTGGCAACGTGTCCGTGGACCTCTACCCCAACGCGCTGCCGGGCCAGCCTGGCGGGGCCGCGAGCGACTACATGGCGACCATGTCCGCGCCCACTGCGGCCACGAGGGTGCACTACATCTTCCACGCCATCGTCCTCGGGGAGGACGTCTACTCCTCGGGCGAGCGCATGGTCGACGTGCGCCTGGTGCCCGTCCTGAAGGACGTGGTCTTCAAGTCCAAGGTCGACTCGGGCAAGGAGCTCATGGTCACCTTCAAGCTCGAGAACGCCTCGGTCGCGGACGTGACGCACGTGGCGGTCCACTGGGACACCCAGAGCCACGCGGGCTCGATGGACTACACCGCGTACCCGAACGCCGTGAGCGTGACCCCGACCGCCGACGGGACGTACGAGGTCGCCTTCAAGGTCCCGAAGGACAAGGGCACGGTGTACTTCGTCGTGCACGCGATGGTCGATGGCCAGAACTACTACGCGACCGGCGAGCGGACCGTGAAGGTCGAGGAGGCCGAGACGCCCGGCTTCGGTGCCGTGCTGCTCGTGGCCGCGCTGGCGGCCGTGGCAGCGCTCTCGGTGGGCTACTACGCCTCGCGCCGGCAGTGAGCAGGAGGGCAGGGCCCGGGGGGGACCTCCCCCCCTGGCCCGACCTGCGCCCGGCCCCGTCATGGGAATGGCCAGCGGGCGCGATGGCTCCGGGGCATGCCGCACGGTGTACCTTAAATAGGTGACCCTCCCAATGCTGTAGGGCGTTGGGAGGGAGCCATATGAGGGGTTCAAGCCACATCGTGCTTCTTGCGCTGGGACTGCTCGTCTGCTCGGCCGTCATTTTGGCATCGGGGGCCGTCATTCCCCCGAACCCGGCCGTCGAGATGGGCATCAGGGAATCGCCGACAAGGGCGTACGTGGGCGAGACCGTCGACATCAGCTACCACATCAACCTGACCGTGTACACGCACCTGAACGTCACCGAGACGCGGGTGCGGTGGGACCAGGGGGAGCGTGCGCGCGCCATCTCCGTCGCGGACTATCCGAACGCGACCGTCCCGCTCACCGGCGAGGCGGACGGCGTCTACTCGGTCTCGTTCGTCGCGCCGACGAGCGTCGGACCGGTCTTCCTCATACTGCACGCCGTCGTGGACGGCGTGGACCACTTCTCCACCATGGACTACCGCATCGACATCCTGCCGGAGCCCTGGCTGGTCGAGCTCGAGTCGCCGCTCGCCAGCATCGCGGGCTGGGATGTGACCCTGAGGTGGGGGTTCGAGGGCCTCATGACTGACACGCTCGAGCAGACGGGCGTGCGATGGGACACACAGAGCCACACGGGCGCCGTCCTGGCCGACTACCCGTCGGAGTCGATAGCCTTCAACTCGGTGGAGGCCGGCAGGTACGAGGCGACCATCACGCTGCCGGACACGGCGGGGACCATCTACTACGTGATATTCCTGAAGGCGCATGGGAGGGAGATCGAGATCCTTAGCGAGGGCGAGGGCTCCATCATCTGCAAGTCCTCACCGAAGCTGCAGCCCGCCTCCGTGCCCTCCCACGCCATCGTGGGAAGCGTCGTCAACGTGTCCTGGGCCATCGACTATCATGACGACGACTGCGATGACATCACGGAGACGACGATAGGCTGGTCGCTGCAGAGCCACGCCTCGCGCAAGTCCTCGCCTCAGCTCTTCAAGGCCCTCAAGGAGTACGACACGTCGTCCCCCAAGCTCCAAGGCGTGGTCGGCGGCCACTACGGCATCGACCTCACGATGCCCGCGGAGCCCTGCACGGTCTACTACATCGTGTACGCCATCGTGCTGGGGCTACCCTTCATGACGGAGGAGCAGAACATTACGGTCGTGGACGTGCAGTCCTTCCAGATCCGCGAGAGCCCCACCTACGCCATGCCGGGAGGGAGGGCCGCGGTGGTTGCGCAGCTCGCGCTCGAGACCGCCACAGGGACCGATTCCCCCATGCCCGGCGACGCGCTCTTCCCCACCAGCGTGGAGCTCTATGCGGACAGCAGGAGCCACGCCGACCTCTCCGAGTACCTCGCCCTCGCGCCGGTGGTCGTCATCTACCAGGGGTCCCCCGGCAACTTCACCGGCAACCTCACGTTCACGACCGAGGACCAGTACTTCGTGCTCCGCTGCCAGGTCCTGGGCGAGTGGTTCTGGTGCGATGAGGAGAGGAAGGTCGACGTCCTGGCCGCCCCCGCGATCGGCGAGGTCAGCACCAAATCGAGCATCGAGACGGGAAAGGACATCACGGTCCGGTTCACCATCGCCAACGTGTCATCGACGAATCTCACCCTCGTGGCGGTCCACTGGGACACGGTGAGCCACTCGGGCTCCACGAACGTGTCGCTCTATCCCAACACCGTCACGGTCGCGCCAGAGGCCGACGGCAGTTACGAGGTCGTCATCAAGGCGCCCAAGAAGAAGGAGGACGTCTACTACGTCGTTCACGCGGTGGCATACGGCGAGGACTGGCTCTCGCCGGGCGAGGGCAAGGTCAGAGTCGAGGAGCCCTCCCCGGGCCCCGGCGCGATGGCCGCGCTGGCGGCGGTGGGCGCCGCGTCCGTGGCCGCAGGGCTCTCGCGCCGCGGGCGGCGCCGGTGAGCGGGGAGCGGGGAAGTGGAAGGGCCGCGGGGGGTGGTTGGGGGATGGGGGATGGGGGGGACCCCGCGGCCCATGTGCCCACGGGCGGGGGAGGCCCGTGGGGCGTTCGTAGTTGAGGTCAGCTCGCCTGGGCCTTCTTGCCCTTGAACTCCTCGGACGCCAGCATCGTGATGAACAGCGCGATGAACGCGAAGAGCGTCCCGACGCCGAACCCGAGGGTGAACACGCCCGCGAGGCAGCCCACGATGACCATCGGGAAGTTCGTGCGCTTGAAGGCGAAGAAAGCGCCGAGGAGCGCGAGCACGCTCATGGCGATGCCGATCACCGAGCACACGACCAGGAACGAGCGTACGTCCTCGAAGTCGAACTGGTCGCCGAAGGTCCCGACCTCCGCCGTGCCGTCGCCGGGCGCGAGGGTGAACTCCATCTTGGGGCCGTTCGCGTTGCCCATCGTGCCCATGTCCCACATCATGCCCTCCTGGACGGTGATCTTACGCACGAGCGAGACGTAGCCGGGCTTGGAGACCTGGATACGCTGGTCGCCGTCTGGCACGTTGTAGAGCACGAAGTTGCCCTCGGCATCGGTCGAGGTCGCGACCGTTGTGCCGACCACGGACACGCTCGCGTTCGAGACCCCGGTGCCGTTGGTGTACTCGACGACGCCGTGGATGGTCACGAGGCCGTCCCCGTTCTCATCCATCATGTCGCCGAACACCGAGAAGCCCGTGAGGCCCAGGGACCACATGATGATGCCCAGGATGGCCACGAGGGCGAGCAGGGCGCCCACCACGGTGGGCTTGTTGGAGTCCTCGATGAGCTTCGTCCGCTCCTGCCTGGGGGGCTGCTGGTAGTAGCCCGGCCACGGCGGCGGGGGCGGCGGGGGGGCCGCGTAGGCCGGGGGCGCCGGGGGCCAGTAGGGTGCCTGGGGCGGGGGCGGGGCCTGGGGGGCCGGGGGCGCCTGCGGCGCGACCGGCGCGGCGGGGGCGTTCGTCTGCGTCGTTCCCTTCGCGGTGTTATCGTCAGCCATTCGTGTCACTTCCTTGCGCATCCGGCCCTCATCACGGGCCTCGCGATGCCCTTATCGTCTGACGTCTACGATATAAGGATAAGAATAAGAGCTTGGAATGATTCTTCCTATATGCTTTATATAGGGGGGGCCAGTAGAAGGCCCTGCGCCAGGTCGTGGTGCCAGGCGAGGTGGAGCGGATGGCCATCCTGAGGGACTTCCCGGTCAGGGACGCCGTCGAGGGCGCCGTGGAGACGCGGCTCGAGCTCGCCTCGACGCTGGACGAGTACGGCGGGCGCGTCCGCGGGGGCATCGCGCTCACCGTCATCGGGCTGCTCGTGGCGATGCTCTCGGTCCTGCCGGCCGGGCTCTCCGTCGCCTCGGACGTCCTGGACATCCTCAGGGAGGTGGGCGAGCCCACCCTGGCCTGGTGGGTGCTGGCGGGCGTGGAGCTCGCGCTGCTCGTCTTCGTCTGGGCTCTCGGGTCCACTGTCCTCATCTTCATGTACCAGAGCCTCAGGTTCCTGGGCACGACACGCGCGCGTTACGAGGTCTTCGAGAGGATGAACCGCGAGATGCCCCCCAAGGAGGCGAGGCCCCCGCGAAGGCCCCAAGGTGGAGAGGGGCCCATGCCCGCGGACCCGGCGATGGTGCTCATGTCCCTGGTGCGCGAGGTCGAGCAGCAGCTGCCACAGGTCGACCGCATGCACAAGTTCACTGCGGCGTTCACGGCGATGCTCCTTGCGTTCCTGGGCCTCCAGTTCGCGCTCGACGCCGTGGGGCTCTCGACCGTCCATGGTCCCCTCAGGGCCCTGACGATCGCACTGCAGGCCACGGCCGCGGTCCTGGTGGCGGTCTCCCTCGGGTTGATGATGGAGGTCGGCCGGTTCCTCCGGTACATCAGGGGCCGCCACCGCGCGATGGAGGCCTTCGAGCTCACGCCGCCCTGCCCCGTGCCGCCGGGGCCGGACGCGGTCGCGCGGTACATGCGGTGCCTCGCCGCGACGGGCGACTTGGCGGGATGGGACGAGACCGCGCCGCGCCCCTTGGAGTTCGAGGGCCTCGAGGGCCGTCGACACGCGTTCGACGCCTCCGCTGGGGGCCCGGGCTCGCGTGTGCTCGTGAGGGCATTCGACCGCGCGCCCAGCCTCGAGGACGTGCGTGCGCTCAGGCAGGCGGCCGAGGACATCACGCGCCGCGACGGGAGGCTCCCAAGGCGCGTGGTCGCGCTCGTGAGGGAGGGTGACGCAGACGTGCCCGACGAGGTCTACGCCTTCCTGCTCGGAAACCCGGTACCGGACAGGAGGGGGGAGAGGTCCAGGACGCTCCAGGTCGTGAGCGAGTGCGAGGGCTACTACTGTCCGGTGCCGTTCGTGGCGCCCGACTCCTAGGGGGGTGATGGGGACGGCCGAGGGGGGGAAGCAGTACAAGACATGGGAGCTCTACGTCTGCATCACCCTCAACCGGCTCGTCCAGGACCTGGACATCGACCTCTACCAGCCCGGGCTGGAGGCGAAGCTAGACGGCGTGCTCGCGGAAAGGGGGCAGAGGGGGCTCTCCAAGTTCGAGATATCCTGCGAGATAAAGTCCAACCACCACATGACCAACAAGATCATCGAGCACATGCGGACCGCCGGCCTGGTCGGGGTCGAGTCCGACGGGCGGTCCTACCGCATCCGCGTGACGCGAGAGGGCGTGCTGCACGCGCGCAAGTTCAACGAGTTCTACATGACGATGTACCACGACTTCCTCGTGGACCACTACCGGTTCCGGCAGCTGCCAGCGTGGTTCAAGAAGTGAGGGGTGGGGGAGCGGAGCATAAGGATGGGCGCGGGCGTTGGCGCGTGCCCGAATGGTCCTGCCCCCGGACATCGTGGAAGACATCCGTTCAACCCGGGATTCCAACCTCTTCGGACCACTGGACAAATGATGACCATGATTAATAATTCACGGTTATCATCTTCGCCGTAGGGGAATCGCTGGGGCATCTAGGGCGCCACAATCCGCGGCATCATCCGAGGGGCCCGATGGCCCTCTCGACCTCGTGGAGGACCTCGCAGCTCTTGACCAGCTCCTTCATGACCGTGTGGTCCGGGTACAGGGGCCGGTCGATGTCCAGGAACTTGACGTGCCTGCGAATGACCTCCTTGGCCTTCTGCACGCCGGCGCCGAACTTGTACTCCCTGAAGTCGAGGGCCTGGGCCGCGGCCATCATCTCGATGCCCAGGATGCCGTAGGCGTTGTCCAGTATCTGCATGTTCTTGATGGCGGTGTTCATCCCCATCGAGACGAAGTCCTCCTGGTCCGCCGCGGCTGGGATGGACTGGATCGATGCGGGCATGGAGAGTATCCTCTGCTCCACTATCAGCATGTCCGCGGTGTACTGGCTCAGCATCAGCCCCGAGAACATCCCGGCGCCCTTGGTGAGGAACGCGGGCAGCCCTATGCTGAGGGCGGGGTTGTTGAGCCGGTTCATCCTCCGCTCCGAGAGCACCGAGACCATGGTCACCGCGGCCCCGGCCATGTCCATGGGGAGGGACACAGGCGAGCCCTGGAAGTTCGCGCCGGACAGCTGGAGGTTCTCCTCCGGGAAGAACACCGGGTTGTCCCCCACGCCGTTGAGCTCTATCTCGACTTGGGACCTCGCGTACTCGAGCGCGTCGTGCGCCGCACCGATGACCTGGGGCGTCGAGCGCATGGAGTAGGCGTCCTGGACCTTTATCTTGAGCCTCTTCTCGACCAGGTCCCCCCCCGCGACGAGCTTGCGTATCGACTTGGCCGTGCGCACGGCCCCCTTGAAGCCCCTGACCTCGAGCAGCTTCGGGTTGTAGGGCGCATAGTTGGCCATGAGGGCCTCGAGCGTCATCGCCGCGGCGATCTCGGCCTGCTTCATCCAGTTCATCGCGTCGTAGAGGAAGAGCGCGCTCATGGCGGTCAGGAAGTTGGACCCGTTGATGGCGGCCAGGCCGTCCCTGGCCTCGAGGCCCGGGACGGGTATCCCGGCCCTCCTGAGCGCCTCGGCCCCCTCCAGCAGCTCCCCCTTGTAGTAGGCCTGCCCCTCGCCGAGCATCAGCAGCGCTATCTGGCTCATCGGCGCGAGGTCACCCGAGGCCCCCACGCTCCCCTTCTGGCAGACGAACGGGGTGACCCCCCGGTTCAGCATCTCGACGAAGGTCTTGACAATCTCGAGCCGGATGCCGGACTTGCCGATGGCGAGGACGTTGGCCCTGGACACCATCGCGGCCCTGACGTACTCGATGGGCGCCGGGTCGCCGATGCCCGCCGCATGGTTGTAGACGAGGTATCTCTGGAAGTCCTTGATCTGGTCATCGTTTAGGACGACCTCGGAGAACTCCCCGATGCCGGTGTTCACCCCGTACATAATCTCATGGGCCTGGACCTTCTTCTCAAGCATCGCGCGGCACTTCAGGATGCGCCCTTCAGCATCCGGGTGCAGCGAGACCTTGTCCCCGTTCCTGGCTACGTCCACCAGCCTCTCGATGGTGAGGCTGTGACCGTCCAAAACGACATCAACCATATCCATGCCTCGTCCTCTCAGTGCGAGAGCGCGGTCCACCACATTGACATCGGTGGATAAAAACACTACCAGCTGTGCGAGAGGTCCGTTGCCAGGCATCCCGATGCGGGGAGCGGGCTGGTGGTCCCCACGGGTATTTCCACTTGGCAAGGTGGTCTTTGGGGGGGAGGAGGCGTCGGGCGTGCGCGGGGGCGAGGGTCGAGGGTGGTTCAGGCCTGGCCCGGGCCTACTGCGGCATCACGCCGTGCCGCCTGCGCGGCAGCGCCTTGTCCTTGCTCTCGTAGGCCACGAACCTGTCGATGAGCGCGGAGCGCAGCTCGTTGGGGTGGATCATGTCGTCGATGATTAGCTCGGAGGCGAGCTTGAAGATGTCGATGTCGCTTTTGTACTCCGCCCTCAGCTTCTGTATCTGCGCCGGCCGCTCCTTGGGGTCGAGCTCCATGATCTTGTTGTAGAAGACCGCGTTGACCGCGGCCTCGGGGCCCATGACGGCTATCATGGCCCCAGGGAGCGCGATGCACGCGTCCGGCTCGAAGCCGGGGCCTGCCATGGCGTAGAGGCCCGCGCCGTAGGCCTTGCGCACGATGACGGATATCTTGGGCACGGTCGCCTCCGACACGGCGTATATCATCTTCGCACCCGCGCGGATGATGCCCTCGCGCTCGACCGCGGTGCCGATCATGAAGCCCGGTACGTCGGCCAGGAAGAGCAGCGGGATGTTGAACGAGTCGCACAGCTGGATGAACTTCGTCGCCTTGATGGCGCTGTCGACGAAGAGGACGCCGCCTTTGACCTTGGGCTGGTTGGCGATGATGCCGATGGCCCTGCCGTCGAGCCTCGCGAAGCCCACGATGACCTCGGGGGCGAAGAGGCGCTTTATCTCGAAGAAGCTCGTGCGGTCGACGACGCGGTCGATGAGCTCGTACATGTCGAAGGGCACGTTCTCGTTCGTCGGGATGACCTTCTCGAGGGTGAGGGGGTCCTTCGCGGGCGGCTCGGGGTGGATGCTGCCGGGCCTCCCGTCCGCGCTCTGCGGGAAGTACGTGACGTACTTCCGCACGGCCTCTATCGCCTCCTCCTCGGTCGAGACCAGCACGTCGCCGGACCCCGACACGGTGCAGTGCATGCGCGCGCCGCCCATCTCCTCGAGGCTGACCTTCTCGCCGATGACCATCTCGGCCATTCGGGGCGAGCCCAGGTACATGCTCGCGTGGCCCTCGACCATGATGACGATGTCGCAGAACGCGGGGATGTATGCCCCGCCGGCGGCCGAGGGCCCGAACAGGATGCACACCTGGGGCACGACGCCCGACATCGTGGCCTGGTTGTAGAAGATGCGGCCCGCGCCGCGGCGGCCGGGGAACATCTCTATCTGGTCAGTGATGCGCGCGCCCGCGCTGTCCACCAGGTAGATGAGGGGGACGCGCAGGCGCAGCGCGGTCTCCTGGATGCGCACGATCTTCTCGACCGTCCGGCGGCCCCACGAGCCCGCCTTGATGGTCGAGTCGTTGGCCATCACGCAAACCGTGCGTCCGCGTATCTTGCCCATGCCGGTGACCACGCCGTCGGCGGGGAGCGTCTCGTCGACGCAGTTGGCGAACATGCCCTCCTCGACCTCCCACCCGGGGTCGAGCAGCATGTTGAGCCGGTCGCGCGCGAATATCTTGCCCTGCTCCTTGAGCTTGGCGTGGTACTTGGGGTCGCCGCCCTTGCGGATGCGCTCCGTCTCCCTCATCACATCGGCCATCGTCACACCTCCGCCGGTCACTCCCCCTTGAACTGGGGCTTGCGCTTCTCCTTGAAGGCCGCGAGGGCCTCCAGGCGGTCCTTGGTCGGGATGCACACCTCGTAGGAATCCGATTCGGTCTGGAGCGCCTCCTCGAGCGGGAGCTCGTAGCCGCGGTTGATGACGTACTTGGCCTGCTCGACCGCGATGGGCCCGTTGGCGACCATCTTGGTGGCCATCTCGATGGCCGTCTCCAGCAGCCTCCCCTCTGGCGCGATGGCGTTGACGAGGCCGATGCGCAGCGCCTCATGGGCGTCCACCCACCGGGCGGTGAGGATGAGGTCCTTGGCGATGCCCTTGCCGACGAGGCGCGGGAGCCTCACCGTCCCGCCGCCGCCCGGGATGATGCCCAGGCTCGTCTCGTTGAGCGCGAGCGTCGCGTTCGGCGCGGCGATGCGGATGTCGCACGCGAGCGCGAGCTCCAGGCCCCCGCCGAGCGCGAAGCCGTTGATGGCCGCGATGACGGGGATGGGCAGGTTCTCTATCTCGGTGAAGGTGTCGCGGATGTAGCGGATGTACTGCCGCACCTGGTCCATCGTCATGCCCTCGCGCTCCTTCAGGTCCGCGCCCGCGCAGAAGGCCTTGTCCCCCACGCCGGTCACTATGAGCACGCGGGCGGACCGGTCGTAGAGGATGTCCCTGATGAGCTTGCGGCCTGCGGCCAGCGTGGGCCGGTCGAGCGCGTTGCGCCTGTCGGGCCGGTTGATGGTGACCACCAGGATGCCGTCGGAGCGCCTCTCGATGAGCAGCGACTGCGGCGTCTCGGCCGTCGACTCGGGCACCTTCGCCCCCTCCGCCTCCTTCGGGGACGCGGCCTCCTTGGGCGCCTGGCCCCCCTCACCATGCTCCTTGGTCATGTCCTCGCCTCCGCCACTCACTTCAGGGTCAGCAGCACGCCGCCCTCGTTGACGAACTCGCCCTCCTGCACCTTGACCTCGGCCACCGTCCCGGCGACCTCGGCCTGGAGGGGGATCTCCATCTTCATCGATTCGAGCACGACGACGTCCTGGCCAGCCAGGACCTGGTCGTTCGGCTTGACGAGCACCTTGAACACGGTCCCGGCCATGGTTGCTAAGACATCAGGCATGCGGTCTCACTTCCTAGGGTATATGTGGTCCTCGATGAAGGACGTGCTGAGCTCGCCCGCGCGGAACGCGGGGTGGGCCAGCACGGCCTGGTGGAGCGGGATGTTGGTCTTGATGCCCTCGACGTGGAAATCCAGAAGCGCGGCGAGGCCCTTATCGATGGCCGCCGGCCTGTCCGGGGCCCACACGCAGAGCTTCGCCAGCAGCGGGTCGTAGAAGGGCGTGACGGTGACGCCCTCCGCCACCCCGGTGTCGACCCGGACGCCGTCGCCCCCGGGCATGCTGAGCCGGGTTATCCTGCCCGGGGACGGCAGGAACCTCACCGGGTCCTCCGCGTAGATGCGGAACTCGATGGCGTGGCCGCGCTGGCCGACGTCCCCCTGCCCGAAGGCAAGGGCCTCGCCGGCGGCGATGCGCAGCTGCTCCACGACGATGTCGATGCCCGTCGTGAGCTCGGTGATGGGGTGCTCGACCTGGAGCCGCGTGTTCATCTCGAGGAAGTAGAACCGCCGCTCGGGGTCGACCAGGAACTCGACCGTGCCCGCGTTGCGGTAGCCCACGGCCGCGGCCGCGCGCTTGGCGGCCTCGCCCATGCGGCCGCGCAGCTCGGGCGTGAGCGCGGTCGACGGGGTCTCCTCGATGACCTTCTGGTGGCGGCGCTGGATGGAGCACTCGCGCTCGTTGAGGTGCACGATGCCCCCGTGCGAGTCCGCGAGCACCTGGACCTCCACGTGACGGGCGCCCACGATGAGCTTCTCGAGGTAGAGCGAGCCGTCGCAGAAGAACTTGGAGGCGCGGTGCGCGCACTCCTCGAAGGCCTTGCCCATCTCCTCGGGCGTCCGCACGACCGTCATGCCGATGCCGCCCCCGCCAGCGCAGGCCTTCATCATGACCGGGTAGCCTATCTCCTCGGCCATGGCCCTCGCGTCCTCGGGTCCCGCGACGCATGCGGTCGCGCCCGGGATGATGGGCACGCCCGCCGCCCTCATGGTCTCTCGCGCCTCGGTCTTCAGGCCCATCGCCTGGATGGCGTGGGAGGGGGGCCCTATCCACACAAGGCCCTCGTCGGCCACGCGCTTGGCGAACCCGGCGTTCTCGGCCAGCAGGCCGTAGCCGGGGTGCACGGAGTCCGCCCCCGCCCTCCTGGCGACCTCGATGAGCCTGTCCTGGACCAGGTAGCTCTGGTTGACGGGCGGGGGGCCGATGTGGTAGGCCTCGTCCGCGGCCCTGGCGTGCGGCATGTCCCTGTCCGCGTCGCTGTAGACCGCGACGGAGGGCACGCCCAGCTTGCGGCACGCGCGCGCGATCCTCACGGCGATCTCGCCGCGGTTGGCGATGAGGACCTTCTTGAGCAACCTGCGACCTCCGTCTCCCTCTTCAGACTCAGTCTGGTCCAGATTGGACCTCCCGTCGTGAACCGTCCGCGCGGTTATAAGGGTTTCGAATTCGACCTTCGGCGCACGCCGACGCCAAGCCCGCGCCATGGGCCCGCCATGGGTGACATTGAAATACGCTGGGACCCATCCGAACCCGGGGGCGGGGGGTCCGTCCCCAGGTGGTTTGCGTGACATCCCCGGGCGGTTATCCAGGATACAATCAGTCGGCACCGCAGGCGACGACGATGACCTATCAGCCGGCCTCCGCGCCATCCCCGTACTACGGGGGCCAGGCCACGGGCGGCGGCACGGTCACGTTCGTGCTCGTGCTCGTGGGCATCGTGATGGCTTTGGTCGGCAAGATCGTGACGGCCATGATCTTCAAGGTGGACGACAGCGACGCCATGGAGAACCTAATGGTGCTCTCGTCCATCTTCGCCGCCATCGGCGGCGCGCTCGCCGCCATGGGCCTCACTTGGGGCGTGCTCAAGGGCACCGAGTTCAGCGACAGCATCCGTGTCGGCCTGGGGGTCGCTGCGGGCATCGCCATCGGCCTCTACTGTGCTGGCGGGCTGGGGCTGCTGAGCCTGCTGGGCATGATGTAGGACGGCCCCACCGCGACCACGCCTCCCTCCGAAGCCGTAATGACCTTGGAAGTCGTTGTGGCCCTTTGGAGGGAACCAATCCAAGGTGATAGAGATGACCCCAGACGCATATTTCAGTCCGCCACCGGGAACACAGCCGCAGCCCGTACAGATGGCGCAGCCGCAGCAGCCCTATCAGGGCTCGTACGGCGCACCCTACCAGCAGCCGATGTACCAGTCTCCGCCGCCCAGCGACCCGATGAGCAGCGTCTACATGATGGCCTTCGTGGGCATCATCCTGGCGCTGATTGGCATCATCATCTTGGCCTACACCGTCAAGATCGACACATCCGACAGCTATGATACGTACGAGACGATGCAGTTCGTGGGCAACACCCTCGAGGCCGTCGGCACGCTCATCGTCGCTGTCGGCATCCTCATGGGGCTCATGAAGGCAAAGCAGGTGTCGGAACAGGTCAAGCTCGGCCTGCTCATCGCCCTGGCCATCATCGTCGCCTGGGGCCTGTGAGCGACCCAACCGTCCCGGTCGAGGGCCCGGGCTGGCCCGATGCCTAGCCGAGGTCGAGGAGCTTCAGCTCGCCCTTCGACCGCCCGATGAGGAGCTGGGCGTCCTTGCCGGGCCTCCACGCGACCGCGACGGCCGGCCCGTGCCCCCGCGGGTCCACGTCCTCCTCGCGCCCCTCCGTCCAGACGCGCACGCGACCGTCGAAGAACGCTGCCGCCAGCCGCGTGCCGAAGGGCGAGTAGGCCACCGTCGAGGCGGCCTCGCGCCCGAGGGGCGCGTGCATGGCGAGCATCGTGCCGTCCATGGCCCACTCGCGGACGCTGCCGTCGGCGGACGCGGTCGCGAGCCGCGCGCCGTCGGGCGCCCATGCAACGCAGCTCACGGGACCCCTGTGCACGAGCAGCACGTCCTCCTGGCCTCCGGGGCGGATGATGCGGGCCCTCGAGTCCTGGCGTCCCACGGCCATGTGGCCCCCGTATGGACGCCAGGCCACCCGCAGAACGATTGGGCCCGGCGCCCAGGACCAGATGACCTCGGCCGTCTCGGGCTCGATGACGAGCACGGTGCCGTCGCGCGCGCTCACCGCGAGCATCCTCCCGTCGGGGGAGAAGTCCGCGCTCTCGGCCTGGTCGTGGAAGAGCTGGTGGGTGGCCTTGATGCCGCCGCGCGGGCCCCTGACGACGACCGCGCCCTCAGCACCGGCGGTGGCCAGGAGCTTCCCGTCCGGCCGCCAGGCGCAGCAGTTCACGTGCTTCGCATGGCCCTTGAGGCGCGCCACCTCCTCGCCCGTGTCGCCGTCCAGCAGCTGGACGACCGTGGGCGCCCTCATCCCGGCCGTGGCGAGCCGCGCGCCGTCGGCCGACCAGGCGGGCCACCACATGAAGGGCGAGTGGCCGTGCCGCGTCCAGAGCACCTTGGCCTCGGCCATGTGCTCCACAGGGCGCCCTTGGACAATTAAGCTTGCGATTGGGGATGTCGACCGTTGTCGGCCAGGCTCTGGACCCGAGGCAATGGCGCCAAAACGCTCCATAAACCTTAATACGGGCATCCCACTAGTCATGGCCACCCAAGGTGGTTGGTATGAAGACCAGTGCACTTGCCCTGACAGCGCTCCTGCTCCTGTCGAGCGCGCTCACCCCTGCTGTCGTTCTGGCGGGGACCGACGGCCCCCTCCCAGGGATGCGTCCCATGGCGGACCCCCCTGTGTGGTCCGACACGCTCGACGACCTGTCCCACGTCTACGTGCCCACGGGCGGGCTCGTGGGCGTAGAGGTCGCGGGCGGCGAGGCGCGCCTCAAGGCCGGCTCCGCCGAGGGGTGGATAGCCTCGTCCGTCATCACCTGCCCGACGGGCTACCGCTACGACCTCGTGCTCCTCGACGCCGTGCTGCCGGGCAAGAGCCGCATCAACGTCACCATCCTGGACGCGGCCAAGCCCCCGACCGAGGCCGGGTTCGCGAACGAGACGGTCTCGGGCCTCGTCAACATCTCGGCCACGGACGTGTCGCTCACGAAGCTGGACCGCGCGTCAATCCCGTCCATCCGCATCCAGGTCAACCTGTACGCCGATGGCACCGACCGGCCGCGCCTCCTCGCATGGAGCGTGCTCTTCGGCAGCCCCGGCGAGTGGCGCGACGACT
This sequence comes from uncultured Thermoplasmata archaeon, assembly GCA_964353355.1. Taxonomy (GTDB): domain Archaea; phylum Thermoplasmatota; class DTKX01; order DTKX01; genus CAYGVT01. Next base: position 4,888 of record CAYGVT010000153.1, on the reverse strand, counting down.
ACCTGGGCACGGGCAAGGTCCTCTCCTCCTCGGGCCTCGACATCACCGGGGGCGCCCTGCGCCTCGGCACGCCCGTCGCGGGCTACGACCCCTACCCGACGATAGTGCTCAACTCCGACTCGGCCGACCTGGACGTCTTCTACGCGAACACCGCTGGCGACGGCTACCTGGACATCGACACCATCGACAAGACCACCATCACAGGCGGAATAGACATCGACGACCTCAACGGGGACGGTTACCTCGACTTGATCGTCGCTATGGACATCAGCAGCGGCACCAGCTCCTCGGGCATCATGTGGGGCTCCGCCTCCGGGGCATGGTCGACCGCGAGCATGCAGCAGCTCGCCACCCAGGATGCGGGCTCCGACGCAGCCACGGGCGACTTCGACGGCGACGGCGACCGTGACGTCATCATCATCTGTCCCCAGGGCATGGTCGCCTCAAACTCGTACGTCTACCTCAACCAGGGCAACGGCGTGTTCAACGCCAACCCCAGCCTGACGCTGCGTCAGATCAGCGGCACCAGCGTGGACGCCGGCGACATCAACGAGGACGGGTACGACGACATCATCATCGTCAACGCCCTCCGGACCATCGCCCCGTGCCTGTACGGCGGCTCGACCGGCCCCGACGCGACCATTGACATCACGTTCTGCACCGAGATAACGACGCACGCGTTCATCGGGGACGTGCTCATCGAGGACGTCACGGGCGACGGGCACCTCGACGTGCTCTTCGCCACCCTGAACGACAACGACGACATCCCCATCTACCTCGGCTCCGGCAATGGCGTCGACGTGACCGCCGACATCGAGCTCGCGGTCACGATGCCCCCCATGGACGTCGCCACGGGCGACGTGAATGGAGACGGCAACCTGGACCTGGCCTACAGCTGCATGGATTCCACCGGCGCCAACGACGCGGTGGTCATCTACAAGGGCACCGCCACGGGCTGGGACGAGGCCACCACGCACACCATCCGGGGCAACCTGGGCATAGTCCCCATCGAGCTCGTGGACGTGGACGTGGACGGCTACGACGACATCATCACGGGCGACGCGTCCGAGCTCAACGTCTACCGGGGCGGCACGGCCTGGCCGACGGCGGCCACCATCACGAAGACGGGTCTCAGCAACCCCGACGACATCGTCGTCGCGGTCTCCTCGGGCGGCGCCTCCAAGCCGCGGGGCGAGCTCACGACCGAGCCCATCCCGCTCCCCGACGGCATGCGCTGGGACATCCTGTACGTCGGGGCCGACGTGCCACCGGGCACGGAGATGCTCGTGTCCGTGCTCGGCAGCAACAAGCAGCCCATCTCGGGCCTCGACAAGCTCTCGCGCACCGACGTGGACGTCTCGGCGCTCAAGATGCTCGAGCCCATCCACATCAAGCTGGAGCTCAAGGGCACGTCAGACAACGCCACACCGGTCGTGGACTACCTGCTCGTCAACTGGATCGACCGGTTCGCCTGGAGGGAGCAGTTCTATGGCGACGCCAAGGTGCAGGGCTCCCTCGGGGGCGCGATCGCCCTGAACCAGTTCCTCGGTCCCACCATCTCGACGACCATCTCCGACCTGCTCTTCGCCTGCCTGAGGGGCGACACGGCCTACGACAAGGAGAGCCTCGGCTTCACCGAGGTCATGGACATCGACCCGCTCCTCCCGCCGATCCCCTTCAGGACGGTGGGCGCCACGGCCGTCGACGCCTACGACGCGGACGGGGACGGCATCCCCGACCTGGCGTTCGCCTCATACGGCATCGCCGACGGAGTCTACGCGGGCGCGTCCCCGCTCTTCCGCGGCTCGTCCGCGGGCTGGTACCGCGTCCCATGGCGCACCTTCGACACCGTGGGCGCCATGGACGTCGCCCTCAAGGACATCAACCGGGACGGCCACGCCGACGTGGTCTTCGCCCAGGAGAGGGACGCCACCACCTTCCGCATCGACAGCCTCCTGTTCTGGGGCGACGTCGACGGGTGGAACGCGACCGCCGACGTGCGGTTCTCGACAGCTGGCGCCTCCGACGTGGAGGTCGCTGACGTCGACGGCGACGGCCGGTCCGACCTCGTATTCGCCTGCTACTCGGACGACGATGGGGAGGGGACCGACAGCATGGTCTTCCTCCAGGGCGCGAACGGCTTCTGCGGCACCGTCCCGTCCAACCTGCTGCCGACCGTCGGCGCGCGCGCCGTGGACTCGGGCGACCTGAACGCCGATGGCCGCACCGACCTCGTCCTCGCCAACAGCTACGACGGCGCGTCCTACTCGGTCGCCAGCTACATCTACTGGGGCCGCGCGGGCGGCGGCTTCAACCCCGTCCCCAAGCAGCTCCCGACCCTGGGCGCGATGGACGTCGAGGTCGCGAACCTGAACGCCGACACGCAGCCGGACATTGTCTTCGCCAACTCGAGGAACGCCTCCTCCGGGCACAGGACCTCTTCCTACGTCTACCTCAACAAGGGCACCGGCATGTTCGACACGGTGTCCGACGCCGCCATCCCGACCGAGGGCGCCGTGGCCGTGGCGGTCGCGGACCTCGACAGGACGGGCCGCAAGGACCTGGTGTTCGCCTGCCGCTACAACGACACCACCTTCGGCATCCCGTCAGTTGTCCACCTGGGAGGCGCGAGCGGCTGGTCCATGACGCCGGACCTCGAGATCCCGACGGTGGGCGCTGCCGACGTGCTGCCCCTCCAGCTTACGGACCCCGAGCGCGCCGGCTACCTGAGCCGGCCCATCACCCCCGAGGAGGCCGACGACATCGCGGCCTTCCACACGCTCCGCTACGCGGCGAGCCTAGGGGGCTCGGCCTTCGGGACCGTCCGCATCATCGATGCTTCGACGGGCGAGTACCTGTACGAGGCGCCCCTCGCGGACGGGACCCAGTCGCTGGACGTCTCGGACGCGTTCTCCTACCCCCTGCATCCCTCCGTGCGCGTCATGGTGAGCCTGGAGGGGCTCACGGGTGTGTCCGGGTTCAGCATTTCCGACCTCTGGTTGAACTGGACAAAGCGCGTGCAGGCAGCCCCCGTCATCCACGGCATGGGACTCACCAGCACGACGTGCTACCGCGGAAGCTCCGTCGAGCTCTGGATCAACGTCACCGACGAGCACGATGCCCCCAGCCTCCTCACGGTCGTCGCCGAGCACCAGCTCGCGCCCGAGACCGCGTGGCGCTCCTACCTGCTCAGCACGCCCGTGCTGAGGGATGGCATGTGGAGGTTCACGATTGCCCCGGACAGGGCCGCCCCCGTGGGCAATTACAGGTTCAGGGTCAGCGTGAGCGACACCGACTGGCTCTCCACTGGGTTCGTGGAGCTCGTCCCTACGCTCGACGTGCTGCCCAACCTGCCCGGCGCCCCGCAGCTGCTGGAGCCCGTGGCCTCGGACGGCCAGGTCCGGCTCGACTGGACGCCCCCGCTCGTGCAGGGCGACCTGCCCGTGGAGGGCTACCGCGTCCTCAGGGGACCGACCCCTGGCGACCTCGCGGTCGTGGCGACCGTGAACGTCCCGGACGCGAGCTATGTCGACATCGGCCTGACCAACGGGCAGACCTACCACTACGCAATCCAGGCCTTCAACGCCATCGGCAACAGCTCGCTCAGCGAGGTGCTCGCCGCCACCCCCAAGACCGTTCCCGGCGCGCCCCGCGGGTTCGACGCGCAGGCCGCCGACGGCCGCGTCACGCTCACGTGGGAGTCCCCCGCCTTCGACGGGGGCTTCCCGCTGCTGGGCTTCCGCGTCTACCGCGGCTTCGGCGAGGGGGTCGTCGAGCCCCTCGTCGAGGTCACGGGCACGGGCTACGTGGACAGCGCGGTCACCAACGGACTGCTCTACCGCTACAACGTAAGGGCCTTCACCTCTGTCGGCGAGGGCCCGGCCTCGGACGATGCCACGGTCATGCCCCTGGGCCTGCCCGGGGAGCCGCGCGAGCTCGCCGTCGTGGCGGGCGCGGGCACGCTCACGCTAACGTGGACGGTCCCGTCGGACACCGGCGGTACGCCCGTGGTCACATACGTGATCTACCGCGGCGACTCGGCGGCCTCCCTGGTGAGGCTGCAGGAGGTCACGGGTGGCACACCGACCCTCGTGGACGACGATGTTGTCGCGGGCACGACCTACTTCTACGCCGTGGCCGCGGTGACGGAGGCGGGCGAGGGCCCGCGCTGCGCGGTCGCGTCCGCGATGGCCATCGAGGTGCCGGGCGCGCCGACGGGCCTCGCGGCCGCGGGCGGCGACGGCAACGTCACCCTCACGTGGTCAGCCCCGGCCTCGAACGGCGCATCCGCCATCACGGGCTACGTGGTGATGAGGGGCGCCTCGGCGACCAGCCTCCAGGAGGTCGCCCAGCTCGGTGTCGGCACGTCCTACGTGGACACCGGCCTCACCAACGGCGTGACCTACCACTACGCGTTGGTGGCCGTGAACGCGGCAGGCCACGGCGCAACGTCCACGACGGTCAGCGTGACGCCAGCCAAGCCGGTCGTCGCCCCCGGGAAGGTCGCGATGTTCGTCGCCCAGTGGAAGGACGGCAAGGTCGTGTTGCAGTGGACGTCCCCGACGACGGACGGCGGCAGCCCGCTCGTGGGGTACGTCGTGATGCGCGGCACGTCCGCGGCCAACATGACCGTGCTCTCCGAGCTCGGCGTGCTGCTCACGTTCTCGGACACGACCGCGAAGCGCGGCACGACCTACTACTACACTGTCGTGGCCAAGAACGCGGTGGGCCAGGGCGAGCCGTTCGCGGCCGTCGAGGTCAAGGTGCCGAAGAAGCCGAGCGACGGGCCCGGCTTCGACGCGGCCGTCGCGGTGCTTGCCGTCGTAGCGATGCTCATCTTCATCACGTCCAGGAGGCGCGACCTCCGGGAGACACGACCCTAGGCCAG
>CAYGVT010000152.1:0-1741 GCA_964353355.1 uncultured Thermoplasmata archaeon | reverse complement strand
TCCTTGAAGTCATCGACCGCCCCTGTCAGGCCTGGCTCCATGTGCAGCTCGGAGAAGGCGGAGCGGCCGGCATCGGTCAGCACGAATGAGCGACCAGAGCGGCCGACGAGCCCACTGGAGATGAGGCTCTCGATGGAGACCTCGACGACCTTGCTGTGCGGTCCGAGGTTGCCTGGTCGATATCTGTAGAGCCTGCCCAGGTCAGGGAACGCATTGGCGAGGAGGAAGTGCAGCTTCTGGAGCACTATCTCGCCTGGGAGCGGGGCGGACCCGAGGGCACCGACCGAGAGGAGCACGACCCTCTCTGGCTCATCAAGTTGTCGTGCCTCGACCGGCTTGTGCATCGGCTGACTTCCCTTGCCACTGGCGGGATGCGATCTCTTGCGTGGTCTGGTCTCCTTGGACCTTGATATTGGCATCGTTTCCTCGATGGTCGCTCCTATTTAAAGGGGCTTGAGCGAGGGGGTCGGTGAATGTGTAATTACGAGGAAGTACCAGGGCTCTCCAGGGATGTCAGAGCAAGAACCGAGGTATCATCCACTTCCTTTGGCCTTGCTCGCTTTGCCATCGTCCGAATCCCTCTCTGGTCTCGGTCGTGTCTCCCTCGCCGGGTTCCCGACCACCGTCCTCCAGTCCGGCACGTCCCTCGTCACCACCGCGCCCGCGCCCACCACGGCGCCCTCGCCGATGGTGACGCCGGGCAGGATGGTGGCGTTCGCGCCGATGGATGCCCTCCTCTTTACCAGGGTCGTCAGGCGCTCCCACTCGCCGACGGCGCGCGGGTCTCTGTCGTTGGTGAAGCACGCGTGGGGCCCCACGAAGACCTCGTCCTCGATGACGACGCCTGGCGGGATGAACGCGAAGGCCTCTATCTTGCAGCGGGCCCCGATGCGCACGCCGTCCCCTATCTCGACGAAGGCGGCGACGGTGCAGTCGTCGCCGATTTCGTAGGCGCCCCAGAGGTTGCTGGGCTTGTGAACTTTGGTGCGCTCGCCTATCTTGCCTGTCATGTCATGCACGACCGTGGTCATTTCATCCCGTTCTTCGCCCGCGCCCTCTTCGTCAGCTCCTCGTCGAGCCCCGTCAGGAGGTCGGCGAGGCCCGCGTCCTCCCCCCGGGGGAGGGGGCCCACGTAGATCCAGGTGATGCCCTCATCGACCTTGTGGAGCTCCAGGCCGAGACGGCCACCGCCGACGTCGAGCGCCCTGCTCGGCCTCGGCTCTATGCTGGAGCGCTCGACCGGAGGCACCTCCCTCGTCTCCAGCCCTCGAGCGGCCATGAAGCCCCTGATGGACGCGACCGTGTCGTCGAGGCCGAGCCCGTGGATGGAGCGGACCTTGCCACCGACGCCCCTCCGAAGGCGGTCGAACACCAGCACCATCGCCATCGAGAGGGCCCCGATGACCAGGGAGGCGAGGAGCATGTTCCTGCGCCCCTCGTCCGAGTGGTCCCCTGTGAGGGCCTTCGCGGCGAGGTAGAGCGCGTACACGAGCATCGCACTGAACATGTAGATGCCCGTGCGGGCCGCTTTTTCTGCTCCCTCCCATCCCTTTGGCGTTCGCATGCGACAGCCCTTCCAGGTCCGTCCATCCCTGGCCCATCGTCACCCGGCCGGGCACGGCCCGCCGCCGCCCAGGCTCCCCTTCACCTCCGCCGAGGCAGGTCTTCTCGCGGGCGGGGCGGGTGGCGGTCGGCCTCCGGCCGGACCGTCATCGTGCGACGGTCCCGCGCGCCGGGCGCG
>CAYGVT010000151.1:0-7103 GCA_964353355.1 uncultured Thermoplasmata archaeon | reverse complement strand
GTCCAGGATGACGTCGGACCAGTGGTCGCGGAACGCGTCGAGGGCCGGGTCGTAGGCCTCGCGCATGGCCGCGCGGCGCTTGAGCTGCTCCTTGCGGCCCACGACGTAGAAGCGGCAGCGGGAGCAGTAGCGCTGCCGGGGAGGGGTCGGGCGGGAGCAGGCGAAGCATCTCATGGCAGTGAACAATTGGATGGTACTCAAGGTTGAAAACGACATCGGCCGTTCCCCAGTATCGGCTGTATGTCATGGCCACTAGGGATGAAGGTGGTCAGGCATCCATTGGTCCGTGGGAGTTGGGTGCTCGATCACCCTCCCCAAAACATGGTAATCTTGATCGGGATGGTCTCGATTTGCTCCGTGTTGCCCTCATCAGCAAGAACAGTCTATCTGGCCATGCATGCTCTATATCACTGATATCTATATAAGCATTAATCATTTCCAGATACGTATCACTGATACCTTTATATAGTATGCCATATATACCGATATAGTATGCCAGGCCCAGACCCGAAGGACCTTGATGTGGAGGTCTACGAGGCTCTCAGGAAGATCTTCCCGGACATCGGTCCCGCGAAGTTCGAGAGGTACGTGAAGAGCCCGGAGATGCACATGGTCTTTCCCGCGGACCTCGTCGTCGTGTCCGGGGGGACGCAGTACGCCACCAGGATCGTGAGACGCGTCGCGGTGGGCGACATCGCCTCCGCGAGCCTGATGAAGCTCATCCTCGCGAGAGGCAAGCAGGACGACGCGCGCTATGAGTTCATCATCCTCGCCAAGGTCATCCCAAGGAAGGTGCGCGAGCTCGCAGAGCAGTCCGGCGTCCATCTCGTCCAGGTCGATTGGGATTTCCCGATCAAGACCGTGCCGGAGCAGTACCGGACGGTCAGGTCAAAGAAGATGACCTCGGATGCCGCATGGCGGGTTGCGTGCGAGCTGATGGCGACACAACCGACGTCCATCAGACGCCTCTCGAAGGCGACGGGGGTCTCGTACGGATGGGCCCACGCCACCGTAGGCCATCTCATCGAGCTCGGCGTTGCCGACAGGGCGGGCAACAGGGTCCGGGTCAAGGACCCTCAGAAGGTTCTTGCCGCCGTGGTCTGGGAGCGCCCGTTCGAGGAGCTGCACACGGTCGATCTGAAAGTCTCGGGAGATGACGCACTGGCGGTAGCGAGGGAGGTCGGGGACGCGCTCATGGCATGGGAGGTCCAGCACGCCTTCACGGCGTTGACGGCGGCCTCGATGTACACCCATTCGACCTTCAGGTACGACACCCTTTATCTCTACGTGCAGGAGGGGCTGGGGGAGAGGCTCCACGAGCTTGCGGACCCGGATGGACGGGTCGTCCTCTCCGTCTACGCCCCAGACCGCTCGATATTCTCCGATTCCAGGCAGATCGATGGCCTCACGGTCGCGGACCCGACCCAGGTCCTTCTGGACCTCGCGGGCATGGGCTATGCGGTCTGGGACGTGACGAAGGAGATGATGGAGTACCATGTCAGGACTGCCGGGCTATGATCCCCTCATCGATCTGTCCTACGAGGAGCTCAGGTACATCCTCCGTTGGGCCTCCGAGAGAGGGCCGGGGACCGGGGGCCCGCGCATCGTGCTCATCGGGGGCTGGGCCGTCCACGTCCACAACGCATGGCACGGCTCCATCGACATCGACTTGGTGATGAACGCCAGGGTCAAGGGGACGTTGATGATGCACCTGAGGTCCGAGAGGGGCTACAGCAAGGCTGGCCCAGAGCACATGGCCGGACAGAGGGTGCAGAGGACGACGCCCTTCGGGCCAGTCAAGATCGATATCGCGAGCTTCGAGCTGCAGTACCCATTCGAGGGGACCGGAGCCACGCTGCCGATGCGGCAGCTGAGGACCGAATCCGTCGAGATGGGCCTGGGAGATATGCCCGTCCATGTGCCAGCAAGGGCGATGCTTCTCGTGATGAAGCTGAAGGCGGCCTGGGACCGGCAATGGCGGCTTGACCATGGCAGGAGCGTGGATAGTGCGTGGGAGACCGGCAAGGTCGTCAAGGACCTCGGTGACATCCTGGCCCTCGTCGACCCGGACAGGGGCGGCACGGGGCTGAACGTGCCGTTCCTGGGAAGGCAGCTCGAGGAGTACCCATTCCTGCGGGGCGTGCTCGCGAGGGCGGGGAGCGATCCCCTCGGGGCCGGGCGATATCGCATCCCGCAGGAGCGGGCCTCGGCGATGGTCGAGCGTCTGCTCGGGCTGGTCAGCCCGCCCTCGGGATGAACGGACGACCGCGCTGGCAGCGTCGACGGACGAGCGGGAGGGAGGTCGGCCAGGTGCGGGACCCCGCGGGGAACCGCGCGGTCCTCGAGCAGCCGGTCGTATGCGACGACGCGCCGCCGGACCTCCGGCTGTTCGTCCCGAGGGGGAGCGACGGCCCCTACGTCCACGTGCGGGGGATGACGGACACGAACGTGCAGAAGCTGCGGGTGGACGGGGTGCCGTGCGAGGTCGTGAATGGGGCGTTCGACTCGGTCGTAAGGCTGGCGAGGGGGAGGGACCGCATCACGGTCGGGGTGGTGGACCCGGCCGGGAACGCGAGGGCGGAGGAGGTCGTGGTAGGGCACGGGGCGACCGGGTCGATGTCGGGGCAGCCCTCGATGCTGTTCGTCGTCTCGTCCACCCCGAGGATCATCTGCCCGCCCGAGGTGTTGGCAAGGCAGACCGCCGCTCTGCGGAGGGTCCGCTGGAAATCATTGTCGACCTTTGTGGAGCCCTTGACCTCGACCATGTCGTCCTCGATGGCCTCGACGCCCTCGCGCTCGATGAGACGCAGTATATGCGCGATTTCCACATCATCGCATCCTATGCTGTTTGCTGCATAGGAGATGCAGCATGGGGTCAATGTGTGTCACTGCTGGCGAAGTGAAGGTGGTCATGGTCGAGGAGGACCGTCCGAGGCATGGACGGCGGTCTGCCGGTCACATCCCAAGAACGGCGGTCAAGGATTCCCCAGAGGCCACAAGATGAGGATGTCCCTCCCTCACGCCCTCGCTCCCCTACCCCCACTTTCGCCCATCCCCACCATCGGCCCATATAAATCGGAACCCCCCTGCATTGGAGCATGTCCAACCGCGTCCGCGTCCAGCAGTACCCGACCGGCGTGCTCACCGTCTCGATACCCCGTGCCCTCGCCCAGGCCCTCCGCATAGGGAAGGGCGAGACGATGGAGTGGGCGCTGGAGGACGGCGACCTCCTCCTCGTCCGCGTGAGGGCGTGAGGGCGCGCCCTACACGATCGTGAACGTGTCGTTCGACGTGGTCGTGAGGCTGGCGAGGGGCAAGAACCGCATCACGGTCGAGGCGGTGAACCCCGCCGGAACGCGGGGGCGGAGGGGGTCGCGGTGAGGTGCGGGGACACCTGGCCCGAGGTCGGGCCGGTCGCGGCGGTGGTGGCCGGCGCGGTGGCGGCGGGGAGAGGCCTCTAAGACCGTTGGGTGCCAAGCGCCTTGCCCTTGTCGAGCTCCTCCCTCAGCTCCTCCATCCAGATATCCAGGTTGTCCTTGAAGCCGTAACCGCAGTAGGAGCAACCGCCGACGATGGCCTCCATCCTCGCTACGATCCTCGCCACGTCGAGCCTGTCACGGTCGGCCAGGAGCGCATCCCTGGCCTTCAGGAACATCCCCTCGACCGCATCGTAGTAGCCCTCCCAGAAGTCGCCGTACTCGCACGTGAAGCCGACACCGTGCTCGACGTAGTCCAGCATGACATCGATCGCCGTCCCCGGCTCCTGCGCCAGCGAGCCGACCTTGAGCACGCAGTCCCTCGCCGTCCTGAGGTCGGGTCCCACCGGGGCGCCGCGCCTGTCCTGTGCCCAGAACGCCTGCGAGAGGCGGTGCCTGTACCGCGCTATCGCCCTCTCCCTCTCCTCAGGCCCCTCCAGCAGGTCCAGCGTGAGCCGCTCCCTCACCTCCGCGCTCGCCTTGTAGCAGTCGCCGATTATCCTCAACAGCTCCCTCTCGGGCCTTCCCCGGAGCCGCCTTCTCACCTCGCTCCAGGGCAGCGGTATCGCGTCCGTCGGCATGCTGTGCCACGCTCCTTGAATTCTCCCTGCCACGATGGATGCGCCCGAACCGGTCGGGGGATGCCCGACAGTGGGCGACGCCGTCGCCCACGGCCCTCCGGGCGGGCCCTCATCCATGGCCCGGGCCCGGACCTCACGGCTCAATCGATCGTGATGTCGGCCACGAGTATCTCCTTGAGCTCGAAGTACCTGTCCCAGTGCCCCTCCGTCATGTCCCCGGACATGGAGCGCCGGTCGAGTACGAGGTACTCGCGGACGAGCTCATAGAACCTGCGCTCTCCCAGCGTCCTGCCATGCCCGCCACCCGTACGTCATGGGCGCGACGGCGGACCGTGACGCGCGCGACCGACGTGGCGGCTCCCGCTCGAGCGCTGCTTCCGCGTCGCCCCACCTGCTGCCCCGCCCCGCCGGGCCCCTCTGCCCGCGGGAGCGCCTCGCCGACGGCGCCGCACGCCCTTGCGCTCCTCGCTGGGAGTGGCCTCTGGCAGGCCAAGTTCTCGGAGGAACTCCTCCTCCCTCCTGCGCGCGGCCTCCTCCTCGAGGGCGTCGAGCGCGGTGAGCGCGCGGGACAGTTCGCTCCAGCCGGGGGCCCGGCGCCCGCCCGCTGTCATGATGGACGTGCATGTCCTGGCGAACTCGACCGCGGCATCCTCGCGGTTCCTGAGGAACGCCCTCAGGATGACCACGACGTCGTCCGCGTTCGACCTCGAGAGGACGCTGTCGAGCATGAACACGATGTCCGACCTGCCCGTGACCGTCTGCTCCTCCATCGCGCCACCGTTCCTGGAGGCGTCCTGTGCCCGGGGCCCAGGCGTCGCGCACGCCTCACGCCCGTGCCAACGGTGGTGGGGGGAGATAAACCCTGCACAGCGCGAAGGTGGGATGAAGGGCGCGAGCGTGCCCGCCCGCACCCCCTTGGGCGAGGGGGGGTCCCGGGGCAGCAACCTATATGAGCCACCAAGCGCGCTTCCCTCACCTCCGGGGGGATGATGGCATGCCGGCGCCAAGGTCGACGGGCGTGTGCCTCATGTGCGGGAGGACGGTGGGCAGGGCGTCGATGGCCAGGCACGTGGAGGCGCACCTGACGGAGGGGGCTGGGCCGGCGGCGAAGGGCACGCGGCCCCGCAAGACCCCCCCGAATGGGTTCCACATCTCCGTCGACTGCCCCGACGCGCCCGCGTTCTGGCTCCACCTGGACGCGCCCGCGAGGGCGACGCTCGCCGACCTGGACGCGTGCCTGAGGCGCACATGGCTCGAGTGCTGCGGCCACATGAGCGCGTTCGAGATACGGGGCGTCCGTTACGAGACAGAGCCCTGGGAGTCCAACCTCCCCGTCAAGGGCATGGAATCCGCCCTCGGCGAGGTCCTCGCCCCGGGCCTCGCGTTCACGCACGAGTACGACTTCGGGACGCCGACCGTGCTGCGGCTCAGGGTCGTGTCGATGCGCACGGCCGGGCGCCGCAGGCGCGGGGGATGGCGGAACATCAAGCCGCTCGCGAGGAACGACCCGCCCAGGCCCGTGTGCTCCGCGTGCGGCGCGGCCGCGACGAGGGTCTGCCCGCAGTGCGCCTTCGACGGGGACCCGTGGCTGTGCGACGGGTGCGCGCCCGACCACGAGTGCGGGGAGGAGATGCTCCTGCCGTTCGTCAACTCGCCGCGGTGCGGGGTGTGCGGATACACGGGGGAGCTGGAGGGATAGGGGGCCAGGGCCATGGAGGGCGGGATGTGGAGGGGCATCGAGCGCAGGACGCGGGAGGCGCTCGCGCTGGAGGACCCGGGGGAGAGGGCACTGGCGCTCATCGCGCTGCTGAGGCGCGCTGACGAGGACTGGACCTGGGACGAGGACCCTGACACGGGGTGGGACCGGCGCGCGGACGCGTTCTCGCCCGTAATCGAGGCCCTCGGCACCGCCGGGCCGGCGGCCGTGGACGCGATCCTCGCGGGGGACGCCCCCCCGGGGTCGTGGTACGCGGGCGCGGCGGCCATGGCCCTCGACGAGCTCCACGGCCGCGGGACGGCCGCGACGCGCGAGCAGGACGCGCTCGAGTGGCTGATGCGCAACGCTGCGGACCAGGACGACCCCTACATGGACGCTGCCATCTCCATCGTTGATAGGGCGGGGGCGCGCTCGGTTCCGGCCCTCACACGGTTCGTCGCGACCGTCAAGGACGCCGCCCTCGCGATGGGCCTCAGCTACGCGCTCCTCGAGGGCTCGGACCCCGCCTGGGCGGCGCCAGCCGCGGAGGCGATGGTCAGGCAGCTCACGGAGGGTGGCGCGGGCATCTCGCGCGTCCTCGGGCCGGTCACCGCCCTCTTCGCCCTGCGGGGGCCAGGGGCCAGCGGCGCCATCAGGGACCTCCAGGGGCGGTCCCAGCGAGGGCCGGGGGACCGGGACCGCCGCTCGGACGATACGGTCAAGGCGATGCTCACGGAGATGCTCGCCCAGGTGGAGCAGCCGGAGGGGGAGCCCGACGACGAGGGGGTGAACCCCCTCAGGCGATGGGACGACATGTTCAGCGCCGGTGCGGGCCCCCTCCCGTGCACGCGCGGGGAGGAGGGCTGCATCCCCGAATGCCCGCTCGCGGACCCCTTGGCCGGCCCGGAGGACATAGGGGCGGTCCCGCGGTACCTCCTCGAGCGTGCGTGCGGGGCGATAGGCCTGGAAGCGAGGGGGCCCAAGCGCGACGTCATCGGGAGGCTCTGGGAGCACCGCGAGCGGAAGCTCGGCCTGGCCATGGACCCCGTGCCAATGGATGAGCTCAAAGCCTTGAGCAAGCGCGAGCTGAGGGACCTGTGCGAGAACCTCGACCTCGATGGTGGGGGGACGAGGGAGGAGCTCGTCGGGAGGCTGGACCGGTTCTTCACCGAGGGGTCCCCCGAGCCGGAGGAGCGGTTCTCCGAGCGGGAGCTCGACGGCATGACCCTCGACGAGCTGAGGACCGTGTGCGAGGACATGGGCCTGCCCGCGAAGGGCAAGAGGGCCGCGCTGGTCGCGCGGGTGCTCGGGGCCCAGGACGGGCGGCGCGGGCGATGAGGGGCCCGTCCA
>CAYGVT010000150.1:0-7371 GCA_964353355.1 uncultured Thermoplasmata archaeon | reverse complement strand
GTCCAGGATGACGTCGGACCAGTGGTCGCGGAACGCGTCGAGGGCCGGGTCGTAGGCCTCGCGCATGGCCGCGCGGCGCTTGAGCTGCTCCTTGCGGCCCACGACGTAGAAGCGGCAGCGGGAGCAGTAGCGCTGCCGGGGCGGGGTCTCGCGGCCGCAGGCGAAGCATCTCATGGCCGCTGGCCCCGCAGCCGGTTGGATCCCGTGAACGACCCGGTCACGGTCTTGAGGATGGCATTCCAGATTGAAAACGACATCAGCCCTCCAGGGGAGATGCTGGAGGGGGGGGACCGCATCATGGTCGAGGTGATGGACAGCGCCGGGAACACGAGGGCGGAGGAGGTTATGGTAAGCCACTGGATGACCGTCCCCGAGGGAATGGCCAGGTCAATGCTACATGAACCAAGTCCGCACTTGGAAATCCTGATATGCCTTGACAGGCATTCCTGCGGGGGATACCCTTGCTGAACGAAGTCCAATCGGGCACGCCCCCGCCGCGAATGGAATCGATGCGGGTGAGGAACTACCGCGCGCTCAGAGATCTCGAGCTGCGGGACATCAGACCCCTCACGGTGCTCCTTGGACCCAATGGCAGTGGCAAGTCCACCATCTTCGACGTGTTCGCCTTCCTCTCCGAGAGCTTCACGTTCGGCCTGCGGCGGGCGTGGGACAAGAGGGGTCGATTCAAGGAATTGCGCACAAGGGGTGTCGATGATCCAATCGAGTTCACGCTCAAGTACAGGGAAAAACCCACGATGTCCCTGATCACGTACCACCTCGCAATAGACGAGAATCTGGACGGCCCCTTCGTCAAGGAGGAATGGCTCCATTGGCGAAGGAAGGAGACGGGCCGGCCGTACAAGTTCCTTGACTTCACGAACGGTGTGGGTGAGGTCACCTCGGGTGAGCACCCGGACGAGGGGGACGACCGTGTCCCGGAGAGGCTCGATTCCCAGGAGATGCTCGCCGTGAACACCCTCGGCCAGCTCGCGAAGCATCCGCGCGTCGGAGCCCTACGGAGATTCATCACGAGCTGGTACCTGTCCTACCTCAGCGCCGATGCGACCAGGGGCATCCCCGAGGCAGGCCCGCAGGAGAGGCTCTCCTCCACGGGCGACAACCTTCCGAATGTCGTCCAGTACCTGAGGGAAAGACATCCCGACAGGCTTGCGACCATCCTCGATGTCCTCTCGCGCAGGGTCCCCCGGCTGGAGAAGGTCGACGCGGAGCCCATGCAGGATGGCCGTCTTCTGCTTCTCATCAAGGATGCTCCCTTCGAGAGACCCGTCCTGGCGAAGTACGCCTCCGACGGCACACTCAAGATGCTCGCGTACCTGACTCTCCTCTACGATCCCTCGCCTCCCCAACTCATCGGGATCGAGGAACCCGAGAACCAGATCCACCCGAGGATACTCACGGAGCTGGTGGAGGAGTGCCGGGCCGCAGCGGAGCGCTCCCAGCTGCTCATCACGACGCACTCCCCCATCCTCGTAGACGGTTTGAAGCCGGAGGAGCTGTGGGTCCTGTACCGCGACGGAGACGGCTTCACCCAGGCACGCAGGGCGTCCGAGATAAGGGGCGTCGCTGAGTTCATGGAGGAAGGGGCTCCGCTCGGCCAGTTATGGTTGGAGGGCTACCTAGATGCCGAGACAGGGGCCGAAGTTCGGGAGACGATCGATCCAGTCAATGGCATCGGGGGCTCCCCTGGCGGGAGCTGATGGCGTGCACATCGAGCTCCTCGTCGAGGATCGGTCATCCGAGGCAGCGCTCGTGAACCTGCTGCCGAGGATCATGCCGACGGCGACCTGGAGGGTCCATCCGTTCAGGGGCAGGTCAGATCTGCTCGGCCACCTGCCGCAGAGGTTGAGGGGGTACAGGCCCTGGATGCCCGGTGACTGGCGCATCGTCGTCCTCGTCGACGAGGACCGGCGTGGATGCGTCGAGCTCAAGGCGGGGCTTGAGGCAATCGCCAGGGAAGCGGGTTTTACGACCAGGTCCGTTGCTGGGGAGGGAGGACGGTTCGAGGTCCTCAACAGGCTGGCGATAGAGGAGCTGGAGGCATGGTTCCTCGGCGACGTGGACGCCCTGGTTTCCGCCTATCCCGGCGTGCCACCGACGCTAGCCAGGAGGGAATCCTTCCGCGACCCCGACGCTGTGCGCGGCGGAACGTGGGAAGCGCTCGAGCGCGTCCTCCAGAGGGCAGGGTACCACCATTCGGGACTGCCCAAGGTGGAGGCGGCGAGGAGGATATCCACCAGGATGGACCCGGACCGGAACCGGTCGAGGAGCTTCGCCCACTTCCGGGACGGCCTGAGATCGCTTCTGCAGCAGGGTTGAGCAGACATGAGCCTCGGGCAAGGAAGGGGGCCGGCGCTGTCGCGGCCATCGAGGACGGCGCCGGACCAGTAGACGCGATATGCGTCGAGGGCCGGGTCGTAGGCCTCGCGCATGGCCGCGCGGCGCTTGAGCTGCTCCTTGCGGCCAACGACGTAGAAGCGGCCTGTTATCCATGCATATGAGAAAAGAATTAAGTATCTGGCGCCTTATTTGTAAGCGGGATGTGCATGGTTGCCAGCGGGCCTATCATGAGAAGAAAGAAGACCGCTCCACCGTTGATGAGCTTTGGAGCGATTCTCTCTGTCGCACTCATGCTGACGTTCGATCCTGTCTCTTCCGAGTTCCTGAACACGGCATCATCTGACATGAACGATGGAGGCTATGGTGGGCAAGCCACCTCAGAGTCGTTCGACCCGCCCATCATCATCGACTCGGACGCCGAGCTCGTCGCGATGGCAATCGAGGAGGGATGGGACGGCGACGGCTCCGCGTCCGACCCCTACGTCATCAGCGGCTACCACATCAACGGGACGGGGACGTGGTACTGCATCTACGTCGGGAACGTCACCCTTCATCTGGTCATCCGCGACAACCATCTGGTGAATGCGAGCTATGGGCCCGGTCAGTACGTCTGGCCGCTCGAGAGCTGCCTGGCGATCAGGGGGTGCTCCAACATCTCCATCGTCTCGAACCTCATCGAGAACTGCACCAGCACGTACCAGCCATCCCACACTGGCATTTTCATTTCGGACTCCACAGCCCGCGTAGAGGGTAATCGGATTGAAAATATCAACACGGGTATCAGCTCACATATCCACTCATATGATGACGTTTCGAAGGTCTATATCGCCAACAACACGATATCGAATTTCACTTTTAACGGGATTGACGTTGGCGGCTCGGATGCAAGGATCGAGCACAATGAAATCAGACAGGTTCGCACCTACCAATGCCATGCAATCAGTGCCCAGGGAGGAAGCGACCTAGTGCCCAACGCGACCGTGGTGATCAGCAACAATTCGGTCATGGGACTGTGCGAGGTCGGTGGCTCGAACATCACGATTGCTGACAATGTCCTGGAAGGAATAGATGCAATGGGGACGGATGGCCTTCTGGTCGTCAAAAACTCACTCACGTCCTACTATGATGGACTCTATGAGACCTACGGACTTTATCTTGTCTTCGACAACTGGAACCTGACGCTGAGGTCCAACACGTTCCATGGGTGCGGCATCCAGGTCTATAAGGATGCGTTCGATGCCCTGGATGCCCGGGGCATCGACCAATCGAACACCGTCGACGGACATCCGATACTGTGCGTCGTGAACGAGAGCGACCGGCGTATATCGGGCGAGTGGGGACAGGTCATCCTCGCCCGCTGCGAGAACGTGACGATGAGGGACTACGCGGGGGACCATCCGTGGGCCGGCATCGTGTGCGGCATGACGGACAACCTCACCGTGGAGAACGTCACGCTCAGCAGCCCGATGAATGCTACCATCGTCATCTATCGAGGGACCGGCTTCCGCATCGCCAATTGCACGTTCGAGAACGTCTCGATCGGGGGCTGGGGCGCTGGGGAGATCAGAGAATCGTCCGGGGGCATGGTCTGCGACAACCATCTCCGCAACGGTACGATAGCGCTTATATATGTCTCGGACTCGAGCTTCATCGACAATGAAATCGATTTCTCTCAATCAACCTTTTGGGTTGCGTTCGATGCCTGGAACATGAGCAATGCGAGCATCGAGGACAACCGCGTGAGGTGCGATGCCGGTTTGGCGCGAAGGAGCAATCTGGTAGGGATCCGTGTATGCGCGGACAGCATGACGAAGGTCCGCGGCAACGTGGTGTTCGATGGTGGGTTTTACATATGGGGGGGGGCACAGCAGAGGAGGAACATCGATTGGGGCGCCGGGAACACGCTTGATGGAATGCCCGTCATCTACCGCAAGGACACCGTCGGCGAGGTCTTCACCGACGACTATGGCCAGGTGATCCTGGTCGGCTGCAGGGATTTCATCATCGACCGTCAGGATTTCCCGAGAAGCACCGTTCCCGTCCAGCTCTGGGGCTGTGAGAACGGGAGGATCCAGAATTCCACGTTCTTGGATCTGTTGAGCGCAGCTGTGGAAACTGAGGCCTGCAAGGGCATCGAGGTCCGCGACTGCGTGATGGATGGGGGTTCCAGGGCCATCTTCTCCCAGGAGGATGACCGTCTGGAGATCATCAGCTGCACGATCAGCAATACCAGCGGTTCATCAATCGACCTCATCAGGGACGGCAATGTCAGCCTCGAGGGGAACATCATCCTCAATTCCGATGATCACGGAGTATACATGGTCTACACGGTAGGGTTCGGATGCTCCTTCACGGGGAATTACATCGCCAATTGTGCAAGGTACGCGCTCGATGTAGAGAACTCCAAGGTGTGGAACAACACGTTCATCGATAACGCTCTGCGATGGTATGCGGGCGGTCCTCCCCACCTCCAGTGCTCCGGCTCGGGGCGCATGAGCTGGGACGACGGGACGCGCGGCAACTACTGGTCGGATTATTCGAAGTTCTACCCCACCGCAACGAACGACGGCCAGACATGGAGCGAGCCTTTCAATCCGAACAAGGGCCTCAATCCAGACGACCATCATCCCCTTGTCCATCCATGGGACCCCTTCGCGCCCGAGGCAGTGGCGGGGCCAGACCTCACGGTGTACGAGGGCGAGCCCTTCCAGCTCAACGCGAGCCTGTCCAGGGACAACATAGGCATCGTGAGGTACACGTGGTCTTACTCTATCGGCGAAACGAACGTGGTGCTCGAGGGGGCGGTGGTCGACCGGGTGGTGAGGGTGCCCGGCACCTACAACGTCAGCCTCCGGGTCGAGGACGCGGCCGGGCACGCGGACACGGCCGTCATCGTCCTGACAGTCCTGCCCAATCACCCGCCCGTGGCGGAGGCCGGCGAGGACCAGGTTGTGCCGCAGGGCACGTGCGTCGTCCTGAACGGCACCGCCTCCTCGGACGACGGCGGGATAGCCCGCTTCAACTGGAGCCTCACCTACGACGGGAGGCCCGTGCTGCTGCAGGGCCCGGTGGTGGAGTACATCTTCGGCACGGTGGGGGAGTACGTGGTCGTCCTCATCGTCACCGACATGGGCGGCAAGTGGGCGCAGGACGGCGTGAGGATAACCGTGCTCGATGCGGAGCCGCCAGTCATCAATGTCGGGAGGACCCTGAACGCCACGCTGGGCGAGCCGGTCTGGTTTGACGCGAGGACCTCCACGGACAACGTCGCGGTGGCCGGGTGGACGTGGACCTTCACGTACGCAGGCGCGGAGCAGACGCTTGCCGGTCCCCATCCCTCCTTCATCTTCCAGCGCCCCGGGACCTACGAGGTCCTGCTGAGGCTCACGGACGCGGCCGGCAACGAGAACATGACCATCGTGACCGTCGGGGTGCTCGACGTCAACGCCCCCGTGTTCACGCATCCGGAATGGCTCATGGTCAGCGTCACGACCGAGGACCTGGTCCTGAGGTACAACTGGACCCTCTGGGCGGACGATGACGCGTCGTTCCCCGAGGGTGCCGAGTTCGCATGGGAGTTCGAGAGAGGTGGCGTGAGCATCGTCAAGGAGGGGGCCTTTGTCGAGGCTGCGCTCCCGAAGCAGGGCCTTTACAACGCGACGTTCACCGCCTACGACGCGTCGGGCAACCGCGCGTTCCATTCGTTCCTCCTCGATGTCAAGTGGCGGCCAACCCATGTGAGGTGGCCCGGCGTCGATGCCGGCGAGGACATCGCCGTCGAGCTCGGCGGTCGCGCCGAGCTGCATGCCAGTGTCGTCCCGGGGGAGCTCGCGCTGGAGGGCGTCAGGTGGACGGTTCCGACCGTCCCCGCCACGTCGTTCGATGGAGCCGACCTCAACCTCACGCCCGACAGGGTCGGGGTGTGGGAGCTTGTCATCCGCGTCTGGGACTGGATGGGCAACACGGTCGAGGACCGCGTCAACGTGACGGTCCTTCCCAGGACGCCCGTCATCGAGGTCACCAGGATGCCCGGAGGGGTGCCTGTGTCTGGCCAGGTCGAGTTCGAGGGGACGGCCTCCGGGGATGTGCCAATAGAGCGCGTGGAGTACCGGGTGGACGATGGGGACTGGATGGCCGCAGACGGGACCGGATCGTGGAGCTTCGTCCTGGACAGCGGGAAGCTGGGCGACGGGAACCACACGGTCACCGTGCGCGCGTGGGACGGCCATTCGCACGGCCTTGTTGGACCGATGCCGTTCCAGGTGGAGAACCCGACCGGAGATGGCCATGGAGGGGGAGGGACCCTCCTCTACATCGGTCTCGTGCTCCTCGTGGCCGTGGCAGCGATTGTGCTCATCCTATTGTCGGCCAGGAGACGGGGCAGGTCGAAGCCTCAATCATGAACAAGGCACGGTTCGCCGCATCATTGCACAACAAAGGACAATGGATGACGAAGCAGTGGGCATCTCATGGGATGATTCGCGGATGAAGGGGCTTCTCATTTATCGATGGGTTGGCCGTTTGGGCCGCCGCGCCCGCCGCCAGTACTTGAACTCCACGACGTCCCTGTCGAACTCCCCGCCCCTGTTGAGGAACTTGTCGTACTCCGCCACCACCGCCCAGAACTCATCCTCGGAGAGGGCTGTCTTCATCAGGTTCACCCACCAAGCGGCGACGACGATGGTACCGGCCTCCCCTGGCACTCGGTGGTCGAACGTGAGGAACCAGGGGCTCATCGGATCCATGTCGTCGACCCTCGCGCCCGTGTAGTGGCAGGCGAATCCGTCCTCGGCAGGATTCCAGGCCTCCCTCATCGCCCGGACATGGATGCGGTTGTCGCGTTCCCGGCATACCACGAAAGGACGGCAGCGCGCGCAGTATCTCGAGCGTCCGAGGCGTGGCCTCCCGCACACGTCGCAGGGCTTCATCTCGGCCCTCGTCAACCTCCGTCTTCGCGAGGGCTGCACTGGCCTGGGCGGGGACGGCGCCCTCAACCTCCAGTGGGAGAACTCG
>CAYGVT010000149.1:0-1869 GCA_964353355.1 uncultured Thermoplasmata archaeon | reverse complement strand
CTCGGTCGTGACGGCAGTGTTGCGGAACACGACCTCCGCGCCCTCCCTGGCCAGGGCAGCGAGGCCCACGCCGGGGTCCACGTACGAATCGTTGAGCTGCACCCTGCCGAAGGATGCCCATACCGCCGTGCTCTCCGCGCTAGTGAGCGAGCACCCGAGCAGGTCCACGTAGGACGCGTTCGACGTCAGGGCCGCGACCACGTTGTCCGTGAGGTCGCACCCGGTGAGCTGGAGACGGGAGTGGTCGGCCATGACACCGCTCCCCCCGGAGCCCTGGATCGTCGATGATGACAGCGTTGCCCTCGCGTTGAGGAGGTGTATCCCATCACTGCGTGAGCTCCTCACCTGGAGGTCAAGCATCCGCAGGTCGGTCGACCCTGCCGCGTCGACGCTCCTGTTGCAGTCGAGGAACCTCAGCTGCTCCAGGGAGGTCCCGACATCGTCCGAGGTCCTTATTCCGATGTCGCACGAGATGAACGAGCAGTTGAAGACCTCGACGCCCGAGCTGTACTTGAGGTATATCCCGGCCCCGCACCTGCTGAACGAGCAGCCGGTGACGATGGCAGGATCGTACACATTGACGCCGACGATGAGGCCGGCGAAGGCGCAGTCCCTCACCATGGCAGGGACGGTGGAGTACTTGTTCTTGACCCCTATGGCGTTCGCGACCTCCTGGAACTCGCACCCTGTCACGTTGAGCTCGCCGTGCTCATCCACCTCGATGTAGATACCGATGAACAGGGAGTTCCGCGCGCGCAGCGCCGCGACAGTGTCGGGGCCTATGAACAGGACGACCGGCTCCGGTGTCTCGGTCATGGACGTGATCGATTCCAGGACCGTCGAGTCCATGGGCGTGTACCTATCGCCGTCGGTATCGAGCAGGTTTAGCGAGCCCTTCTCGACCATGACGAGGTTCTGCATGTGCCCGGTGTAATTGAACGAGATTGTGCAATTCACCAGCGTGAGGTCCGCCCGGACGACCAGGGTCCCCTGCACCCTGAACGCCTGGTCCCTGATCGTCCTATTGTGCTCCTCGCCCCATTGGACGTTGCCCGTACCGTCGCAGTAGATACCGTAGATGCCATTGCCCTCGAACGCCACGTCGATGATATCGCAGAAGGACCTCTCCTGGACATAGATCCCCGCCCTCCGGTTCCGGGCGATGGCGCAATCGAGGATGCGACCGGTGCTCCGGCCGGTCCAGAGGCTCCCCACCAGCACGCCGTTGTTGCCGCTGTCCTCCACGACGGACCCCGTCAGCCAGAAGAGGAACGAGTCCGAGACCGTCACGCCGTTGAGCCTGGAGCGGAGAACGGTGCAGTTGACGATGTCGAGCGGCGAGCCGTAGAGGAAGATGCCCTCGTCGCAGCCCTCGAACCGGCACGCGTCCACGGTCGCGCCCGACATGTACGCCCACAGGCCGCGGCCCGCCACCCCCGTCACGGTGCACCCAAGGACCGTCAGGTTGCAGTTCTCCCCCAGGTAAATG
The DNA here is from genome assembly GCA_964353355.1 of uncultured Thermoplasmata archaeon. Lineage (GTDB taxonomy): Archaea > Thermoplasmatota > DTKX01 > DTKX01 > CAYGVT01. The sequence goes on along the minus strand of CAYGVT010000149.1, from coordinate 380 downwards.
CCACAGTAGGCCCCGCCCGTGACTGTGCAGTCGGCGAACCTCCCCCGGCAGTTGAGGTAGAACCGCGCGCCGTACCAGGTGTTGTTGCGGAACGTGCAGCCCTCGATGTTGACGAGGGAGGCGCTCGCGTTGAGGCCCGCCCACTCGTGGTCCTCGAAGGTGCAGTCCCGCAGCAGCAGGCCCTGCGTCGCCACCAGCCAGGCGCCCGCGTCGAAGTTGTCGCTGAACGTGCACCGCTGCACGCGCGCCGCGCCCTGGTAGACGTAGAGGCCGTAGCCGTCGTTGCCCTCGATGACGCAGTCCTCGATGACCGGCGAGGATGACAGCACGTAGATGCCGTAGTTGCAGTGCGTGATGGTGGAGTTCTCGATGACCGCGTC
>CAYGVT010000148.1:0-115657 GCA_964353355.1 uncultured Thermoplasmata archaeon | reverse complement strand
ATGTGGAGCACCTCGATGTCGAAAGAGGGGTCCAGCTTCTGGTAGTCCTTCAAAAGCGTCCGGAAGCACTCCGGGCAGGTCGCAAGCACCGTCTTGGCCCCGGTCGACTTGATCCAGGCGATGTTTTGGCGGGCGAGCTTCTCGAAAGTGTCCCGGTCGCCGGACCAGTACTGGTCGTGGCCGCAGCACCTCTCCTCGGCGCTCACGACAGGGGTGATGCCCAGCTTGTTCAGGATGCGCACGGCCGCCCGGGTGCCCTCGAGAACGCGGTCGTCCTTCTCGCCGAATGTGACGGCGAGGTAGGGGGCGCAGCCGGTGAAGAGCAGGTACTCGCCCTTCTCGGCGACCTTCAGACCGGCGTCCAGCCAGCCGAGGCGGTTCTGCTTCAGGCCCTCCTTGGTCATGAGGTTGGCAAGCGAGTTCATGAGCCCGCCCTCGGAGCACGCCGGGGCATTCCCCCCCTTGCGCGCCGTCTCCCTCATCCCGCGTATGAACTCGGTGTAGTTGACCTTGTAGGGGCACTTGGCGCTGCACCGGGCGCAGGTGAGGCAGATCCAGATGTCGCGCCCGCCGGCGACCTGCTCGGCCATGCCCTCGAGGGCCTTGACGACTATGAGGCGGGGCGCAAAATCCGGGTTCTCCTTCGTGATGGGGCAAAGCGAGGTGCACTTGCCGCATTCCACGCAGTCGAACGCGCCCGTCCTCTTTACAAGGGCGTCGAGCTTTTGCTTGGCTTCGTCGGTCGCCATCTCAGTCCGCCTCCAGCGCCGCCTCCACCATCGCCATTATCTGGGGCGTGGTGAAATGGCGCAATGAGATCGAGCGGTTGCAGCAGAGCGAGGCGCATTTGCCGCAGCCCTTGCAGAGCCCCTCGTTGACCTTGGCGACCATCCTTTCCCCGAATGCGTCGTTCACCGGGACGAGCGACACCGCGTGGTAGTCGCAGGATTCCTCGCACCGGCCGCAGCCGCGGCAGGTGTCGGGGTTGACCTTCGAGGTTATCGCCTCCACCCGGACCTGCCCCTTGGCGAGCGGTATCGCGGCCCGCGAGGCGGCCCCCAGCGCCTGCTCCACGCACTCGCCGATGTTAGTCGGGCCCTTGGCGGTGCCGCAGATGAAGATGCCGTCGGTGGCAAAGTCCACCGGCCGGAGCTTGACGTGCGCCTCGAAGAAGAACCGCTCCGGGCCGAGCGGGACGCGCAGCATCTTGGCCAGCTCCATGCCGTCCGGGTGGTTGACCAACGGGGTCGAGAGGACCACGAGGTCGGCAGTCCTCTGGGACTCGCGGCCGAAGAGCTCGTCGTGGAAGCCCACGAGGGCCTTGCCGTCGGGGGCGGATTCGACCTTGGGGATGTGCGCGAGCGAGTACTTGACGAACCTGATGCCGATCTTCCTCGCCCGTGCGTTGAGCTCCTCGTAGGCGATGCCGTACGTCTCGACGTCCCTGAACAGGACCGTGACCAGCGCCTTGGGGAACCGCTCCTTGATGACGACGGCGTTCTTGAGGCTGGTCATGCAGCAGACCCTCGAGCAGTAGGTGAGGTCGGCCTGCCCGCGGGAGCCCGCGCACATTATGAAGAAGGCGCTTTGGATGTCGGGGAGCTCGTTGCGCCTCATCATGCCCTCCAGGTCGAGCTCGGTCACGACGTTGGGGAGCGTGCCGTAGCCGTAGAGCCCCTTGGGCTTGAGCTCGACCGCGCCCGTCGCCACGATGATGGTGCCGACCCTGAAGTCGATGTCCGGGCCGCCCTTCAGGGGCGCGACCGACACCTCGAAGCTGCCCACGTAGCCGTCGACGCGCTTGACCTTGGCGCCCTTGATGACATGGACCCTCTTGTTGGACTCCACCGACCTGGCGAGCTCGTCGACGACGGACGGGTCGCGGTCCGAGTGGTAGAGCCGGTTGAGGTGCCGCAGCATGCCGCCGAGGACCTCCTCCTTCTCGACCAGGTAGACCTCGTAGCCGGAGTTGGCGATGGTGCTCGCCGCGGTCATGCCCGCGACGCCCCCGCCGATGACCATGGCCTTGGGCTCCATGGGCGTCTCGATCCTCTCGAGCGGCTGGAGCAGGACGGCCTTGGCCACTCCCATGCGGACGAGGTCCTTTGCCTTCTGGGTCGCCTTCTCCTTCTCCTGCATGTGGATCCACGAGCACTGGTCCCGGATGTTCACGAACTCGAACAGGTAGGGGTTCAACCCCGCCTCCGCGCAGGTGGCCATGAACAGGGGCGCGTGGGTCCTGGGCGTGCACGAGGCGACGATGACCCTGTTGAGGGCGTGCTCCTTGATCCTCTGCTTGATGGAGGCCACGCCGTCCTCGGCGCACGTGTAGAGGTTGCGCTCGGAGTGCACGACGTGAGGGAGCGTGCCCGCGTAGGCCGCCACGGCAGGCACGTCGACGATGCCGCCGATGTTCGTGCCGCAGTGGCATATGAACACGCCGATGCGGGGCTCCTCCGGCCCCGCGCCCTGCTGCTGCTTGGGCTTCCCCTGCTCGGCCTGCTTGGCGTCGGTGGCCATCAGCTCGCCTCCATCGCGTGGCTGAGGATGGTCTCCATCGCGCGCGCGGCCGCGCCCGAGCCCTCGGAGACGGCGTCGGGGATGTCCATGGGCTTCTGGCAGTAGCCCGCGGTGAAGATGCCCGGCCGCGTCGTGTCCGTCGGCTTGAACTCCGGGTCGGGGGACTTGTAGAACATGTGCGGGTCGAGCTCGACGCCGAGGATCTTGGCAAGCTCCTTCGTGTCTGCCCGTGGGATGAGGGCGGTGGCGAGGACGACCATGTCGAACTCCATCTGCTGGACCTTCCGGGCCTCGGTGTCGGTGTAGTAGACGAAGAGGTTCTTCGTCACGGGGTCCTCGCGTATCTCGCCGGGCTTGGCGCGTATGTGGGTGATGCCGTACTGGCGCTTGCCGCGCTGGATGTACTCGTCGAACCCCTTGCCGAAGGCGCGCATGTCGGTGTAGAAGATGTAAGAGTCAAGGTCCGGGTAGTGCTCGCGGGCGAGCGTGGCCTCCTTGGTGGAGTGCATGCAGCACACGGCGCAGCAGTAGGGCCGGTCGCCGCGCACGTCGCGCGCGCCGACGCACTGGATGAAGGCGACCCTCTTGGGCTGGCGGTGGTCGTCGGAGAGGCGCTGCAGGTGGCCGTGGGTCGGGCCCGCGGCGTTGATGATGCGCTCGTACTCCATCGCCGTGATGACGTTTTTGTACCTGCCGTAGCCGTACTCGGGCATGTCGTAGGGCATGTAGATGTCGTAGCCCGTCGCGACGATGATGGCGCCGACCTTCAGCGTGAGGACCTCGTCCTGCATCGAGTGGTCGACGGCCTTCGCCTGGCAGACCTTCTCGCATATCTTGCACTTGCCGGTCTTGAAGTAGATGCAGATGTCCTTGTCGATGGTCGCGACGCGGGGGACGGCCTGCATGAACGGCACGTAGATGGCCTTGCGCTGGGCCAGGTTCATCTCCCAGTCGTTGGGGACCTTGGTCGGGCACTTCTCCATGCACACGCCGCATCCGGTGCACTTGTCCTCGTGGACGAACCGGGCGTGCCTGAGGACCTCGACGGTGAAGTCACCGGCCTTGCCCTTCACGGACTTGAGCTCGGAGTACGTGTAGCAGTTCACGTTCGGGTGGTTGAAGCACTCGATCATCTTCGGCGCGAGGATGCATATCGAGCAGTCGTTCGTGGGGAAGGTCTTGTCCAGCTGGGCCATCCGGCCGCCGATGCTGGGCGTCTTCTCGACCATGTACACCGTCATGCCGGCGCCGCCCAGGTCGAGCGCGGCCTGGATGCCCGCGACGCCCCCTCCGATGATGAGCACGTTCTCGTTCTTGGCCGTCGTCGTCACTTGGCCACCTCCTTGATGCCGAGCGATTCCGCGAGCAGCACCGTGAGGTCCTTGACCCCGACGTTGGGCTTCGGTGGCAGCGCGGGGTTGGCCGGCTCGGCCAGCACGCAGCTGTAGTGGATGAGGCACTTCGAGCACGCGGTGACCAGCGTCGACGCGCCCGTGCCCGCGGCCTCCGCGAGCCTCTCGACTTGAATGCGCTTGGAATAGGTCCCGCAGTTGAGCCACGAGGCCACGCCGCAGCATATGGCATTGGCCCGGTTGTTGGGCATCTCGCGCAGCTCGACGCCGGGCATGCTGGCGAGCACCTTGCGAGGCGCGTCGTAGACGCCCATGTGGCGACCGAGCCTGCAGGGGTCCTGGTAGGTGACCACGGCTTTCTCCCCGTCCTTGCCGTGGCCGTCGGGCACGAGCTTGCCGTCGTCCAGGAGATTTGCGAAGAGCTCCGAGGAGTGCAGCACGTCGAGGTCCAGGCTCTTGCTCCCCAGCAGCTCCGGGTAGTCCTTCGCGAACGTCCGGTAGCCCTCGGGGCAGCTGAACACGACCCGCTTGGCCCCCGTGGCCTTGATGGCGTCCACGTTGATGCGCGCGAGCTGGGCGACGACCTCCTCGTCCTCGCCCGCCCACAGCAGGTCGTGGCCGCAGCACCGCTCGTCCTGCATGACGACGGGGACGATGCCGGCCTTGTTGAGGACCATGACGGTGGCCCGGGTCGTGTCCAGCGGGCTCGCGCCGATGTTCCTGAACACGGGCTCCTGGTAATTGGAGCACCCCGTGAAGAAGAGCGTGTCGCCCTTGGATTGGACCTTCATGCCCTCGGCGACCCATGCCAGGCGACCGGACTGCTTGACCGCCGGGTTGGAGTGCAGCCTCGCAATCGAGGTGAACACGCCCCCGTGCGAGCAGGTGCTGCTCGCGGGCGCCCCGAGCGCTCGCACCGCGCGCACGAAGCCCAGGTAGTCGACGCCCGAGGGGCACCTCTGGTGGCACGTCGCGCACGTGGTGCACACCCACACGCCCCTGTCCTCGGAGAGCTCCTCGGCCAATCCGCGCAGCGCGCGCTCGGCCGTGAGCATGGGCGAGAGGGCGATGTCGATGCGCGCGATGGGGCAGCTGGAGGAGCACTTCGTGCACTCGACGCAGTTGTAAACGCCGGTCGAGTCGATGATGGCGTCCAGCTCCCCCCTCGAGGCCGCCCGAGCCGCGCGGGCGCCTGCCCTGCTGCCAGGCGTGCCCTTCATGGGGTTGGGGCCGAGCGCCCTGACCTGCTCGGTGAACTCGGCCACGACCTTCCCGAACTTGGTGCCCTCGGCGGCGGATATCCACTCGAGGCGGAGGCGACCCTCCATGCCGAGCGCGCGCAGCATCTCCTTGGTCGCGTCGATGACGTCGACGGCGCGGGTGTTGCCGGACATGTAGTGGCAGTCGCCGGGGTGGCAGCCGATGACCATGACGCCGTCCGCGCCCAGCTGGAGCGCCTTCAGCACGTGGTTGGGCTCGACCCTGCCCGTGCACATGATGCGGATGATGCGGATGTTGGGAGGGTACTGGACGCGGGAGACGCCAGCGAGGTCCGCGCCCGCGTAGCCGCACCAGTTGCAGCACAGCGCGACTATCTCGGGCTCGAACCCGGGGGGCTTGGGGGCGGTGACGCTGGTGGTCATCTCACGCCACCTCCCTGAGGAGCGTCTCCATCATGGTGCCGATCTGCTCGTCCGTGAAGTGGCGCACCGCGATGGCCTTGGTCGGGCACGTCACGGCGCACACCCCGCAGCCCTTGCAGAGCGCCTCGTTGACCCTCGAGGCGAACACGCCAGGCGAGGTCTCCACGAGGTCTATGGCGCTGTACTCGCAGACCTCCTTGCACCGGCCGCAGGCCCTGCAGAGCGCCTCGTCGACGTTGGCGACGACGCCCTCGGCCTCCATCTCGCCCTTCGACAGCACGGCGGCGACCTTGCCCGCCACCGCGCAGGCCTGGCTGATCGACTCCGAGATGAACCTCGGCCCGAGCGCGAGGCCGGCGGCGAAGATGCCGTCGGTGGCGAACTCGACGGGCCGCAGCTTGGAGTGGGCCTCGAGGAAGAAGCCCTCGGAGTTGAGCGGGACCTTGAGCGCCTTCGCCAGGACCGAGTTGCGCGGGTCGGGATGGGTCGCGGCGTTGAGCACCACCAGGTCTGGCTGGATGGTCAGCTCGGTGTCGGTGAACTGGTCGAAGATGGTCAGCACGAGGCCCTTCTTGGTGTAGGCGCGCTTGATCGGGTGCTCGTCGTCGTACCTGACGAACACGATGCCCATCCGCGCCGCCTCGAGGTAGGCGTCCTCGCGGAACCCGTAGGTGCGGATGTCCTTGTAGACGATGTAGATGTTCGCCTTGGGGTCGGCCCTCTTGAGGGCCATGGCGTTCTTGATGCTCGTGGTGCAGCATATGCGGCTGCAGTTGGGGTGCTCCTCGTCCCTCGCGCCCACGCACTGGATGATGACGACCTCGTTGGGGGCGAACGCGCCCTTGGTCATCTCCTCCTCGAGCTCGAGCTGGGTCATGACGTTCGGGTTCTTCCCGTAGTAGTACTCCTGGGGCTTGTACTCCACGGCCCCGCTCGCGACCACGATCGCGCCGACCCTGAGCTTGGCACCATTCTTGAGCGTCACGTCGAAGTTGCCGATGTAGCCCTTGACCTCCTCGACCTCGGTGCCGGTGTGCAGCGCTATGTTGGGGTCGGACCGGACCATGTCGATTGTGTCCTTGAGCAGCCTCTGCGGGTCCTCGCCGGTGATGCTGTGGGTCACGCGCCTGAGGTTCCCGCCGAGCGCGTTGGTCTTCTCGACGAGGTCGACCTCGAAGCCCTGGCGCGAGACCTCGAGCGCGGCGACCATGCCCGCGAGGCCCCCGCCGATGACCATCGCGCGCGGCTCGATGGGGATGATGGGCCGCTTGAGGGGTACCAGCAGGCGCGCCCTGGCCACGGCCATGCGCACCAGGTCCTTGGCCTTCTGGGTCGCGGCCTCGGGCTCGTGCATGTGCGCCCACGAGCACTGGTCGCGGATGTTCGCCATCTCGAAGAGGTAGGGGTTGAGACCCGCCTCGCGAGTCGTGGCCCTGAACAGGGCCTCGTGGGTCCTGGGGGTGCAGGAGGCCACGACCACGCGGTTGAGGCCGTGCTCCTTGACAATGTCCTTGATCAAGTTGTTGGTGTCGGCGGAGCAGGTGTAGAGGTTGTCTGACGCGTAGACGACGCCGGGCAGGTTCCTCGCGTACCCGGTCACGGCCGGCACGTCCACGATGCCGCCGATGTTGACGCCGCAGTGGCATATGAACACGCCCACGCGCGGCTCCTCGCCGCTCACGTCGCGCTCCTCCGGGTACGTCATCTTCTCCACGAGGGTCCCCCTCGCCCTCGCGACCACGGCCGCGGCCTTGGCCGCGGCGCCCGAGGCCTCCGTGACCGTGTCGGGGATGTCCTTGGGCGCGCTGAACGCGCCCGCGACGAACACCCCTGGCACGTTGGTCTCGAGCGGCCGGAAGTAGGACGTCTTGGCGAACCCGTGCGAGTCGAGGTCGAGGCCGAAGGTCCTCGCGAGGTACTCAGCGTTCAGCGGGGGCCGCAGCCCGACGCCGAGCACGACCATGTCGAACCGCTCCTCGACGATGTGGTCGCCCTCGATGTACCTGATGAAGAGGTCCTTGGTGGCCATGTCCTCCTGTATGGAGCCGATGCGGTTGTTGCGGGTGATCTTGACCCCCATCTCCTTCTCGGCCCGGATGCGGTACTCCTCGAACTGCTTGCCGACGGCGCGGAAGTCCATGGCGAACAGGTGCGTGCTGAGGCCCGGGGTGTGCTCCTGCGCGATGATGGCCTCCTTGAGCGAGTACATGCAGCACACGCTCGAGCAGTAGGAGATGCCCAGGCTCACGTCGCGGGAGCCGATGCAGTGCAGGAACGCGACCTTCTTGGGGACGCGACCGTCCGAGGGGCGCACGATGTGCCCGCCGGTCGGCCCGGACGCGCTCATGAGGCGCTCGAACTCGATGGACGTCACCACGTTGGGGTACTTGCCGTAGCCGTAGGCGGTCATCTTGGACGGGTCGAACTCCTCGAAGCCAGGCGACAGGATGACAGCGCCCACCTTGATCTTGTCCGAGACCGTCTCGGCCACCTCGAAGTTGATCGCGTCCGCGCGGCAGAACCTGGCGCACTCGCCGCAGCCGATGCACATGCTGCGGTCTATGGTGTAGACCAGCGGCACCGCCTGCGGGAACGGCACGTACACAGCCTTGCGCACGCCCAGGTTCTCGTCGAAGGGGTTCGTGCCCTCGATGGGGCAGATGGCCGCGCAGTCGCCGCAGCCAGTGCACCTCTCGGGGTCGACGCTGAGGGTGCGGCGCGTGACCTCGAGCTCGAAGTCCCCGGGCACGCCCTTGAAGCCGGTGACCTCGGAGAGGATGCGCAGCTCAATGTTGGGATGGCGCCCCGCGTCCACGAGCTTGGGCGCGAGGATGCACATCGCGCAGTCGTTGGTGGGGAAGGTCTTGTCGAGCTGGGCCATCACGCCTCCTATCGAGGGGGAGCGCTCTATCAAGTAGACCTTGAACCCGCCCTCCGCGAGGTCAAGCGCGGCCTGGACGCCGGCGATGCCGCCGCCCACGACAGCCACGGAGCCGAGCGGCTGGTCGGCCATCTACCTCACCTCCGGGGCGTCGTCCGTCGTCATGGGGTTCGGGCCGAGCGAGCGGACGGTCGAGATGAACTCGCCCGCGACGTGGGCGAACCGCTCGCCCTCCGAGCCCGCGATCCACTCCAGCCTGAGCCTCCGTGCGTCGATGCCCACCTGGGGCAGGAACCGCCTCAGGAACGCGACGCGGGCTTGCGTCTTCTCGTTGCCGTTCTGGTAGTGGCAGTCCTGGGGATGGCAGCCCGTGACGAGCACGCCGTCCGCGCCGCTGCGGAAGGCCTTGACTATCAGGCTCGGGTCGACCCTGCCGGAGCACATCACGCGGACGATGCGCATGTTCGGCGGGTACTGGAACCGCGAGGTGCCGGCGAGGTCGGCCCCGGAGTAGGAGCACCAGTTGCACGCGAAGGCGATGACGAGCGGCTCGAACTCGGCGCGCCCGGCGGTCGGGGCGGCCTCTGCGCCGCCGCCATCGGTCGACCCGCCCTCGGCCTCTGCAACCCCGTCGTCAGTGTAGGTCCCGTTGTCGAGGTCGGTCATGCGGTCGCCCTCCTGCGGAGCTTACGGAGGATGGGGTTCACCGACACGTTGTGCAGGTCGAACCCGAGGAACAGCGGGTCCGCGCCCATCGCGAGCGCGAGCAGGTTGGAGACGTGCACCACGGGAGTGTTGATGCCCGGGAGCGTCAGCTGCGCCGTGTCGAACTGGAGCAGGCAGAAGGGGCAGGCCGTCACGATGACGTCCGCGCCCGCCGCCTGGATGCTCTTCATCTTGTCGGCCGTCAGGGCGTCGGCCAGCTCCTTGACGTGGGACCTGACGCCGCCGCCCGCGCCGCAGCACGCGAGCTTCTCATCGTACTCGACCGATGTCGCGCCGCAGGCGCGCACGATGTCGTCGACGAGGTGGGGCCTGTTGGGGTTCTCGATGGTGTGCGTGGTGGAGGGCCGGAGGTAGTGGCAGCCGTAGTGCACGGCCACGTGGAAGTCCGTGAGCGGGACTGTGACCCGCTCCGCTATCCTCTCCAGGCCGACGTCGTTGGCCAGCACCTCGACGAGGTGCTTGACCTGGACCGGGCGGTACTGCTTGACGCGCCCGTCGCCGGGGAGCTCCTCGCCGGTGTACCGCTTGCCCACGCCGCGGAGCACCCTGTTGACCTCGGACCGCTTCTTGCTGTCCTGCAGCGTCTCCGCGGCCTTGTGCAGCGACATGTAGCATCCGTTGCAGAGCGTCAGCACCTCGACGCCCATGTCCTGGGCCACGACCAGGTTGCGGGCGGCGAGCGCGAGCCAGGTGTCCTTGTCCGCGGAGTAGAAGATGCCCGGCACGGGGCAGCACGCGAACTCCTCCACGTCCACCAGCGGGACGTTGAGCTGGTTCTTGCCCATGATGTAGCGCGTCGACCACTCCACGCCGGGGTAGCGGTTGGGGATGAGGCATCCGAGGAAGAGGCCGTACGCCATGTCACACCCCCCCCTTCTCGGCGGCCTTCTCCTTGGGCTTCTCGTCCACGACGTGCACCAGCTTGTCGTAGCCCATGGCCCTGATGATGTACTGGACCTCGTTGATGGTCTTGGCGTACCTGGGCTTGGCGTAGCTCAGGGGGCCGAGCTCCAGCTGGACGCGCAGCACCTCGACCTCGCGGGCGGGCGCGACGCTCTGCCCGTAGTGCTGCACGTTGACGGTGACGCGCTTGATGAAGTCGGGGATGAACCCGTCGCGAACGGCGATGTGCCGCAGCGCTATCATGACCTCGGCCGCGTTGATGTCCTCGGGGCAGTGCTCGTAGCACCTGTAGCAGGTGGCGCACAGCCAGGGCGTCTGCAGCACAAGGCTCTTCAATCCGAGCTGGCACATCTTGATGATGTTGCGGGTCTTGTAGAGCGTCTTGAGGCTGTAGGGGCACACGCCGGTGCAGTTGCCGCACTGGTGGCACGTCTTCACGTCGCGGCCGCCGTACTTGACTATCTCGGCCACGAACTCGGGGTCGTACTCCTTGTCGAGGACGACCTTCTCCTCGACGACCAGCGTCTTGAGCCCGCCGATGAAGGTCTCCTCGGTCTCGCCTGACATCTCACCTCACCTCCGCCTTGAGCGCGGCCATGAGCTCCGACTCGAGCTGCTCGTCCGAGAACTGCTCCGCCGAGATGGCGTGGTAGGGGCAGGCCGCGACGCACACGCCGCAGCCCCTGCACAGCGCCTCGAGTATCTCGGCCCTCTGGCCGACCGCGCCCTTGACGAGCCGCGGGGCGCCGTAGGGGCACATCTCGACGCAGAGGCCGCATCCCTTGCACAGGTCCTCGCCCACGTGGGCGACCATCGGCTCTATGACGAACTCGCCCCTGAGGATGGGCACCGCGGCGGTCGCGGCGGCCGCCCGCGCCTGGGCGACGGTGGACGGGATGTCCTTGGGCGCCTGCGCGCAACCGCAGATGTAGACGCCCTCGGTCGTGGTCTCGACGGGCCGGAGCTTGGGGTGGGACTCCTGCAGGAAACCGTCGGTGCTCTTGGACAGGTTCAGCATGCTGGCGATGCGGTCGGTCCCCGCGGTGGGGACCAGCCCGACGGAGAGCACTATCAAGTCGAACTCGCGCTCGGTGATCTGGTTGAGCAGCGTCTCCTCCGCGCGGATCTTCAAGTTGAGCGTCTGGGGGTCCTGCCAGATCTTCGCGGGACGGCCGCGGATGTACTCGATCTGGTAGCGCTCGCGGAGCCGGTGGTAGTACTCCTCGAAGCCCTTCCCGTGGGCGCGGATGTCGATGTAGTAGACCGACACGTCCGTGTCGGGCTCGTGCTCCTTGATGATCTGCGCGTTCTTCATGGTGTACATGCAGCAGACGTTGGAGCAGTACTCGTTGCCGATCTTCTTGTTGCGCGAGCCGACGCACTGGATGAACGCGATGCGCCTGGGGGTCTTCCCGTCCGAGGGCCGGACGATGTGGCCCTTCGTGGGGCCCGAGGCGTTGACCATCCGCTCGAACTCCATGGCCGTCATGACGTTGGCGAACTCGCGGTAGCCGAAGTAGTCGCGCACCTTGGGGGCGTAGGGATCGAAGCCGGTCGCCACGATGATGGCGCCGGCGCGGAGGTCCTCCAGCTCGTCGGTGGTGTCGTGCTCGATTGCGTCGGTGGGGCACGCCTTGACGCACAGCTTGCACTTGCCGGTCTTGAAGTAGAGGCAGTTGGCCTCGTCGATGGTGTACTTGAGCGGGACGGCCTGGGGGAACGGGATGTAGGCGGCCTTGCGCGTGCCGATGCCCATGTCGAACTCGCTCGGGACCTTGACCGGGCACACCTCGGAGCAGGCGCCGCAGCCGATGCACCGGTCCATGTTGATGTGGCGCGCCTTCTTGCGCAGCGTCACGTCGAAGCTGCCCACGTAGCCCGTGATGTTCTCCACCTCGGTGTAGGTGTGGAGCGTGATGTTGGGGCTCGTCCCGACCTCCACCATCTTGGGCGCGAGGATGCATATCGCGCAATCGGTGGTGGGGAAGGTCTTGTCGAGCTGGGCCATGCGACCGCCGATGCTGGGGGTGCGCTCGACCAGGTGCGTCCTGACGCCGAGGGCGGCGAGCTGCAATGCGGCCTCGATGCCCGCGATCCCGCCTCCGATGACCAGCACGGACTTCTCGACCTGCACGCGGCGCTCCTGGAGGGGCTCGAGGAGGCGCGCCTTGGCCACCCCCATCCTCACGAGGTCCTTGGCCTTCCCGGTCGCGGCCTCCTTGTTGTCGGCGTGGACCCAGGACACCTGCTCGCGGATGTTGACCATCTGGAACAGGTAGGGGTTCAGGCCGCCTTCGGCCACGGTCCTACGGAAGGTCCGCTCGTGCAGATTGGGGGAGCAGGAGGCGATGACGACGCGGTTGAGCTTGTGCTCCTTGATGTCCTGCCGTATCTCCTCTTGGCCGCGGTCCGAGCAGGTGTACTTGTTGTCCCGCGCCACGACGACGTCCTTCAGGTCCTTCGCGTACTCCGCCACGGCCTTGGAATCGACGACCCCGCCGATGTTCGACCCGCAGTGGCAGACGTAGACACCGATGCGTATCTTGGCCAAAATGGACACCTGCCTGGTGCTGACCACCGACTTGGGTACATCGGCGCTGACATATAATGATATCGCATTTTCGTCACCTTCTTCCCGAAATACTGGCATCGATTTCATTTCCCTGCTTTACCGTTATTGTCAAAACAAAGAATGAACCCGGTCGCTCCCGGGGTCGGGACGGGTCGGCGGGGGGGCAAACCGAAAAATACCCCTGCGGTCATAGACTTGCCCGTGCGGCTCAAGGCGCGTCCGTGCGTGACCTTCGAGTTCGAGGGCGGACGGGTGACCGAGAGGGAGCTGCGCGCGCTCGAGGGGGTCGCCGGCACCGGCAAGCAGCTGGACGCCGCGAGGGGCCTCGGTGTGTCGGTACCGGTCCTGCACAGGCGCATCGCGTCCGCGGAGGCGAAGGTGGGCGAGCCCCTCGTGGTGGCGGGCAACCGTGGCACGCGCCTGACGCCTCTGGGCCGCGAGCTGGTCAACGCATATGCCGAGTACGTCAACCGCGGGGCCGCGCCGACGAGCACCGTGGTCGCTGCCACGCCCGTGTCGGAGCACCGCGTGCACCGCGCGCTCTCGAGGATCGAGCGCGAGCGGCGGCGCGTGTCCGTGCTCGTGGGCGACGACGAGACCAACGTGCGGCTCTTCACCGCTGGCCAGGTCGACCTGCTGCTCCTGGACGACCCCCAGTTCGCCTACGACACGCTCCGCGACCACCGCGTGGCACAGGTCGGCGTTGACACCCTTTTGATGTTCGACCGCGGGGGCGAGGAGTTCGCCCAGTACCGCTACGGGCCCCAGAGGCTGGGCTTCGAGTACCTTAAGGCGACGGGCAGGCCCTTCTCCATCGTGAGGTTCGTCTCGGACATCGAGAGCCTCCTTGACAGCGACTTGTCCTTCTTCATCAACGAGAGCCTCGTGCTGCGCAGGGAGGGACGGTGGCGGGGGATAACGAGCAAGCCCGTCGCCCCTTGCACCCTGCTCGCACTGGTCCACGAGGAATCCGAGAGCAAGGTCTCGGGGCTGCTCAAGGAGCTCTCGAGGGCCCCGTGAGAGGCCATCGCACGCGGCCGCGCCCGACCTGCGGCCGAGGGCCGTCTCGCCCCCCCCCACCAGTGGTCGGGCAGGTGGGCGGACCGGCCCGGATGCGCGCGCCCTTGACCCCGCCGGGATGCTGGAGAGGGGCTGATTTGCCATCTTTAACAAAACCAGATGCCGAATCTAGCAACCATTATATATCCAGGCCGTGCTCATGGGCGCAGGCGAACAAATGCCAGACAACGTGTACAGGCCAGACGGCGTCTTCCCCAAGGAGATCATCGACCGCGGCGGAAAGACCATCCTCAGATGCTTCCAGTGCGGCACATGCACCGGGAGCTGCCCCTCTGGGAGGCAGACTGCCTTCCGCATCCGCAAGCTCATCAGGTGGGCCCAGCTCGGCATCCCCGAGAAGGTGCTGAACTCGCCGGACCTTTGGATGTGCACCACGTGCTACACGTGCCAGGAGCGGTGCCCCCGCGGCGTGGAGATAACGGACATCGTGATGGTCATGCGCAACATGGCCGTCGAGCGCGGGCAGATGCAAAAGGCGCACGCGCGCATCGCCACGAACATCGCCAAGACCGGCCACATGCTGCCGTTCAAGGAGGAGAACATGAAGATGCGCGAGGGCCTAGGGCTCCAGGGCACCCCGCCGACCATCCTCTCGAACAAGAAGAACATGGCGCTCGTCTTGAAGATATTCGAGGAGACCGGCTTCACCGTCTTGATCGCACAGGGGGGCAAGTAGATGCCCAAGTACGCGTTCTTCCTGGGCTGCGTGATGCCCCTGCGGTACGCAGGCATCGAGAGCGCCACGAGGGCCATCATGAAGGAGCTCGGGGTCGAGCTCGTCGACGTCGACGAGTTCTCGTGCTGCCCCGCGCCGGGCATCATGCGCAGCCTCCACTCCACGACCTGGCTCACCATCGCCGCCCACAACCTGGTGGCCGCCCAGGAGAGGGGGCTCGACATCATGGTCGTGTGCAATGGCTGCTTCGGCTCGCTCGACGAGGCCTCCCACATCCTCAACCACGACGAGGCCAGGCGCTCCGAGGTCAACAAGGTGCTCGCCAAGGTCGGCTCCAAGGAGTACCTGGGCAAGACCCGCGTGCGCCATTTCGCAGAGGTGCTGCACAAGGAGGTCGGGGTCGAGGCCATCAAGACCAAGGTCAAGAAGCCCCTGGACCTCGACGTGGCCGTCCACTACGGCTGCCACTTCCTCAAGCCCAGCGCGGTGCGCGCGCTCGACAACCCCGAGGCGCCCAGCCTCCTCGACGACCTCGTGGTGGCCATCGGGGCGAGGTCCGTCGACCACCGGCAGAAGCAGATGTGCTGCGGGGCCGGCGGCGGGGTGAGGGCCAACACGCCCGACGTGGCCCTCAAGATGACCGCGGAGAAGCTCAACTACCTCGACGAGGTGAAGGTCGACTTGATCATGGACGTGTGCCCCTTCTGCCACCTCCAGTACGACCGCGGCCAGAAGGACCTGGCCCGACCCAAGCAGTACCCCGTCGTCCACCTGAGCCAGCTCTACGGCATGGCCTTCGGCGTGGACAGGAAGCTGCTCGGGTTCGAGATGCACGACACCAAAGTCGCGCTCTAGGCCGTGGTCGCATGCCAGGGCAACCCGGTAGCGCCGCGTCGAGGCACAAGGCGGTGCTCGTCACCATCACGGAGGCGGCCAGCGTGACGGCAGAGCTGCGGCCGTTCGTCGAGTTCAAGGCGGCCCTCGAGCGGAGGGGGTCCGACCCCAAGGACGTCGTGGCCATCTTCAAGGTCCACGGCACGAGCTCCCACTTCGTCGTCTTCATGGACGCTGGCAAGACCATGGAGGACGTCGATGCGGAGGTCGCGCCCTACGACGTGCTCATCCCCAACGAGGCGCGGCAGCGCGTCGCCGAGGCCCTGGAGGCGCGCATGCTCCGGAGAGAGGCGACAGGGTGAGGCACTGGCGGAGAAGGCCCGCATGCCCGTCCCAGGGCGGGGGCGACCGACCTTCGCGAGGGAGGCTCAGACCTGCCTGTCGAGGGTCTTCCTGATGAGGCCCTTCGAGACGGCGTTGAGGATGTCGTCGCCGGACAGGAAGCCGTAGATGTCCCCCTTGTCGAAGACGACGATCGTGGACACCTGCGTGTTGGCCATGGTCCTGGCCGCATGGCGCACGTCCAGGTGGATGTTGTTGAGTATCACGAGTGGGGACATCATGATGTCCGTGACCTTGACCTGGGCCGGGTCCAGGCCCTGGGCGATGACCTTGTACAGGATGTCCTTGCGGGTGACCAGGCCGTAGGCGTCGTTGATGTCGGCGCGCTTGACGATGATGCTCTCGATGTCGCGCCCCATCATGCGGTTGAGCGCATCGGCGACGGTCGCGTCCTTCCCGATGGTCTCGATCTCGTGCTTCCTGATGATGTCCTTTATCTCCACCCTGCCTCCCTCCTCGCTCGCTGCCTTCAATACGCGCCACCGGCATAAGTATTTGCCCTTTTTGGGGACGGTGCGCGGCATGTGCTCCCGCCCGACGGCTCAGTAAGCCTTTTCTCCGGAAACCGCCTTCCTGTCACGGCCAGGTGCAGCGATGGCAGGCGATGTCGGGGTCGTGCCGGAGGGGGACGTGGCGACCGCGCCCACCGAAGGCGCGCCGAAGAGCGGCCTCCGTGGAGGCCTGCTCAGGGCCACCGGCGCTGCCGGGGGCGTGCTGAGTCGCTTGCCCATCGTGGGCGCGTCGCGCACGCGCATGCTGCTCACCCTCCTGGTGGTCATCATCGTCATCGCCGCGGTCGTCATGCTGCGCGGCGGGGGCACCTTCGGCGGGAGCGGCAGAGGTCCCGAGATAGTGGACCGCTGGGGGCTCGACGGCCTGAACGAGCTCTCGGCCGATGGCGCGCACGCCGGCGCGGCCAACATCGAGGGGCAGACCGCGACCTACCTCGAAAGGCTCACGCCCGCGCAGGGCGAGGTGTTCTTCGTCAAGTCGGTCACGTGCACTGTCGATTGGACGGACGAGGGCTCGCCCCCCACGCAGGTGCCCGTCCCTGGCTACACGAACGCGCCCGACGCCTTCCAGCTCTTCATCGTACCGCAGGGGTATGCCCAGCCGGTCGAGAGCGAGCTCACCTACAACGCCGAGGGCGCCCCCGAGACCATCACCCTCAACGTCACCTTCGACCCCCCCGTGCCCATCGCGAACCCGGACGGCGCCGACTACCTGCCCAAGGGCTCGAACGCGACCTGGCGCGTCGACCTCAGGGTCTACACGGGCGACTGCGGTGACTGGCAGCCTCCCATCCCGCGGCTCCCGCAGATCGGCGACGGGGGCAACTACTACGACGTCCGCTGGACCGTGACGTACCTGGTGGACTCCGACGGCAAGCCATGAGGGGAGGACCGGCTTGCAGGGGGTGAGGGGGTCCCCACGCTGCGATGGGGTCCACGTCCGTGGCTAACCGGGCTTCCTCGCCATCACGATGAGCACGGGGACGACGGCCTTGTGCCCCTCGAAGACCGAGCCTGAGCACGCCTGCTCGGTCGACTTGACCTCGAAGTCGGCAAGCCCCGCGCCCTCGAGCCAGTTCCGGATCTCGTCGTCGGTGAAGCCCATCCATACGTCGTGGAGCTCGTCCATGGTCCAAGACTCCTCGTGCTTCAGGAGGTCCGCGACCACGATCGTGCCATCGGGGCGGAGCACGCGCGCGACCTCCTCGAAGACGCGCCCCGGGTTGTTCGCGTGGTGCACGAAGAGGCTCACCAGGACCGTGTCGAAGCTGCCGTCCTCGAACGGGAACGACCGGCCCTCGAGCTGCACGAAGTGTATCTGCTCCCAGCCCCGCAGGACCTTTTGGCACTTCCTGAGGTTGCCCGCGTCGTAGTCCAGCGTCGTCACGCGGTAGCCAGCGAGCGCCAGCGCGCTCAGCACGTAGCCGTCCTCGCACCCCACGAGCAGCACCTCCTCGCCCTCGACGAGCGCGACCAGGTCGTTCGCGACCTCTTGGCCGTAGTAGACGCACATCAGCCTGTCGAGGTCCGAGATGATGCCCGCGTGCTCGGACGGCGGTGGCGCTGGCTCCTTTGGGGCCTCCGGGACGGCCCCTGCGGCCGCCCCGGCATCCGCCGGTGGCCGCACCTGTTGCTCAGGGGACGAGCCCTCTGCCGCCTGCTTCTCCGGGGAGGGCTGCGCGCCGCTCGGCGCCGTGCCCTCCGCCTGCTCACCAGGGGGCGGAGTGCCCTCCGCGCTGGCACCCTCGCCCTCCTGCCGCTCCTTCCCTTCCTGTCCTTCGGTCGTGGGAACCGCCCCTCCCTCAGGTCATTACCCTGCCCAGCTTCCCCATGTCGATGGCCCGCCGGAGCTCCATCGCCACGCGCCTGCCCGTGCTCATTGGCTTGCGCCACAGCGCGTTGCCGTACGGATGCCCCACCGACATGTGCACGTTGGTGCCGCCGCCCACCCGCGGGGCGACGTCGTAGATGAAGAAGTTGAGGTCCTTGTCGACGCAGGTCTGCAGGCAGAACGGGCCGATGATGCCCGGCCTGTAGTGCTCCTTCGTGGCCCTCACGTAGGTCTCGCCGAGCCCGAGGGCCGCCTCGAGGAGCGACTCCCTGAGCGTTGCGCTGTTGTGGCCGCACACGGTGTACTCGGGCCACCGCTGGCCCTCGAGGAGCGACATCTGCTGCGGCGCGGGGAGCCGGACGTGCCCGTCCAGCGATGTCTCGAACCTCCAGTCCACGCCGATGAGCTCCAGCCTGGAGCCCTGGGCCTCGATGGGGGACCAGAACATGTCCAAGTTGAACACGGGCCCGACGATGTAGCGCTCGATGCGCGCCTGGGCGAGGTCCTCTTTGGTGATGACGCCCTGCCTGAGCAGCAGGCTCGACTTCTCCTTGTACTCCTTGAAGGAGGCGGCCGTGAAGAAGCCGCGCTCGAGCTTCTTCCTCGCGTGGTGGAGCTTCACGATTACGAGCGAATCGATGTCGCGGGGGGTCTCGACCTTCTCGGGGAAGGGCAGACCCGCCCTCTCCAGCAGCCAGTAGTAGCTGCGAGCCTCCTCGCGCTCCTCGGTCCTGAGCATCGCGCGGTTGCCGAACATGGGGACCATGAACTCGTCCTCGATGGCCTTGAGGTCCACGTAGGACGAGAACGACCTGTTGGGGACGAACAGCACGTTGCCCTGCCTCAGCCTCTCCTGCTGCCTCGGCTCGATGATGCGGCTGAACCTGTCGTACAGCACGACCTCGTCCACCATCCCGCGCACGAGGCGGCCCTTGGCGTCGTAGCGGGCCCGGAAGTAGTCGGCGTAGGTCCTGTGCCGTCCCCGCTGGCAGACGGCGACCGTGGGGAAGCCCTCGTCCTTGGCACCGTCGCACACGTCGAGCGCGGAGTGCGAGGCGATCATCCCGACCCTGGCCTTGTCGAGGTCGTAGCCCTCGAGGACCTTTGCGATAGCGGATTGCCTGATCATGTGCGTCCCCCTCTGCGAGCCGTCGTCATAGCCTGCGCTTCTTCCTCCTCTCGGTGTCCACCCCGATGTCGGGCCCCGCGTCGCGGGTGCCGACCTCAGCGTCACTGTCATGGCCCGCCACGCCCTTCGGCCCCGGCCTCTTGGGCGCGGTGGTCGGCTTGGCGGGTCCCTTCTCGCGCTTCCACCTGTCGACCGGTTTGTCGAGCTCGATGCCGATGTCGGTCTCGCCCGCCTCCGTCTCCATGTCCCGGTCGAAACCCGTCGGCGCGCGCTCGTGCCGCGCCTGCAGCACCTCCTCGTCCGGCCTTAGGTACTTCGCGTAGGCGGGCTCGTCGGGCCTCGCCTGGGGTGGCGTCGGCGGGGGCGGTGCCATGGCGGGTGCCGTCGCGGACCTCTGCGGGGCGGCCTGCGGTGGCGATGGTGCCCGACCGCGTGGCGGCTCGCGCGCGGGCTGCACGAACGGGATGCCCTTGGCGGTCGGCACTGCGCGCGGGGGAGGCGGGGGCGGCGATGGCCCCCTCGCGGGCGGGGGGCCTGCGGGCCTGGCCTTCTGCTTCAACCTGCCCAGCTCCTCGATGTCGACGCTCGATTCCTCGTCGCGCAGCTCCATGGGGCGTTCCATCTCGACCTCCTCCTGGATAATACTCCCTCCCGCGGGCGCCTGCTCCCCATCGTCCTCCACGACGATGAAGCCACCCTCCATCGCGTCCATGGGCGATTTATCAGGTGGCGGCGGGGGTGGGGGTGAATGGGGTGGTGGAAGGGGTGACGTTAGGGGTGACGGTGGGGGTGACGGTGGGGGTGACGTTAGGGGTGGCAGTGGGGGTGGCGGTGGGGGTGGCGGTGGGGGTGGAGGGGGCGTCCGCGGCTCCTGTGGGGGCACCGCGGTGGCCGGTGCGGCCGTGCCGACCTCGAAGGGCGCAAGCCCCTCGTCAGGGACCTCGGTGAAGGCGGCCTCACCGCCGCCCTCCTCGACGATGACGAAGCCCGAGCCATCAGGCGGTGGCGTCGGCGGTTGCGGGGCCGCCCCGTCATCCACCGCCTCGAACGGCGCCTCGCCCGTCGTCGGGGTCCCGTCCACGGCCTCGAGTGGGGCGATGGCCTGGTCACCCTTCACGACCTCGAAGGGCACAGGGGCCTCGTCGACCCTCGGAGGCCTCGGGGGCGGACGGGTGCCCTTCCCCGCCCCCCTGGGCACCCACCGCACGACCTTGACGGGGGTCACGCGGACGGGGGGCTCGCCCTGCTGCGTCGGTGGCGATTCCTCATCAGGAGAGCCGTCGGGCGGGGATTTCCTGTCCCGCCTCCCCGGGCCTCCCACGGGGTCATCAGGGCGGTCCTCGCCGTCCTCGCCCCCATCGTCGGGCACCTGCTACCCTCCAGCATCCCTACTAACCCACTTCACAGTGGGAAATCATAATATGCGGGCGCGGTATTAAGTATTGCGTCCAGCACCGCCAGCGCGGCGATGCTACCAGGTGTCACCCTTGTCCCGTCCGCCCGTCCGGTTGGCCGTCTTCGACATGGACGGGGTGCTCGTCGATGCCGAGAGCAGCTGGGTCCTCGTACACCAGCACTTCGGCACGGACAACGAGGACAGCCTGCGCGCCTTCATGCGCGGCGAGATCGACGACCTGGAGTTCATCCGCCGCGACATCGGGCTCTGGATGCGGGCGAGGGGGCCCGTCGCCTGGGAGGAGGTCCGGGGGGTGCTGGACCGCGCGCCGCTCATGCCAGGGGCGGTGGAGACGCTGCGCGAGCTCAATCGGTCGGGCGTGCGCACCGCCATCGTGTCGGGGGGGCTCCTGCACCTCGCCCGCCGGCTCGCCGGGGAAGGCAGGGTGGACTTCGTCCACGCCAACGACGTGGAGGTGGACGCGCGTGGCTTCCTGACGGGCGAGGGGCGCGCGCCCGTGCCGCTCCTGGACAAGTCGTCCGTGGTGAGGGGGATCCAGCGCGATGTCGGGACGCCCCCGGAGGCGACCGCGGTCGTAGGCAACTCCCTCATCGACGTGCCCATGTTCGCACTGGCTGCGGTCTCCATCGCCTTCAATCCCGTCGACACGGGGACCGCCCGCGCCGCCGGCCACATCGTGCTGGGGCGCGACCTGCGCGCCGTGCTGCCGCTCATCCTCGGGGATGTCTGAGCCGCCTTGGTCGGCACCGTGCCCGACACGGTGGTCCAGGCATGCGCCGGTGAGCGTCGGTCCCGCCCGCCCTCACAGCTGGTAGAGGCGCTTGCGGTAGTACCAGAAACCGACCATGACAAGGACGGCCACGACGACTATGGCGACGGCCGCGTAGATGGGGGTGCGATCCGGGGCCTCCTGGACCTCCCCGAGCCAGATGCGCCTCTTGATCTCGTTGTTGCCCTTGTCGGTCTCGGTGACGTTGCCGTCCGGGTCGATGACGGCTCGCATGTCGTGCCATCCGTCCTTCGCGAAGGTGGCGTCCCAGCTGATGCTCGCGTTCGCGGACTTCAGGGGCTCGATGCTGGTGAGGGAGACCCGGCCGATGGAGACGTCGTCGATGTAGAACTCCACTGGGACGTTGGAGACCGCCACGCGCTCCTCGTTGCGGACGGTGACGTTGAGCTTGATGAGCCGCTGCAATCGCACCTCGACCATCGCGGACTTGACGGCCCATGCGTCGCCGGTGGCGTTGGCGTTCCTGTCGACGTACATTCCCACGAGCGTGACCTCGATGGTCTGGTTGACCTTGCCAGGCAGGAAGGAGGCGTTGAACCACCGGAGGTTGGCCGGCAGCGCCTTGCTGTTGTATGCGACCGTGCCGTTGACCTTGATATGGCTGGCCGTGATGCCGCTCGTCCCGAGGAACGAGGAGGTGTCCCACCTGACGTTGGTGGTGTTGGTGGCGTTGAGCAGCAGCCCGAAGGCGATGTTCTTGCCGGCCGCGACCGGTGCGAGGATGCCCACCTCGATCCTCACCATCGAGGAGCTCGTCGGTATCGCGAACTGCTCGGGCACCCTCAGCACCAAGCTGACGTTGTCAGCGGGCAGCGGGGTGTGGCAGTAGCAGGTGCGCGCCCTCACGTAGGCCGAGCTGTCCTCGTCGGGGAGGCCGCTCTCGTAGGCCGATGCGAGCGGCCCCGCGACCAGGATGGACACGGCCAGGAGCGCCACCAGTCGCCTCAGCACGGACATGCGGACGGCCCTCACCGCGCCCACCCCCCGCGCGCGCGGCGCGAGCGGGCCGCGATGGTCGCGGCCCCGAGGGCGGCCAGCAGCAGGATGGCGCCGAAGCCGGGCGCCTCCTTGGGCTGCTCGAGCGTCTTGCCCCCCTCGACGAGGTTGACGTCCGAGGACCTCCCCGTCAGGTCGGGGAAGGTGATGACCAGCTTGAGGGTGTGCGTCTCGCCCGCTGGGTCGGTCAGCGACTTCGCAGTTATCGTCAGGTCCTGCTTGGAGGCGCTGGACGAGACGTTGGCGTCGATCTCCACGGGCACGTGCTGCTCGATCATGTAGGCGCCCAGGGTCATGTCGCCGATGGGGATGGTCACGTTCCAGTTGAGGATGCCCGACGTGGTGAGGTTGATGATGTCCTTGCCGTTGCCCTTGTTCTCGAGGATGAAGGAATAGCTCAGGTGGCGCACTAGCTTGGTCGCCTCGTAGATGTATACGGCCCTGTCCTCCTTGGGCTCGGAGATGGCGAACCCGAACGTCTGGTTCACCATGACCTCGAGGACGAGCTTGCTGGCCTCGTCGGTGGCGTTCCTCGGCTTGGCCTGGAGCGTGCAGTTGTTGGAGCCCGCCGCCGCCTTGACCGAGGAGTTGATGCGCACCCAGAAGCTGCCCTTCTGGGACATGTTGAGGGTGATGTTGGTGCGCTCGAGGTTGTAAGTCCAGGATATCGGGGGGGTCATCGATAGGTCGAACGTCGCGTTCTCCGAGCCCGTGTTCTCGCAGTAGACCGTGTAGTTGACGGACTTGTTCTGGTCGATGTGGCTCGGTATGTCCGACCACCAGAACCTGAGCTTGCGCTCCGCGGCCTTGGTGAAGTTCAAGTCGACCTCGCCGTTGTCCTCGAGCACGACGCGGAACGTGGTCTCGACGTTGTACCTCATGGACACTCCGAACTGGGAGGTGTTGAACGTGCCGTTGACCCGGTAGCTGCCCTCCGGCAGGACAGCGGTGAAGGCGCCGGCCTCGTAGCGCACGATGGGGATGACGCCCTCGCCGTCGAGCTCGGTGAACGTCAGGTTGAGCGCGGGGGCGGTCGTGTTGACGCCTGTGTGGTTGAGGTAGAACATCACGCCCGAGGCGGAGAGGCCCTTGGCCATCGGCAGCTCGAGCTCGAAGTCGGCGCCTGTGGGCTCGACCTCGACCTGTCCGAGGTGGACGATTTCGCCCGAGGCGTGGTATGTCCAGGCGTAGACCTGGTAGGTACCGGGCGGCAGCTCGAACGAGAACGAGCCGTTCCGGTCGGCCACGGCAGTGAACCTCTTCGAGACGTTCGTCGTGTCCCAGAAGGTGATGTTGTGCACGGCCACGCCATGCTCGTACCGGTTGAGCGCGCCGTTGCGGTTGAGGTCCAGGAAGGCCGTGCCCCTGAGCGTCACGTTGTCGGCGACGAGCTCGGGGTTGTACGCCTTCTTGGTGGGCGTCACGTTGAACAACGCGGTGGTGTTCTTGGGCGAGTACCCATCGAGGCTGGCGACGACGCTGTAGTTTGCCTCTGTCGTGCGGTTGACGGGCAGGAACACGCGGTAGTTGCCGTTGGTCCCGGCGGTGGCGGTGTAGGTCTTTCCGTCCTTAGTGGAGGTGAAGGTGACCGTGGCGTTCTTGGCGCCCTCGCCGGGCGATGAGGTGTTGTCATGGTTCCTGTCCCAGAAGACCTGGCCGGTGATGGGCACGCGCCTCTCCACGGGTATGAAGAGCGTCCTGTTGGTCGTGAGGTCGAGGGTGGAGTTGTGGTACAGCTCGGCCTCCCCGCCGCCCAGCGGGTCGGGGAGCGTCCGCTTTATGAGCACCGTGTAGTTGGCGTAGGGGTAGAAGTCCTCGTCGAAGGTCCCGTTGGCCTCCACGTGCACGGCCTCCTCGCGCTGCCCCATCAGGGCGAAGCTGATGACCTGCACGCCCTCGCCCGCATCGAACCTGCCGTTCTGGTTCTTGTCGTAGTAGACCGTGCCGTTGAACCGGGCGACCGACCTGGCCACGAGGTCGATGGTGGTGGGTCGCAGGAGCTCCACCTTGAGCACGCTCATGTGGGTGATGGTCTGCACGCTGCCGTTGTACACGTCGAGCTCGTAGACCAGCGTGTGGTTGCCGACGGTGATGTAGTCCTCGAACTTGCCGAGCGTGACAAGGATGTACTTGGTCGAGGCACCATCGTCGACGCGGATGAACTCGGAGCTGTCCGGCGTGCCGCCGATGACCGTCACTGTGCCGTTCACCTTCACGAGGCGGTCGAGGCTCACGTTGTAGGTCCTCGCGGTCGTGCCGGAGAGCACCTCGAGGACGGCGTTGTAGCTGTATCGGTACTTGCCTTCGGCCTCGTCGCGGTCGTAGGTGACCTTGACGCGGTAGGTGCCCGGGTAGAGGGCGACTGTGTAGCTGCCGTCCGCGTCGGTGGTGACCGACGTGGCCCTGCCGGAGGAGCCAGGGTAGGAGTCCACGGCGAACTCGACCTTGATGCCCGCGAAGCCCTCGCCGGTGAGCTCATCGTCATTGTTCCAGTCGTAGGCGGCCAGTCCCCCGTAGCTCACGTTGATGCCCTTGAGGGGCACGTTCTGGCCGGTGGTCGCCAGGTTGCGGGTGGCGTTGACGTGGCCAGTGTAGGTCTCGAAGCCCTCCGCCACCACGGTTATGGTGTAGTTGAGCGGGGCTGCGCTCAGTCTGAAGGAGCCGTTCGAGAGGGTGGTGGCGTTGAACCGGTAGCCCTCGGCCTCGAGGACCACGTCCAGGCCGCCGCGGCCCTCGTTGGTGCTTGCGCCGCCGTCGTTGTTGCGGTCGAAGAAGACCGTGCCCGAGATCCGCGTGCCGTTGCCCAACCGGACCTGCCCGAGGTCCACTGGGCCGGTCGTCACGTTGACGCGCCTCAGGTCCACCAGGGGCCTGTCCGTCGCGCTCGCGGAGGCAATGAACGAGTACCCGCCTGGCGGGAGCCAGAGGGCGAACGCGCCCGTGATGTTCGACACAAGCCGGATGCGGCCGTCCACGTTCCAGACATCGATGGGCGCGCGCGTTGCGTTGACCGTCTTGCTCGCGTTGGTGGTATCGGGGCGCTTGAGCGTGCCGTTGACGCGGTAGGCCTTCACGAGCTCCATGTCGACCGTGTAGGCCCAGTCCTCGGGGTCGACGTCCAGGGTCCGTACGAGCGCCCAGTGGTCGTCGTCCCGCGTCTCGTGGGAGTACGCTGTGAACTCGCCCACCGGCAGCGAGGTGTTGTAGGCCCCTGTGCCGTTGGTGACGGCGGTCCAGTAGAACGCCTCTCCCCAGATGCGCGTGAAGGAGACCGTGGCGTTGGCCACGCCCTCCGTCGGGTCCCGCTGACCGTCGCCGTCGGAGTCGCGCCAGACGACGCCCTCGACGAAGGCGGTGGGCAGCAGCGTGATGTTGACCGAGGCGTCCTTGTCCTTAAGCAGCTCCACGGACTCGTTGATGGGGCGCGTGCCGGGGACGTAGAGCTCGATCGAGTAGTTGCCGGGCAGCAGCTCGTCGAACTTGTAGTCGCCGGCCGCGTCGGCCTCCGCGGTCTTGGTGATGTTGTTCTGGAGGTCGCGGGCCAAAAGCTCGGTGCCCTTGACGGCCGTGCCGTCCTTGCGCGTGAGCTTGCCCGTGATGGAGCTCTGGGGTACCGCAAGGTCCTGGACCCTGGATTCGTTGGGACCGATGGCGAACTCGGTGAAGTTGGCCACGGTGTGCCCGTTGTAGGTCGCGGACACGGAGTAGGCGCCCGGCAGCATGTCGAGCAGCTGGAGGAAGCCGTCCTTGAAGGTGTCGACCTCGTAGGTGTGGTTCAGCCCCGACTTGCCCACGATGGTGAGCGTGGCGTTCCCCAGCTCATCGTCGTCGGCGTCGGTGTGCTTGCTGTCGCCGTTGGAGTCGATGTAGAGCGTGCCGTTCATCCGCGCGGCGGGGACGCGCATGTCCGCCGTGATGTTGTAGTCGCCGACGCGCATCGCCTGGTCGTCGGTGATGAGCACGTTGGTGCTGTTGAGGATGTTCGCCTCGTGGAGGTTGGTGTATTCCAGGTTGCCCCCGTTGGAGGCGACGACCGTGACGTTGCCGAAGGGCGCGAGGATGCTGTACCTGCCCTGGTCGTCGGTGCGGGTCGTGCCGTGGGGGATGCCCACGAAGCCGGTGCCGCCGTAGTACTCGTGATAGAACCGGAAGTCGTCGTGGACCGTGACGAGCGCGCCCGGCACGGGCTCGCCCGACTCGGTCGTCACGGTGCCGTTCACCCAGGCGCCGGCGTAGTACTTCAGGTAGATGACGCCGTCGCCGATGGTGCGCAGCAGCTCGTCGACCGTGCCCTCCTTGGCCCGGTAGTACTTGGCGGCGTCCTCCTCGGAGATGGACTTCCAGTCGAACGTGTGGTCCGAGACCGTGGATTCGTTCCACGGGTTCCAGTGGACGGTCCTGTGGACTACGCGCCAGTGCGTCATGTTCCAGCCAGGGAGCGGGACGGAGCTCTGGAGGTCACCGGTGATGAGGGGGATGCCCGCGTCAGTGAAGTCGGGGCCGCGGTCGTAGCCCGAGTACCCCATGAAGGCCCTGTAGAACATGGATTCGTAGAACGGGCGCTTCCACACGAGCTTGTACTCCAGGTTCGTGCGCTCGCTCGCGGGGAGCTGCGCGGCCTGCTCGTAGGTTATCTCGTTACCGTTGTAGACGACGACGACCTCGATGTACTCGTCCACGCGGTTGTCCGAAAGCGTGATGGGGGCGTAGAAGATGCCGGTGTTGCTGTAGCTCAGGGGCATCAGGCGCGAGTCGACGGCGAAGTAGCGGAACTCCTTGCCGAGCGTCGTGCGGAACCAGAGCAGGCCCTGCACGATCTGCTCCTCCGTCAGGCTCTTCTCGACGACGTACGTGCCGACGATGAACACCGTGTTGACGGAGGAGACCTCCTTGTCCTTCAGGCCGTAGCGCTCTGGGTACTTGGCCACCCAGCCGGTGTACTTCGCGGGGTCGTCGAACAGGTCGATGAGCATCGTGGCGTTCGCCTCGCCGAAGGTCTCGTACATGTACTGCTTGACCTCCGGGCGGTAGTGCTCGATTTGCATCAGCCGCAGCAGCATCAGCGCCTCGGACTGCTCCTGGCTCGTGGCGGCGATGAAGTTTCCGGCGAACTCGACGCCGTTCTGGAAGTTGTCGGCCGCGGTGGGGTGCTGGCCCACCTGGACGCACCAGTGGCCGTAGTCCCACCAGCTGATGAACGCGGGCCGCTGGGCTTCGTCGAGCCAGTCGTCCTGGTTCCGCAGCCACCACATGCCCTGCGCCCAGTAATCGTTCATGAAGCTCGTGCCGAAGGAGCCGAAGTACCACAGGCTGTTGCTGTCGGGGTCGTAGAGGTCCTTCGAGGGGCGCATGAACTCGGGCAGCCCCCCGTAGACCTTCAAGTCGGCCTGCTTCTTGGTCTCGTAGGGGATGCCGGCGTCGACGGCGTTCCAGGAGTTCGGAAGGACGATGAGCCCGACGAGGAAGAGCACGCCCGCGACGTGGCGCACCTTCACGGCGTACTTGAAGGCCTTCCTGAGGTCCCCGCGCATGCTCCTGAACACGCGCAGCATCTTCCGGTAGTCGAGCCGTCTCATGATGTCGTAGAGGATCCATCCGGAGAGGATCGCGAAGATGGGCGTGGCGTTGTACATGAAGCGTATCGCGGCCACGGCCATGTAGATGGCCGTGAGCGCCCAAATCGTCGTGAAGACGTGGTCGTTCTTCCAGCCCTTGGGCATGTCCTTCAGCATGATGAACACGCCCGCGAGCGCCAGGAAGAACGTCGTGAGGCCGTAAGAGAACACCAGCCGGTTCACGTCCGGCGGTTGGGCCTCGGCGATGGTGCCGTAGAGCTTCGTCCTGATGAAGTAGCCCGCGCCGGAGAAGACGTTGACCCAGACGTTGGGCAGCAGGAAGTAGACCGCGGTCAGGACGACGGCCATGATGCCCAGGAGGACCGGGACGATGAGCAGCCACGGCAGGTCGCGCGTGATGACGAAGATCGCGATGACCAGGCAGATGGCCGCGTAGACGATGGCAGGGGCCTCGTACCAGTGCATGAAGTGCATGTCCAGGTAGTAGGGCAGCGCCAGCAGCATCTGGATCGAGACGGCGACGAGCACTATGATGCCCACGGCCGTGTTGTCGGCGCGGCGGAACTTGTTGAGCATCATGTGGAAGAGCAGGTAGACGAAGATGATGGCCGACGTGTAGGTGAAGCCCTTCCATGCGAGCGCGACCGTCGCGAGGGAGAGGCCCGCCATGGCCGAGTAGAGGACGGGGACGACGTTGGTGCGCGTGAACTCCTGCAGACCCACCGTGATGTCGTAGGGTACCCTCCAGCTCCTGACGTAGTTGCGTGTCTTGACGAGGCGCAGCGCCTTGAGCAGGAAGAAGAAGCCGGTGACCGTGAAGAACATGAAGAACGCGTCGTGGTCGGAGAAGCCCAGCGGCGTGCGCTCGATGTTGCCCGCCATCATGGCGATGATGAAGGCCGCGGCGTATCCTGCCTTGCGGCCGAACATCTCCTTGGTGAAGAGGTAGACGGGGATGACGGTGAGCGCGGCCCATAGCGCCGCCGCTATCTCCATCGAGAACCAGACCGCGTCGGTGAGGTCGAAGCCGAAGAACGGCGTGAGCAGATAGCCTATCAGTGCTATCGAGGTCGAGTAGGCCGGGGGGTTGGGGTTGGGGCCCCCGAGCGAGTAGTCGATGAGCGGGTCGCGTTCGAGGAAGTGGTGGTTTTCGACGAAGTAGTCCACGGTGCGCTTGTGGTAGTCGGGGTCGTTGCCTGACAGCAGGGGCGTGACCCCCCCGGTGTAGGCGGCGTCGTAGTACCACACCGTCCTTACCGCGAAGGCCAGAAGGACCATCAGCAGGAGGAACGTCAGGGTGTACTTCCTGTTCCATCCGAACGTCCATACCGTCCTGAGGCCCTTCGTCACGGCGCCCTGGGGCCTGGCGGCTGGCTGGCCGCGCCTGCGACCGGTGGATGCGCCCTTCGGCGAGCGCGATGCACTCCTCTCGGAGCCCTCTTCAGACATGTCCAGTCACCTGATATTGGCTGGGTGGATTGAGGGGCAATAAGGGTGGCCCTATATAACCTTTGGCGTACCAAATTTACCCCACCCCGGACGCTGGATTGGCCGTTTCTGGGCGGGGCACGTCCCGTCCACGGGAAGGCACGGTCGGGCCCTCCGGCCGGTGCCGGCAGGCCGGGCGAGGTGGGGGGTCCCGAGGGGCGACCCTGCGGCCCTACCACGGATACTGCTTCCCCACGAGGGGCAGCACATTGAGGCCCGCGACCGCGCCCGCCGCGGCGGCCGTGATGGCCTGCCTCACGCCACCGACCAGATCGCCCGCGGCGAAGACCCGCCCGTTGGACGTCATGAACCGCGCGTCGACCCTCACGAGGCCCTCGGGCGTCTTGTCGAGCCCCAGCTGGTCCACGAGCTCGTTGTTCGGCCGCAGTCCCACCGCGACGAACACGCCCTCGACGGGCATCTCCTCGACCCTGCCAGTGTCCACGCGCCTGACGCGCACGCGGTCGACCCGCTTGTCGCCCAGTATCTCCTCGACCACGGTGTTGTAGATGACGGGCACGGCCTTTGCGGCGATCTCCTCGCGCAGCGCGCACTCCGCGCGCAGCGTGTCGCGCCGGTGCACGATGCTCACGTCCACGCCGATGCCCTTGAGGTAGAGCGATTCGATGGCAGCGGTGGAACCGCCCCCGACGGTGATGGCCTTCCTGTTCTTGAAGAAGAAGCCGTCGCACGTGGCGCAGTAGGACACGCCCTTGCCCGCGAGCCGCTCCTCGCCGGGCACGCCCAGGTGCTGGTGCTCCGCCCCGGTCGAGATGAGCAGCGCGCTCGCCGTCACCTCGCCGCTCGATGATCTGATGTGGACCGCCTCGCCCTCCATGCGCACGGACTCGACGGGGTCGAACTCGCGCACCTCCGAGTACTGCGAGGCGTGGTCGAGCATCTGCTGCGCGAGGTCAGGCCCGGCGATGCTCTTGATGCCGACGTAGTTCTCGATGTGGGGCGTTATTAGCAGCTGCCCGCCCGCCTTCCCCTTGTCGAAGATGACGACGCGCATCCCTGCGCGGCCGCCGTAGATGCCGGCCGCCAGGCCGGCGCAGCCCGCGCCGACGACCGCGAGGTCGAAGTCATGTGCCATGGGTCTGCCTGCCTGGCCCCCCGGGGGCCTTGCCAGCGGGAATGGCCTCCGGGCTAATTAAATGTGTGAGGGCGGGGGCTTTGGCCCCCGCCCCGTACTCCGGCCCCACGCACCTATGCGGGCCCTTGCCCCCCCACCTCAGGCCTCGTTCCGCCCGCGCCTCGAGCGTATGACCATCCAGGCCACGACGGCGAGCGTGATGCCAACGACCGCGATGATAGCGCCGATGCCCATCGGCTGCACCGAGAGGCCTTGGTCCTCCTCCTCGACGACGAGCGACGTGGCCTTGACGGTGAAGGCAGAGGTCGACATCTTGTTGGTGTTGCCGTAGGCGTCGGTCACGCTCACCTCGATGGTGTGCTGGCCGTCAGGCAGGTTGACCTTGACGGCGAAGCTCCCGTCGAAGGCGACGTCGTAGTACAGCGTGCCCTCGGGGACCTTGACCGCGACCTTCTTGATGCCGATGGCGGTGTGCCCCGTGATTGTGACCGTGGGCTGCGCGACCGTCGCCGGCGGGTTGTCGACCACCAGGATGGGCAACGCCTTGCTCATCCAGACCTTTAGGACCTGGACGGCCAGGTTGTTGCCGTCCGAGGCCACCACCGTGATGTTGTTCTCGCCGGCCACGATCGGGACGACCTGCTGGAATTCCCCGGTCGCGGAGTTGTAGACCGCCGCGACGCCGTTGATGGTCACGGTCGTCGCGCCGGTGGCCAGGCCCACTATCTCGATGGTGTCCTGGTTCGTCCAGACCTCCGTCGCGCCGGGCGATGTCACGGTGAGCGTGGGCGCGAGCGTGTCGAGGATGATCGTCACGGTGTCCGAGGCCTCGTTGCCGGCCGGGTCCACCGCCTTGACGGTCACGGTGTTCGTGCCCTCGACGAGCAGTATGGACCTGTCGACCTGGCCCTTCGTCGGGAGCATGCGGCCGTTGAGGTAGAGCACCGCGTCCGCGTCCGCCTGGATACGGACGAGCACCGTGCTGGCCGTGACCCTGATGCCGTCCTCGGGCTCGACGATCGACACCGTCGGCGGTTCGCTGTCGCGCATGACGGTCTTGGTCACGGAGCGCATGTTGGTCGCGGAGTCCGTGGCCTTGACCTCGATGGTGTTGCTGCCCTCGTCGAGGGTGACGAGCTTGGAGAAGGTGCCGTCGGTGTCGGGGACGACCGCGGTGCCGTCGACCAGGAGCGTCGCGCCCTTCTCCACGATGCCCTTCACGACGACGGAGCCCTCGCGTGTGAGCAGCCCGTCGGCGGGGCCCATCAGCACGAGGACCGGGGCGAACGTGTCGAGCGCGACCCTCACGCTGGCCGAGGCGTGGTTGCCCGCCACGTCGATGGCCTCGACGACGATGACGTTGGCGCCCTCGTTGAGGGTGAGCGCGACCCCGAATCCCTTGTTCTCGACGCCCTTGGGCATCCCGTTGACGAAGAGCTTGACGCCGTCCTCGTTGACGGTCCCCGTGAGCACCACGTCGGGCGCGTTGAACAGCTGGTCGGCGGTCGGTGCCTCGATGGTTATCACGGGTGCGTGGGTGTCGATGGAGAAGTGCACCACGGCTGTGGCCGTGTTGCCAGCGACGTCGGATGCCCTCACGTGCAGGGTCGAGGCGCCCTCCGGCAGGGAGGCCCATGCGATCTCCCAATCACCTGTCTCGGACGCGACCAGGGGCGCCCACGTCGAGCCGCCGTCCAGGCTGCGCTCGAGGGTGAGCATGCCAGAGCCGATCTCGGCCACGAAGCCGGTGGCGGTGATGGCCGGGACGTTGAACAGCGCCCCCTCGAGCGGGTCGGTGACGGCGACGGTGGGCTTGAACGTGTCCCAGAGCACGATGTGGACCGCGTCGTTGCCAACAAGCGCCCTATCGACCTCCACGGAGGTCTCGATGGCGGCGCCCGCCGCGGCGACCTTCACCGTGTAGGGGGAGTAGTCCGCGAGGCCGTCGAGGTCCACGCGCCACTGGCCGTAGTACAGCTGCGCCAGGGCACCACCGTCGTCCGCGTTGGCGGACGAGTAGTAGTTGTTGCCGGCGTCGTAGAACACGATGAGCGCGTTCGGGGTGGGCTTGCCGCTGTCCATGCCCGTCGCGTCCCCCCACGTCACTCTGACCTCCACGGGCCACCACATCGTGATGCGGCCGTCGCCGACCACGCTGCAGCCTGCCCCCTCGAGCTCGGAGTCGTACGCGTCCACCCAG
Source organism: uncultured Thermoplasmata archaeon (assembly GCA_964353355.1). Lineage (GTDB taxonomy): Archaea > Thermoplasmatota > DTKX01 > DTKX01 > CAYGVT01. Next base: position 83,033 of record CAYGVT010000148.1, on the reverse strand, counting down.
GTGTTCTCCGCGACGATGGGCTCCGCGGCGTTCGCGATGGTCACGCGCTCCATCAAGACCTCCATGTTGGCGAACCTGATCGCGACGCCCGTGCAGTCCACCGTGACGTCGGTGAGCTTAAGGGCCACCAGCTGGTAGCCGCGCTCCTTGGCGAGCAGCTCGTAGACGTCGATGTTGCGCGCCATCTGGTTGCCGTGGATGGCGGGCACGTGCAGATTGATGTGGTCGATGGTGACGAGCGGGCCGCGGTTGTCGTTGAAGTCGTTGTTGATGATGCGCACGTCGCCCCACGCGTGGACGCAACCCGCCAGGTTGTCGTGGATGTCGTTGTCCATGACCAGGATGAGCGCGTCGTTGTCGAACGTGTCGATGTCAGGGGTCCACTCGTAGTCGATGAAGTAGTCCCTGTTGCTGTACACCGTGTTGTTGTCGACCTGGACCGTGAGCTCCTTCTGCTCCTCGTCGGCGCGCATCCAGTAGACCATCGGGCCCATGTTCTCGTAGTACTCGTTCTCCGTCATGCGCACCGTGCACATGCCCGAGTACTCCGGGTACTGCCAGATGCTCAGGAGGCCGTCGCCGCCGGCGTAGGTGTTCCCCGTGAACTTGACCATGCCGCCGAACTCGACCCTGATGAGGCCACGGTCGTAGTAGGCGGTGGAGTTGAGGAACGTGTTCCCCTCGAAGAGCCACGTGTCCGCCTTGACGCCGTTGGCATCCCCGCCAGAGTCCCAGAGGTAGCCAGGGTAGGGGTAGTTGCACTCCGTGAACCCGTTGCCGAGGAATCTGACCTGGTCGAAGTAGTAGGCGCTGAACATGTTGTAGTAGTCGTCGTTGTAGCACTGGAGGAAGTCGTTGCCCACCACCTGCAGCAGCTCGGTGCCCGGCGCGTACCTGTCGATGCCCTCGATGGTGAACAGCTGGTCGCCGATGTTGCTGAAGGTGTTGTCCGCGAGCTCCACGGTGCGGTCCCAGTTGTCGGCGAGGTGGTTGGCCCACACGCCGTGGACGTTGATGATGGGGTCGTACGCCCACGAGTCCGAGAAGCTGCAGTTGTCGATGAGCAGGGTCTCGGTGACCTCCACCATCTTCTTGGTGGGGTCGATGCCGGGGCCCGCGATGGCGTTGTAGTCGAGGACGCGTCCGTAGAGGTTGCTGAACGTGCACCCGGTCACCTGGGTGTAGAACTCGAGGTTGCGAACGCGCGCGTAGTCGCACCCCATCATGATCGTTATGATCGGGGAGCCGTAGGACCCAGCGGTGATGCCCTTCACGTAGACCTCGTCCGAGAACGAAGGGACATTCGTACCCGAGTACGTCGGCCAGTAGCCATGCATGAACAGGTAGTTACCGTCGCCCACGTCCATCGACTCGAAGGCGACTGACGTTGTGGTCAGGGTGGCATCCGAGTACTCCTCCGTGATGGCCGCGACGACCTTGAGCGACGGGCCGTAGTTCGCGTATCCGTTGTTCTGGACCGAACCGCCCGAGACGTAGACCTGGGGCCACCAGTAATAGGCGCCCCTGACCTCCACGCTCGTTATGGCCACGCTCTCGTAGTTCCACACGACGATCCCCGCTGCCATCGCCTGCATCTCGACCGAGAACCGCTGCGGGTTCGGGCCGGGGTCCGTCGCGTCGACGTAGGCCACTATCTGGGAGTCGGCGTACTCGACGGTGAGCCCGCTTACGTCGCTGATGTCCCTGGACTCCACCAGTACGGGGGCCGCCATGGCCCACATGACGATGGTCGCGTCTGCCTGGGTTCCGGTGTACTCGATGTCGAACCTCGCCGCGGAATAGGTGTAGACGCTGGTGGCCTCGAAGGTCGGCGCTCCGCCCTCGACCCAGATGCCGGTGGGGCAGGCCAGGCGCAGCGGGTAGTCGTAGTCATAGGTCCGGTCGGTGCTGTAGGACCTCGAGAACGCGCCCCATTGGACATCGACGTAGACGTTCGAGAACGAGGGTGAGCTGTCGATGACATGGATGCCGAGGTTGTAGCACCTGATGATGTTCGAGTTCGAGATGTCGACGTTGTCGCTCTTGATGACGATGCCGTCGTCGGCGTGCATGACGTCGCAGCCGTCCATGTGGACCGCGCCCTCGAAGAGGTACTCGACCCCACCGCCCCAGGAGGAGCCGAATGTGCTGTCCGTCACGCTCATCGAGCCCCTACTGGTGACCTTGATGTCGTAGATGTCGTAGTAGAACCACCAGTCGACCCAGATGGTGGACCTCTCGATTGTGAGCTTGCTGTTCACGGTGATGTTGCCGTCCAATATGTAGATATCCTCGTCGCGGACCGTGGTGGGGTTGTTGATGACCCAGTCGCCGGTGAACGACGGCGGGAGGTCGCCGGTGATGGTCGCGGACACTGCCATAAGCAGCAGCACGCCGATTGCCATGAGCGCCAGCCCTGCCGACGCGATGACGAGCGTCCTCATGTTCCCCCTCATTTCAACAACGTCCATTCACATCCCCTCCTGGTCGGTCTCGTCTGCGCCTAGGTCCGACTCGGAGTCCTTGTCGCCGAGGTCCTTGTCCTCCTCGGCGGCCGGCTTGGGCGCCTCCTTGCCGGGGGTCGCCGCCGGTCGCCGGGGAGCGGTCGTCTTCGGCCTGGCGGCGACGGACGTGGGGGCCACGACCTCGTGGACCTCCTCGCCCTCCTTGCCGGCCTCGGGCGCCTTCTCCTCGGTCCTCGGCGTGGGCTTGGGCTCGGGCACCTTCTCCGCCACCTCGAGCTCGGGCGCGGGGGCAGGGGCCAGCTCGGCCTCCTCCTCGGGCTCTGCCACGCCGCCGCCCGCCCTCGCCACCACCATGTAGGCGATGACGATGGCCAGCAGCAGTATGATGAGGCCCAGGATGAGCAGCGCCCAGCCGACCTTGAAGCCCTCGTCGTCGACCGCCGAAGCATACTGGTGGGTGATGGTGTGCGTCCAGACCTTCTCGTTGCCCGCGGTGTCGACGGCCCTGACGGTCACCTGGTTCGCGGTCTTCGCCGTGAGGGCGAGGGTGTACTCGAAGTAGCCGTCCTCGCCCACGGGTATGAGCTGGCCGTTGACGAGGACCTGGACGGCGCTGTCGGTGTTGCCCTTGATGGTCATGAGCGGGGTGCCGTCCTTGCTGGTCTTGTACACCCAGGCGCCCGTCCTGTCGAGCACGATGCCTGGCACCTTCACGACGAGTATCGGGGATTGCCTGTCGAGCACCACGTTCCTCGTGATGGTCACCGTGTTGCCAGCCAGGTCCTGCGCGGTGATGGTGAACCTGTTGACGCCCTCGAGTAGCGTGAAGCTCGCGTTGAAGGCCCCTGCGGGATCGGGGACGACCAGGACGCCGTTGATGAGCACCTTGCTCGCGCCCTGTGCCGAGCCCTCGACCATGTAAGTCGCGTTCCGCACGACCGTGCCGTCCGCCGCGGGCGCGGCGAGCGCCATGGTGGGCGACAGCATGTCGACGTTCACCGTGAACGTGACCTCGACCGTGTTGCCGCTCGGGTCGACGGCGACGATGTGGACCCTGTTGGCCCCCTCGACGCCTATGACCTCGTGGCGGAACGTGCCGTGGTCGAGCACCACGCGCTCGTCGTTGATGGTAAGCTCGGAGTCGATGTCCGTCGAGCCCGCGACGTAGAACCTCGCCGCCATCAGGTACGAGCCATCGCGGGGCTCGCTCACCATGAGCGCCGGGAGCACGTCGTCGAGCCATACCGTCCGGGTGATGCGGGCGACGTTGCCCGCCGGGTCGACCGCCCTGACGGTGATGAGGTTCTCGCCCCTCAGCAGGGCCTGGGCGTGGTTGAACGAGCCGGCCGCGTAGTCGAGCTCGACGCCGTTGACGCTGATGGCGAGGCCCTCCTCGGCCTGACCCGACACGATGGCGGTCGAGGTCGTGAACATCTCGCCCTCGTTCGGGCTCAGGACCACGATGTACGGGGACTTCGTGTCCAGGACCACGGTGAGCTTCACGATGTTGGTGTTGCCGAGCGCGTCCGCCGACAAGACCGTGACAGTGTTGGGCCCCTCGACCAGGTCGATGGCGGTGTTCCAGTAGGTGCCCGCCAGCGGGACCGGTATGCCGTTGACCGTCACGAACGCCCCAGCCTCGGTGACGCCCCGCACCTGGATTGTGCCCTGGTTGGTCGGGAAGCCGCCCTCCCTCACAGGCGGGTACTCGACGAGCAGCTCGGGCTCGAACGGGTCGACGCGCACGGTGATCATCGTCTCTTGGGTGTTCCCGGCCTTGTCGAATGCCCTGGCCCTGATGAAGAAGGCGCCCAGCGACTGCCTCACCATGTCGGTGTCGACGCTGAACGTGTGGGTCCAGCTGGTCGTGGACGTGGTCGGGAACCACTCGACGTTGTCCATGGACACCTCGACGCGGTCCATGCCCGATTCGGAGTCGTAGGACGAGCCACGCACCTTGATGGACAGGGCCTGCTGCACGTAGCCGTTGACGGGCTCGTTGATGAATATCCTGGGCGGTGTGTGGTCCGCCAGCTCCACCGTCACGTTCTTGAACCTGTCGAGCTCGACCGTCATGAGCCTCCCCAGTGCCTGGTACGTGACGTTGAGCAGGTAGGGGCTCCTGGTGTACAGGCCGGTCTCGCGCAGCTGGAACGAGTTGAACGTGAGCACCGGGATGTCGACCGTGGGCGTCTGGGTGTACACTCCGATGAGCGTGTGGTGGTTGTCCATCACCTCGACGACCGCGTTGTCGACCCTCTTGCCCGTGTCCCACAGCACGTGGATCTCGAGCGAGTACCAGAACCGTATCGAGCCCGACTCGATGACCTGGAACTTGTCCTCCGCGATGCCGCTGACGTCGATGGCGTAGAGGTCGGCCTCCGACGTGATGACGGTCACGTCCTGGCGGAGCGTGTTCGCGAGCTTGGTCCTCCAGAACTCGGCGCGCATGCCGCTGAGCGTCACCGCCTTCTGGGTGTTGAGGATGGTGAGCCCGTCGGCCGTGAGCGTCCTGGTGCCCTTGTACTGGATGAGGTCCGTGCCGACGTTCAGGCCGTCGCCCGTGATGCCGTCGATGCTCACGTCGGTGAGCTCGATGCCGATCTCGATGGACATCGTGGTGCTCGCGTAGTTGGTCGTGGCGAGGGCCCGGATGCCGCTGTAGAGCGCGTTGGTTATCGCGACATCCTTGGCCTCCATCATCAGCCCGACGCCGTAGTATCCGTATACCAGGAACTCGACCGCGGGGCCGTTCGTGTCCTTGATGTCGGTGCTCTCCATGTACAGGTGGTGTGTGGCGCCGACCGTGTCCTGGCTGTCCATGACCGTGTAGCGCACGCCTCCCGTGCCGTCGATGGTGCAGTCCTTGAGCTCGAGCGTCGTGTCCGCCTGGACGTAGCCGAAGCCGAACTCGACCGCGGGCCCCTCGAGGTTTGTGAAGTCGCAGCCCTCGACGGTCCACTTGACCTCGCCGGCCGATTCCCAGGCGGCATCCGAGATGAGGCCCCCGCCGTCGGGGCCCGTGATGTCGCAGTCCTTGACGGTGAGCTCGTAGCCGACCCCGTAGAGGCCGTTGTCGCCGAGGAAGATGGCGGCATACTGGTGGCCGCTGAAGCCGCACCGCTCGATGCTGATGGGGGCGAACTTCGGGTAGTACTGGTTGAAGTAGAGCGTGATGCCGCTCTCCTGGTTGTCCATGAACTCGGTGTCCTTGACGTCGATGGAGCCCGTGCCCATGAGCCCGTTCTGGTAAATCGTGATGCCGGACCTGCCGTTGTTGTCGAACGTGCAGCCGTCGAGCACGACCGTGAGGTCGCCCGTGTGGCTCCACTCGTCGAGCAGCAATCCGCCCACGTTCCAGTTGTAGGGGTTCAGGGCGTTGTCCTTGAACGTGGTCCGCGTGATGGACACGCTTATGTCGGTGTCGGTGTCGCCCAAGGCCATGAAGACGCCGCCGTCGTTGTTGTTCTCGAACGTGCAGCCGTCGATGGCGACGTTCGTGACCGCCGTCCCGTCCAGCTGCCATCGGTAGGCGTAGAGCCACAGCCCCAGGTCCTTGTTGCCGATGACATCGGTGGCCGTGAGCGAGATGTCGATGGTGCCGTTGGTGCTGTCCATCGTCGGGTACTCCGCCCCGAGCCTGAACTCCAATCCCACGTAGTCGTTGTTGTTGACCTCGCAGCCAGATATGATGATGCCGACGTCGGCCCAGTTGCGCATGGACTCGACCTTGAGGCCGCCGCCCACGTTGTCGTTGAGGAAGCAGCCATCGAGGCTCACCATGAAGGCCCTGTCCATCGGGTTGCCCGTGTAGTACAGGTACACGGCCGCGTGCGTCGAGTCACCGGACCCTTTGACCGTGACGCCCTTGGCGATGAAGTCGCAGTTCTTAGCGTAGATGGCCGGGCCTCCCATCGTGTCGCTGAACGTGGCGCCGTCGATGCTCACGTAGCATCCCATGGCGCTCAGGCCGCCCATGCGGTACCCGGGCTGGACCATGCCAGCGTACTTGCCGCCGGTGATGGTGATGTTGCCGTCGGCGACGATGAAGTAGCCCCGGTCGCCGCTGGACAAGAACGTGCAGTCGACGAGATCCATCGTCCCGTTCCACCACACATTCATCCACAGCGCGTTCAGGTCCCAGCTGTCGTAGATGTCGAAAGCGCATCTGCTCAGCGTCAGATGGGTCTTGTTGGCCACCGTGATGTTGTAGTTGATGTCCCACGCCTTTCCCGTGATGGTCACTTGGTTGCCGCTGTCGAAGAACCAGTCGGCCGTGGGCGGGTTCGAGATGTCCGGGTCGGCGAGGGCGGTCGCCGCCACGAGGGCGAGCACCGCCAGGGCGCCGAGCGCCAGCATCGCGACGAGCGCGTTCCTGTGGTCGCTCATTCGCCTACCTCCTTGGAGGTGCGCCTCGATAGGAACCACGCGGTCAGCACCAGCGTGACGCCGGCCGCCAGGAGCACCAACCCGATCCATGACAGGGCCTCGTTCGAGGGACCACCGTCCTCGGTGGTGTCCGCGGGCGGCGGGGGCACCCAGTGGATGTTCACGTACCGGGTCGCCGTGTTGCCGGCCTCGTCCTCGGCCAAGACGGTGAAGTTGTTCCACCCGTCACCGGCCGTGCTGAGGTCGATGATGGCCATGAACCTGCCCTCCACCACGGGGAACGGGTTGCCCTTTATCATGACATGTGTGATGGTGGACTTGTCGTCGTCGACGCTGCCGTTGACGAAGGCGATCGCCTCGGACGTCTGGCTCACGATGGTGTCGAGCGTCAACGTCGGGTCGGTGCCGTCGTAGACGAAGTCGATGGTGTAGGTCAGCGAGTTGCCCGCGATGTCGGTGGCGACCACCAGGATGGGGCTGCTCTCGGTCGAGAGGTCCAGCGTCACGCGGAACTGGCCGTTCTCGTCGACGGTGACCTCCTCCCCGCGGACCTCGACCTTGTCGGCGTCCTTGTTGACCCTGCCCCTGAGGAGCAGTACGGCCTCGTTGGTCAGCCAGAACGCGGGCACATCGACCTCGAGCTCGGGCCTCACGGTGTCGCGGATGATGTCGAGGGTCTGGGTGGCGACGTTGCCAACCTCGTCCTCGGCGGTCACCACGATGGGGTTCTGGCCCTCGACCAGGGTCAGCTGGACCGTGAACGTGCCGCTCTGCGGGACGGGCTTGCCGTTGACCTTCACCACGACCTTGACCGGCTCCGGGTCCTCGATGTGCCCGATGAGCGTCATGCCGGCCGTCCTGAAGTACTTCACGCCGGCCGACGGGCTGTCGATGATGAGGGTCGGGGGTGTCGTGTCCAGCGTGACGATGCGACTGACGACCCTCACGTTGCTCGCCGGGGAGTCCTTGGCCGTCACGACGACGGTCTGGGCACCCTCGAGCAGCGTCATCGCCGCGACGAACGTGCCGTCCGACCTGGCGACCACGGTCTCCTCGTCCTTCGTCACACCGCCCTGCATGACCTCGATCTTGATCACGGTGCCGGCGTCCGACAGGCCGTCGACCGTCAGCAGGTCGTCTGGGGTGAGCAGCCGGTCGAGGGGGTTGTAGACGTAGAGCGTCGGCGGGTAGGTGTCCAGCGTGACCGTGAGCGTCACGGAGGCCTTGTTGCCTGCCGCGTCGGTCGCGTCGATGCTGATGGCGTTCACGCCCTCGGTGAGCGTGAAGGGCTCGAGGAGGACCCCGGGCGTGCCCGTGACGGTCCTCACGCCGTTGATGCGCACCACGATGTCGACCAGGTCGCTCAGGTCGTCCGAGAACGTGCCGCGGATGTCGATGGCCGGGTTGGCCGTGATGAGGCCATCCTCGGGGCTGGTCAGGATCATCACCGGCGCCGCGGCGTCGATGGTGAACGAGACCTGCTCGACCCGCTTGTTGCCGGCCAGGTCGATGAGCTCGAGCCACAGGGTGTGCTCCCCGGGGGCCAGCCCAGCGAACAACGACGACCACACACCCGAGGGGGTGATGTCCCTCGGCACGCCCGAGTCGACCCAGCCGTGGAACACGCTCACGCCCGAGCCGGTCTCGAACAGGAAGCCCTCGACGGGCATGTCGAGCAGGTTGCTGATGGAGCCCTGCGACGGGGCCGTCACGGTGATGGAGGGCGTCACGGTGTCCTGGATGACCAGGTGCTCCGCGTCCACGCCCACCTTCTCGCCTATGACGTTGATGACGTAGATGCCCGTGAGACCGCCCGAGAGGACGGTCGTCGAGAACGGGGACCACGCGTCCATCCTGCCCTCGACGCATGTCCAAGGCGAGACGACCATCGGCCCGAGGCGGCCATCCTCGTCCGTGTTCATCTTGTCGAGGTACCTGCCGTTTGCGCCCATCATGGCCACGGTCGCGCCCACCGCGGGCCTCCCGCTGTCCACGCCCAGGGCGTCGGACCAGGTCACGTGGAGCTCGAGGTGGTTGTAGACGTATATGTAGCCCCTGCCCTCGGTCCTCCCCGACCGCTCGGGGATGGCGCTCCACCAGACGTTGATGGTGCCGTCCTTGACGTAGACGGCCTCCCTGTAGTTCTCGAACTTGCAGTTCGTGAAATCCGCGTCGCCGTTGACGAGCGCCCAGGCGGTCACGCCGTTGGCGCCGCCGTCGAAGGACTCGGCGCTGAACGCGAGCTGGAGCCTCGGCCAGTACGCCCTGTAGTCGATGGCCTGCAGGTACACGCCGTACTCCGAGCCCTTGAACTGGTTGTTCACCATCAGGGGCGCGGCGCCGAAGTCCACGATCTTGATGCAGTAGCCGCCCGTGTTCATGTCCAGGACGTTGTTCCTGATGCTCACCTGCTGCTCGGGGAGCGATGCGATGGTGTACATGTCGTGCCACAAGGCCCTGATGTCGATGCCGCCGCCGGAGTTCTGGGTCCACACGTTGTAGTCCACGTCGAAGGTGTACGCGCCGCGGACCTCGCCGTAGAAGTAGGGCTGCATCGAGGTGTCGTAGACGTAGTGGGCCGTGAAGACCGTCTTCACCAGCGGGCCCGCATTGAGCTTGCCCGTGTTGCGCTTCACGACGACGTTGTAAGTCGAGATGTCCACCCAGAGGGTGGCCGGGTCCCGGTTGCCCTCGAAGTAGTTGCCGTCGACCGTGAAGTACCAGGAGGTCTCGTACGTGTAGTAGTTGTAGGGGCGGTAGAAGTTGATGCAGTTGCCCACGTTGTTGTAAAACGAGTTGCGCCTCACCGGCGTGTCGTACCTCGCGCCCCTGATGACCACGATGCCGCCGTTGACCGCGGAGCTAGCGACGTTGTCGGAGAAGGTGTTCCGGTCGACCGCGAACGCGGCGAAGCCGGGCCAGTACCAGTAGGTCGGACCGATGAAGTAGAATATTGCGCCGTCGGCCGTGTTGTTGGTCACTTCGTTGTCGGCGATACGGAGCCCGTTCTGGGTGTAGGTGGTGCGCAGGATGTATCCCGCGCCAGCCGCGTTGAGGGTGATGACGTTCTTCTCCAAGTTGACCTGGCGGTAGGTGTACTCGAACAGCAGCATGTTGCCGGTGTTGGACTCGATGGTGTTGAGCGAGACGTCGATCTCCTCGTAGTTGGCGTAGATGCGCAGGAGCCAGTCCTGGATCGCGTTGCCCTGGAAGTCGTTGTCCTCGATGACTATGCGCTTCTCGTTGTAGTAGAGGCCCATGAAGTACCGTGCATTGTTGTCAATGAAGGTGTTCTGGCGGACCTCCACCTTGTCGGCGTTGGATTCGATGTAGAACCAGTTGTCACCGGTGTCCTTCCACTGGAAGCAGTTGGTGACGGTGTTGAACTCGATGATGGCCCTGTCCCCCTGGTAGCGCAGGTAGAGCATCGAGGTCCCCGTCAGGCCGTCGAAGGTGCAGTTGCCCAGGTATCCCTCGCCCTTCGACCCGTAGATGTAGATGAACGGGTAGCCGTTGTAGCGCGGGTTGGAGATGGCCGTGAGGCGGACGAAGTCGCACTCGGTGATGGTCCATGCCCTCTGCTGCCCACTGGAGTAGATGACGTAGTAGGCCTCCATGTCCGAGAAGGTGCAGTCGGTGACCTCGAGGTCCTGGTAGGTGGGAAGGTACATGACGTAGCCGAACAGTGAGTCCGTGACGGTTATGTCGCTGAAGCTCACGACCGCGTCGGCGGCGCGCGAGTCCTTGTTGTCGCTGAAGTAGAACAGGTACCTGCTGGTGTAGGTCTTGTAGATATAGTTCACGTTCCCGCCAGTGCGCAGGACGGGCCGCACCCCGTCGAACGTGAGGTGCTTGATCTCGATCGGGGCCTTGCCGCTCGAGCCGATGGTGGAGTATATGAACCTCTGGTAGTTGTAGAAGTACACGCGGCCGTTCGTGGCTTTGTAAATAGCACCGTAGTAGGCCTCGTCGATGTCGATCTGGACACCGTCTATGGCCGTGCAGATGGTGTTGCCCGTCATGTAGATGCCGTAGGTGTAGAGGTAGAAGTACAGGTACACGTAGCTCGACACGTAGTAGTTGTGGATGTCCACGTGGTTCGTGATGTGTATCCTGACGTTGCTGCTGCTAAGGGAGCCCACGTTCGCCGAGCCCAGGTACAGGCCGTAGAGGTAGGGGTAGATGCCCTGGCTCGATGTGTTGTAGGTGCCGTTCATGTCCCTCGTCACGGTGATGTCCACGTTTTCCATGAAGCATTTCTTGCCGGAGGCGTAGATGCCGTACAGGGTGTACCAGCTCGTCACGGAGGTGGGCTTGTGCAGCACCTCGACCGTCGTGTTGGAGATGAAGCTGTCGCAGTAGGTCATGATGCCCTGGACCCCCGATTGGACGGAGCAGCTCTCGACCGTGAGCTTCGTCCCCGAGGCGTAGATGGCCGCGCTCCTTTGGCTGATGATGGTCGAGTTTCCGATGTACGTCGTGCCCGACGCGTAGACGCCGTTGCCGTACGCCTCGAAGTAGCATTCCTCCACGTTCGACATCGTGCCGAAGAGGTAGGCCCCCGTGCCCTGGGACGAGTAGAATGAGGAGTCACGGATGTCGGCGTCCGCACCGCTGTAGATCCCCTGGTACATCCCCGAGAACTCGGAGCCCTCGATGGTGAGGGTGCTGCCGTAGGCGTCCATCGCGTAGTACTGTGCCGAGATGACGGAGTTGTAGATGGCGGCGTCCCCATTAATGACAAGGGCCTCGTACATCCCGTTAATGATCGAGTCCTCGATGACGAGCGTGTCCCCGCCGTAGTAGTTGATGCCCCACCCGACGTCGTAGACCTCGGAGCCCTCTATGTACATCATGTCGTAGCAGTAGTAGTACCACGTCATGGGGTACCCGTTCCACGATTGGTCCGCCTGCACGATGGTCGGGCCGCTTGCGCTCGACGTGAAGTCGAGCTCGCCCCACCAGACCTCGATGCCGTGCTGGTCGTCCCAGTCGCTGTAGAACGTGACGGTGCAGCCGCTGAGCTCCACGAAGACGCCGTAGTCCACAGAGATGCTTCCATACAGGTCGATCGTCTCGTCCTCGTACCAGGTGTCCTCGTCGATCCACCAGTCGTCGCCGAACGCCGGCAGCGGCTCGCCGCTCCAGGACGCACCGGCAGGACCGGCGACGATGACCAGCACGATGGCCGCGAGCGCCACGAGCGCGGCGAACGCGACGATCCTGACCAAGAGTCTCCCCCTGTTCATCTGGCTCACCTCCCCTCCACCGTCGAGGCCTCGGCCTCGAGGACGCGCTTCCTCTCGGCCGACCTCAGGAGGAGCCACACCGTGAGGAGCGCGAGCACGAGCACGATGATGCTGAGCACGAGCGCCCACCACTGGGCGGAGTCGTACTTCGCGACGCCCGTCTCCTTCTCCTCCGCCTTCAGCCGGTAGATGTCGATGGTCTGCTCGCGGGAGTTGCCCGCGGCGTCGGTCGCCCTTACCAGGATGGTGGCGTGGACGAGCTCGTCGCTCGCGAGTATCTCAGGGAGCTGCACGGACACGTTGAAGTGCCCGCTCGGGTCGATGTCTATCTCGGCCCCGTCCACCGTCACGGTCGCCCCGGGCTCAGTGTCGCCCTCGACGTAGACGAGCGCGTGGTAGGTGGCCGGCTTGTTCCAGACCGCGTGCATGAAAGTCGGCGTCGGCTCCGCCAGCAGGAACGGCGCGGTGCTGTCGCGCATGACCGTCAGGGTCATCGTGTGCGCGTTGCCCACGTCGTCGGTGGCGATGAGCGTCATGGGATTGGTCCCCTCGCCCAGCTGCACGCGCTCGCGGAACGTCCCATCGGCCGCGAACGGCAGGAAGCCGCCGTTGAGCGTGAAGGTGACCTCGCGGAAGGTCTCACGCTCCCAGACGAGCTTGCCCACGAGCATCACGTAGTCGTCCTTCGTGACCAGGCCGTCCATCGGCTCGTCGAGCACGATGGTCGGTGCGGTCAGGTCGACGACGACGGACAGCGTCCTCGCCGCGTCGTTGCCCGCCCTGTCCACCGCTACGATGGAGACGGTGAACGCGCCCTCGGGCCCTGCGAGGTTGCCCATGAAGTGCCCGTCGGAGGCCGCGAAGGGCACGTCGTTGACGAAGACCAGCGTGCCGGGCTCGACCCACCCGTCGATGGGTACGCCGGTCGAGCCATAGACCATGCCCGTCTGCGGGAGAACGAGCGAGATCCACGGGTCGGCCGTGTCGATGACCACGGGCACACGGGCCGTCATGACGTTGCCTATTGCGTCCTGCGACTCGACGACGATGACGTTGGCGCCCTCGACCAGGGTGGTTGTGCCGGTGAAGGCGCCCTGGAGGTTGGCGACGGGTGCGCCGTTTATCTTTACGGCGGCGCCCTCCTCGGTCTGGCCCACCACCGTCACGCGCGCCTTCCCGAGGGCCGCGTTGGGCCTGGGCTCGATGATGATGAGCGGCGGGGCGATGGTGTCGAGCGTCACGGTTATGATGTGGACCGCGGTGTTGCCCAGCCGGTCGGATGCCATCACACGGACCTCGTTGGGTCCCTCGCGCAGCGATAGCGTGTGGGTGAACATCGTGAGTTCCAGCGCGACAGGCGTGTTGGCGATGGAGACGGTCGCGCCGATCTCGGTCACACCGATGATGTTCAAGTTGCCTTCGCGCGTCGAGAACACGTCGAGCGTGGGCTCGATGACCTGGATAAGGGGCGCGGTGGCGTCGACCAGCACGGCCCTCTCCTCGAGCCTGACATTGCCTGCAAGGTCGATGGCCTTCACCATGAGGACCAGTTGGCCCTCGGGCACGCTCGCGAACGTGTAGACGAAGTCCTGGGTGCCCGTCGCGACGAACCACTCGTCGCCGTCGATGGACACCTCGACCCGGTCGAGGCCGGAGTGCAGGTCCCACGCGAAGCCCTTGACCTCGAGCGAGCGGTCGGTCTGGGCGGCACCGTCTGCTGGAGTCGTCACGGTCAGCCTCGGGAGGATGTCGTCGACGAGCACCAGCTCGATGATAATGTTGGCCGTGATGTCCTCTAACTTCTCGGTCGTGAGGCCCAGGTAGGTCGTCTGCAGGAAGTACGGGGTCCTGGAGTAGACAGAATCTGGTAGCACGGTGTAGGAGTTGACGTAGCCGAACGGGACGGGCTCGTTGGCGCCCATGGTGCTCACGCCAATGGTCGCAAGGGTGTTGTCCTGCATGGACACCACAGCGCCCACGACGCGGGCCCCGCCCGCCCACTTCACCTCGACGCCGACGTCGTACCAGATGCGTGCGGCGCCCTTGGTCATCACCAAGATGTTGTCGGTGGTGATGGGGCCGATGTCACAGCCGTAGAAGTCGAACAGCGCGTAACCGATGTTCACGGACTGGGCGGAGCACCCGGATATCGTCGACCTGTAGATCTTGCCGTTGATCTCGTAGGCCTTGATGCCGTTGATGCCGCCGTTCACCGTGAGCCCGTCGGTCTGCAGTATCGCGCGGGTCTTCGCGCCGATGACCTGGGCGTTGTCGACGGTGAGGTTCACACCGTTCCAGGCAGGCTTCTCGACCGTGACGTTGAAGACCTTGATGGCCCCTGACATCATGTGCTGCTCGAACCCGCTCCAGAGCAGTCCGGCACGTATGTCGAGGCCGGAGCCTGGAGCGTTGGATATCTTGAGGTCGCGGATGGTCACGTCGATGGCCACGTTCTGGCCACCGTAGATGTCCAGCGCGACCCCATCCTCCATGAACTTCTTGTAGAACTTGTTGTTGCCGATTTCGCCCCAGGCATTGAAATCAATGCTGTCGGGCGTTGCGCCGAGGCTGAAGATGACGTTCTCCTCGGTGTCAACGATGTTGTCCGTGAACTGGATGCCCATGCCCGCGCTCCAGTCGGAGCGGCCCCAGTCGCTGGCGCCCTTGAGCTCCAGCACGATGGGGCTCGTGATGCGGCAGCCGTTCACGAGGTACTTCACGCCCAGGACGCCCGCGACCCCCCATTCCCTGACGCCGTCGGAGGTGGTGCCGCCGTGTGCCAGGATGGCCTGCGCCTCGGCGCCCTCGAGCTTGCAGTTCCTCAGGGTGACCTCGGAGTAATAGCCCGGGTTATAGTAGCCCCAGAAGTGATAGACGCCGATGCGGTTGTCGTTGATGAAGCTGTCCTCGAACGTCCAGAGGTCCTCGACCTTGGCATCGCTGGCCAGCACGTCGACGGTGGGCTCGATGTGCACGCCCTCGCCACGGTTGTCCTCTATCGTGGTGTTCACGATGCGATGGTCGGCACGGAGGTTGGCATCGATCCACCCGTCGCTGCTCGTCGTCCACCAACCGGCGCCCGCGTTCTCGATGATGACCACGGTGTCGAGGGTCAGGTCGAGGAACAACGACGTGCGCGTCGATCCGGACCACGGCCATGGGGGTGCGACGCCGCCATTGGGTGATTCGAGCGCGCTGAGGTCCTCGAACAGACCGTTGGCGGAGTTCCCCTTGATCGTGCAGGAGGACAGGGTACCGTCGATGGACATGACCGGGCTAATCGCGTTCCCGTCCATGTCAATGTAAGGCGCCATCGCGGCCGTGAACTCCATGCCGTTGCCCCCGTTGGACTCGACCGAGACGTTGTGGTATCTGAGCGAGATGTCGCCGAAGAGCCCTCCGAGCGCATGGGCCACGCCAGCGGCCTCGTTGTCGTTGAAGGTGCAGTCCGTGACGGCGACGTCGATAGTCTGGGCCCCGGCGCCGAAGG
Organism: uncultured Thermoplasmata archaeon; assembly: GCA_964353355.1. GTDB lineage: Archaea > Thermoplasmatota > DTKX01 > DTKX01 > CAYGVT01. Next base: position 67,440 of record CAYGVT010000148.1, on the reverse strand, counting down.
TCATCTGGACGCCGTTCGCGCCAGAGCCCGAGACGGTCACGTTCGTGATCTCGATGACCGTCTTGGCGGTGGCCGACCATTGGCCTGCGGAGAACCACAGGTTGAGCCCGTTGTTGCCCATGTCGCTGAAGGTCTGGTCGTAGACCTTGACCTTGATGTCCCCGGAGGCGCCCCAGCTCGAGACGATGATGCCATCGCCTCCGTTGGCGGTTACCTGGTTGCCGTGGACCAGGATGTCGGTGTCCGCCGTGCATCCATCGAGCATCACCATCATGCCGGAGCCCTTGGAGCTGGACCTGAACGACCATCCTGTCACGTCGAACTTGAGCGGTCCGACGGCGTTCTCGCTTGCCCCGACGATGATCATGGGTGAGGCCTTGAGCTTCTGGGCAGTACCTAACAGGTCGATGGTGGCCGGGTTCATCTGCATGGTGCCGTCGAACAGCGCGAGGCCCGGGCCCTTGCAGTTCGTGAAGATGATGTTGTCGATGACGGCGTCCCCGTAGACCTCGAGCCCGCCGTAGGTGCTCACGGCGTTGTGCACGCCATCGTACTGGGTCGCCCAGATGTTGTCGAAGGTGGACGCCTTGAAGGTGGCGGTGCCGCCATCGGTCAGGATGCGGGCCCCCGTCTTCGCGCCGCCCTGGACGCGGGAATTTGTTATGGTAGTGTCGCCACCGTCGTTGTAGATGGCGAGAGGGACGCTGTCGTACGTGCCGGCTTTGCCCGGGCCGTACCACTCCATTCCGTCGATTCTTAGATATCCAGCGTACGGGTAGGTGTACAATCTGGTGAACTCGATGCTCTTGACCTTCGTCCAGTCGACGTTGCTCTGTTGGTACGGATTGCTATTGGGGCCCCACGGGAGGCTGAGTATGTACCAACGTCCGTAGTAGTAGGAGGCGTAGTAGTTGAACATGTTCGCGTTGTAGTAGGAGACGTAGCCCCCGTTGGAGAAGTAGACATAGAACTGGCCGTACCAGTAGAGGTAGTAGTAACCGGTCCACCAGTTGAACATGCGCAGCGCGTCGAACTGGGACATGTCCTGGGGTGAGTTGAAGGTGTAAGCGATGCTGTAGTAGCTGCTCCCGGGCATGTAGTACTGGACGGACTGGGCTCCTACGTAGGCGCTCGTCGAGGTCGTGGCGCCGCTGTAGCCACCGGACCAGGAACCGGCCAGGTCCCCTGAGGGGTACACGCTCTCGGTGATCTGGTCGCCGTACGCCTCGTTCTTGTAGAACGCCATGTTGTCGACCCAGGATGTCCCCGTGTAGGCGTAGATGTATAACCTTATCAGATAGACATTGACGAGACCGGAGTAGAAGTAGTTGTTACCGTAGCCCACGCGGTTGAAATCGAGGGAGTAGGTTATGCCATACCAGCCACTCGTCGAGGCCATCTGGCAGATGTATTCGTACGAGTACGCATAGGGGGAGCCGTACGAGCCCGAGCCGTAGAGGTAGATGTAGTTGTAGTAGTAACCGTAGGTGTTCCTAAGCCAGAAGGTGACGGTGTTGAACTCACGAAGGTCGGCGGGGGTGGTGAACCAGTACTCGAAGCCGTACGAGTAGCCGTAGCTGCCCGGGCCGCACTTGATGGACATCTCGCCGCTCAGCTTGGTGTCCGGGTCCTCAGAGATCGCCCCGTAGTTGGAGCCATAGTAGTAGGTATAGTAGGATTTCCAGGTGCCTGCAAGGGCTGTCCCGCTCGGGTTGATGCTCTCGGTGAGCTGGTCCGGGACCCCGGATGTGCTGCCGCCAGGGGTGGTGCCCACGCCGTCATTGAACACGACGGTGGAGCCGTCCACATTGAGGTTCGCGCCCCTCAGGTACAAGCTGTGGTCGATGACCCTGTACTCGGAGAGCCAGTCCATGTCGTAGTCCACGAGCTCCACCACGTCGATGGAGAAGTAGCCCATGCCCTTGCTGCTGAGCCAGTCGTACGCGGTCACCGTCACCCAGGTCTGGCCCCAGAAGGTGAAGGTGTAGTCCTCGATTCCGTCGTCGGACCAAAGGCTGACCGGCGTACCGCCATCCTTGAACACGATGGTGAAGTACATGATGCCGTTCGGGCTGAAGCTCTGGCTCACATCGAATGTGTAGCTGTCGCCGTAGAACACGATCACGTCCGCGCCAGGTATGTCCTCTGGACATACGACGACGGGGTCACCGGGAGCAGCTGAGGCCGTCCCGGCAATGGCGAGGAGCACGAGTCCTGCTAGCGCTAGCATTACTACTACTAACCACTTGTGGTTCGTAGGGATCCCTCCGGTGCTGTGGAGAACACACTGTGCCTTCAAAAATCTTTCGGAGGGCCGGATCGCCCGAGAGGGGGTTCCAGAATCGTATGGCCTCGGGGTCGGGCCATGGGGTCCTGTTAGGGGCCTGTGGCCTAACGCAGCAGTGTCATGACCCCCCCGCCGGGTTCCACATGAAACGGAGGTGCCTGCTCCGACGCGCGCGCCCTTTTACAGGTTTTGACCGTGCATTGGGAGGCCGTTCACCTACCATCGATGAGAGGATGTGTCATATCATGGGATCCTGTGACATCCCGCTCCCCTCAACAATCAACGCCCCTTCCTTTGGCAGGATGCCCTTGACCCCTCATCTCCCTGCCCCCACCCCCCACCCTACAACAGGCCCCCGCCCGACCACCAACCCCCCGCCCCTTGGCGGGGATAGCTTGATATGCGGCCCCCCCGTTACCTCGCCTGCGCGACGCTGGTGGCCACCGCCACACGGCTGCCGCGGGACCGGAGATGACCATGAGGCAAGAGGTCGAGAAGGCCATCAACGAGCGCATCCGCCCCGCCCTCCAGATGGACGGTGGCGACGTGGAGATCGTGGACGTCGACGAGAAGGCCGGCGTCGTCAAGCTCGCGCTGCGCGGACACTGCGCGCACTGCCCCTACTCCCAGTCGATGACCATGAAGAACGTCGAGCAGTACCTCAAGCAGGCCGTGCCCGGCGTCAAGAGGGTCGAGACCGTCGCGTGACGCGCGAGGGGCGCGGACGGTGCCGCGCGGGGCGGCGTGCCATACCTTGAATCTGGGGCGGCAGCCTTGGCCTTGAAGATGTGCACGGCCCCATCGCCTTCGTTCGGGCCCCGGCACCTTCTACCCCGACCCCCCCGGTCACGGGCCCGAGCGGGCACCCGGCCCAAACCCCCTCCAGCTGCGGTGCTGGAGCCTTGATGCCATGGAGGTCCGTACCAGTGGTGGGCGCGCCGTGCCCGCTCAGTCGTTCTTGTCGCCGATGACCCTGGTGACCTCGAACACGCCGTCGTGGAAGAGCAGCGTGAAGAAGTTCATGCTGTGGTTCGAGCTGCGCAGCTTCACGCACCGCAGCCGGCGCTGGATGTTGATGTCGTCGACCTTCTCCATCTTGACATGGAGGATGCCGTCGGCCAGGAAGTCCTCGTCGTACTTGGCGTAGGCGTTCGAGTCCTGGCTCATCTCGGAGATGAGGAAGGTCGTGATGTCCTGGTCGCGCAGCCACTCGAAGAAGTGGAACAGGTCCGCGCGCGGCGACTTGAACTCCGCGAGGAGCTCCAGGACCGGCAGCGAGTCGAGCACCATGAGCCTGAAGTCGTGCGTCTTCTGGAGCTGCTCGACGTACATCTTGAAAACGTGCATCCACGACTGGTCCGCTAGCATGGTCAGGTTCTTGCGGATGAGGCCCAGGTCCAGGATGCTCACCAGGTCCTCGCAGACCGAGATGTCCATCTCGAGGTTGCTCATGTGGTCCATGAGGCTCTCGCGGGACTGCTCGAGCGAGATGTACACGCCCGGGACGCCATCCTTGACGGCGTTGTGGAACAGCACGTTGAACGCGAGCGACGACTTCATCGTGCCGGGCTCCCCGACGATCAGCACGACGGAGCCCTCTGGGATGCCGCCCCCGAGCTTGTCATCGAAACCCGCGATGTACGTCTTCATAAGCTCCCTTGGCATCTGAACTGCCTCCCTCGGTCAGGGCGCATATGCGGATTCGGCATATATAACATTGTCGCGAGGTGGGCGGGGCCGGCCGATGGCCATTGCTGGGAGGACGGGGGGGCGGGCCCTGCTGGGAGCAACTTTTATTAGTCGTCGGCCACTACCCTGTGGCCGTGAGCATCCTCAGGGACGCCAAGCGCGCCCAGCTGCCCGAGGTCCGGGCCGTCGCCAGGGACGAGGGCATCGACCCGGAGCGGCTGCGCAGGGCGGTCGCGGCGGGCCGCGCCGTCATCCCCCTCAACGCGAGGGGTCGCGCGCGCCCCCTGGGCATCGGCGAGGGGCTGAGGGTCAAGGTCAACGCCAACGTCGGCTCCTCGAGGGCGCGAGCGTCGCTCGCGGAGGAGGTCGGCAAGGCCCGCACGGCCGTGAGGTACGGGGCGGACGCAGTCATGGACCTCTCGACCGGTGGCGACGTGGACGCCATAAGGCGCGCCATCCTCGCGGAGCTGGACGTGCCCGTGGGCACGGTGCCCATCTACCAGGCGGGGATGGCCGCGGCGCGCGGCTCCTCCATCGTCGAGATGTCCGAGGACGACATCCTGGGCGCGGTCGAGGCCCACGCGCACGACGGCGTGGACTTCGCGACCGTCCACTGCGGCATCACGCTCGAGAGCGTCGGCAGGCTGCAGAGGCAGCGGCGCGTCACGGGCGTCGTCAGCCGCGGCGGGAGCTTCCTGGTGGCATGGATACTGCACAACGGGCGCGAGAACCCGCTCTACTCGCGGTTCGACCAGGTCCTCGACATCGCGCGCGAGCACGAGCTCACGCTCAGCCTCGGCGACGGGCTCCGCCCGGGCAGCCTCGCGGACGCGACCGACCGCGCGCAGCTGCAGGAGCTGCTCATCCTCGGGGAGCTGGTCGAGAGGGCGTGGGCGGCGGGAGTGCAGGTCATGGTAGAGGGCCCGGGGCACCTGCCCCTGGACCAGATAGAGGCAAACGTGCGCGTGATGAAGGCCGCCTGCCGGGGCGCGCCCTTCTACGTGCTGGGCCCGATCGTCACGGACATCGCCCCCGGCTACGACCACATCACCGGCGCCATCGGCGGCGCGCTCGCCGCCTGGGCCGGGGCGGACTTCCTCTGCTACGTCACCCCGACCGAGCACGTGGGGCTGCCCGGGGCCGAGGACGTGCGCCAGGGCGTCATCGCCAGCCGCATCGCGGCCCACAGCGCGGACATCGCGCGGGGGCTGGACATGGGCCGCGACATCGAGATGGCCCGCGCCCGCAAGGCCCTGGACTGGGAGCGCATGTTCGAGCTCGCGCTCGACGGCGACCGCGCTCGCGAGATGCGACGCGCGTGCAACCCCGACGACGAGGAGACCTGCTCCATGTGCGGCGACCTCTGCGCCATGCGCATGGTCGAGAACGCGCTCGACGGGGATCCGACGAGGACCACGGGCAGGGCCACAGTCAGGGGCAAGGGCAAGGGCAAGGGCCAGGGCCAGGGCAAGGGCCAGGGCCAGGGCAAGGGCCAGGGCAAGGGCCAGGGCAACGGCAAGGGCTAGGGCTAGGGCAAGGGCCAGGGCCAGGGCTAGGGCAAGGGCAAGGGCAAGGGCAAGGGCTAGGGCAAGGGCAAGGGCAAGGGCAACGGAGATGGCAGGGCCGCGAAGGTCGAGGGCAAGGGCCGCGGCAAGGCCAACCTACCCTAGCGTGGCCGCCCCCCGGCATCGTCCTGCCACCCCGCGCGCGACAACCTTATAACAGTCCGGGGCCTTACAGAAGGTCGGTACCATCCAGCGGGTGGAACATTGGTCGAGGCGGAGATACGCGTCGAGCTGAAGAAGGGTGTGGCGGACCCAGAGGGGGGCAACGTGCGAAAGACGCTCGGCCTGCTCGGGTTCGATGGCATCGAGCACGTGGGCAGCGTCAAGGTCTACAGGCTGCGCCTCTCCGAGGCGGACGAGGACAGGGCCCGCGCCCAGCTGGAGCAGATGTGCCACAAGCTGCTGGCCAACCCGGTCATCCACAACTACTCCGTGAGGATACTCTGAGGCGTGCGGCGGCACAGGTGTTGCCATGCACTTCAACGAGCGCGATGTGGGCTTCCCCCTGGTCGACGTCAACCTGCGGGAGGCGCGCGACGTCGACCTGGACCGCATCGGCCGGGAGTTGGCCCTCGGGCTGAGCATCGAGGAGATGCGGCGGGTGCGCGACCACTTCCTCGACGAGGGGCGCAACCCCACCGAGGTGGAGCTCCAGGCAATCGGGCAGGCGTGGTCGGAGCACTGCTGCTACAAATCGTCCAAGTTCTTCCTGAAGCAGCACATCCTCACCATCGACTCGCCCGATGTGCTCGCGCGCGAGGACGCGGGCGTCATGGCCATGGACGACGAGTGGGCCTACGCCATCCGCATCGAGAGCCACAACCACCCGAGCGCCATCGAGCCTTACGGCGGGGCCGCGACGGGCATCGGGGGCATCGTCCGCGACGTGCTGTGCATGGGCGCGCAGCCGGTCGCGCTCGTCGACCCCCTATACTTCGGCCCGCTGGACCTGCCCGCGGCCGAGCTCCCGCCCGGGGTCAAGCACCCCAAGGCGCTCATGGCCGGGGTCGTGGCGGGCATCCGCGACTACGGCAACCGCATCGGCGTCCCGACGGTGTCCGGGGGCCTCTTCTTCCACCGGGGCTACGTGGGCAACTGCATCGTCAACGTGGGCTGCGTCGGCGTCGTCAGGCGCAAGGACATCGCCCACAGCGCGGTCGGGGGCGTGGGCGACGTCCTCGTGCTCGTGGGCGGCCGCACCGGCCGCGACGGCATCCACGGGGTCACGTTCGCGTCCGCGGTGCTAACGAAGGACTCCGAGGAGGGCTCCCGCGGGGCGGTCCAGCTCGGCGACCCCATCACCAAGGAGCCCCTCATGCACGCATGCATCGACGCGACCACGCAGGGCCTGCTCCGCGGCATGAAGGACCTGGGCGGGGGGGGGCTTTCCTGCGTGGTGGGCGAGCTCGCCCTCGCGGGCGGGACCGGCGCCGAGGTCGACATCTCGCGCGTCCCGCTCAAGGAGGAGGGCCTCGAGCCCTGGGAGATATGGGTGTCCGAGTCGCAGGAGCGCATGATGCTCGCGGTCGCGCCCGAGAACGTAGCCCCTGTCCTGGACCTCTTCAAGAGGTGGGACGTGGAGGCCACCGTGCTGGGCCACACCGTCCCGGGGCGTCGCGCCGTCGTGCGCTACCGCGGCGTCCGCGTCCTCGACTTGGACATCGAGTTCTACACGGGCGGCCCGGAGTACTGCCGCCCGTTCAAGGTGGGCCGGCCCAAGGCCCCCAAGCAGGGCGGCGCGCTGGCCGACGGCCTGGACCTGCAGACCGAGCTCCTGGCCACGCTGTCGGACCCAAACGTCTGCAGCCGCGAGTGGATCATCCGCCAGTACGACCACGAGGTGCGCGCGGCGACCTCCGTGGGCCCCCTGAGGGGCGCGATGGGCCACTCGGGGCCACAGGACGCGTCCGTCCTCACCCCCATCGAGGGCTCGTGGAGGGGCCTCGCGATGGCCACGGCCTACGCGCCGACCGTCACCGCGCACGACCCCTACCGTGGCGGGCTCACGGTCATCGACGAGATGTGCCGCAACCTGGTCGCCGTGGGGGCGCGCCCGCACTCGCTCACCAACTGCCTCAACTTCGGCAACCCCGAGGTGCCCGAGCGCATGGGCGAGTTCGTCGAGACCTTGCGCGGCATGGGCACGGCCTGCAAGCGGCTGGGCATCCCGTCGCCCTCGGGCAACGTCAGCTTCTACAACGAGACGCCCGAGAGCGTGGTGCCGCCGACGGCGTCGGTGCTGGGCATCGGCCTGATCGAGGACGCCCGCAGGGCGGTGACGTCCGACCTCAAGCATGCGGGCGACCGCCTCTACCTGGTAGGCACGACGCGCGACCAGATGGCGGGCTCGGCCCTCTACGCGCGCCACGGCGCCTACCACCCCGAGGCGCCCGACGTGGACCTGGACGCCCTCGATGCGGCCATGGGGGCCATGCTCGCGGCCCACTCCAAGGGGCTCGTGGTCGCGTGCCACGACGTCGCGGACGGGGGGCTGGGCGTCGCGCTCTCCGAGATGTGCATCGGCGGCCAGCTGGGGGCGGACGTGGACCTGGACGCGTCGGGCCCGCGGGGGGTGCGCCGCATCGCGCTCCTCTTCTCCGAGTCCAACACCAGGTGGGTGTGCGAGGTACCCGTCGCGGACGCGAGGGACTTCGAGCGCGCCATGAGGGCGCGCGAGGTGCCCGTCAAGCCCATCGGCACCGTCACTGGCCCCGGCCAGACGGGCGCCTCGGGGGAGAAGCGCAGGAAGGTCAGGCGGCCCAAGGGGTCGGGGGCGCTGGCGCCGGTCGAGCGGCCCGTCGCGCTGCTCGTGCGGGCGGGCGGGAAGACCATCGTGGACCTGCCGGTGGACATGCTGGAGGAGGCCTGGGGCCGCCCGCTGTGGGCGCTCATGGGCTGACGGGTGGGGATGGGAGCGGTGGTGGTGACGGCGCTGGCCGCGGCGGGGGGCAGGGCGCGCGGAGGCTGGCGCATGGTCGGCGGAGGGACGCGTAGGGAGGCTGGCGGGAGGGCGTGACGATGATCGACATCTTGGACCCGTTCTTCTGGCTCGCGGTGGGCGCGCTCGTGGCGGTGTGCGCGGGCATCGGGCTGGTCGCCAAGGCGGCCGTGGCTACCTGGAGGGACCGCAAGCAGCGCCGCGCGCTGGAGGCGGAGCTCGAGGACATGCTGTCGCGCGAGGACGTCCAGCGGCTGCGCCACCGGGACTTCGACGCCTTCTGCGCCCGCGTGAACGAGATTCGCGCCACGAAGGGCCAGAAGCCCGTGGAGAAGGAGTTCCTCGTCAAGATACAGTACAATTTGATGTACGCCCTCGACGAATCGGATTTCTGATGCGGGCGAACGGCGCCGGTGGGGCCTTCCCCCCGCCCGCTTGCCCTCCCTATCGTCCCCTCACCTTATGTGCGTGAGGGTGAACGAGCCGATATTGAGGCCCTTCTTGGTGTACTGGTACTGTATCCAGTCCCGCGACTGCGTGTCGCAGACTCCTTGGATGGTGATGAATGTCTTGAGGTTCTCCGCCTTGAACTGGAAGGAGCCGTCCATCACGTGGCCCAGCATCTGGATGTCGGTCTGCGAGTGCATGCCCTCGTCGACCGAGTAGAGGGAGCAGGCCTTCATGAGCTTGAGGCGGCCGGTGAGCTTCTGCAAGAATCCATAGGTCGCCTTCACGTCCGAGTAGGTGATGAAGGTCGATATCGAGAGCACCACGACGCGGAAGTACTCCACGCCCGTCTTGGTGAACTCCTTGTAGAGCTTGTCCATCGCCCCGATGATCTCATTGTAGGCCGTGGGCTCGCTCAAGTAGGTGATGTGGGGGTTGTCCTCCTCCGGCTGGAGGCCCATCGGGATGCTGTACGCGTCCACGTACTTGAGCATCCCCAGCTTCTCGTACTCTCCGACCGACGAGACGTGGTTGGCGAGCGAGGCGCGCATCTCCTGCGGTGACATGTCCGAGAGGATGAGCACCGCGGGGATGCCCTTGGCGATGCCCTCGGCGATGAAGGCCTCGACCAGGACCTCCTTGCCGATGAAGGGAGGGCCCGTGATGAGGACGTTGCCGCCCAGCGGGAGGCCGCCGTACATCATGTCGTCCAGGCGGGCCGTGCCCGTCTTGACCTTGTTGGCCGTGAGCTCGTTCTCGCGCTCCTTGGCCGAGGACCTCAGGTTGTTCGAGATGACCGCCTGTTCCTTGACCTGCAGTTCGCGCTCCTTGCCTGCGAGGAACGCCTCCTTGGACTTGAGCTCGGCCTCCTTCGTGGCGATGATCTTCTCGAGGCGCTCGACCTCCTTCTTCGCCGTGAGGACCTCCGTCGAGCCGCCCGTGTCGCGCTTGGCCTCCTCGAGCCTGGTGAGCTCCGCCTGCATCAACTTCTCGCGGTACTCGAGGTCGTGCTGCCGCCGCGAGAACTCGTCGTCCTTGTAGTTGACGGCGCGCTTGACCTTGGTGAGCTCGGACTCCAGGACCTCGACTTGGTTGCGCCATCCCTTGAGCTCCTCGTCCTTGCGCAGCAGCTGCTCCTGGAAGTCGGGCAGCTGCTGCATCCTGTCGTCGATTGCCTCGCGCTCGGCCGCCTTCGCGCGCTCGCGCTCCTCCTTGAGCTTGCGCAGCTGCGCGACGATCTTTCGCTCCTTGAGCTTGAGGTCCTTGTCCTTGGCCTCGAAGGCCGCCTGGCGGTCGCGCAGCTCCTGGTTGAGCCTCGCTAGGGTGTCGAGGTCCACCCCCTTCGCGCCCGCGGACACGGCCTGCGAGATGGCCTTGTCGAGGTCGATGTCCTTGGTGCGGGCCGCGGTCTCCTTGTTCGACAGCTCCTCGAGCAGCTCCTCGCGGCGCTTGACCTCCTCCTCGACGCTGCGCTTGAGCTCGGTTATCTCGTCCTCGGCCTTCTTGCGCTGCATGGAGGTGACGTACTTCATCATGGCGATGGAGCCCTTCTTGAGGTTGTCCAGCTCGTCCTGGGCCTCCTGCCTCCTGCGCGCCTCCTTCTCCATCTCGGCCCGGAGCTCGTCGAGCTCGGACCGCGACCTGTTCAGGGACGTCTCGAGCTGGCTGACCTCCATCGCCTGCTCGTCGATTATCTCGCGGAGCTCCGACGTGTCCTTGCTGTCCGCCCCCTCGGCCGCGCCTCCGCCGGCGCCTGCGGGGATGCGCCCGGACTTCTTGAGCTGCTCGAGCTCGCCCCGCAGCTCGTCGAGCTCCTCCGACTTCTCCTCGAGGGCGCGCTCCTTGCGCTTCATCTCCTCCTCGCGCTTCTTGAGGAAGTCCTCGGCGGTCGTGAACTCCGAGAACTCCTCCATGCGCTTCTTCATGTCGCTGAGCTCGCGCTCGAACTTGATGCGCTGGAGGGCGAGCGAGTTGCGCATCTTGATGGAGAAGTCGGACTTGATGCGGACGAGGTCCTCCTCCTTCATCCTGAGCGTGACGAGGATCTCCTCGATGCTGTGGACGTTGTAGGTGTCCTGGATCTCCTTGAGCTCCTCGGGGCCGATGGTGAGCCGCGCCTCGAGCGCGGCCGCGACCTCCTCCGGGTCGGCGCGGGACTCGGGCGCCGGGGCCGCCGTCGGCTCATCCGGGACCCCATGGCCCAGCCTCGTGCGCCGGAAGGCGGCCACGTACCTGCGCATCAGAACCGGGACGTGCTGCTCGGATGTCGCGCTGCCCCCGTTCGCGAGCACTGGCGGTGGCGTCGCGCTGGGTGCCTCGCCGGGCCCCTCGCCGGGTCCCTCGCCGGGCCCCTCGCCGGGCCCCTCGCCGGGTCCCTTGATGGGCCTCCCGCTGGGCCACGTCCCCTTGACCCCCTCAGGTCCCCCCGGGGGGGTCGTGCCCTCCGCCGGTTGCTGCCCGGGCGCCTCGTCGGTCATGCGTCAGGCCTCCCTTCCGCGACAGGCGCGCGGCCCCGTCCGTGCCACGCCCGCATCCATGAGAGCGCGTCCGTATTTGTAATTTTCCCACTGTCCGGACGGGGGGGGGCTCCTGCGACGAAACCGTGTCCCATCCGCATCACCTCAGTAGGACTGCACTCCCTTGAGGACGATGACCCTGCCACCCCTGACCTTGTAGAGGTAGCGCCCCTGGGTCATCTCGATGCCCGTCAGCTTCGATATCTCCAGCTGACCCACGAACTCGCCCTCGTCGCTCGAGAACGCCTTGAGCGCGACCGAGCCGTCCGCGTATGCGTCCAGGCCCTTGAGCTTCGGCTGCTCCTGCACCATGATGATCTGGGCCTTCATGTGCTCGGTCAAGTCGCGGTGCAGCGCCTCTATGAGGTCCCCCACGTCCACGCGGTGGCGCTCGGCGAGCCGGTCGATGCGGTCGATGACCACGACCGTGGGCTGCGGGAGCCTCCCCTCGACGTGCGCGTAGACGTTGATGACCTCCCAGGGGGCGGGCGACCTCCGGAGGAGCGTCTGGAGCTCGATGAGGTCCTCCCTGTCTCCCTGCTCGTTGAGGTACTCCCTCATCCGCTCCTCGTCGTCCAGGAACGCGCGGTCGTGCTCCTCCTTCTCGAAGAGCCACGGGAACTGGACGAACCGCGTCTTGTCGCGCGAGCGCGTGGGCACGTAGAGCAGCTCGTCGAGCTCCGCGATCTCCTCGACGATCTGCAGCGCGAGCGTGCTCTTGCCAGTGTTGACCTGCCCGCGCACCACCATCGAGTGGCCGCCGGGGCTCGTGAAGAAGCTGAAGATGTCCTGGGGGATCATGATGTCCTCTGGCGAGAGCAGCGCCAGCTCGTCTTGGATGCGCTCCTGCGCCTCGACGTCCTCCTCCGAGAGCTGCTCCAGGTCGCGCAACCGCCTGTGGTAGGAGATGAACTTGAGGGTCTGCTTCGCCCCCTCCTCGCCGGGCACCGGCCTGCCCGCCTTGCGCAGGCGGTCGCCGGCCTTCTTGGCCTTCTTGCCCTTCATGGCCACCTGCCTGCCGGTCGCCTCCTCCTCCTCCTCCTCCTCCGCCTCCGCCTCCCCCGCCTCGTGGCGCGCCCCCTCCTCCACGAGCGCCTTCTCGGCCCTCGCGGCCGCCTTCGTGGCGGCCTCGGCCGCGGCCTTGGTTGCGGCCTCGGCCGCGGCCCGGGTCGCCTCCTCCGCGGCGCGCCGGTGCTGCTCCTCCTCGAGCTGCCTGCGCCGCTGCTCGAGCTGCTCGAGCTTGCGTTGCATGGCGTCCTGGGTCGCCCCGAGCTGCTGTGTCATGCGGGAGATCTCGCCCATCTGACCCTTGAGGTCCGTCTGGATGCGGTCGACGTCCTCTGCGGAGGCGGCCTCGGCCACCTTGGCCTCGAGGCCCTGCTTGGTCGCGCTGAGCTGGGTGAGGACCTGCTCGAGGTACTCAGGTGACGAGGCGATGCGGTCCTTGCGCAGCAGCGCGGCCGCCTCGGGCTCATCCATGGACTCGGCAGCGAGGCGGGACGCCTCGATGCGACGCTTCTCGGTCAGGAGCCGCTCGAGCTCGCCGTCCTTCTCGACGAGCATGGCCGCGTCTTGCGTGCCCGCGGCCGCTGCCGCGGACATCACGCCCGCGCGCGTCTGGTCGGTGCGCGACTGGGTCGAGATGAGCTCCTGCTCGAGCTCCTGCCTGCGCTCGGCCTCCCTGGCGAGCTGCTGCCGGACGTCGGCTATCATGCGCTCCCGCCGCTCGATCTCGGAGCGCAGGTTGCCACCGCCGGCGCCGAGCAGCTCCAGGTCCTGGCGCATCCTCACGATCTCGTCGTTGCGCGTCTGGATCTGGGACTCGACGGACTTGCTCCTGAGGAGCTGGCCCTCCAGCTCCTTGCGCAGGTGGCCGAGCTCGGATTCGCGCTCCTTGAGCACGCCGTCCTGGGCCCTGCGCTTCGAGGCCTCGGCGTCGAGCGCGAGCTTGAGCTCGGTGACCTCCTTGACCTTGGCGTCCTCGAGTGCCCTGAACTCGCCCTCCCGCCCCTTGCGGGCCGCGCGCTCCTCCTCGAGGCGCGCCTGCAGGGCGTCTATCTCCTCCTCCTCCTTCTTGATCGCGGTCTCGCGCTCGGCGCGCTCGACGCGCTCGCGCTCGAGCTGGGATTGCAGCTCGCCTATCTGGGACCCGCGCTCGTCCGCGAGGCCCTCGACCTGCTTGCTGTGGACGACCTGGTCCTCGAGGGCCTTGCGCATGGATGCGAGCTCGTGCTCGCGCTCCTCGATGAGGGCCTCCTGCTCGGCGCGCGCCCGCTCCTCCTCCTGGAGCTGCGCGCGCAGCTCCTCCATGGCCTTCCCGAGCTCCGCGTCGCCCCCTGCCGCCGCCTCCTGCCTCGCGCGCTCCTGCTCGACCTGGGCCTGAAGGTGGCCTATCTCGGTCTCCTTCTTGAGGAGCTCCTGCTCGCGCCGGGCGCGCGCCTCGGCCTCCTCCTGCACGGTGGACCTGAGCGCGGCGAGCTGCTCGTCCCTCTCGAGCAGGTCGGCCCTCTGCGCGTTGATGGTCCGGAGCTCCTCCTCGAGCTGGGACTGCGCGCGCGAGAGCTCGTCCTCGCGCTCCTTGAGCCGCCGGTCGCTCTGCACCTTGAGCTCCTGCTCGCGCTTGAGCATCTTCTGGGTGTCGGACAGCTCCTGCTCCTTGTCATTGAGCGCGTTCTGCAGCTGGACGCGCAGGCGCTCGCGCGCGGAAAGCTCGTCCTGCAGCTTGGCCAGCGTCCTCTCGGCCTCCAGCACGCGGCGCTCGCCCTCCTGCCTCTTCTGCGTCTCGCTCTGGAGCTTGGTCCTGACGTCCTCGAGCTCGAACTCGACCTCGTGCAGGCGGGTCTCGCGCTCGCGGCGCAGCTCGCTCTCCTTGCCGAGGTCGTCGGTCAGCTGCGCGATGCGGCGCTGATGCTCCTTGACAGCCAGCTCCTCCTTCTCGCGTCGTGCGGTCTCCTCCTGGAGTCGCGTGCGTATCTGGAGGACCAGCTTCTCCTTCTCCATGGCCTGCCTCTCGGCCTGGTTCCTGAAGTACGCCTCCTTCTCGAGGTCCTTCTGGGTCTTGGTGAGCTCGCGCTCCTTCTCCTCGACCAGGGCCTTGCCGGCGCGGACGCGGTCCTGCTCCTCCTTGAGCGCCTGGCGGACCTTGTCGACCTCCGTCGACCTCTCCTTCAGGGCCGCCTCGATCTCCTCGGTCTTGACGAGCAGCGCCTTCTCCCGGTCCCGAAGCTGCTGCTCCTCGAGATGGCTGCGCTTGAGCTCCTCCTCGAGCTTGGACGTGACGGACTTGAGCGTCTGCTCGTTGCGCTTGATCGCTTCCGTCTCCAAGCGCGTGCGCTTGAGCTTCTCCTCGAGCTCGAGCTTGAACTGCCCGAACTCGACGGACTTGCGCTTGATCTCGTCCTGGTCGCGCTTGAGGCGGTTGGACTCCCGCTCGAGTCGCTCGCGCTCGCCCTTGACCTCGTCCTCGCGGTGGAGGAGCAGCTGCTGCTCCTCGATGGTCTTGGAGAGCTCCTCCTCGAGCTCCCTGGACCTGTCGAGCAGCTCGGACTCCTTGGAGACGATGGTCTGCTCGCGGTCGCGGTAGGTCTTGTCCTTGGTGCCGAGCTCGAGCTCCTTGCGGGTCACCTGGGCCCACTCGGCCTGGAGCCTCTTGCGCTCCTCCACGAGCTGGGCGCGCTCCGCCTCCAGCTGCTTGAGGCGGGCGGTGATATCGCCCTCCCGCTTCTTGAGCGCGGTCTCCTCCTCCTTCAGCTTGGCCTCCCACTGATGGAGCTCATCGATGCTGGTCTGGAGCTGGACGACCTCCTGCTGCTGGGTCCCCACCGTCCGCTGGAATTCCTCCAGGCGGGCCCTGAAGGACTCCTGCCTCTCCTTGATGGCGGCCTCCGTCTGCGAGAGGACGTCGCGCCGGTCGGATATCCTGCGCTCGAGCTCCTTGAGCTTCTGCTCGCGGTCGGTGATGAGCCGGTCGTACTGCCCCGCGTCCTGGGACTGGCGCTCGGGTATCCTGTCGATGCCCGTGAGCTTCTCGGCGAACTCCTTGAAGACCTGGTCGTCCTCCTTGAGCTCGCCCTTGCCGAACCTCTCGATCAAGTCGTTGATGTACTGGTCGTCGAGCTCTGGCTCGAGGCTGCGCTGGCGCGGTGCGGCCGCGGCCGCCGGCGCGCTGGCGTCCACTATGGCGCCGTCTGTGCGCAACGAGGGCGCGGGGACGTTCTCCTCGCTCAGGGCGCCCGCGTCACCCCCCTGCAGAGCCTCGGTCGGCTCCAAAGGGGCCTCCGTGTCCGCCAGGCGCGCCTTGAGCTTCTTGATCTTCTTGACCACCGGTCAGCCCTCCACTGCCAGCATCGGGCGCTCTACCCCTGACCAGGTCACGTCCTTCCCACGGCTGGGTCGATATATATCCCTTGGCTCCCGATTATCAGTGATAATATCTACAGAGGGGGTAGGCACGAGGGGGTGCTGGATGGGGGGTCCCCGAGCCCTCTCAACCGATGAGAAGATGAGGCCCTCCCATAAAACATGGGACCTACGATCGCGACCCCCCGGGCGACCTATGCCCAGGCCCGAGGCTGGGGGGTGTTGGTTCCCGGGCCGATCGCCGCCGGCTCACGACTTCATGATGGCGACGAGGAAGATGCCGATGGCGGCCAGCGCGCCGATAACGGCACCGCCGATGTACACCAGCGCGTCCTTTAGGACGGTCATCAGCTCCACCGAGATGGGGAGGCCGATGTCCTTCAGGTGCATGAGGGCCACGACGACCCAGATGACGATGCCGAAGACGAGGAGGCCCACGCCGATGCCACGGCTCTTGCCACTGCCGAAGTAGGCCGTGAACGCGCCAGCCAGCACGAGAAACAGCCCGAAGGTCAGCAACAGGATGTCCACGAAGACCCACAGCGCGTTCTCCATTTTCTTATCTCCCCAGCATTGCTCCTAGTGTGTGAAACGGACTTTGGATATAAAGAGTTTTTCCAGGGGCTAGGATTCCGCAAAGTCTCAACCTCCCGCCTCCTCGAGGGCGAGAACGACATTGATCCTTCGAAACACGCCAAGTAACTGGCATGACCGCATGCAAAGTACTTCCCTGAGTACGAAGGTCGTCAGCTCGTCATCGATGCGCCTCAGCAGGACCCAGAGATTCCTCAGGACCAGACTGAAGAGCAGCAACGAGAATCTCAATCCCGCGTCTGGGGATTTCGTCCTCGCCTGGAACCTGTCCTCCTCCTGGAAGGAGTTCTCGATGCTCCAACGTCGATTGTAGGTCCTCACGTACGGCAACGGGTCGTTGTGGACCGGGAGGTCCGTCATCCACAACGAGTGCCCCTTGCTCTCGCGCCGGTCCTTGAGCTGCTCCCTGAGCCACACATTGTCGACGACGATCATGGTCCAGTCCTTGTAGCCGCCCTTCGTCCAGGGCTCCGAGTGCCATTTGAGCCCCTTGCATCTCTCGACCGCCCTCTTCTCCCGAGAGTGCTTGGGGACCGCGACGAGCGCCCTGATCCCCCTTTCCCTGAGGGCCTTCAAAATCGCGTCAGTGTAGAACTCCCTGTCCATGAGCACGAGCCTGACGTGCACCCACCTCTCCGCGGCATCGAGGAGCTGCGCGACCACCGTCTCGTGCCTCACCAGGGGCAGGACCTTCACCCATGCCACCGTGTATCTCTCGTCCCTGACGACCAGATGGAGCGCGGCCGTCTTGAAGAACCAGTTCGTACCACGCTTCTCCCTCCCCCTGCAACAGACGCGTCTGCTGCCCTTCCCGTAGTATGGCGTGTCAGTGTAATCGATCGAGGCCACAGCCGTGCATGGCAACCTCCTCCTTCTCCGCGCCTCCCTCAGGATCCTCTCGTTCAACGTGAGAAGGGCCCCCTCCAGCATTCCGCTGAGTACCCACGTCTTCAATCTGTACAGGAGGTCCCGTGGGGAAAGGACCTGCCGCGCGCCACACTTCGAGGAAGCCCTTTGCGCGGTTTCGAGGAAGATGCCCCGGACGGCCGCGAGCAGGACGAGGAGAACGTGCTTCTGCGGGCTATACCGGCTCTGAGGGGCGACGGTCAGTTCAAGGTTCTTGGCGCACCATTGGACGATATCCTTTTCAGTAGTCTTGTCAGTACTGATTTGAGGGCGCGGCATCCCATCCCGGCCTCCTGCCCCTGTATGAGAGGGGCAGACCATGATTGGCCAGGGCCGGGAAAAACATACCGGGCCCTCACCTCTTCAAATCACTTTGCGGAATCCTAGGGGCCCGTTCCCAAGCGGGGATGGTGCGAAGGCTCGAAGGTGCCCCACATCGTCCGTGGGGGCGGTCACTCCTTCTCGCCCTCGCGCTGCCCTTGCTTCTCGAGCCGGCGGGCCTCCCTGCGCTCCTCCCGCTCCTCGAGGCGCTTCTCGCGCTCCTGCTCCTTCTCCTCCTTCTCCTCCTGCTTCTCCTTGAGCGCGCGCTCGCGGTTGAGGCGTTGTCGCTCGTAGCGCGTGATGGTGCTGCGCAGGCCCTTGCGCTTGCGGTTGATCTCGATGTGCATGCGCTGGAACTCGCCCTTGGATATCTCGCCGCCAGTGACGCGGTTCTTCGCGATCTCGAGCCGCCGGTCTAGCAGTCCCAGGTCCCTCTGCTTGGCCTGTATCATCTTGCCGAGCTTCTGGATCTTCTTGTCCCGGTCGATAATCGCGCTCGCGTCTGAAATCGGGCTTGCCATCCGGATGCACCCTCGTCGGTCGGGGCGGCATTAATGGTTGGGCATATTAAACTTGGCCCGACGCGATGAGGAGGGGCGCGCGACGCAGCCGCGAGCCCCGGGGCTGAGGCGGCGCGAGTGCTGGTGGCGCGCGCGAGGCGGGTCCCGCCGGCACGCGTCGCTGCCTGACCGAGTGAGATATGTTTAAATATGGGCGCATGTATCCACCGGTCCACGGGCCCAGTCGGCTCAATCGGCAGGATGGGTCCTCGAGAGGAGCTGGCAACTTGTACAAGATGGTCGAACGCGTCGACACTGTACGCATCCCCCCGAAGATGCTCGGCAAGGCCCTCCCCGAGGTCGTCAACGAGCTGACGCATGACTCCTTCGAGGGCAAGGTGGACAAGGAGAACAACCTCACCATCCTCTGCACCGACATCGAGCCCCTGGGCCACGGCCGCATCGTCCACGGCGACGGGGCGGTCTACCAGAAGGTCAAGTTCAAGGCCCTCGTCTTCAAGCCAGAGCTGCACGAGGTCGTGCAGGGCAAGGTCTGCGAGATACTCAGGTTCGGTGCGTTCGTCCGCTTCGGGCCTCTCGACGGCCTGCTCCACATCTCCCAGATAATGGACGACCGCATCGACATCGACGAGACCAACAACCGCCTCATCGGCAAGGACACCAAGCGCGACCTGCGCATCGGCGACGTCGTCCGCGCGCGCGTCGTGGCCATCTCCATCAACGAGGTCAACTACCGCGAGAGCAAGATCGGCCTCACCATGAGGCAACCGGGCCTTGGCAAGCTCGAGTGGATGGACGAGGACCGGCGCGGCGAGGGCGAGGCCGAGAAGCCCAAGAAGAAGAAGGGGCGGTGAGCGATGAAGGCCTGCAAGAGCTGCTACCACATCACCGAGCTCGATGTCTGCCCCTTGTGCGGCGGGGAGCTGTCCAAGGAGTGGCAGGGCTACTTAATCGTCATGGACTGGGAGCAATCCATCATCGCGCAGAAGATGGGCATAAAGTCCAACGGCCGGTTCGCCCTCAAGGTCCGGTGACGTGCGAGCCCGCCCCAGGGGGGCGGGACGGATGGGTGGTGTCGGATGACCGGACGCGCGGGCATCGCCATGGGCTTGCGGCTGCCGCCCGGCACGAGCCTCGTGATGCACGATGACCTGAGGGGCATCCTCGGGGGGCCGCTCGGTCCCATCGTCGACGAGGCGGAGGCGCTCCGCCTCATCGCGCCAGGCCGCCCGGTGGCCACGGTCGGCGACATGTGCACCGCCCGGTTGCACACGCTCGGCGTGGCCATCCACCTCGCCATCGTCGACATGCGCACGAGGAGGACCGACGGGGGGAGGTGGACGTCGATGGTGGCGCAGGTGGGCGAACGCGTCGTCCCGGCGCGAAACCCGATGGGGGGGCTCACGTCCGAGCTGTGGAACGCGGTCATCGAGGCATGGGCGGACCCGAGGCCCACGCGCATCGTCGTCGAGGGCGAGGAGGACCTCGCCTCGCTGGCGGTCATCCTCCACGCGCCCGAGGGCGCAACGGTAATATATGGCATCCCTGATAAGGGGCTTGCCCTGGTCCAGGTCAACCGCAGCGCCAGGCTGACGGTCGTCGAGGCCTTGGACAGGTTCGAGCACCGGACCCGAGGGGGCTCGCCCGAGGAGGGCGGTTGAATGGACATCGAGATACTCTCGAAGAAGGAGAACCAGCTAATCGACCGCATCGAGCTCGAGGTCGTGGCGAAGCACCAGGGCGCCGCAACCCCCAAGCGCGAGGAGATTCGCGAGCTCGTCGCAGGCGCGGTCAAGGCGGAGAAGGACCGGGTCATCGTGGACCACCTCGAGACCGGCTTCGGCCACGGCATCACGCGCGCCTACGTGAAGGTCTACCCTTCCAAGAAGCGGGCGATGGAGGTCGAGACGCGCCCCATACTCGTGCGCAACAAGCTGGCCGAGCCCAAGCCCAAGGCCGAGAAGGCCAAGGCGCCCCCACCGGCGGCCAAGCCCAAGGCGGAGGCCAAGCCCAAGGCGGAACCCAAGCCCGAGGCGGAGGACAAGCCCAAGGCGGAGCCCAAACAGAAGGCGGAGCCCAAGCCGAAGACGGAGGGTTGAGAAATGGCAGACAAGAAGAAGGAGAAGGCCGCCACCACGCCGCGCAACGTCGAGATCATCGGCAAGCTCTACAAGCGCGAGGGCAACCGCATGGTGCGACAGCGCCGCGACTGCCCGAAGTGCGGCCCTGGCACGTTCATGGCGCAGCACAAGGACCGCGTAGCATGCGGCAAGTGCGGCTACACCGAGTTCAAGAAGGGCGCCTGAGCCCACGTACGTTCAACAAAGCGGGCCTGTAGTGTAGTTTGGATATCACAATGGCCTCCGGTGGGCGGATGTCGTGCACAGCGACCCGCCCGGCGGCAGCCGTTGACCCGGGTTCGAAACGGCGCGGGGTAAATGCCGCGCCGCGGGACTCCCGGCAGGCCCGCCAGCCCCACACCACGAGCATGCGGGCGGTGCGGACGCTCGCGGGGGCGGGCACGCGAGGTCCCTGACATCGCACGCCACCGCCGCGCCCTCCCCATCACGGCTGCCCCCCGAGGCGGGTCGGCATGCCCCTCGCGGGCACGGTCCACGCGCGATACTGGCGAGGTTCTGGGTTGGGAGAATGGGGCCGGAAACCATAAAAGGGGGCTTTCCACTTCCAGAAACCGATGGAGATAGTCTTCCTTGGGACGGGTGGTTCGTTCCCGTCTCCCCAGCGGGGCGTCTCCTCCATAGCGGTCAAGGTGAACGGCGACGTCGTCCTGTTCGACTGCGGCGAGGGGACACAGCGGCAGCTCATGCTCTCCCCGCTCTCGTTCATGCACATCACGAAGATCTTCATCACCCACTTCCACGGCGACCACTACTTGGGATTGCCGGGGCTGCTCCAGACGATGGCGCTCAACGGCAGGACCAAGGACCTCGAGGTCTTCGGCCCGAAGGGGACGGAGCAGCTCGTGACCATCCTAGAGCGCATCTCCTACTACAGCAGGACCTACGACCTGGTCCTCCACGAGCTGAGGGATGGCCAGACCGAGCACTTCGATGGCTTCACCGTCACCGCCCACAGGCTCGACCACGCGCTGCCCACGCTGGGCTACCTCCTCAAGGAGGACGACCGGCCTGGCAAGTTCGACACCAACGCGACCAAGCTGCTCGAGATACCCGAGGGCCCGCTGTGGGGCAAGCTGCAGGCCGGCGAGACCATCGTCTGGAACGGCCGCGGCATCACCCCTGAGATGGTGATGGGCCCGGCCAGGCCCGGCCGCAGGCTGTTCGTGGCGATGGACACCAAGCCCATCATGGACCTGCCCGACATCATCGGTGGCATCGACGTGCTCATCCACGAGGCGACGGCGGACCACACGCTCGAGGAGAAGGCCAACAAGTTCGGCCACTCGACGGCCATGCAGGCCGCCACCATCGCCAAGGAGGCGGCCGTCCGCCGCCTGTTCATGGTCCACATCTCGCCGCGCTACCGCGACGTCGAGCCGCTGCTCAAGGAGGCGCGGTCCACCTTCGCGGAGAGCTACATCCCCGACGACCTGGAGAGCTTCAAGGTGCCCTACCCCGAGGTCTCGGACGCGGAGCTCAAGAAGCAGGAGGACGCAGCGAAGGAGGTCGCGGCCCGCGAATCCCTGCAGCGCAAGATCATCGAGCGGTCCGAGATGGGCGAGGACGTCGGCTCGCTCGTCGCCGAGCTCGAGAAGGCGGTCGCGCGGACGCCGGTCGCCACCGCGGCGGCGTCTGCCGCGGGCACGACCGCGTCCCCGTTCGGGCCTCCCCCGCCGCCGGTGCCCGCCCCGCAGAAGGCCGGGCCCGCGACCATGACGGCCGCGAAGGGGGCCAAGCCCGCGGGCAGGGAGCATGGCGCCAAGAAGGCCGGGCCCAAGCTCGCGGCCGCGAGCGCGGACGGGGGCAAGGACGAGGAGGAGGACGACATAGACCTCGACCGCGCCATGGCCGAGGCCGGCATCGACCTCGACTCAGAGGATGACTGAACGCCACCCCTGCCGCGCGCGCCAGTCCATCCCCATCCCCAAAACGCTTATCTCCCGAGGACAGCATCAACCAGGCCATGGCCGCGCTCGGCGACCTCGGCGCCCGCGTCAAGGGCTCGCTCACCGACGCCGGCACCGCCATGTCCGACGGGGCAAGGAGGGCCGCGTCCGGCATCGCCGGGGTCGTCGAGGAGCGCCCGGCGCTCGAGCTGCCAGAGGTCGAGTTCCCCTACACGTTCCCCAGCCGCGAGGAGCCGTTCGCCCTGGCGCTCTTCTGGGCCGTGGTGCTCTCGCTCGCGGTCGTGCTCTCGGTCGTGCCCGCGGCGATGCTGCTCTACGACGGCGCGCCCGTCCCCCTGCTCTGGGGGCTGGGCATCGCCGCCCTCGCCGTGGGCGTGCTCGCCAACCTCAACCTCCTCGGGAGGGCCATCCAGGAGGATTCCACCCAGCTGTTGCGGCGGCTGGTGAGGGCGGGCGTGCCCGTCCTGGACGCGCTGCACTTCTGGCTCAACCCGCTCGCGGTCGTGCTGGTGTCCGTCTTCGCCGTGGCCCACCGCTCCAACAACCACATGATGCTCGTGGCCGCGGCCACGCTCGTGGCATGGGCGCTCACGGGGCTCATGGTCAAGCTGCCCCGCGACTCTGCCTGGAACGGCCCCATGCTGCAGAGATGGGCGGGTCGCATCCACCGCACCCCCTTCGTGTACGTGGCCATCGCCGCGTTCGCCTTCGTGGGCCTGGCGGCCGACTGGATCTACTGAGGCCGGGGAACGGGCCTGTGCCTGCGCCGTCCACGGCCACCGGGGCCGCGCGCGCCCCACCGTTCGCAAACTATAACATGCCCGAGGGCACTGCACGCACTGGCGCGTCAGGATGCTCGGGCGGATAGAGCAGTTGTCATCGGCTTCCGGGGCGGTCGTCGCCATCGGCAGGGCGGCCAGGGGCGACGCCGCCGACGCCACGGCGGGCATGGCGCGCGAGGCGGGCATGCGGGGCATCGTGCTCGTCGACACCGCGGAGGCGCTCGTGAGGGCGCTCGCGGAACGTCGCGTGGACGCGGCCGTGCGCGGGACGCTGCCGGCCGAGGAGGTGCTGCACCACCTGAGGGGCGCGATGCGCTCGAGATCGCCAGGCCGTGCGGCGCTCATGGACATGGGCGAGGGGAGGGCGCTCCTGCTGGTCCCGGTGGGCATCGACGAGGGTCGCACCGTCGCCCAGCGGTGGCGGCTGCTGGAGGCCTCCGCGCGCGCCGTGGCCGCGCTCGGCGAGGTCCCCAGGGTGGCGGTGATGTCCAAGGGCAGGCCCGACGACGCCGGCCGAGGCCCGGACATCGCGCGCTCCATCCGGGAGTGCGACGAGCTCGTGGGCCGCGCGTCGAGGGCCCGCATCGACGCGACGGGCACGCACATCCTCGTCGAGCGCGCGGTGGGGGAGTGCAACGTGCTCGTCGCCCCCGACGGCGTCACGGGCAACCTCATGTTCAGGCTGCTGCACTACGTCGGGGGCCATGACGCGTGGGGCGCGCTCGCGCTGCACCTGCTCCCCCTGGTCTACGTGGACACGAGCCGCGACGATGCCCACTTCCTGGGCGCCGTCAAGTGGGCGCGGGCGGCCGCCGCCATGCGGGAGAGGCCCTGACCCAGGTCACGGGCAACATTTTTTACCCCCGATGCGCCATCAAAGCCCGTGCGCGAGAAGGTCGAGCGCCATGTCGACGGCCGCGATGTGAACTACCCGCCCCGCAGGTGGGAGCTGCTCGCCGCCCTCCGCGCGCGCGCTGCCGCGGTGCAGCGCGCGCTCCCGGGGCGCAGCATGGTCTACGGCTCGGTCGCGCGCGGCGACGTCCGCGCGACCTCCGACGTGGACGTCGTGATGGTCGACCCCGTGCCGTCCTACGCGGTCGAGCTCGGCCTCTCCTCGCTGTTCCACGTCGTCGACCGCCGCGTGACGCTCGCGTCCCCCTCGTCGGTGCCCAAGGCGCACCTGGAGCTCGGCGAGGGCTCGACCGTGAGCTGGCCGCTGCTCGCCCCCACCACGAGGGAGGAGGGCTTCTACGCCTTCGGCGGGTGGATCGACGCCGCCTCGGCCGCGCCGCGGCAGCGGGTGCCCGGCGTGTCGAAGCGCCTGCTGCTCGTCGAGCCGACCCCCGATGGCCATGTCGAGTCGAGCGTCGTGGGGGCCGAGGTCGAGGTCGCCAGGAGGCTCGGCGTACCCCCCGACGTCGTGGAGGAGCGCGTGCGCGTGCTCGGCAGGCGCGACCGCATCGGGCGCACGGGCGTGTTCCGGTCCGTGCCCGTCCGCGAGGGCGAGTCGCTCGAGCAGGCGCTCGAGGCGCTGGGCGCGACGGAGCCCGCCGTGAGGCACCAGATCGGCCGACGTGGCGACCGCTGAGGGGACCGACCCCCCTCACACGCGCCTCGCCTCTGTCCCCACGGCCCTGCGCAGCCTGAGGACCAGGGACGCGAGCGCCTCCACCGCGCTCACCTCGGGCCTGACCAGCCGCCCGAGCCTCTCGCGCGGGAGCGCGTCCACCCTCACGGCCGCGCGCGCGAGGTTCGCCTTGAGCTTCCCCGCCAGCTCCTCGCCCTTCGCGTCCCAGTCCGTGAGCAGGACTATCGCGTCGTACCGCCTCGCGAGCGACTCGCACATGTTGAGCAGCGACTCGCCCGCGTTGAGCTTGACGATGGGGCCCGGCACGTCAAGGGCCTCGAGCGCCCTGACGTCGCGTTCGCCCTCCACCAGGATGGCGGTGCGCGCGTCCCGCTCGCGCAGGCCCTCGAGCACCACCTCGATGGCCTCGAGCCGCCTCTCGGTCCTGGTGCCGGTCACCTTGCCTCACCCCCGGCGGCGACGTGGGGGGCGAGCGCGTCCCTAGCCGCCTCGAGCGTGAGCCCCTCCGCCCTCACGGTCTTCTGCCTCGAGGTCGCGCCCGCGACGACGACGAGGCGCGAGGGGCTCACGCCGAGCAACCCTGCGAGGATATCGATGGCCTCCCTCGTGGCCTCGCCACCCCGCGGGGGCGCGCGCACCCTGAGCCGCAGCCGGCGTCGCCAAGGGTCGAAGCCCGCGAGGCCGGGCCTGGATGCGCCAGGCTCCACGTGGAGGTCGATGCTCACGGCGGACGGTCCCGAGCGCCTCAGGGCGTCCGTCCAGTCCGGCTGCGCCATCCCGGTCGCACGGTCCATCGGCCGGGACGTGCATATACCTTTGTGCTAGGTGTAGACCTGCTGGATGAGCTTGGCGATGCGCTCGCGCGCCTGGAGGGCCATGCCATCGCCGAATATCGAGGCCGCCAGTGACGCGATGTCGTCGTTGAACCTGTCCAGGTCTGTGCGGGAGAGGTCCGATACCGACCGCTCGCCCAGCCTGAGCTTGGGGAGCTGCGACTCGACGAGGAGGTCGCCCACGCCACAGAGGCGGTCGTAGACCCTCCGCATCTCCTGGACGACGACGCGCACGCGCGTCGTCCCGACCGTGTCGCGGTACTGGACCGAGGCGCGCCCCTTGCGCCTCTGTCGCTCGTGCAGGGGACCCCGGTAGTCACGGTCGACGAGCAGGCTGAGCTCCCTCCCATCCACGGAAGGTACCTTGTTCTCAGTCCCTGCCCTCAATCTCTCCCATACCATCTCCCATAAATACAGTAAAATGGGTATAAATACATACGTATTCCATTCTCAGCAGATGCACTGGATGGGGCCACTTGGTACGTGGGCGAGCCCTTAGGGGGTCATGCCGGGCGGTCGCCCTTCCCCTTCCTGACCTTGGGGCGTGCCCTCGCGACCGCGGCGACGGTCGCCACCGCGCCGATCGCGGCGAGCGCGCCTGCGGTGCCGATGCCGGGGCTTCCATCCTTCGGGGGGTCGTTGACCACTATGTTGAAGCCCTTTACCGTGACGCCGCCCCTGCTGTCCCTGACGGTCACGTTGACGAAGTAGATCCCCTTGATTGCGTAGACGTGCTGCACCGTGACGTCAGTGACCGTGGGGCTCCCGTCGCCGAAGTCCCACGAGTACGTCAGGGCGTCGCCGTTGGGGTCGCGTGTGCCGTTGTTGACGAAGAGCACCGGCGCTCCCTTCCTCACGACCGGTGTGGGCACATCGAACCTCACATCGGGCGGGGAGTTCGCGCTGATGTTCAGGAACCGCTTGACCTCGGTGTCGGCCGCGGCGTCGGGGGCGCGCTTGGCGCGCACGCTGATGAGGGGCCGGCCCTGGACGGCGGTCCACTGGAACACCACGTTCGCCTTGTCCGAGACGTCGATGTTCTCCTCGAGCGTCTCCACCACGACCATGTCGACGAGGAAGTCGATGTAGGCCGGTCTCGCGTTGGCCTCTCCCGTGTTTCGGACGACGGCGGTGACGGTGACCCTGTCCTTCTCGACCGGCTCGGCGTTGTCGAAGTAGACGTCGGTGACGTCCAGCATCGGTAGGTATGGCTTGACCAGGATGGATATCTGGGTGTTGTTCGAGCCGCCCTTGTCGTCAGTGACCTCGAGGGCGATGGTATGCTGGCCCTCCGAGAGGCGCATGACGAACGCGCTGTCAACCGACAGCAGCCCCTGCACGGAGCTCACCCACTTGTAAGTTATCTTGTCCCCGTCGGGATCGGACGAGCGCGAGGCCGAGAACTCCACGGGCTCGTCGGGCGAGAACCGGGTGCCCGTCTGCGGGTACTCGATGACGGGCTTCGGCAGCCGGTTGCGGACCTCGGGGCCCTCGAACGCGCCGATGTTCGGCTCCCTCACGGGGTTCTTCCCGTCCGAGAACTCGAAGTGGAACTGGTGCGGGCCCAGCACGAGCCTCGTGGTGAAGGTGTACACCACGCCGCGCGTGAAGTCCTGGCCACCGCTCGACATCGCGTTGGGCTTGCCGTCGATGACGACGTTTCTGACCGTCGGGGCGTTGTCGTCGACGTCCGTGTAGGTCACCTTGTAGGTGAACCACGTCTCGCGGTCGCCCTCGCTGCGGTCGACGACCGCGGACGTGAGCGCGGGCGGGGAGTTGTACTCGATGGTCATGTCCTTGAACTTGGGGGTGAGGTATCGCGCCTGCGAGTCGGTGAAGATGTCGACCCGGAACTGGAAGTACCGCCTGTAGGGCGTGGAGATGGAGCTGTCGTCGGTGGTGACCTGCTCCCATCCGCTCGCGCCCGCCATGTCGGCCCTCTCGGAGGTGCGCACGAACACGTCCGCCTTGACCAGGTTGGGGTTCCCGCCCGCGGGTATCTCGACCGTGTGCCGGATGCGGCCGAAGCTCGATGCTGGCTGCACCAGGTTGTAGATGGGGGACGTGTAGTAGCCGCGCAGCGCGTAGCGGTAGACCTCCATGCCCACCTCGGTCACGGTCGGCGTGTAGGCGGTGTCGCCGGTCCTGAGGTAGATCCTGTAGGCGATCCTGTTCATGCCTAGGTGCTTGTTGCCCACGGAATCGCCCTCAGGGTCCATGAAGTAGCTCGTGGTCGTGCCGTCGGGGCCGTAGAACGTCGTCGGCGACTCGAGGGGGCCGGAGCTCCCGACCTGGAGCTTGACCGCCTCTGGCCCGCAGGGCGAGGGCTGCGTCGCCGGCCTCCACCAGATGTTGCCCACGCGCAGGATGCCACCGACGTCGAAGATGGAGCTCGTGAGCCACCCGCTGGTGACGTAGGGGGTCTCGTGCCTGAAGACGAGTATGTCGTTCCAGGACTGGTAGGGGCCGTTGCCGCTCTGCGCGCCCGCGAAGGTCATGCCATGGTTGTTGATGGGGTCCCACACGAAGGCGGTCAGGAACCTCGTCGAGGTGCCGTTCTCGTGGTAGGTCCACGTGTCCGCGGCGTTGTCGAAGTCGTAGAACTGGGCGGACGGGTTCCAGCCGTCGTCGATGCCGCCATAGACGAACATCTTCTTGCTGACGGTGTTCCAGGACGCGGCGTGGTAGAAACGCGCGATGGGGGAGTTGGCCCTCTGGAGCCAAAAGCCCGTGGAGGGGCTGTAGGAGAGCGTCGAGCTCATCGGCCGGCTGGTGCGCGGGTTCTTGAGGCCGCCCGAGATGATCATCTCGCCCCTGTTGTCGTCCCAGACCGCCACATGCGCGCCGCGCGCCATGTTGGAGGCGAAGGACTGGAGCTGCACCCACGTGTCGGTCGCCGGGCGCCAGGCGTAGAGGAGGCTCGTGGAGTTCGAGATGTTGGCGTCGGGCGTGCCGCCGGAGACGAGCATCTGCTCGTTGACGGGGTCCCATGCGGCCGCGTGGAAGATGAGGTGCACCGGCGCCTGCGCGCGCCAGCCCCACGAGTTGTTGGCCGGCCAGTAGCACAGCACCTGGTCCATCCAGACCAGGTTCTGGCCCGAGATGGTGAGGCCGCCCCACACGACCATCATGCGGTAGCTGTCGGCCCACACCGCCGTGTGGCCGAAGACCGGGATTGCCGCGCGCTTCTCGGTCCAGGAGTCGGCGGTGGGGTTGTAGGCCCACATCGCGTTGTGCACGTAGCTCGTCGTTCCCACGTCGTGCCTGCCGCCGTAGACGAGCACCTCGGAGTCGTCCTGGTTCCAGACGGCGGTGTGCCAGTAGTCGCCGTCGCTGTCGTAGCCGGCGCGCCGGCCCCAGTGGCCCGCGGGGGCGAGGACGGGTCGGCGCTGGCCGTCGACGTCGGCCTGGTAGGCGTTGGCGTCGGACCACACCGTGTCGTGGACGGTGTACTTGTCCTCGGCGAGGTACACCGAGCCACCGTCGATGACGACGCCATCGATGAGCGCGTGGTTCGTCCCAGTGCCGTTGAGGTCGTCGTCGGTCGTGACGGTGTAGGTGAGCGCGTCCGCTGGCGCCGGGACCATGACGACGACGCCGAGGAGCGAGCCCGTCGTCATCAGGAGCGCTAGCAGGAGCGAGCTGGTCCTGTTGCCCATGTAAGGAACCCTCTAGGCCATCTGGCATGGCCAAGCTTGCCAATACGACTTCCCGAATATATACATTTGGGATTGGTCGACCGCTGACACGACCCCGCGTCGCGCCTCCTGGCGCGCGGGCGGCGTGCGGGCAGTAGAGCAGTATTCGATGTCCTCGCCCTGGCCCCATCGCCGGTCCTCGTGCCGTGAGCAGAAGGGCTTATATGCAGCCCCGTCCAATCCCTTCCCGCTTCGGGGAGGCATCATCTTGGCGGAGTTCAACCTAAGTGAGGTCAGAGGCAAGCAGCTGTTCACCACCGATGGCATGGCCGTCGGCTCGGTCGTGAGGTTCGAGATAGACCACACCATGTGGCGCGTGAGGTCGCTCGTCGTGAAGGTCAACGACACGGCCATGCAGCTGCTCGAGCTCAAGAAGTCGCTGCTGACGTCGAACGAGATCCTCATCGGCCACGACATCGTCAAGAGCGTGGGCGACGTGGTCAACTTGGGAGTGAGCATGGAGATGCTGAAGGGCCAGCTCGCGGCCCCGACCTCGAAGAAGCAGGTCATCTCGAGGAAGTGAGGGGTGACGAAGATGCCCATAATAAGGGACACGGAGCTCTCCGGCAAGCGGGTCATCACAGACGACGCGGCGGACGTGGGGACGGTCGGAGACATCTACGTGGACGTCCACGACTGGCACATCACGCGGTTCGACCTGAGGGTCGAGAAGCGCTACACCGAGCGGCTTGGGGCGGAGGGGCGCGTGCTCAGGAGGTCCGTCATCCCCATCCGCACCCACATGGTGCGCGCGGTCGGGGACGTGGTCCACCTCAAGGAGAACCTCGACGATCTCAAGCGCTCGACCAAGCCGGTGCAGCCCCCCTCGAAGAAGGATGCGAAGGAGGAGCCCAAGGCGGAGGCGAAGGCCGAGGCAAGGGCGGAGGCAAAGGCCGAGCCGAGGCGGTCCTATCACCAACGGAACGACGACCGCGACGATAAGCCCCGCAAGCTCTGAGATGGACGGCCCGGGTCCGATGGGAGAGGGGCCGGCATCAGGGCCTCTGACGTGCAGGACGTCTGACCAGGCAGGCCCCCTTACCCCCTCCGCTCCATGGGGGACATTCTGGGGGAGTAGGGGTGTGGCCCCGGTCGTAACGAGGCGCGTCACGGTCCCGCGCGTTCGCGCGGCCTCCGCGCCTCTGACCCGACCGGGGCGTGTCCGGCACCGGGGTTGGCCGCGCCCTCATCCCATGGGACGTGTCGTCCCGGTCGGGTGGGGACCCATCGGTGCAGGGTGTGCCCCGCGTCGTCGCCGGGGATCATGATGTCACCCCGGGCTTGGTGCGAGGCGAACGATACTGGTCCGTCCCTGTATAAGAACGTTTGCGCGTGCGTGCGGACGGACGGACGGACGCATCGATGGGCCTCAACGCGCCCCTGCGCCGCGTCGGGACCGCCCCGGCCCTTGCGGCCCTCCTCGGTGTCGCTTCCTGGCACCGCCATGCCCGCGCGCGCCGCCCTCGCTCGGCCCCTCCACCCTCTGCACCTGGATGAGGTTGGTGCTGTCGCGGGCGCGCAGGGGCAGCTTCGACGCGATGACCACGATGCTGCCAGGGCCGGCCAGCCCCTCCCGCACGGCCGCGCGCTTGGCGCGGTCGATCATGTGCTCGGTGTCCGCGACCGGCGTGACCATCGCCGGTCTCACGCCCCAGTAGAGAGACATGCGCCGGACGGTCTCCAGCCTCGGGGAGACCGCGAGGATGGGCCGCCCTGGCCGTGCGGCCGAGTGGTGGCGGGCCGTGAAGCCCGAGGAGGTGAAGGTGATGATGGCGCTCGCATCGAGCATCTTCGCGAGGTCGACGGCCGAGCGCGCGACGGCGACCGGGATGGGCAGCGCGCCATCGTAGCCCTCCAGGGGCGGCGAGACCGGCGGGGCCGAGGCCTCGATCTCCTCCGCGATGGTGGCCATGGTCGAGACCGTCTCGGCGGGGTACCGACCCACCGCGGTCTCGCCCGAGAGCATCACCGCGTCCGTGCCGTCGAGGATGGCATTGGCCACGTCCGAGACCTCCGCCCGCGTGGGGCGCGCGTTCTCCGTCATGCTCTCGAGCATCTGCGTGGCGATGATGCTTGGCTTCGCGTGGCGGTTGCAGATGGAGACGATGCGCTTCTGGATGATGGGCACGCGCTGCAGCGGCAGCTCTATCCCCAGGTCGCCGCGCGCGACCATGACCGCGTCCGCCGCGTCCACGATGCCCTCGATTGCCTCGACGGCGTCGCGCAGCTCGACCTTCGCGATGATGGGGATGTCGGAGCCGCGCCTCCGCAGCTCGTGGCGCACGGCCTCGACCGCGCGCGCGTCCCGCACGAAGCTCACGGCGATGTAGTCTGCGCCCGCCCGCGCCGCCCACGCGATGTCGTGCATGTCCTTCTCCGTGACGGACGGGGCGGAGATGCGCAGGTCGGGCAGGTTGATGCCCTTGCGGTCCTTGAGCAGGCCGCCGCGCAGCACGCGCACGCGCACGCCATCGGCCGCGACGGCGAGCACCTCGCACTCGATGGTGGCATCGTCGATGAGCACCCGCGCGCCCTTGCGCAGGTCGCGCTCGAGCCGGTCGTAGCCCACGGGCACGACCGCGCCCTCGCCGAGCACGTCCCTGGAGGTGAGCACGACCTCGGCGCCGACGTCCAGCCTCATCGAGCCCCCGCTGATGCGGCCCACTCGCAGCCTCGGGCCTTGCAGGTCCACCATGACCGCCACCGGGCGCCCGACCTCGCCGGCCGCGCGCCGTGCGAGACCCAGCAACCTCTGGTGGTCGGCGCGCTCGCCGTGGGAGAGGTTGATGCGGACGACGTCCGCGCCCGCCCTCAGGAGGGACGCCATGCCCTCCCTCGAGTCGACGGCGGGGCCCAACGTGGCGACGATCTTCGTGCGCCTCATGCTCATCGTCGGCTCGGAACGGGCGGCGACTAGATTAACCCTCGGGTGCGCCGCCTACTCCTCGTCCCCGCCCTTGCCCTCTGGCGGGCTGCCGCGGCCCCTCATGGCCGCGTATGCCACCGCGAGCGCGATTGCGGCGCACACCACGATGAGACCGCCCGCCAGGTAGATCCAGTCCATCCCCCCGCCATCGCCGTCCCCGTCCCCGTCCCCGTCCTCACCGGGGTCGTGGGCGGTGACCTCGAACGTGAACGCGTTGTTGTCCTCGCGCGTCTCCCACGGGACGTAGTCCAGCGTATCCACGCGTGCGACGATGGCGGTCGTGCCGTACACGGCGTTCCAGCTGACGTCCTTCACGGCCGTGCCGGTCAGGTCGAACAGCAGCATCCCGCTCCAGAGCTCGTCGCTGCCGACGTGGATGCTGCACGCGATGCCGTCCCCCGGGACGGCCGCCGTCGTGGACCTGAACGTCACCGTTATCGTGGCGGGGCGGTTGGCGATGGGACGCGCGGGGGTCACGTTGATGGACGCGACGTAGAGGTCGATGGCCGCAGGGGGCTCGTCCTCGACCGAGAGGGAGTAGTTGCACACCTCCGACTCGCTCACCACGACGATGTAGAGGGGCATCGTGCTGTCCGAGAACTGCTTGAGCGTCACGCTGTCGCCGACGCGGAGCAGGGGCTCCTGCTGGAGGATCCTGTCGCTCTGGTCGACCACCCGGACATCGAAGCCGTTGCGTCGCTCCGCCGACATCGCGACGAGCGTCGCGCGGACCACCATGAACTTGTTGGCGTTGGGCGTGACCTCGTAGACGTCCGCGATGTCCGCGTTGAGGTCGCGCCTCCACTGCGGCAGGGGGCCGCCGATGGTCCCCGTGACGTTCCCGCCGACCGAGAGCTCCTCGGCGCGGGACGAGAGGTTGCCCACGTCGCCGCGCGTGCCCGCGTCGTCCTGCCTCGCGGACGCGCGGACGGTGATATTGTAGGGGGCCGACATGGAAGTCGCAGCTTCGCCGTGCCAGACGACCGCGAAGTAGTACCGCAGCGAGGGGAAGGCCTGGTTCGTGAGGCTCGAGAACCTCACGGGCGCTGCCAGCCCGGCGAAGGTGAGGTTCACGACCTCCCCGCCCGAGCGGTCGTAGATGTGCAGTAGCAGGCCCTGGTAGTGAGTCGACGTGGGCATGAGGACGACCAGGCACTCCACGAGCTGCGCGGAGTCGAACTCGAACGAGTAGTAGTCCTCGGTGTCGTTGACCGTCGCGTTGCGCAGGAGCGAGCCGTTCCATGTGCCCTGCGGGAGCGCGAGCGACCGCTCGACGGACGCACCGGCGTCACCGGCGCCCGGGCCGTCGGCCGCCGCGATGAGGGCGCCGGCGGTCATGCACAGCGCGAGCAGCGCGAGTAGGGGCAGGACGTGCCTCGAGGCGGGCCCGGGATGTGCTAGCGTGGCGTTGGCTGAGCTGCTCAACTTACGGTTCCCTCCGGCTGCGCCGCCCCAGGATAAGCGCATCCCGATATAAGGAGTTCGCATTGCGTCCACCGAACCACAGGGGGCCGCGGGGCCCCTCATCCCGGTGGCTTGGGCCCGTACACTGGCTCCCAGTCCACGAGCATCCGCCTGCGCCGGCGCTCGTACACCGTCGCCACCGTCGCCGCGACCAGGATGGCGAGCAGCAGCAGGAGCCACGAGGGGAACGGCGGTTCCGGGGTCACGGGCTCCTCGACGAGCACCAGGACGGTCGCGGTCGCGACATGGTCACCGCCGAGGCCGTCGTCGACGCGCACCGAGATGTTGTGCCACCCAGGCGTCAGCATGGACGCTATCTGCTGGCCCGCGCCCAGCTCCCCGTCGACGTCGGAGGTCCACTCGAAGCTGAGCACGTCGGCCGGGTCAGGGTCGCGGCTGCCCGCGGCCGAGAGGCCGAACGGCTCCTCGGACGACAGCCGCACCAGGGGCGCGGGGGAGTCTATCACGGCCGTGGGCGGCAGGTTCACGGCGACGCGGACGGGACCGAGCTCGACGGGCCCGTTGCCCGCGATGTCCCTCGCGCGCCACCTCACCCAGTTATCGTGCCCCGAGACGGAGGGCGCGCTGCTCGCGCGCGCAAGCCCGCTCCCTAGCATGCCCACGTCGGCCGGCGACCACTCGCCCCATGCGTCCTGGGAGCCCACCGAGAGCGCCCACTCGACGGCGCCCAGGTCGATGCCCGAACCGTCCCCGTCGGTCATCACGAGCGCGCAGCTCACCTCCCCCGACCGGGGGAACGTGAAGTTCTCGCGCGGCCAGGTCTCGACGGACCTGGGCGGTGTGATGTCCACCATGACCCCCACCGGTTGGGAGACGACGAGCCCGTTCCCAGCGGCGTCGGTCGCGCGCCACATCACCAGGTTCTCCGCGCCCTCCTCGAGGCTCACGTTGGCGAAGGCATCGACGGCCGAGCCCGGTGAGCCGGTGCCGCCCGTCGGCAGGACCCTGTCGGCGACGCGCCAGGGCGTCCACGCGGACGCGCCCGCGACGAGCGAGGACCACTCGACGGACGCGGGCGCGACCCCGGAGGCCTCGACGCCCGTCGACGGGCCCAGGTCGATGACGGAGCATGCCATCATGACGTCGCGCGTGCGCTGCCATCCCGGCACCGCTGCCGGCTGGACGACGACGGGCGTCGCGTCGACGTCCACGACGGCCTCGCCCGAGACCGAGGGACCGTTGCCCACGCGGTCGGTGGCCCTCCACCTGACGCGGCTGCCCTTGCCCTCGGGCAGCTCGACCCAGGCCACGCCAAGGACCGTGCCGGGGGCCGCGTCCGGCAGCGACCCGGCCTGGCGCCAGGGCCCCCAGCCCAGCGCGCCCGCCGGCCAGGCCTGGTACTCGACCGTGAACGGGTCGACGCCCGCGCCCTCGCCGTCCGCCACCTTCGCGCGGACCTCCACGGCGCGGTCCCGCATCCAGCCCCTGCCGCCTGCGGGCGAGAG
Organism: uncultured Thermoplasmata archaeon; assembly: GCA_964353355.1. Classification (GTDB taxonomy): domain Archaea; phylum Thermoplasmatota; class DTKX01; order DTKX01; genus CAYGVT01. Next base: position 32,492 of record CAYGVT010000148.1, on the reverse strand, counting down.
CGACGTGAAGGTCGGGCTCCTGCCGTCAACCTCGAGACGCACCACGACGGGCACGGGGCCGCGCGCGCCGTCGGGCAGGCCGACGACGCGGACCTCGAGGTCGGAGGTCGCGCGCGACACGAAAGGCGCCATCGTCGTCGCGCCCCAGGCCCCGCCGTCCGAGGGCGCGCCGTGGGCGACCAGGACAAGGTCCCAGAGCACGCTGAGCTGGGCCGTCCCAGGCCTCGGCCTCACGCCGCCCGAGCCCTCGTAGACCACGGGCGGGACCTGGACGGACACGTTCGAGCCGCCCCTCACCCACGAGCCCGGGCCGATCGGGCGCACGCCGTCCGCCATGACCTGGACGGGCCCGTCCATGGCGAGCCGCGTCCTGACCGTGAGCACCGAGCGGAACGTGAAGGTGTGCATCCGGGTCTGGTCGTCCCTGACCACGACGACGATGTCCACGGGTCCCTCGGTCGGGAAGCTCCACCTGAATGCCATGTCCGCCGTGAGTTGCCACGTCCTGTTGACGATGTCCTTGTCGCCCTGCCACCAGTACACGGGGAACTCGGCGTGCGCGGTCGCCCCCGCCGCGAGGGCCATCGTGTTGGTGCGCTGCGTCCACGTGAAGCCCGTCCCCGCGCCGCCCGGGTCCACGGTGACGGTCGCCCACTGGATGGCGTCGACGTGCCTGTCGTTCCACACCAGGAGCTCCACCGTCGTCCTGTCCATGCCCGCGTTCGCGGCGGTGCCCGGCTCGGGCGAGAGCAGGTCGCACGAGACCGTGATGGGCTTGGCCTTGACGAGCCGGATGTTCCAGAACATGATGTCGTCGCGGTCGGAGAGGTATGTGCCCCAGCCCGTGATGATCGTGAGCCGGTTCGTCCCGAGCTGCAGCAGCCCCTCCTCGATGGAGACCTCGATCTCCACCTCGTCGTCCGTCGCGAGTATCGAGCCGTTCCCCATGGCGTACTCGTTCAGGTAGCCGAGCAGCACGTTGTTGAGCAGGAGCTGGATCTGGTGCTCCTCGGCGACGTACCACGAGGGGACCTGCCCTCGCATCCAGAGCTTGATGGCGGGGTTCTCGACCATGCCGCCCACCTGGAAGTCGAAGTCGTGCTGGACGCCCTCGAAGAGCTGCGGCTGGTAGGTGGGCACCCAGTGGTCTCCCAGGTGGTGGAAGTCCGTGTCGATGACGACGGCTACCTCGTCCCCCTCGGTGGCCGAGGCGTCATGTGCGATGGCCGCAAGGGCCGCGACAAGCGCGGCGAGGGCGACGGCCGCCAGTGCGGCCGTGGTGCGAGGCCTTGAAGCACTGGGGCTGCTCCGACGTGTGGGCATCCTATTGCTCCTGGGCCCACACCCAGTGGACGGGCGGCAGATAAGGCTTGCGCCCGGGGGTCCCTTTTAGGGTCGGTTCGCGCACACCGCTTGGATGGGCCGCGTCCTGGTGCACCACTTGGAGCATCGCACTGGGGACGAACGGGCCGTCGAGCGCGGCCTATTCCGTACCGGCTCGACATGCTGCGGCGGCCGCGCCCGTCCTGGCGCCCGGCCACGGCAAGCTAGATGTACCTCCGAGGGCATCCCTGTGGACCGCGATGCTAGCTAGGGGCACCCCTTGGTTCATCCTCGTTCCCCCAGCGCTCGCGCTGGCGCTCGTCGCGGCCATCATCGTGACGGCCGTGCCGTCGACGTGGTGGTCATGGGCCCTCGTCGCCGTCCTGGCGGTCGCCTCCGCGTTCTTCGCGGCGTTCTTCCGCGACCCCGAGCGACGGGTGGGCGAGGGGCTGCTCGCGCCCGCGCACGGCCGGGTGCTGGCCGTGGACGAGGACGTGGTGGAGGCGGATGGCGCATGGACGCGGGTCAGCACCTTCATGGGCCCCCTCGACGTGCACGTGGTGCGCGCCCCCCTCGGCGGGACCGTGAGGGGCATGGAGCGCGCGGGGGCGTCCTTCGCGCGCGCGGACGCGCCCGGCGCGGGCCACAACGTGCGGCTCACGATGGAGCTGGAGGGCGAGGGGGGGCGTCACAGGGTTGTGCTGGTCTCTGGCTGGTTCGCGAGGCGCATCGTGCCCTACGTCGCCGTCGGCGACGCGGTCGCGCGGGGCGCGCGCATCGGGCTCATCAGGTTCGGCAGCAGGGTCGACGTGCTCGTGCCCAAGGGCGAGTACACGGTCTCGGTGGCGCGGGGCGCCCGCGTCCGCGCGGGGGAGACCTCGCTGGGGGTGAGGGCCGACGCGCGTCGTTGACCTCATGTCCATCGCGGACGTGTTCACCGTCCTCAACGCCATCCTCGGCTTCCTCGCCGTCGTGGCGGCCCTCGAGGGCCAGCTCGGGTGGGCCTACACGCTCCTGGTCATGTGCGTGCTCGCGGACGGGCTCGACGGCATGGTCGCTCGCAGGTTCGCGCGGAGGTGGAACCTCGGCGACTTCCTGGACATCATGGCCGACTCCGCCTCGTTCGGCCTCGCGCCCGCGGTGATCCTCTACGCCACCTATGGCGACGGCCTGGGCGCGCCGGACCTGGGCATCGGCCACGTCGTGGGCCGCGCGCTCGTGCTCTTCGCGGGGAGCGCGCTCATAGCCGCGGGCGTCCTGCGCCTGGCCCGGTTCTGCTTCGAGTCGCGCGCGGACAAGCGCACCTTCCTCGGGCTCCCCATCCCGGCGGCCGCGCTGATGGTCGTCATGTGCCTGATGGTGGGCGTGCCGGGCCTCGCCGTGGTCGCGCTGGTCCTGGTCGCGAGCGGCTGCATGGTGTCCGACCTCTACTGGCCGAAGCCGGTGGGCGCGGTGGGGGGGGTCACGGGCCTCCTGGCGCTGCTGCTGGTCGCGTCGCGCCTCGGCGACCCCTACCTCGACGGGCTCGGGTGGTTCGCAAGCGCGCTCGCGGCCTTGGGGCTGTTCTGGACGCTCATGTACATCCTCGTCGGGCCGTTCGCGGTGCGCGTGCTCGTCTCGCGGGGCATCATACCGGACCCCGCCACGTCCGACTCCGCGAACGGCACGTGCAACGTGCCCACCGCACAGAAGTGAGCCGTCCGGATGGGAGCCGGCAATGCATCGGCCGAGGCCAGTGTCGCTCGCTCCCCACCCCGTCAGCAGAGGTCGCGAGCCGTCCCCGCGTTCCGCCGCGGCGGCCGCGGGCTGATAAAAGGATAATTACCCGGAACGGCATTACCCCCCCTTCGGCCAGGGCGACCGGGTCTTAAGACCAGTTGAGCCAGCCTGCCGTCCTTGCCTGTGAGCGTGCGTGCGACCATGGCAAAGTCCGTCAAGATCGGCATCACGGGCCTCCCCGGGGCGGGGAAGACCGAGGCCCTCCTCAAGGTAATCGAGATGCTCGAGGTGGACGGCCATGTCGTGGGGGGCATGGTCACCACCCCCATCTACGAGCACGGACGCAAGATCGGCTTCGAGGTCGTCGACTGGCACTCCAAGCGCACGGGCATCTTCGCGCACAGGGACTACGAGACGCCCATCAAGATCGGGCCGCTGTTCGTGGACACCGACGTGCTCAACGAGATCGGCGTTCCCTCCATCGAGTGGGCCACCGCGAACGCGTCCATCATCATCATCGACGAGGTGGGCAAGATGGAGGTGGAGAGCGACACCTTCATCAAGGCGGTCAAGGCCGCGCTGGAGACCCCCAAGCCCCTCATCCTCACGCTGCACAAGAAGTCGCGCAACCCCCTGCTGCAGGACATCCGCCGCCGCGACGACGTGCGCATCCTCGAGGTCACGCCCATCAACCGCAACCTGCTGCCCTACAAGATCATCTCGCTGCTCAAGTCCGAGCTGAAGGGGCCCACGGGCTGATGCCCATGTCCGGGGACGTCCTCGACGGGGTGGCCCTGGCGGTCGTGCGAGAGGGCGCGGTCGAGGTCGAGGTCCCGGCGTCCTCCGCCGTCCGGAGGCGGGGGCCGGGCACGCGCGACGCGCCCGTGTTCTACAACCAGGCCACCGAGCTGGGGCGCGACGTGAGCGTGGCGGTCCTGCGAGCGACCGGCAGGGAGGGCATGAGCGCGCTCGACGGGCTCGCGGGCTCTGGTATCAGGGGCATACGCTACGCCGTGGAGGGCCCTCCCTCCTTGCAGCTCACGCTCAACGACGCGGACCCGATGGCCGCGGCGCTGTGCCGCCGCAACGCGGCGCGCAACCGGCTCGCGGGCTGCCGCGTGACGGAGCGCAGGCTCGAGACCCTGCTCCACGAGGAGTTGTTCGACCTCGTGGACCTGGACCCCTTCGGCTCGCCGGCACGGTTCCTGGCGGGGGCCGTCCGCGCCGTGCGCCGCGCTGGATTGCTCGCGCTCACGGCCACGGACACGCCCGCGCTGTGCGGCGCGAAGCCCAGGCCCTGCCTCCGCAGGTACGGCGCGCACCCCTGGCGCGGCGATGCGATGCACGAGGTGGGGCTACGCATCCTCATCGGGGCGGTCGTCCGGGAGGCCGCCCGGACGGACCTCGCGGCCACGCCGGTGCTGAGCATGGCGGAGGACCACTACATGCGTGTGTTCCTGAGGGTGGCCAAGGGCGCGCAGCGCGCGGACGCCACCCTCAAGCTGGTGGGCTACGCGTGGAAAGGGGAGGACGGCGGAATCGCGACGGGGCCGCGCCATCCCCACGGGACCGGACCATGGGCCGGGCCCATGTGGCTGGGGGCGCTGCACGACCGGGACGTCGTCGCACGGCTCGCGCCCACCGAGGCGATGGGCACCCGCGTGAGGCTCGCCAGGCTGCGCGAGCTCTTCCTCGAGGAGGCGGACCTCCCGCCGCTCCTCGTCGACGTCAACCGGCTCTCCGGCGAGATAGGCACGTCGAGCCCGGGCATCGCGCGCCTCCTCGAGGAACTGAGGGCGAGCGGCTTCAAGGCAGGGCGCGCGCACACCAACCCCCAGGGCGTGAAGACCGACGCGCCCATGGGGGAGCTGCAGAGGGCGATGCGGGAGCTGGGCAGATAGGTCCTAGCATCAGGCGGGCCGGCGCGTCTCAGCCCTTCCTCTCGGCCTTGACCAGCCGCGCGCGCTCGAGCTCGGCCTCCCTCTCCTGGAGCATCCTCTCGGTGTTGCGCAGCCGCTCCTCGGCCCCCCTGAGCTGTCCGAGGAGCTCGCCCTCGTCGTGGCCGTGGGGCGTGGGACCCCCCATTCCCCCGCCGGCGGGCGCGCCCATCGTGTCGAGCCGCGCGCGCATCTCCTCCGTGGACCTCTTGATCTCGGCGACCTCGACGCGCATCTCCATCATCTCGCGCTCGAACGGGGTGAAGGACCGCAACGACAGGAGCCTGAAGGCGATGTACATCCCGATGAGCATCGAGCCGATGAGGCCGAGCAGGATGACCCCCACCCACGCATCTATGGCCTGGATGGCGATGAGGACGTTCCTGCCGTAGTAGAGCACGACGACGTTGACCATGCTGAAGAGCAGGGCGATGAGGATGATGAAGGTGTAGATGCGCGGCAGCCTCACGGTGGTGACGGGCCTCAACTGAATCAGTCCTCCTCGCCGAGCTTCCAGCGCCACTCCGCGACCATGCTGTAGGGCGACGCATGGTCATGCGCCTTGGCCTGGCCCTCCTCTTGCACCCAGAACACGGCATCCTTGGGGTCGGTGAGGTCCACCCTGACGGTGGCGTTGAGCATGTAGACGTCCTGGCGGTCGATGACGGTGATGTTGAGCGTGAACGTCATGTTGGCCACGACAGCGTCCATGACGTACCTCTGCTGTGCGCAGAGGTCGTGCCGGACGCCGTCGACGGTGTAGTTGAGGCAGATGTTGTCGTAGCGGACCGTGCCCAGCGCGAGCACGGTCACGAGGGTGGCGTTGTACGTCCTGTCGAGGATGACCTTCGGTATCCTCGAGATGGGCGACTCGGAGCCGTCCGTCAAGCAGCCCGCGAGGAGGGCCGACAGTACGATGGCCAATGCCACAACCGCCCCCGGTCGCATCACGCCTTTCATCACCGACCGGATATATAAATGCATATGGAGGGGGCGGTCGTCCACCTCATCCAGGCGGGCCCAGGTCCGCCTCTGGCACCCTCGCGACCATGCGTGCGAGGGTCGCCCTGAGGCAGGCCGCGTTGTCGAACCCCTCCGAGAGGGCGCGCAGCCTCCCGTCCGGCTCACCCCCGACCGCGGCCACCTCCCTGGCCAGGACCGGCAGCGCGCGCGTGAGCTCGTCCACGACCGTCACGTGGGCCGCCCGCGCGGTCCTGGACATGGGGTTGAGGTCCACCGAGACGACCTTGCGCCCCCACCTGCGCAGCGCCTCGGCGCGGTCGCCGTCCTCGAGGGGGATGAGCACCACGTCGGCGCCACCCACCCCCTCCGAGCTGCACATCGCGCGAGCGTGGTCCAGCCCTGGCACGCGCATGTCGGGCCGCTCCCCCAGGACGTCCCGCGCCCCCGCCGCGCGGAGGCGGTCGGCCACGGCGCGCACGCGGTCCTCGGTGCGGTGGAACAGGTTGACCTCCAGGCGCATCGTGGGCTCGGCCGCCAGACGCCCCCTCCTCGCCTCCCCGACCCCCGCCGCGAGCGCGACCGCCGCCCCGGCGGCGAGCGCGGCCACGTTGCCGTTCACCGACATCACCGGCCGGCGCGCGAGCAGCAGGAGGGCAGCAGCAGCGCGGCAGGCCGCGACGGCCTCCTCGGTCGTGCGCTCGCCGAGCAGGTAGTCGAAGGCCTCCCCGCGCCCGTGGGCGATGAGACCCGCCTCGGAGACGATGCCCGCGCGCACGCCCTCGACGAGCCGCTCCCTCGCGAGGAGCGAGGCGCGCCTGGGGTGCGAGGGCGGGATGTCCGTCATCGGGGACCTGAAGGGCCTGCCCACGTAGATGTGGCTTTCCATGGCCTTGCGTGAGAAGCAGGGGGAAAGGTATATGAGCAAGTCGATTAATCCTGAAAGCGGCCAAAGCCATAGCCAGATGGTTATGATTGGGTGGGAATGAGCCCCCGGGCGCCGGTACGACCCGCGCGCGCTGGGTGGCCCTACCCTCGGGGGGCAAGCGGTGAACCCAAAGGTGTTCGAGAAGGGCCTGAGGGACCTGAGGCAGGAGAACGCCTCCGTCCACTGGGCCTTCCTCACAAGGGACGGCGTGGTCATCACGCAGGAGCTGCCCGAGGGCGTGCACCACGAGACGTTCGCCATCATGTGCGCGACCATGCTGGGCGCCGCCCACACGCTGAACTCCGAGTTCCCCGAGGGCGAGATAGAGCGCATCGTCGTCGAGGCGGGCCGCTACCGCGTGCTCGTGGTGGGCGTGGACCAGAACACGCTCGTGGCGTTCGTCGTGCCGCGCAACTTGGACGTGAGCTCGCTGCTGGTCTACCTGCAGAAGATCAAGAAGCAGGCGGACAAGGTCGAGGCGGTGTGAGCCCCCACTCCGCGTTCGCACGACCCCTGCACCTGACCCTCCATTTCACCCACCGCAACCTTCATTAGCGCGCCATCTTATCCGCCAGCCCGAGGGATGGCCATGCCTGATGAGGACCCGGAGCAGGAGGTCGCGGAGGAGCCCGTCGAGGCCGCGGCCGAGGAGGAGGACGGCGGCAAGGACGCGGTCCCCAGCAAGCCAAAGCCGACTTCCGACCCGAAGCTGCTCGTCGAGGGCATGCTCTTCTCCGCGGGCCACGCGATGCAGGTGGTCGAGATCGAGCAGGCGACCGGCCTCGCGCGCCGCGAGGTGCTGCGGCAGCTGCGCAGGCTCGCCTCCGAGTACAGGCGGCGCAACACAGCGATGGAGGTCTCGAAGGCAGGCAGCAAGTGGACGATGCAGCTCAAAGTCGAGCTCACGCCGCAGGCCCGTTCGGTCGCGCCCCCCGAGATTCCAGCGCGCCTCCTCAAGACGCTCGCGCTCATCGCCTACCACCAGCCCATGAGGCAGTCCGACCTGCAGGAGATGGTGGGGCCCAAGGTCTACGACCAGGTGCGCGAGCTCGTCGAGCTGGGACTGGTGGTCGCGCAGCCGAGGGCGAGCACCAAGTCGCTCACGACGACCCAGCGCTTCCTCGAGTACTTCGGCATCCCATCGACGCGCCGCGACCACATCAAGCGGTTCCTCGCGGAGCGCATGGGCATAACGCTGCCCGAGCCCGCGCCGGCCGCCGAGGCGCCCGCCGAGGGCGAGCAGCCCGCCGCGGACGCACCGCCCGATGGGGAGGTCACCCGACCGCCAGAGCCTGCGCCGGAGGAGCCCGCCCCCGAGGCCCCGTCCCCGCCTGAGTGAGGGGCGCGAGGGTGATGCCCCCGTGGTGCTAGACGTCATCGACCGCGACGTCATGGCGAGGCTCGCCGAATGGAGCGCGCCCGATCGCCCGCGCGTGCGCACGCCGCTCCTCCTGGAAGTGAGGGGCACCCGGCTACCCGGCGACGTGCCCGGTTGCGAGGCCGCGCTCGTCCCCTCCTGGGCGGAGGGGCCGGGCCTCCACCAGGGAGAGGCCCCGCTCGTGCTCAGGGACCTGGGCTCCGACCTGCGCCCCACGGTCCCGGACGCGGCCTGGGCGCACATCGAGCTGCCCGCGGAGCGCCCCGTGCCCCCGTCCATCGCGGACGAGCTGGAGGGCGTCCCGCTCGTGACCGTCGGCCGGGACGCGCTCGTGGAGGTCACGCACCTTCCCACGTCGCCAGGGCCCGCCCCGCCTCCTGCGGAGGCGACCGAGCTCGTGGTCATCGGCTCGGCCGCGTGCCTGCTGGGGCGGCACTCCGATCTCGTTGACGCCGTCATGGCCGCGCGCGCCCGCGCGGGCCCTGCGAGGCTGCTCTACGCGCCCGGCGTCGCGACCCCGATGGACCTGGCGCTGCTCGCGTACATGGGCGTCGACGTCGTCGACGACGTCCAGGCCAGGCTGGAGGCCGCGCGCGGGGTCGCGCTGCGCCCCGAGCTCACCCACGGGCACGACCTGCGCGACGCGCCCAGGCCCCCGCTGAGGAGCGACGACGAGCTGGCCGCGTGCGCGCGCGAGGGCGTGCTTGCGATGAGGCGGGAGACCGCGCTCGTCCGCGAGGCCATCGCGCGCGGGCAGCTGCGCGAGCTCGTGGAGCAGCGCGTCAGGAGCGAGCCATGGCAGGTCGCGGCGCTCCGGCACCTCGACAGGCACCACCAGGGCGCGCTTGAGAGGCGCAGCCCCGTGCAGAGGCCTGTGCGGTTGCTCGCGCCCTCGCGCGATTCGTTCCATCGCGTCGAGGTGCGCGCGTGGGTCGACCGCCTGCTCGGGCGCTACTCCCCACCTCCATCGGCCAAGGTCCTGCTGCTGCTCCCGTGCTCGGCGCGCAAGCCCTACAGCACCAGCCGCACGCACCGCGCCTTCCTGAACGCCCTGCGCGACGTGCGCAACCGGTGGGCGCTCCATGAGGTCATCCTCACGTCCCCGCTCGGCATGGTCCCGCGAGAGCTGGAGCGCACCTACCCCGCGGCCCACTACGACATCCCCGTCACGGGCGAGTGGTTCCCCGAGGAGGTGGAGCGGATGGCCGCCCTCGCGGCCCACCTGCGCAAGGTGGGCGCCTACTCCGCCGTCATCTCGCACATGGGTCCCGGCCTCGCCTTCCTGGAGGACGACCCTACCGTCGTGAGGACGCGCACGGGCGGCGAGGGCCCGCTCGATGCGGGCGCGCTCGGGAGGCTCGTGGAGGCGGCCTCGCGCGCCGCCGCCTTGGCGCCGCGCGTGGACCGCGCGCGCCGCGACCTCGAGGACCTCGCGTCCCTCGCGAGGCTGCAGTTCGGGCCCGACGCGGGCGGCGCCCTCATGGAAGGCGCCCGTCTCGCGGGCAAGCCGCCCGCCTGGAGGCTCGCGGGCAAGGACGGTAGGCAGCTCGCCTCGCTCGTGCCCGACCGCGGGCTGCTCTCGCTCACGCTCGACGGCGCGGACCGCGTCGCGTCTGCTGGCGCCTACAGGGCCGTCATGGACGACTTCGACCTCAAGGGCAACCTGTTCGCGGTCGGCGTCAGGGACGCCGACCCCGGGGTGCGCGAGGGCGATGACGTGGCCGTGGTCAGGGGCGACCGCGTGGTCGCGGTGGGCGTCGCGCGCATGGGCGCCGAGGAGATGGTCGCGAGCCGCCGCGGCATCGCCATCGCGGTGCGCCACCGCAGGGGGGAGGCCTGATGGAGGGCCTTGGCGGATGGATGCACGACCACCGCCGTCGCCCGCGCGGCAGGGGGAGGGAGGCGCCCGAGCCCGGCGAGCCCGCGGCCGTGTGGAGGGAGCGCGAGCTGCTCGCGGGAGAGCACGTGGACGCGCTTGTGGCGGTCCTGCGCACGCGCGGGTGCTCGCACGAGCGCCTCCACGGGGGCTGCACCATGTGCGGCTACGCGTCCGACACGCCCGCGGAGCCGCCCGCAGAGGAGCAGCTGCTCGCCCAGGTCCGCGCGGTGGCCGCGCAGCGCAGGGGCGCACCGTGGGTCAAGCTCTACACGTCAGGGAGCATGCTCGACCCTGACGAGGTGCCACCGCGGGTGCTGGACGCCATCACGGAGGCCTTCGGCGACGCGCGCCGGCTCACCGTCGAATCGAGGGCCGAGCACGTGACCGCGGAGAGGGTCAGGGCCCTGGCGTCGCGATGCAAGCTCGAGGTGGCCATCGGGCTGGAGTCAGCGTGCGACGCGGTGCTCGAGGGCTCGGTGGCCAAGTCGATGACGCTCGCGGACTTCCGCAGCGCGGCCGTCAGCGTCAGGGCGGGCGGCGCGGCGCTGCGCGCCTACGTGCTGCTCAAGCCCCCGCTGCTCACCGAGGCCGAGGCCATCGACGACGCCGTCGAGGCCGCGGCGGCCGCGTTCTCGGCGGGCGCGACGACCGTCTCGATCAACCCCGTGAACGTCCAGGCGGGCACGCTAGTGGACTTCCTGGGCCACAGGGGCGAGTACGCACCGCCCTGGCTGTGGTCGGTCGTGGAGGCGCTCCGGCGCGCGCACGCCTTCGCGCCCCCGGGCGCGCAGGTGCTGTCGTCGCCCACCGCGGGCGGGACCCCGAGGGGGGCGCACAACTGCGGGGCGTGCGACCGCGGCGTGCTCGCGGCCGTCGAGCGCCACCGCCTGGAGGCGAACCCCAGGGCGCTGGACTCCATCGAGGGCTGCGGCTGCAAGGACCAGTGGCGCGCGCAGCTCGCCCTCGAAGGCCTCATGCAGGGGCCGTTCGGGCCGCGCGGGTACAGGCGCGCGTGATGGATAGGGGGATCGCCCCCAAGGATGGCGATGGAATCCCATGTCGGGGTATCAAGGCGATGCCATCGCGCGTCAGTCCCTGGACGCGAACGCCACGAGCATCAGGATGGCGAGCAGGATGATGAAGAACACGCCCTGAGCCGCACTGATGAACGGCTCGCTGCCCGAGGCTGGCATCGTCATCAGGAAGCCGATGAGCACCATCATCAGGAAGATGAACATGATGAGCAGCCACCGCGGGATGTGCAGCTCCTCCCTCAGGATGCCGTGCGCCGTGGGGGGCGCGTGCGCGGGGGACTGCGACGTGACCGTGGTGCGGCCCATCTCCGTCTGCGCGGCCGACGCACCGTGCGCTCCCTCCGCCCCCGCCGGGTGGGCCCTGGCGGCGACCCTCTGCGGCTTGGAGAAGACGAGCTCCTGCGATTCGTCCAGGCCCTGCGAGATGGCGTGCCGGCGCAGCAGGAACTCCGTCGTGTCGAACATGTATAGGCGACCGTCGTCGGTCGCGGCCGCCACGTAACGCCCGCGGGCCGACACGCGCACCTTGTTGACCGTGGCCGCGAGCTTGCGCTTCCACAGGAGCTTCTCCTTCTGGTGGAACAGGCTCACGACGCCGTCGCCCGTGCCCGCGACGATGTAACGGCCGTTGGTCGTGATGGCCACGTCCTTGACGCCCTGGGCGCCCGTGAGGTAGCGCCACAGCAGCCCCTGCGCCGCGCTGTAGAGGCACACCTGGCCGGGGTAGGTGCCGCCCTCGACGCCCACGGCGATGTAGTCGCCCCTTGGCGCGAGCGCGATGGCGTTGATCTGGTTCTCCACGGAGTGCTTCCAGTGGAGCTTGCCGAGCTTGTCGAAGTAGTAGAAGAAGTTGTCAGTCGCGCCCGCCGCGATGTAGTGGCCGTCGGACGAGATGGCGAGCGTGGTGATGTCGCCGCCCAGCTGGTGGCGCCAGCTGACGGAGCCGCGCATGTTGCTCGAGTAGTTGTCGTGGAGGAAGATGTCCTTGGAGCCCGACGCGGACACGACGTAGTTGGCCGACGTCGAGGTCGCGACCTCGCGGATGCGCGAGTCGGCCTTGCTGCGCCACAGCAGCAATCCCGTGTTGTCGAAGAAGTAGGTGTAGGTGTCGCGCGAGCCCACGACCACGTAGGAGCCGGACTTGGAGAGGTGGATGTCGTCGAGGCGGGAGTGGATGTTGTAGCTCCAGAGCTCCCCCCCGTCCTCGTCCAGGCAGTAGATCTCGCCCGTGCGCAGGCCCACGACGACGATGTTGCCGAGGGAGCTCAGGTCGACGGCGGCGATCTGTCGCTCGAACTCGCGCGTCCACTTGATCTCGCCCGAGTGCGACACAAGAGCGACCCGGTTGTCCTTGGTGGCGACCGCCAGGACGGACCCGTCTGTGGACATCTCGAGCCCTATGATTCCCGAGCCGGTCTCCAGGGTCCAAAGGCCAGTGGGCTCGTCCGTTGGACCGGTCGGCTGGGGCTCGGCACCCTCCGTCGCCTGAACCATCCGCCCTCATCCACAACGGCGGCCCTTATAAGCCTTCCGTCCTCAGTTTAACAAACGATATGCCGCTGGCCAGACCGCCCCGTTTCACCTGCGGGGGGCGATGACGGCCTTGCAGTCCTTGCACAGCGCGGAGCCGTCCGCATACCCCGTCAGGTGGCCACGGCCGCACTGGGGGCACGGGTAACCGACGAGCTCGGTGCGCATCTCCCGCGGGCTGGGCGGGGGCGGCGAGGCGCTCGGCGGGGCGGGCACGACGGGGCCCCTCGAGCGCCTGTACATGTACGCGACCGCGACCACCCCGATGACGCCCATCGCCAGGCAGAGGAGCGGCTGGTCCCAGAGGTCCAGGAAGGGCTCGACGGGAGGCTCCTCGACGCGTACCGACCTCGAGTCCAGGTTGTTGTTCTCGTACCGCTCGTCGAACTCGCCCGAGGGGTCGACCCGCACCTCGATCTCGAACGTGCCCGCGGGAAGGTTGATGGGCAGCCTACCCGAACCGATGTACTCGCCCTCCTGCAGCCGGGTCAGGTCGACCCAGGCCGAGTTCCACTCGGCGCCGTCGACGTACACCGCCACCTTCACGTTGCGCACGGCGGTCTGCGAGTACCGGGCGCGCACGGAGTACTCGACCTCGATGACGCCGGGCTCGAGGGGCTCCTCGTCCCCGCCGCCGGTGTCGACCATGCGCACTATCCTGACATATAAGTCGATCTCGAACCCCGTGTAGTTGCGGGATGCCACCTCGACGATGAAGCGGACCTCGTCGTTCCCGCCCTCGTTGAGCTCCAGGACCGCGTCATCGGGGTCCATGACGATTGCGAGCTCGTGCAATCCCTCGGTGAGGTTGATGGCGCGGAAGGTGACGGTGCGACGCGCGCGGATGTCCGTGACCTGGCTCTGGACGACCCTGCCATCGACGGATAGGGCCAGGTCGGCCGTCCCGCCGTCGTAGGCGTAGGGCACCAGGCGCCTGCCGTCCACGACGACGTCGAACGGGTCGCCCTCGCGGGGCGACCTGTCGGTCACGTCGACCGCGTCGGGCACGAGCGAGAGGTCGCGCTGGTCCACCGAGTTCCAGAGCACGACCGTCGCGTTCCCGAAGACCTGCACGCTGGTGATGGAGTAGTCCACGTCGCCGAACTCGACGCGGTGGGGCGGCTCGTAGGAGAACGACCCGCCGTGACGGGTCCAAGCGCGCAGCCACACGCCGCGGACCCAGCCGCCAGGGCCGGAGACCTCGTCCGCGACCTCGACACCGTCGCGCGTCTCGACGACGAGGAAGAGGCCCTCCGTGGGCGCGCGCGTCTCGTTGAGGAGCTGGAAGTCGGTGCTGTAGTACTGGTGGAGCGTCGTGGACGTATCGTACACCTCAGGCGGCACGTCTGTCCCGTACGAATGGATGGCGCAGCCATCCGAGAAACCCACATCGCGAAGGACCACCCCCCACAAACGGACCGTGCCACCGGTCAAGCGAGCAGCATCCAAAGTGAGGTTGCTCAGCTCCAAGCTGGAGTTGACGGCCTTCAGATCGATGTGTGGGTCCATCCCCGATGTATCGCGCTCGTCTCTTATGACAAGGACCCCTGACTGGATGCTGTACCGTCCTATATCCAGTAGCGTGGTGCAATTGATCATCCTCGTGGCATCTGAATTGTCCCTTCCCTCGATGACATCGACGATGTTCGCATCGAGGGTCGAACGAGTACCGTTGATGAACGTGCAGTTGATAAACTCCGCGTGTGCACCCGAGCGCGTCCTGACAATGGGACCGTCGGAGAGGGTCGCTAGCCTTGAGTCCTGAACAACCAACCACATCTCATTCTCTAGCAGGAACAGGGGAGAGTCCCCCGAAAAGACGACATTGTTCATCACGATGAAGCCGACCGAGGTTCCGTGCAGCGCGAAACGACCATCCTCGAACTCAGTAAACCACAGAGTCACCCCGCCGCCCTCGACTTCCCAGCCATAATAACCGCTATCCACGGGACCGATGTTCAGACCAGATAGACGGCCCCTCCACACATACCATTCACCGCTCGTCCTGATGTTGAACGTTCCCGCCCCCGATGACACATCGGTATCGTACATCGTGAGATGGCCGTTACGCTTGACATCCACCGTGTACTGACCCGGGAGCGATGCGTTGATGACGAGGTCGCACCCCGAGAGCTCTAGATAGCCATAGGTCTGGATTGTGAGGTTCCCATCCACGATTATCGTGGTGTTGTTGTAGGTCTCTCGGGTGCTGATTATGGTGTCATTCCAGTGGATGGGCTCTGCGCCTCCCCCCTTGGATATCGCAAGGATTGCCAATAGGGCTACAGAAGCACCAAGCAGCGCAACTCCCAACATGCCGTGGCTCGCCAAGCTCCTCATGAGGGCCTCATCCTCGGTCCTGGCCGTGAGACTCCCACTCTATTGAGGCCCGTCGTATTTAACAGTGTTGCCATCGCCAGCAACGCGGAGAACCACCCGCCCCCCGCGGCAATCCTTATCAACCGGCAAGGCATCCACAGCGCTGATGGCTCGCAAGCGACGCAAGTCCCTCATCCGCGCCCCGTCCAAGACGATGGAGCGCGAGCTCATCGAGCGTGCCGAGCGGCTCGCCAAGGACCCGTCGCTCGCGCTGCCGGTCATGGTGCCCCCCGCCACCAAGGACCCCTTCGACCGCCTTCGCCGCAAGATGGAGCGCATCTCCCGGCTCGCGGGCAACGAGAAGCGGCTCAGGTTCTTCGCCAACTGGGGCGACCCCATCACGAAGGCCTACGCGGGCACGCTCATGCTCGCGGCCGCGGGCAAGGCGCCCTACATGGCCGCCATCAAGCTCCCACAGGGCGAGGTCACCTACGCCTACCGCGGCAAGGCCAAGAAGGAGAAGCTCGCGGGCATGCAGTGGTACGACCACCCGGTCTACCGCCTGCTGCTCTTCTACGACCTGTCCAAGGGGCGTGGCGGGCTGCACTTCTACTCGACGCCCAAGGCGCTGTACTGCTCGGGCAGCAAGCCAGGCGCTCCCCCCGAGTACGTCGCATTCGCCATGCAGCAGGTCAAGGCGCCCGTCAGGGAGGTCTCGGAGCGGGTCTGGGTCTGCCCTCACCTCGACGCCGACGCCGTGCGCGAAGGGAGTGCGGTCGAGGGCACCTACCTGCGCCTGTGGTGGCGCAGCGCGCGCACTGTGGTCGGGGTGTGCGACCGGTGTGCCAGGGCCAAGGGCGGTTCCACGCTGCACTCGCTCGCGGAGCACATGGCGGTGCCGGGGCTCGACGAGGACTTCGAGCCCTCCATCAAGCACAGACCCAAGGGCGCCTCGCTCTGCGCCGTATGCGACGGCGTCGCAGCTCGGGTGGTGCTGGACGATGACGTGTCCAGGTACATGAAGGGGGAGCTCGACGACACCGGCCTCCTCGACGCCCATGTCGCCGCGGCCGAGCGGGTCGCGAGGGAGGGGAAGGGGTGCCACTTCATCCTCGACGGGCGGTGCTACGGCACCGACGCCAAGGCGTTCGTGCAGGCCCTCAACCCCAGCGAGGAGGAGCGGCTCGCGCTCGAGGCCGTGCTGCCCCTCGTCGACCGCCCGCTCGTGCTCGAGGGGGCGACGCCCGCGAAGATTCTCGTGGAGGTCTGGGAGGGGCACGGCCGCGACGCGCTGCTGGCCGTGACAGGTGGCGACGAGGAGCTGGTCAAGCTCTACCTCGACGACCCCGAGGCCGCCTCCAGCCCCTCCAAGGTGCTGCACCGCGCCATGGTCGAGGGCCGCAAGCGCAACATCATCTCCAAGCTCCCCGAGTACGGCAAGCTGCCCGCCATCGCCTCCTTCGCCGACGTCGTCGCGCGCGCGCACATGACGGAGGGGGCCGAGGGCGCGCTCAGGACGCTCGAGCGCACGCGCGGCAACGACCACAAGGCCAAGAGCGTGGCCTACGCGTTCCTGATGGTCATCGGCAAGGAGGCCAACCGCGAGTGGCAGTACGACCGCACCGAGAAGGAGTTCGCGGCCTACCTGCGTCCGCGGGTGGAGGGGCTCGTCGGGGCGAGGCCCGAGACCTACCACGAGGCCCTCCAGGCGCTCCTCTCCGCGACGGGCTCCACGGAGCGGCTGCCCGAGCCCGGGTCCGGGGGCGGTCGGCATGGCTGAGGGGCGTCCCCGCATCACCGTCAGGACGGGCTTCTCGCACGCCGCCGTCGAGTTCGAGGTGCGCGTGGCCAACACGACCTCCCAGCCCATACGCAACATCGCGGTGCGGCCCGCGCCCGTCCCCGAGGGGGCCTCGCTCGACCGCGCGCGCCACCGCATCACGCTGCTTCCCCCGAGGCAGCAGCGCGTCGTGCAGTTCCGCCTGAGGCCGCGGCCCCGCGACCGGGTGGTCGCGGTCGACATCACCGTGGACTGGGACAGCCCCGGTTCCGAGGGCCGCGGGAGGTTCACGACCTCGAGCCCGCCGGCCGACCTGGGGCTGCCCTCGCTGCGGGCGCCCAGCGCGTCCGGCGAGACATGGCACTCGAGCATCCGCATGGGCGTGGCCGTCGAGGTGCGGCTGCGTCACGGCTCCGCGGTCGCCGAGGCGGTGCGCGCCATGGAGCTTGCGGCGTCGCACGGCCTTCCGGGCGAGACGACATCGTCCATCGAGGAGGGGCCCACGGGCCCGCTCGGGACCGTCCACGTGCGGGCGGAGGGCGCGCGAGGCCTCCGCGCGGGGCTGCTGGCCGAGGTGAGGCAGTCGGGCGGTCAAGATGGCAGCCGCGTGCTCCTTGTCGTGTCCGCGACCTCGGACGAGCTGCTCACGCGGTTCTACCTCGCATGCGTGGCGGCGCTCGGGGAGGCGCTGCCCGAGCTGGAGGGCAAGGTCCCCGTGTCGCTGCTGGAGGAGCCGTAGCGCGAAACGGGCGCGGCCCGCGCGCGCGGAGTTCAGTCCCAGCCGGTCTTGGGACGCTCGTCCTTCTTCCTGCTCTTAGGTTTGGGGGATGGCTTGATCTCGCGCTCGCCATCCTCCTCCGGCTCGGCCTCGTCGCCCCCGGGCTCGCGCTTCCATGTGCACTTCTGGAAGTACTTGGGCAGGATGGAGAGGATGGTGGAGCACTCGGAGCACTTCACGATGATGTACAAGTCGCTGTCGTGCAGCTCGCCCTCGGTTACCTTGCCGCAATGTGGGCAGACGGGTTCGGGCATGGGGACCGGGCGCTTGAGGGCGCTGGGCGGTTATGAAGGTTGCGGATGGCATGCGGGCCAGGCCTTGCCGGTGGGCCGAGCGCAAAGGTGAAAAGCCCCCATCCCTCTCCCTTGGGGCGATGGCAGACGGGCTGCGCATGTCGTTCCTCGAGCATCTCGAGGAGCTGCGCCGCAGGGTGGGCTACTCGCTCGCCGCGTTCCTCGTGGTCTTCTTCCTGGTCTACACCATGTCCATCCGCCAGGGGGAGCTGTGGGGCATGCGAGTCTACTACATCTACCCCGACTTCTACAACAACATCCCTGCACAGCTTTTCGAGGTGTTCAAATCAGACCTGCTCCCGCCCGACATCGTGCTGCTCAACATCCAGGGCATCGACGCGCTCCTCGTCGACGTCAAGCTCGCGATGTTCCTGTCGGTCGCGCTCTCCATGCCGGTCTTCGCGTGGCAGGTGGCCAAGTTCCTTACGCCTGCGCTCTACCCGCGCGAGAAGGGCTTCATCGCCAAGCTCGTGGTCCCCGCCACCCTGCTCTTCGCGATAGGCGCCCTGTTCTCCTACATCCTCTTCACCCCGTTCGCGCTCGACTTCTTCTTCAGCTACAGCAACGAGCTGGGCGTGGGCGTCCCCGGCCCCACGGGCGAGCTCCAGCCGACCATAGCCGTCGGGAGCTTCCTTTCCTGGGTGACGCTCATGATCCTGTCCTTCGGGCTCATCTTCGAGCTGCCCGTGTTCATGGCGGGCATAACATACCTGGGCATCGTGGGCGCGCGCAGCTGGTACAAAGGCTGGCGCTACGCGCTCATCGCCTTCCTCATCATCGGGGGCATCATCACCCCGGACGCGTCCGGCCTGACGCAGCTGCTCGTGGCATTCCCCATGTTCGGCCTTTACATGGGCGGGGTCGGCGTCGCGTACATCATCGAGCGGCGCTCGGAGCGACAGGTGCCCTAGCGGACGGCGTGCGCCGGACCACTGGGCCATCCATGCCGTCCCGCGCGGGCGCCTGGTGATGTCCAAAGGTTTAAGTACCGACACTGGCCTTAGAAGGGACGTAGATCACGGGAGGTCACACAATGGCATTCACTGGCGTCGAGTGGCTCATCGTCATCATAGCCATCGTCCTTCTCCTCTTCGGGGCGAAGAAGATACCCGAGTTCGCCCGCAACCTCGGAAAGGCCAAGGCCGAGTTCCAGCGCGGGCAGATGATTGTCGAGAAGGAGATGAAGGACGCCGAGCGCGCCGATCGCGAGCGGGAGGCCCGGGAGGCCAAGGAGAGGGCCGACGCCGAGAGGAGGAGGCTCACCGACCTCCAGAAGGCCGCCAAGGAGCTCGGCATCGACCACGAGGGCAGGACCGACGATGAGCTCAAGGAGCTCATCAGGAAGAAGGTCGAGTCCAAGTGAGCGCCCGGCTGCGCACGGTCTGCGTCGTGGGCACCAAGAGGTCCGGCAAGACCACCATCGTGGAGCGCCTACTGCCCGAGCTGCGCAGGCGCTCGCTGCGGGTCGGCACCCTCAAGCTCATCCACCACGAGGGCTTCACCATCCACACCGACGGGCGCGACACCGCGCGCCACTGGGGGGCAGGTGCGGACTTCTCGTTGGCCATCGCGCCCGGGGAGACCACCCTGGTGCGGCGCACGAAGGGCCGGCACGACACCTTGGACGAGGTGCGCCCCCTCATCCCCGCGGGGACGGACGTGCTGCTGTGCGAGGGGTACATCCTCTCGGGCGAGGACGTGAGGACCGTCGTGTGCGCGGGCACCGAGGGGGAGCTCAGGCCGTTCCTGGCAGAGCTGCCCGCGGACGCGCATGTCGTCGCGGCGGCCGGTGTCGTGGCGCGCGGCGGGGGCCGGGTCGCCGGCCTGGTCGCGCTCGACGTCGAGAGCGAGGACGACCTCAGGCGTCTGGCCGGCCTGGTGCTGGCCTGATGCCGGGGACCTGCCCCGCCACGCGAGTCCTGGTGTCAGAGCTCCACCGGCACCCGATGGTACTTGAATCCCAGCTCGCCCGGGTCGTGGCCGAAGGCGAGCGCGAGCATCTCGGTCGCGAACAGCACCGGGATGGGCTTGGCAAGCCCCGCGCGCCCGAGCACGTCCTTCTGCCCCATGTCCATCTGCACGAAGCACGTGGGGCAGGGGGTGACGATGTGCGTCGCGCCCGCGGCCGCGATGGCCCTCAGGAGGTCGGAGAGCATGGTGTCCGCCACGCTCGCGTCGATGGCGCGCACGACGTTGCCGCAGCACATGATGGTGTCAGAGTACTCGACCGTGCGGGCGCCGGCCCACGAGGCGAGCTGCTCGATGACGCGGGGGTAGCGCGCGTCCGGGAAGGGGGAGTAGTCCGACGGGCGCGTCAGGTGGCAGCCCGGCTCGGACGCGACCGTCCAGTCCGAGAGCGGGCGCTTGACCAGGCCCCTGACCCTCTGCTCGCCCATGTCGCGGAGCAGCCCGACCAGGTGGTGCACGCCCACGGTGCCCTTGTAGGACCGGCCGACCGCCTTGAGGTGCGCGTTCACGGCCTCGCGCAGCCCCGCGTCGCCCTGCAGCATCACGTTGGCCTCGTTGAGGTTGGAGAAGCACCCGTTGCACTGCGAGAGCAGGGGTAGCCCCCGCTCCTCGGCGAGCGCGATGTTGCGCGCGCCCAGCACGGCCCAGGCGGCCTCCGACGTGGAGCGCAGCGTGATGGGGTCGACGCAGCAGCTCGTTCCCTTGAGGTCCTCGACCTCGACGCCGAGGTCGGCGAGCACGAGCTTGGTGGCCTTCTCGAGGAACGGCGCGCGCGCGGGGATGAGGCAGCCGTGGTAGAGCGCGTACTTGGCCGCGGCCATTCACGCGCCCCCCATGCCCGCGCCCGCGGCCGCGGCCTCGCCCGGCACCGTGTAGCCGAGCCTCTTGAGAAGCTCCCTGACCTCCTCCATCGCCTTGGGGTCCGCGGCCGTCGTGGGGACGTCGCCGAGGCCCATCTCGGCGCGCATCTTCCGTGTGAGACCTGTCACGGGGAAGGCCATGCCCGTCCTCGCGAAGAGCTCGGCCGCCTTCCTCACGCCCTCGGGCGCCCCCCCCTCCTCGAAGACGCGCTGACGGATGTGCCGGATGATGCCCGCGGTGTGCACCCGCTGCTCGCAGGATTCGTGGCAGGAGTAGCATGCGAGGCACGTCCAGACGGGCGCGCCCGCGTCCCTGTCCAGGTTGTCGTCGCCCATGAGGCGCTCCTCGTCGAGCTTCCGGCGCGGGGACCACTCGATCTGCAGCGCGAGCGGGCACGCTGATGTGCACTTGCCGCACTGGATGCAGTAGTTGAGGCGGTGGCGCGCCTCGAGACGACCCTCGATGGGGTCCTTGCCTGACGCACTGGACATGGGGACCGCGGGGTGTATCGCGGCGTCCCTATATACCCGTTTTCCCGCCATGGAGGGCTCTTGGACGGTCCATCCCCAAGAGAATGGGCCTGCCATCGGCCTGATGGACGAGGCAGATGTCGTCCAACGGCGGTCATCGCGGTCATCGATTCCACGGACAAGGCCTACCGCAATCGCGTCCCGCATACCCCACAGAACGTATCCGCCGTGGCTATGATGGAATGACAGCCCGGGCAGGCACCGGATGGCGGCCCTGACACAGGGATTGGGGACGTTGATACCCCTTGGCCCGGCACGGCCGTCATGTGCGTGGTCGTCTGGTACCCCGCCATGGGCGGGGCCGGACCTGGCGAGGTCGCCATGGGTTGGGCCGTCTGGTACCATGCCATGGGCGGGGCCGGACCTGGCGAGGTCCTCATGGGTTGGGCCGTCTGGTACCCTGCCATGGGCGGGGCCGGACCTGGCGAGGTCCTCATGGGTTGGGCCGTCTGGTACCATGCCATGGGCGGGGCCGGACCTGGCGCTCCTATCATGGGCGGGGACCCCGCGACGGGAGCAGAGGCCCGCGCCTTCCTGCGTCGCAGGACGACGACCCCCCCAATGATCGCCAGGATGATGACCAGAATGATGACCGCACCGATCGCTCCTGAGGAACCGCCCCCGTCGCTTGCATCCTCCAGGACCTGGAACTCGTAGGTGCCATACACCCCCCAGTATTCACCGTTGCCATGGTCGTAGCCTGGCCATTGATGGATTATCAAGTTCTTCGTGGAGGGGTCATCGATGACGCATTTGTCCCCCTCATGCATATTCATCTTGTTACTGTTCTCCGTGCTCACGTCCATTCTCTGTGGTGTTTCGTCAGTGGCCCAATCGGCCTGTGCGGAGGTGAATGTCACCGTCACCATGACGTGCTTTGGTTCCGGACTGGTCCAGACCTCCTTCGAATAGACCTCCCACCCGAGATAGAACTCCACCGGTTCACCCCTCGTTGGCTCGCCGACCGAGACGGTGAACGCCAGGAACAGCCCAACCGCACACAAGCTTATGAGCAGGATGGCATCGGTCCTTATCACTTCGGCTCCCCCCAGGATTTTTGTATCGCTGCTACTCTATTATCGTTCCCGGACATATATAAACGCTCTGTGCCGCCCAGGGTGGATGGGATGCGGTCCTAGGGCCACCGGAGCACGGGGTTCCAGGCGATCGAGACCCTGACGGACGCAGGGCCATCATCAACCTCGCCACGAGGGCCCTGTCCACTGTGTACCGTGCGCATGTCCCTCTCGGAAATCCGTCCCATGCCAAGAAAGTACTTAAGCAAAAGCGTTTTATATATAAACTGCTTATATAGGCGCGATACCCATGTCGGCCGAACAGAACATCAAAATAGAGAACGTCGTGGCCACCTCAGTCATCGGCTCGGAGCTGAACCTCCGCGCCATCACCCTCGCCCTCGACGGCGCCGAGTACGAGCCCGAGCAGTTCCCGGGCATCGTCTACCGCATCAAGGACCCGAAGACAGCGACTCTCATCTTCAGGTCTGGCCGCATCGTGTGCACCGGTGCCAAGTCCGTGGCCGACGTCAAGAAGGCCATCAAGAACGTCGTGGAGCGCCTCACCGAGGCGGGCTTCGACGTCAACAAGAACCCCGAGGTCGTCGTGCAGAACATCGTCGCCACCACCGACTTGAAGAAGGTCCTCAACCTCAACACCATCGCCATCTCCCTGGGCCTCGAGAACGTGGAGTACGAGCCGGAGCAGTTCCCCGGCCTCGTCTACCGCATCGACGACCCCAAGATAGTCGCGCTCCTGTTCGGCTCTGGCAAGATCGTCTGCACCGGCGCCAAGAAGAAGGAGGACCTCACCCTCGCCGTGAAGAAGATCCAGACCGAGCTTGCCAACGCCGGTCTGCTCTGAGCGCACCAGCGCGCCGTGGGCGACCCATCACCCCCATAGCCTAGCCTCGGGCCCATCAGGGCGCACGTCAAAAACTACTTAACCGCCCTCCGCCATGGAATGGAACGAACCAGGGGTATCACCGTTGGGTACGGTCGTGGAATGGGAGGCTGCCCCCGTGATGGAGGGCGGTCCCCTCGAGGCCATCATCGGCAGGGAGGTCTTCTACCTCCACGACAGGGTGCCGATGGGCGTCGTCGCGGAGGTCATCCGCAACGACATGGCCGAGCCGCTGGGCATCGTCGTCTACGACGAGGCCTCCAAGGAGGTGCAGCGGTTCAAGGAGTCCCAGGTCGACGTCCGCGATGACGGGCGCGTCCTGGTGCTCCCATCGTGGTTCCGCGACAGCCGCGTCCGGGTCCTCGGCCGCATCCAGGAGATGGAGGACCTCGTGCCCCCCGTCCGGAGGGCCCGCGCGAGGGGCAGGGCGCTCCCCCCTGAGGAGGCCGCGGCCGCCATCGCGCGCGCGCCCTACGACGTGCAGCACTACATCGACGAGGCCGTCGTGCTCAGGAGCGAGCTCATCGGCCGCCTCCACGAGCTCACGAGGAGGCAGGACGAGACCAGGTCCGAGCTCGCGCGGACACAGGCCCCGGGCCTGTTCGATCGCGTGCCCGAGGCCGACAGGAGGGCGGCCATCGCCAAGCTGCGAAGGTCCATCCGGCTCAACGACCTGACCGTCTTCGCCATCAAGGACCTCCTGCTCAAGATGGAGACCTCGGCGCTCTTCCCCAAGGACCCGCGCGCCAGGGCGTTCTTCAAGGAGGCGGACGTCAGGGCCGCTGGGCCCGCGCCAGAGGCACCGACGGCGGGGGAGGAGGAGGTCGCCGAGTTCGAGGCCATGCCCGAGGAGGGGGCCGTGCAGGACTTCCAGGAGGTCGAGGATTTCACCCCTGTGGACGAGACGGCGACCCAGTTCGCGCCCCTGCCCCAGGAGCAGCAGCCCGCTCCCCTGGGCTATGTCATGCCGCACATGCTGCAGCAACTGCAGCAGCAGCAGCCGCAGCAGCAGCCACAGCAGCAGCCGCAGCAGCAGCCGCAGCAGCAGCCACCGCAACCGCAGTGGCAGCGGACCCCCGAGGGGGCGCCGCAAGCGCCCCCTGCGCACGAGATGCCCCCGCCGCCCCCCGCGCCGGCCATGGCACGGATGCCCGACATCGAGGCGCTGCCTGACGAGGGCGACGCGACCGTCCACCGCCTCACGCTCGAGGAGATGGCGTGGAGGCCCCCCGCGCCCCCGAGGCCCGCGGCACCGCTGCCCCCCGTCGAGTTCGCCCAGTACGTCCCTCCACCACCACCGCCCTCCCATCCTCCGAGGGCCCGGCCGCAGGCCCCCGCCCCGACGCCACTGCCCATCCATGCCATCGTGGAGGAGTGGCCTCAGGCTACGGGCGTCACGGTCAAGCGCAAGGAGAAGGAGAGACGGGGCTTCAAGGACCGGCTCGGCCTCGGCAAGGGGAAGAGAGCCGCCGCACCGTCGGCGACCCCCGCGCCGCCTGTCGAGGACTTCGAGCCCGTGGCGGAGGAGGTCGCGGAGTTCGAGCCCGCCGTCGAGGAGCCGCAGTGGGGCGAGCCAATGCCCGTGGAGACGTTCGAGTCGGTGGAGGCGCAGCCGTACTTCGGCGAGGCCATGCCGCCTCCCCCACCCATGTCCATGCCCCCGCCCCCTTCCCCGCCCCCGCCTCCGCCATCGCCGGTCATCCGGCCGCCGCCCACGCTGCCACCCCCGCCCACACTCCCGCCCCCTCGGGCCTACGCCCCCGCGCGCCAGCCCGAGGACCTCGACACCATCGAGGAGGTCCGCGCCGCCTTTGGCGGGTCCCCGCCACCGCCCCAGAGAGCACCGCAACCCCCGGCGGTCGAGGAGTTCACGCCCGTGGCCGAGGAGGTCGCGGAGTTCGAGCCGGAGCCCGGGCCCGCGGCCGGCGCCAAGCCTGTCGAGGAGGACAGGCCCCTAGACGCGGAGAGGGACATCGACAAGATCCTCGCGTTGGCGCTCGGCAAGGCCCCGCCGCCCAAGACACGGCCCACCGCAAAGCCCGGCGTGCGCGACGACCTGAGCTCGCCCATCAGCACGCTCATGTCCAAGACGAAGTACCGGCCCAAGTAGGCGCGCCGCCCCGGCTGCGAAAGTGTGATATCCCGAGTCCCGCATCCATCCTCCCCCCATCAGGAGGACCGAGGATGTCAGGAGACGACGACGCGACCGGCCCATCTGGGGCCCGGCCCCCCAAGTTCATCTACGAATGCGTGCGGTGCGGCCACTCCTGCGCCGACCGCAACGTCGTGGAGCTTACGCTGCGCGACCTGCAGCGATGGACGATGGACCAGACGCTCGCGGCCGTCTTCCAGCACATCCGCCTCGCGCAGCTCGGCAACCCCTTCCTAGACCTCGTCCTCGCGTCCGACGAGGGCCTGGAGGCGACGCGCAAGGGCGACCGGGAGTGGACGGGCTGTCCCCTCTACGACCGCGAGAACAAGCTCTGCAACATCTACGCGACAATGCCTCTCGCGTGCCGGTCATTCCCGCTTGCCTACGATGGCGAGGCGTTCTTCGTCCGCGACCGCGGGTGCAAGGGCCTTGGCCAAGGCGAGATGACGGTCGAGCGACTCAAGGCCCACCGCGACGCCGCGCGCGAGGAGCTCGAGGCGCGCCGCGAGACCCTCCTGCTCACGCCCTCGCTCCAGGGCATCTTCACGCGGTTCTTCGTCGACGAGTCGAACCGGGCGCTCGAGCGGATGTCCGAGGAGGACCGTGCGCGCATCGAGGAGATCGTCTCCAAGCCCCCGAAGGACGGCGGGCCCGCGGAGGGCGACGGGAGCGAGCCCAAGGCCTAGAGGTCCATCGGCACGCCCAGGGAGGGGCGGCGGACGTCCCCGTGCATGGCCTCGAAGGCCTCCGGGTGCTCCGTGTGTATGGGCACGACCACCTTGGGGCCGATGGCCCTCAGCATGCGCTCGAAGTCGGGCCCGGAGGCGTGGCCCGACGCGTGGCACTGGTGCATCTCGAGGCCGAACCGCCGCATCCAGTTGCGCACGCGCTCCTCGTCGAGCACCATGTCCTCGTCGAAGGGCTCGACCATGGACCTTATGAAGATGGAGCCCGGCGCGGGCCGCAGGTCGATGAGGGCCTGCAGGTGGAAGAAGTTGAGGAAGAACACATAGCGCCCCTGGTCCTCCCGCACGTCCGTGTCGAGCACCGCGTGTGGCGAGGCCACGTAGGGGCGCTCCCACATGTCGTAGTCCTGCTCCTGTATCTCGGAGGGGAACGCGTCGACGCCCACGACGCCCCATCTCTGGCGGGAGGCGAAGACCCGGAGGTGGTCGCCGAGGCGGGGCACGGGCTCGTCGGTGGCCGTGCGCAGCCCGTCGAGGAGCAGCGCCTGCCGCGTGCTCACGACCAGGTCGCGCCCCGCGCGCCTCGCGGCCTCGTGGAAGGTCACGATGCGGTCGAGGTCGCGCGCGGGGTAGTTGGCGAGCACCAGGCCATGGCACCCCTCCACGAGGGCGGCCACGCGCTCCATCACGTCCTTCTCCCCCGCGCCCCGGGGCTCCATCACGCGCGTGCCCTCCGTGACGAGCACGTCCACCCCCTCGGACGACGCGACATCGACGAACCCCTCGGACCTCTCGGCATGGCGACCGTGGAACCTCAGGTCCCCCGTGTAGGCGAGCGTCCTGCCCTCCGCGTGAACGATGAAGGCCGAGGCACCGGGGAGCGAGTGGTCGACCGGGACGGGCACGACCGAGAGGTCGGGCGCGACCCCCACCTCCTCTCCGGGCACGAAGGTGCGGACGGCGCGGCCCTCCCTCGCGCCCTCGCCCGTTGCCCGCTTGACCCCGCCCTTCTTGGCCTCGACCAGCTTGAACTTGCGCGTGAAGTCCAGAAACAGGTCGGGCGCGCCCACGGCACCCCCCGAGGCATCGATGCTCGAGAGCACCGCGCGGCTCGCGGCGGACAGGTGCACCTGCAAGTCGGGCCGCAGCGCGGGCACCATGCCCACGTGGTCCATGTGGGCGTGGCTGACGAACGCGGATGACTGCCCCGGGGGGCCGGGCTCCTCGCGGCCCATGCGGGACAGGAGGTCGTCGCGGTAGGTGCCCGCGAGGTCGGGCAGCAGCCCCAGCGCGACCTGGTCGCCGACGAAGGCCCACGTCCTCGGCTGGCAGAACTCGCAGTAGTAGTCCTTCATCGCCCCGAACGACAGCCCGAAGTCGAGCCACAGGGAGCCGCCCCCGGCCTCGAGCAGCACCTTGTTGCCGCCGATCTCCCCCACGCCACCGTGTGCGGTCAGGCGCATGGCCGTCACAGGGCGCCCATCGGGGTCGGGGCATATCAAAGTTGGTAGCCGGGTCAGGGCGGTTCTTCCACCCCGTAGCATGGGGCATGCTAGCACGCAGCGTGAGGTTTATCTACCACAAGGGGCATTCATTCCACGGGAGGGTGAGTCAGATGGCGAAGATAACGTTGATGGGGAGCATCAACGACGAGCTCGACCTGCTCGAGCGCCACATCAGGATGCTGCGCACGCTGCGCGAGAACGAGCCCATGGGCATCATCAGGCTCTCGGAGCACCTCAAGATACCCCAGCACAAGATACGCTACTCGCTGCGCATGCTCGAGAAGGAGAGCCTGATAAAGCCAACGCCGGAGGGCGCCATCACGACGCCCGAGGCCGAGCGGTTCATCTTCGAGCTCGACGAGGCCATCGCGGACGCGATAGCGCACCTCAAGCGCATCCGCAGGGCCGTGCGCGACAGCCTGTGAGCGATGGACGGCCGCAGAGCGGCACCACCTCCGACCCGGTCCCCCCTCACGCGGGGGGAGGGTCAGGATGCACACCACCATTCTTCTCATCTAAAGAGACCTGGGCTGAAAAGGATAAATGGCCCGTCGGCGGATATCCCGGCCGCGATGGAGCTCAACACCTTCAATGACGGCCACATGGTCGCCTTGGACCCCGTCGACCGCGGTAGGCTGCTCATCAGCCGTGCGGAGGGCGTCCGGGGCTACCGGGACGCCTACCTCAGGAGGGCCGAGGCCTCGCTCGTCGCCGGGATTGCGTGCGCGGTGCTCGCGCTCGTCTTCACGAACGCCTGGTTGTTCATCGCCATGGGGCTCATGCTGTCCGTCGTGTGGCTGACCGCTCGCCGCTGGAGGGAGCTGCGCTCTCTCCCGGACGTCGTGCCTGGCGTGTACGCCAACGGGGTCCAGCTCGCATCCGACATCTTCGTCCCCTTCACCGAGATCGCATCGGTCCGCGCCCAGTACGGGTCGGTGCTCTCCGTGGACGACAGCATCGCCATCTCATCGGCGAAGCGGGACATGGAATGGTCCCTCCCCACCTCTATCGTCGGCACCGAGGGGCTCGATGCCATCAGGCAGCTCGTGGGCGGTGGGCACGCTCCCGGGAACACGTAGGGCCAGCAGGTTCACGCCTTCGGATCGGGGCTGCCACAGGGTCCGAAAGTTCTTAATACGGCCGCCCCGTTTACCAACCCCATCCCCGCTTAGCTCAGCCTGGCTAGAGCGCCTGACTGTAGTGGGTTGACCGTGGCCAGCAAGCCACGGCAGGCGCAGCCATCAGGAGGCCCCCGGTTCAAATCCGGGAGCGGGGACCACTACTTCCCGACGGCCGCCGCGAGGTCGCTGAGCGCCAGCTTGCGCTGCTCGCCGCTCACGAGGTCCTTGAGGGCGACCTCCCCCTTGGCGGCCTCCTCCGAGCCCACGATGACGGCCCACCGCAACCTCGCCTCGTCCGCGCCCTTGAGGGCCTTGCCCACGGGGCGCCTCAGCACCTCGAGCTGCGCAGCCACGCCCGCGGCGCGCATCGCCTCCGCGGCCCTGACGGCGAGCGCCATCACAAGGCCCGTCCTCTCCATGGGTATGACGAGGGCGCCCGTCCGGCCCTGCGCGGCCGCGACGGCCCCCGCCTCCTCGGTCGCGAGCACGACGCGGTCGAGGCCGATGGCGAAGCCGGTGGCCGGCACCTCCTTGAGCCCGAACACCGCCCCGAGCTCGTACGCGCCGCCCCCGCACACCTGCTTCTCGGCCCCGAGGCCGGGGTAGTCGACCTCGAACACCACGCCCGTGTAGTAGTCGAGCCCGCGCGCGATGCCCAGGTGGACCGTGGCCTCGATGCCCTGGTACGCCGCGAGGTGGCCGAGCGCCTCATCGAGCCGCGAGAGGGCCGCGACGACCCCTGGCGCGGAGGCGAACGCTGCCCGCGCCCTCGCGACGACCTCGGGCCCTCCGGTGGTCGTCGCGTAGTCCGAGAGCGCCTCCAGCCTCTCGCGGGGCACGTGCCCGTCGAGCAGCGCCTCGAGGCCGCCCATGTCGCCCTTGTCGATGAGGGGGAACGCCTTGGCCGCGAGGGGGCCCGTCACGCCCATCCACGCGAGCAGCTCGCGCAGCGCGCCGACCTGGCCGATACGGACCTCCGTGCCCTTTAACCCGGTCGATTCGATGCACCGGACCGCGAGGGCGATTATCTCCGCGTCCGACTCCGGGTTGGGGCCGCCGATGAGCTCGGCGCCGAACTGGAAGAACTCGCGGTAGCGCCCCTTCTGCGGGCGCTCGTACCGGAAGCAGGGGCCGGCGTAGTAGAGCCGCAGGGGCTTGGGAGCGTGCGTGAGCTCGGTGGCGTAGACGCGCATGACGGCCGCGGTGAGCTCGGGCCGCAGCGAGAGCGACCGGCCGCCCTTGTCGTTGAACACGTACATCTCGTCGACGACGGCCTCGCCCGACCTCGCAACGAAGAGGTCCGTGTGCTCGAACGTCGGGGTCTGGACCTCGCCGTAGCCGAACGACGAGGCCGTGCGTCGCATGGCCTCCTCGACGCGTCGGCGACGCGCCATCTCGTCGGGGAGGAAGTCCCTGGTGCCCCTTGGCCTCTCGATGCTCATCGCCACCTGCCAAATCCCTTTGCGTTTAATTAGTTTCGCACACCCGCCCTCGCCCGGCCGCGCGCCTAGAGCCGCTCGAGCAGCATCCGGTGCACGCGCGTGTCGCGCGTGAGCTCGGGATGGAAGCTCGCGACGAGCATCTCTCCCTGGCGCGCCATGACCGTCCAGCCCTCGAGGCTCGCGATGGGCGTGCACGCGCCCCACGTGCGCCTGATGGCGGGCGCGCGGATGAACACCGCGTGGAGCGGCGGGGGCGGGATGCCCTCTATGGCCAGGTCGGCCTCGAACGACTCGCGCTGGCGGCCGAAGGCGTTGCGGTCGACCTCGGCGTCGACCAGCCCGAGCAGCCTCGTGGCCGTCCTCCCGACCTGCTCGTCGCCCTCCTTGCACATGACAATCATGCCCGCGCACGTGCCCAGCATCGGCATGCCGTGGTGGGCCCGCTCGCGCACGTGGTCGAACAGGCCGAACCTGAGGAGGAGCTTGGAGATGGTCGTCGATTCGCCGCCTGGGATGACAAGCGCGTCGACGCGCTCGAGGTCGGCGGGCCTCCTGACCCATATCGCCTCGCCCTTGAGGCCCATCTCCCTGAACGTCCGGCCGATGGCCTCGATGTGCTCCGACACGTCGCCCTGCAGGCCGACGACCCCTGCGCGCTTCACAAGGCCCTGCATCCCGGGCCCGGTTATTGATTTTTTGCATGAACCGATGGTAGGCGGGGAATGCACTGCCACCCGCGAACGTACACCTCCATATCATGGTCGAGTCATTCCTCTAATTGCCGACTGCGACCCACAATGTATTAATAAAGAGTACAACTGTTGTAAGTCGGAAGAAGGGGGAACGTAATGCCATACTATCAAGGACTCAAGGAGCCGACTCCTGATAACAAGAGGATCGTGGAGCGCTTGCTGGATCTTCGCGCTCATCTAAAGGAGATACCTGAGAGAACCCTTGACAAGACTCTGCTTTTGGCTACCTGGAACATTCGTGAGTTCGATTCACCGGCGTATGGCACGCGCTTGGCTGAGTCCTTCTACTACATCGCAGAAATCATCAGCCACTTCGACATCGTGGCCGTCCAGGAGGTCAGGAAGAACCTCGACGCCCTTGAGAGGCTCAAGAGATTATTGGGACCGCGATGGGATTATATCTTCACTGATGTGACGCAGGGGACCCAAGGCAATGATGAGAGGATGGCCTTTCTCTACGATACCCGAAAGGTCCGGTTCGGGGGACTCGCCGGTGAGCTTGTCTTGCCACCTCTCGAAAAGGAACATGTCTACACTCCGGTCCTCCAGCTCGCACGAACCCCGTTCATTTGTGGTTTCTCTGCGGGGTGGACCGATTTCATGATATCCTCCGTACATATCCTCTACGGTGATGACGTCCCCGATGAACCTAGGAGGGCTGCTGAAATCGTGAAGGTCAGCGAATTCTTGCGAGACAGAGTCAACGACGATGAGGAATGGTCCCGGAACCTCATTCTCCTGGGCGATTTCAACATCTTCAAGGTCACCGACGCTACTATGCGGATAATCGAGGATGCCGGTTTCAAGATACCTGACAAGTTGAAGGGTGCTCCACCGAGTTCCATTGGTGGCAAGAAGTTCGACCAGATCGCCTTTCAGACGAGGACAAATAAATTCGCGTTCACGGAAAATGCCGGTGTCTTCGATTACTACAGAAGCGTCTTCCGCGACGAAGACGAGACAACCTACGCACCGCGCATGGGTGCCGCCTATTTGAAGACCGAAAAAGGTCAGGACCGGACAACTGCGCAGAAGAGGACGTATTACAGGTCCAATTGGCGCACCCATCAGATGTCGGACCACTTCCCGATGTGGATTGAGATGAGAATCGACTTCTCCGACGAGTACCTGACAGGCCTCCATCCGTGAAGTTAGCCACGTATCGACTGCGACCCATTCGACCGTCCCGGCCTGAGAGAGCCCTTTCAAGTCGCGGCCTATCATTCCTCCGCAACCCTCTTTAGCCCCAAGGGCATTGGCATTGGCATGGAGGAGCGCGTGGGGGACGAGCCCGAGGACCCGAGGGCGCGCGCGAGGCACCTCAGGGCCGAGGGCCGTGCGCGCGTGGCCGACGCGCTCGAGCGCCTCAAGGCCCTCGACGCCAGGTGGGCGGTGGAGCGCGACTCCGAGGCCCTCTGGCAGGAGGAGCACGCCGTGCTCCTGGTCCTCTCGGGCGAGCTGGAGCTCCAGCCCGTCCTCAAGTGCGCCAAGCTGGGCAAGCGCGCCAGGTCCGGCAACCCATCCCCCAAGGAGCTCGCGGACGGCGCGCTCGGCCTGTGGGCCCTCGACCGCCTGGACGAGGCCGCCGAGGTCCTCCGCGTCGCGGTCGAGCGGCTCCCGGGCAACAGGTACCCCTGGGACCTGCTGCTGCGGCACGCGTCCATGAGGGGCGCGGACGAGGGCATCGCGTTCATCAC
>CAYGVT010000147.1:0-12279 GCA_964353355.1 uncultured Thermoplasmata archaeon | reverse complement strand
GGCATCCAGCTGGTCAATCTGGTCAGGAGGGGAAAGCGGATACCCAGATGGACCAACCTATCGAAGAAGCAGTTGGTCCTGGTGAAGGTGTTCGGCCTCGAGCAGCTGGTTCATAGTAACTGAACATGGCCGATATTCAGGGCGGGACCCACCGTCGCTCCACCGTGGTTGTTGACGAATCGGGGTCGAGGACGCTAGCTCATGAAGAGCCCTCGGTCTCGCCAGGGGCCGCCCCCATGGCCTGCACGTCCTCCCGGGTCACGTGGCGCGTCCGCTCCACGAGCGGGCGCACGGCCTCGCTCACGCCCGCGAACACCGACAGGTCACCGTCCCACCCGTCGATGATGTCCCCGTAGGTCGCCTCGAGCTGACGCACCGTCTCCTCCAGCACCTCTTGGAGGGCCTCGTCAGGCTGCCCGAACACGACGACCGCGACGTAGAGTCGCACCCCGCTCGCCATCAGGATGGTGTTGTCCTCGTACTTGATGCTCTCGAGCGCCCCACCGCGCTCGAGCCCATCCTTGGCGAAGCCCTGGATGGCGGTGAGCATCCCGGTCATCACCTGCGGATCACGGCTCCGGCTCTCCTCCCTGCCCGAGGTCGCGATGAGCCGCCCGTCCCTCAGGACGACGAGGACCTCCTCGACGATGTGCACGGTGGGCGCTCCCGCGGCCGCACGGGCGCGGCGCCCGAAGACGATGACCATCGCGAGGAGGACGGCTATCACGACGGCCGACAGGACGGCGAGCCACATCATGGACCTGGGCGGCTCCGCCTCGCCGGCCTGGACCTCCTTGACCTGGCCCGGCTCGCCGTCCCCGACGCCGGATGTCGCGATGACCTGGTAGTAGTACATCCTGTCCCTCTCGACCGTCCCGTCCCTGTACGTCAGGTTGAGGCCGAGCGTGGCCACCACCGCGAGGTCCGCCAGGGTCGTGCCCCGGAGCACCCTGTAACCGGTCGGCGTCGCGGCCCACTGCGCGACCGGCGACGACCACTCGAGCTCGACGGCGCCGTCGCTGTAGACGGCCCGCAGGTCGACGACCGGGCCGGGGTGCGTGATCGCCGTCGCGTTCACCGCCGTCCAATCGGTGCCCTCGAATCGGTCGTTCTTCGCCGTGACGTAGTACCAGTACTCCGTCCCCGCCTCGACGTCGGTGTCGGTGAAGCTCATCAGGACGGTCCGGTCCAGCCTGGAATAGCCACCGGTCGGTCCCTGACGGTAGACGAGGTAGACGGTGATGTTGTTGCTGCCATCGTTCTCGGGCGGTGCCCAGGAAAGGGTGATGGCCCCGTCCCCCAGGGACGCGACCAGGTCCCTCACGGCCGTCGGTGGCTTTACGACAAAGACCTCGACCTCCACGGACGGCCCCGTGTTGAGCGCGTTGCTGGCGCAGACCCTGAACTTGTAGGTCTCGCCCGCCAGGACGGTGCCGTCGAAGAGCGTCCTCTCCGTCATCGCCTCGCCCAGCACGACGATGGTGCCCCCGGGGCCCGCGCGCGACAGACGGTAGGAAAGCTCCTCCGAGCCGCCCCAGCCGTCCGGCGCGTCCCACGTGATGAGGACGCCCTCCATGGTCATGTTGGCGTTCAGGTTCAGGACCTCGCTCGGCACGCCCAGTGGGGTCGCGTGCGCCTCGGGGCTCCACGTCCCAAGCCCCGCCAGGTTCCTCGCCGCGACCTGGAAGTAGTACATGACACCGTTCTGCGCCCCCACCATGGTGTGCCCTGTCTTATTCCCGATTTCGATTGTTTGGAGAAGCTCTCCCGGTGCGGTACCCCACCGTATCGTGTAATTGGTGATCCGTCGGCCATTGCTGTCGGAGGCGTTCCATTCCAGGAATACCTGCGAATCCCCGGGCATGACGACGAGGCCCGCCGGCGCCGTCGGCGGCCCGAAGGGGACCTCCGACAGCTCCACCGTCGGGGGGCTCTTGTAATAATCCCCGGCCAGTGCAATGACGTAGTAAAAGTAGCGCCGCCCGTTCTCCACCCTGTGGTCATCGTACAGCAGGTGCGTGAAGTCCACCTCGACGACCCTCGCGTCGTCCGTCCCCTCCTCCCGGATGTAGACCCTGTACCCCTTGAGGGGCAGGCCTCCCTTGTCCCGAGGCACGTTCCAAGTCACGCGGACCCATCCGTCGTGCGGGACGAGGTCGAGGGAGATCGGGGGGCTCGGCGGGCGGCTCGGGATTATGGATTTCCATGCCATCGTCCCGTTGCCGGCGCCGTTGAAGGCGAGCACGGCGTAGACGTACTCCTCCCCCCTCGTGACGTTCCAGTCCAGGTACGCGAAGGTCGAGGTGTCGGTCTCGAGGATGAGACCGAGCGCCTCCAGTGACGGGCCCCTGAGCAGCCGGTACCCGAACAGGTCGCCGCCCGGGTCCGAAGGTACGCTCCAGTTGACGGTCACGTTCCCGTCCCCCGTCCCGAGCCCCAGGTGACCGGGGGCCGACGGCGGGGCCGGGGGCGTGGCGTTGGCGAGGGCCATCGGGCCCTCCCCCATGCTGTTCACGGCGGAGACGCGATAGTAGTAACGCACGCCATTGGTCAATCCACCGTCATTCAATCCGGTCGACGTGCCGGCCAGGTTGCGCTCAAGGTCCCATGACCCGGGGGCCGTGCCCCTGTAGACCCGGTAGCTCTGCACGCTGTACCCGATGTTCGTGTGCGGGTCCCACCTGAGCGAGACCGTGCCGTTGCCAGGGGTCGCGCTGAGGTTCCGCGGGGGGTCGGGCAGGCCGCAGGGGGCGGGGTCGAGCCTGAGCACGAAGCCATCACGGGTCCCGCCTCCAAAGTGCTCCTGGAAAGCGCCCGCCGTGATGGGGAAATCAGAGGATTCGGTTCTGCCGACGGCAATCAGCCCCCCGTCCTCGGTGATAGCGAGGACATCTACGTCTCCATGGATATCTACCGTTTCTATCGAGTGGCCCCCTATCCAAGTATAGTACTCGATACAGGACCGCTCGATGTCGATGGATGCGATGTAATAATCCACCACAGAATTAAAGAGGCTGTCGAAACTGCCCTTGGACCCTACAACGTCGCTCGAGCTTGACGATCCCATGAGATACAGAAGGCCTCCGCCCCTTGCCTCCACGACTGCGGCAAGGATGTCAGTTCCACCGCCCCCGAGGAACGTGCCGTATTCCAGTGTGGTGAGGTTGCCATCGAGCACCATCAGGAACCCGTCCATCCACTCCACCACATTATCAAGCGCCCTCTCCATTGGGAGATCGGCCGATTCCGTGTTTCCCACCACGGCCACGCGCCCGTCCTCCATGGCCAGGATACTAAGGGCCTCCTCCGCGCTGGAGCCCCCGAGGTAGGTGCATGCGATGAGGTCCGACGCCCCAGCGCCCTTGGGGCGGAGCTTGAGGGCGAAGGCGTCCAGCGAGCCACCGGAGAAGGTCGACTGGAATGCCCCGGGCGTCGTCGGGAGGGTGGTGCTCTGCGTCCTGCCAGCTAGGAGGATGTCACCATTTGAATCCACCGATTGGCCCAGGATGATGATGGGTGGGTCGCCCGCCCAATAGAGTGGCACTGCAAAGTCGGCCCCGTTCACGTACGTGCAGTACAGCACCTGCGAGAGGTCGCCGTCCAGCTGGTAGACGATGATGGTGTCCAGGAAATAACCCGGTCCCTCGTACGTGGCGCAGAACGCACCCGGCGTCGTCGGGATGTCCGGCGAGCATGTCACCCCGGAGACGCAGACAATGCCGCTCGGGTCGAGGTCGATGTTGATGAGGAGGTCCTCGCTGGCACCACCGAGGTAGGACCCGTAGGTGAGGTCCGAGAGGTCCCCCGACATCTTGAGGATGACACCATCATCATCACCTAGTAACTCCCTCGACAGGGCGTCAGCCGTCACGGGGAAGTCCACTGATAATGTAATGCCCACCAGGCAGACGTCCCCATCCTGTAGGACGATGATATCTAAAAGCTCATCAAAGCTCGACCCACCGATGTAGGTCGAGTTGAGGAGGCAGCCCTCGGGGTCGAACCTGGCAACTAACCCGTCACACGAGTAGCCTGCCTTCCCCGCCGGGTCGTAGCTCCCGTTCGTGGTCGGGAAGTCAGGGGAGTAGGTCGCTCCGCATACCAGGATGTTCCCGGCCCCATCGAGGGTCGGACCATGGACCGTATCGCCCCCGCTCCCGCCCAAGAAGGTCGAGAAGACGAGCCCGGGGTCTATGAGGATGGGCCTTCCGGGCGCGCATCCGTCGGGGAGCCCGAAGCCGACCCGCTGGTCCTCGAGCACTGTGAACCGCCCTTCGGCCCCGGCGTCGGGAAGGGCGCCCTCCTGGAACACCACAGGCCTGCCGTCGCGCAGCATGCCAGCATCCGTCCGGATGATGAGGTCGCCCGAGGCGTCCAGCGAGAGCCCTAGCACGCCATCGTATCTGAGCGCGACGACGCGGGGGTCGGCGCCCGCGTCGAGCAGGATGTCGTACTTGAGCACGTCCCCCTTCAGCCGCAGCACCAGGTCGACCCCGTCCCAGAGCCCCTCGTAGACCACCTCGCGGAAGCTCCGCGCGCCCCTGACCCACAGCGACGGGTCGTTCCCGATGAAGTAGCTCGTGGTGCGGTCGACCGCGTCCCTCCCGCGGGGGACAACGGCGTGACAACCGTCGAACATGACCGCGAAGTCCGTTGTGGAGGCGGCGGCTTCCCCGGACCCTGGGGCGGCGTCCTCCCGTCCATCCACTGACGGGTCCCTAATCACCACGATGATGCCGTCGTCCGTGAGGCCTATCGATACGCTCCCGCCCTGGGTGAAGTACCTGACTCTACTGTCAGCCAGCTGCCCCAGGTTCTCCACGAAGGCGTCGCCGACGCCCTGGAAGAGCTCCGAGGCCGCTGGGGGGAGCACGAGGGGCTCTGGTAGCTCCACCGCCACCGCCACCCCGTCCATGTCTGCCCTGGGATGGCTCTGGAACGCCCCGAAGGGGCTGAGCATGCAAAGCGATACCAGGAACACCCCTATCGATAACCGGACGGCCTTCCTCACCTGGGTCACCCATTCGTCCATTTACATGTGCCTGTGGTTTATTAAACCCTTTGCTGGCCTTGGTAAGCCTCCTGGGCCATGCCTGACGCTACTATCCAAATCGATGGGGGCTTGGAAATTTCCTTGATCAATACCAGGTTGGCCTCATCCGCAGGTTCTTTATGCCCCCCCCGCCCATGCACGTGCCCACGGTCGGCCGGCACGCAGGCCGGCCGCGTCGCAAGGAAGGCATCCACATGGTGAAGATGGACAAAGTGACCATCGAGCTCGTGCCCATTGAGAACCCCGAGAACCTCAACTGCATCCTCGG
This sequence comes from uncultured Thermoplasmata archaeon, assembly GCA_964353355.1. GTDB lineage: Archaea > Thermoplasmatota > DTKX01 > DTKX01 > CAYGVT01. Next base: position 6,958 of record CAYGVT010000147.1, on the reverse strand, counting down.
GATGGCGCACTTCATCAAGACGGCCGAGGACCTCTACGAGGCGCTCGTGGGCTCCGTGCCCGGCATCAAGTTCGGCCTCGCGTTCTCGGAGGCCTCCTCCGACAGGCTCATCCGCACCGAGGGCACCGACGAGGCGCTCACCAAGCTCGCCGCCGAGAACCTCGAGCGCCTGCACTCGGGCCACAGCTTCCTCATCTTCCTGCGCGACGCCTACCCCATCAACGTGCTCAACCGCGTCAAGGAGGTCCCCGAGGTGTGCAACATCGTGTGCGCCACCTCCAACCCCGTCGCGGTCATCATCGCGCACACGGCCAAGGGCGACGGCATCCTGGGCGTGGTCGACGGCCAGGGCCCGCTGGGCATCGAGGACGAGGAGGACCGCAAGGCGCGGCGCGAGCTCATCAGGAAGTTCGGATACAAGAAGTGAGGGGCTCGTCGGGCGCCGCGGGCCCGCCCTCCACGCGCGCGCGTCTCACCAGCCGGGCGAAATTGATAAGTACGGGCGACGGCCTTGCTCCTCCGGAGGGATGCTAACGCCCAAGGGGAAACTGCTCTACAAGGGCAAGGCCAAGTCCGTATTCGAGTGGGACGACAAGCACGTCCTCATCGAGTACCGCGACGACATCACCGCGGGGGACGGCGCGCGGCACGACGTCATCAAGGGCAAGGGCTTCTACAACGCCCAGATATCCGCCAAGATACTGAACCTCCTCTCGGACTCCGGCATCGAGACCCACTTCGTGCGCCTCATCTCGGACACGGAGATGCTCTGCAAGCAGGTCGACATCGTGCCCATCGAGGTCATCGTGCGCAACTACGCGGCGGGCTCGCTGGTCAAGCGCTACCCGTTCGAGCTCGGGATGGAGCTCCCCAACCCCGTCGTCAACATGGACCTCAAGAACGACGCCTACCACGACCCGCTGCTCAACACCGACATCGCGCTCGCGCTCGGGGTCGCGAACCTGCAGGAGCTGCGCGAGATGCGCGAGATGGGGCACCGGGTCAACGACGTGCTCACGGGGTTCTTCGACGGCCTCGGCCTCACGCTCGCGGACTTCAAGATAGAGATCGGTCGCGTCGACGGCAAGCTCGTGGTCGCCGATGAGGTCTCGCCCGACACGTGCCGCCTGTGGGTCAAGGGCTCGACGGAATCGCTCGACAAGGACGTCTACCGGCAGAACAAGGGCGACGTCATCGAGACTTACAAGCGGCTCTACAACCTCATATTCCACAGGTGAGCCGCGCCGTCGCCGCTGCGCGGAGGGCCCCGGACGCGCCAGGGCGCCTACTTGAACTTCTTCCTGCCGCTCTCCTTGTAGGTCGTCACGACCATCCAGGTCGAGCTCTCCTTGACCCCGGGGATGGGGCCGAGGGTGTCAACCACGAAATGCTTGAGCTCGGCGTACCTCTTGAAGGTCGTCTTGAGGATGATGTCGGTGTCGCCAGTGACGAGGAACACGTCGTCCACGCAGCTCGCCTCCGCTACGCGGACCGCGATGTTGTCGACCTCCTTGGTGTCGACCTTGAGGGTGACGATGGCGGTGACCGGCTCCTCGCCGTAGTAGGTGTTCACGACCTCCTCGTACTCCGAGCCTGACTCGGGCTTCTCGGGCATCGTGAGGGTCCCCCTAGGTTGGTCACGCTCAGAGGGGAGGGCGGGGTCAAATATGTTGTGGCGCCGTTTCCGCCGCCTAGAACGTCTCGAACTCCTCTTGGAGGTCCAAGAAGAGCTGCTCGAGGAGCTCCTCGAAGCTCTCGCCGGCGTACTCGCGCAGCCCACCGAGCTCGGTCTGCACCTTCGCCATGAAATCGCCGTTGTCCTTTAGGATGGTTATGTTGCAGAGGGGCTCAATCATCGTTCCACCGGTCGTCGGGGTGGGAGATTATGGGCCCCCTATTAATAGTTTGTCGCACGCGACGACCCCCCTATTAAAGGTGTACTGGCCTAGCAGACGTCGGTGAAGCTCTGCGCGGCTAGCGTGAGGGGGTCGACGAGCGCGCTCACGGGGGGCGCGTAGCACGTCTCGACGGTGGCGAGGTCGTCGACCTTCATGCGCGACGCCATCGCGGTCGATAGCATGTCGATGCGCGACTTGACGCCGCCGCCCTCGCCGATCATCTGCCCGCCGACGATGCGCCTGGACGCGTCGACAAGCAGCTTGATGGTCACGAGGGACTTCTCCGGGAAGTACCGTGCGATGGCCGGGCCCGTCGCGATGCGGCTCTGGACCTGGATGCCCGCCTGCGCGGCCGCGTGCGTGGTGAGGCCCACCGAGCCGACGTGGTAGGCGCCCACGACGCAAACGTTGGGCGACGTGAAGGGGTGCAGCACCACGTTGCGGCCCAGGAGGTTGTTGGCGACCACCATCGCCAGGCGGTGCGCGGACGTGCCCAGGGGGCTCGTCGTGCGCCCGAAGGTGAAGTCGCGCACGACCTCGACGCAGTCCCCGGAGGCGTACACGTTCGGCAAATAGGCGCGGCCCACCTTGACGTGGAGCGAGCCGTCCGTGACGATGCCCCCCGTGGGGCCTATCTCGATGCCCGCCGCCTTGGCCAGGTCCGAATCGGGTCGCACGCCCGTGCCCATGAGCACGAACTCGGCCGGTATCTCCTCCGCGCCCACCTTGACCGCGCGGACGCGCCCGTCCGCGTTCCTGAGCACCTCGCTCACGGCCGCGCCGACGATGACCCGCGCTCCCAGGTCCGACAGGTGGTTGTGGACCATCTGGGCCATGTCCTGGTCGAGGATGAGGGGCAGCACGTAGGGCAGGAGCTCCACGATGGTGACTTTGATCTTGCGGTGGAGCAGCGCGCCCGCGACCTCGAGGCCGATGGCGCCCGCGCCCACGATGACCGCGTTCTGCACGCCCTCGAGGTCCCTCTCGATGGCGAGGCAGTCGTCGAACCACCGCAGGGTGTGGACGCCCCTGGCGTCTACCCCGGGGATGGGCGGGATGAACGCCTTGGCGCCGGTGGCGATGACGAGGGTGTCGAACTCCACGGGCCCACGGGTGGTGTCGAGGGCCTTGGCCTTGAGGTCGATGCGCTCGACGCGGGTCTCGAGCATGACACGGATGCCGATGGCCTCGTAGTCCTCCGGGCGCTTCATGATGATGTTGCGGATGTTCTTTATCCTGCCCTCGAGGACGAACGGCAGCGCGCAGGGGCTGTAGGCGATGACGCTCCCGAGCGTGATGACGGTGATGTCCTTGTCCCTGGTCTCCTTTCGCAGCTGCGAAGCTATCGGCAGCCCCGCGGCCCCTGCGCCGATGATGACGACCCTCTCCCTGCCCGTGCCCATCTCCACACCTGCACGGGTATCGCATTGAGGGGTTCAAAAGGCTACCGCCCGTGGATGCTGGCATGCCCGCCCGCGGGGCCTTGGCGGGAGGCTCACCGGTGCATGGCGACGAAGTGCTCGAAGGACCTGTCGCAGGTCCGCTCCGCGCTGTCCGTGAAGGCGCACGCGGGGAGCTCCTGCATGGCGAGGTGGTACCGCACGCACTCGCAGCACAGGCCCTTGCGCGGGCAGGGGTCGTAGGTGCAGTTGCAGTGCTTGAGGTTGCGCTCGCGCTTGCATTCCATGGCGACCTCTATGACGCGGCGGGCAAAAAAGGGCATCGGGGGCCGCGCCGGGCGATATGCTAATGCCCCCGGAGGGCGTTCATCCGCCGTGCGTGGCCCCACGATGCACGAGGGTCCGCTGCTGCTGCGGCCGATGGACGCCGGGGACGAGCGCGATCTCACGCCCTTCTTCCAGGATCCAGAGCTCGTCCGGCTGTTGGGCCTGGCCAGCCCCCGCGACGACGCCTTCCTGCCGGGGCTCATCTCTTCCACCATCAAGGACCCCGCTGCCGTCTACGAGACGGTGCTCTTCGAGGGCCGCCCGGTGGGCTACGCCTTCCTGGACCACATCGACTTCGAGCACCGCCACGCGGTCGAGACGGGCGTGCTGCTGGGCGAGCGCGCGCTCTGGGGCCGTCGCATCGGCCGCGCCGCCTTCGGGATGCTGCTCGAGCACGGTGTGGACGAGATGGGCCTCCACCGCGCGTCCCTGGGGGTCCTCGAGGACAACGTGCGCGCCATCCGGACCTACGAGGCGCTGGGCTTCCGCCACGAGGGGCGGAGGCGCCAGGCGCTGTTCCTGGGCGAGCTGCCCGCGGACACGCTCATCATGGGGGTGCTCGCGCCCGAGCTCAACCGCGTCGCCATCGACGAGGCCGTCGCGACCGCGACCGGCGGCGTCAGCCGTACTCCGGGAGCACCAGACGGGAATCGAGGCGACGCCGGCGCCCCTTGGAGGCTGGGGCGGCCCGGACGATGGCGACCGTGACGCCCCCCCGGTCCCCGGCCTCCGCCACGGCATGGCCGTCGGCCGCGACCGCCATGGAGTGGCCGCAGAACACGGCCGCGGCCTCGTGCCCCGTGCGGTTGGCGGCCACGATGGGCAGCCCGACCTCGCGCGCCCTGGCCTCTACCGTCGCGCGCCAGAGCCCGAGGTCCGAGAACGCGGCCACAGCGACGATGAGCTGCGCGCCCGCGTCGGCGAGGGCCCGCACGAGGTCCGGGTGCTCCAGGTCGTAGCAGACGAGCAGACCCAGGGCCCCGACACTTGTCTCGGCCACCGTGCCCGCGCCCGGGGCGAACACCCCCACCTCGCGGTCCCACAGGCGCGACTTGCGCCCCGCGCCCAGCGCGCCGCCAGGGCCGACGAGCACGGCCGAGTCGTGGAGCGCGCCCGTCGCCGCGCGCTCGGCCATGCCCAGGACGACGAGCGCGTCCCTCCGCCGGGCGAGCTCCCGCACGACGCCCACGGTGGGCCCGTCGAGCGGCTCGGCGAGCCGCCCGAACACGGGCCCCATGTAGTAGCCCGTCGTGCACAGCTCGGGGGCCACGAGCAATCTCGCGCCCTCGTCCGCGGCCCGGCCCGCGAGCCGCACGAGCGTCGCGAGGTTGGCCCTCACGTCGCCCGGCCTGGGGGCGAACTGGAGGAGGGCGACCTTCACCTCCTCCCCCCCAAGACCACCGCCCCCCGCATCGACCAAGGAGCTCGCCCCCCTCACTCGTCGCCCTCGTCGTCCTCGCGCGGGCCCTCGAGGCCGAGGTGCGACACGTCCGCCTCCATCAGCGCCTCCTCGAGCGCGTGCTTGGCGGCGCGGTTGACGGCCTCGTTGTAGCCCTCCGAGTCGACGTGGACCATGAAGCCCCCGAGCACGGTGAGCACGGGCCTGACCCGGGACAGGTCCTCGGCCTCCTCGAGGTCGTCGCTCAGCAGGACCAAGTCGGCGGCCATGCCAGGGGATATCATCCCCAGCCAGTCCTCCGCGTGGACCGCGTAGGCCGAACCCGCCGTGTAGGCCCGCAGCGCCACCATCACCGGCAGCGACTGCTCCTCCACGGGGTGGTTGACCGCCCCCTGCAGCCCGAGCATGGGGCCGAAGGGCATGCAGTCCGAGCCGAAGGCGAGGGGCATCCCGTGCGACCACACGTCCCTGAGGCCGTCGCACGCGCGCGCCCGCTCGGGCCCGAGCCGCTGCTCGTTCATGCCCCCGGGCCCGGCCCACTGGGCCGCGAAGTTAGGCTGTATGGACGCGACCACCCGGAGCTCCTTCATGCGGTGCAGCTGGTCGTGCGTGTAGCACTCGAGGTGCTCGATGCGGTGGCGCAGCAGGTCGCCCGGGGCGACCTCGGCGGCGAGCGCGTCAAGCGCGAGCTGGATGGCGCGGTCGCCGATGGCGTGCAGGAAGAGCTGGAGGCCCCTGGCCTTGGCGTTGCGCACGAGCGCGCGCAGCCGCTCGAGGTCGTAGAACAGCTCGCCCGATGTCGTGGGGTCGTCCGCGTAGGGCGCCGACAGGGCGGCCGTGCGCGCGCCCAGCGAGCCGTCGAGGTAGGCCTTCACGCCCACCAGGTGGACCATGCCGCCCTCGGAGCCCCTCACCGCGCGCACGCCCGAGGCGCCCGAGGCCGGCAGGTCGCGGTCGTTGAGGGCGCAGAACACGCGGATTCCCATCCTGCCCTGGCCGTCCATGTCCAGGTAGGTGACGAGCGTGCGCGCGTCCACGATGTCCACGACCGACGTCACGCCGCGCTCGTAGGCGAGGCGCGTCGCGACCTCGATGGCCTTGCGCGCCTCCTCCTCGGTCGTGCCCACGACCTCCGAGAGCCGCTCGACGACCCCCTCCTTCATGACGCCCGTCGCGCGGTCGACGTGGTCCCACGCGGCCGAGACGGCCTCGAGCGCGAGCGTGTTGGCGACGGCGATGTGCCCGCACACGCGGCGCATGACGACGCGGTGGCGCGCCGACACGACGCGGTCCAGGTCCTCCCTTGTGGGGAGGGCGCGGTCGCCCTCCCACCGGGACTCGTCGAAGTCGATGCCGTAGACCCACTCGCCCTCCCTGGCGGCGAGCGCGCGCGTCCTGAGCTGGGCGAGCGCGGCGGCGCGGTCGCGCGCGCCCGAGAGGTCCACGCGCAGCCGCTTGAGGCCGAGCGAGAGGAAGTGCGTGTGCGAGTCGATGAGGCCCGGCACGAGGGGCAGGTTGCCGCAGTCGAACCGCGTGTCGGTGGACCGCAGCAGCTTCTCGAGCTGCTCGGTGGTGCCGACGGCCTCGATGCGCCCGTGGCGGCACAGCACGGCCTCCGCCTCGGGGCGCGTGGGGTCCATGCTTATCACGCGCGCGTGCTCGAGCAGAAGGCCCGTCTCCTTGGCGGGCGAGGGCATCGCCGCGCGTAGGGGGCTGGGGTCTAAAGAAGGTTGTGCTGGAGGGCCGTCTCACGGGCCCTGCGGCGGCCGCGACCGCTCCTCCGGGAGGCGGGGGGAGTGGGGAGCGGGAGCGGGGGTCGGGGACGGGGCGATTGCGGGGGCGGGAGCGGGAGCGGGAGCGGGAGCGGGAGCGGGAGCGGGAGCGGGAGCGGGAGCGGGAGCGGGAGCGGGGGCGGGGGCCGTCGATGCCGCAGG
>CAYGVT010000146.1:0-4503 GCA_964353355.1 uncultured Thermoplasmata archaeon | reverse complement strand
TCGAGGGGCACTCGCGCATCTTCGCGGCGCAGAACGACCCCGCGGAGCGCGAGACCTACACCACGACGTCCCACCTCACGGGAGAGCCCATCTCGCGGTACCTCAGCATCTTCCGCTCGCCCGAGGACATGGTCGCCAACTCCAGGATGAAGCGCCGCACTTTCCAGCTCACGGGCACGTGCACTGGCGGCCGGTGCGCGGGCTGGACCGCGCTCAACGCGATGTACATCGCTACTTGGGACATCGACGCGGCCGAGGGCACCCACTACCACGAGCGTCTCAAATCCTGGCTCGTCGACGCACAACGCCGCGACATCACGATCGCGGGCGCGCTCACGGACGCCAAGGGCGACCGTAGCAAATCGCCCCACGAGCAGGCCGACCCCGACATGCACCTGCGCATCGTCAATCGCCACGCCGACGGCTCCATCACGGTCCGGGGCGCAAAGGTGATGATCTGCGGGGTCGCGGCCGCCAACGAGCTCCTCGTCCTCCCGGGCTCGGCCTACGGCCCCGAGGACGCGGACTGGGCCGTGTCGTTCGCGGTGCCCAGGGACATCGAGGGGCTGACCGTCGTCGAGGCGCGCCACCCATCGGACGACCGCGAGCGCGGCTGCTCCTGCGACGCGGACTTCGACCTGCCCGTGAAGGGCGGGGGCATCACCCAGGCCTACCTGCTGTTCCAGGACGTGCACGTGCCGGCCGAGCGCGTGTTCATGGCCGGCGAGCACGAGCACACGCGCACCGCCATCATGAGCTTCATCGGCCCCTACCGCGCGGCCATCGGCGCGTGCGTGGCCGGGCAGGGTGACGTCATGCGCGGCGCGGCCGCGCTCATGGCGCGCGCCAACGGCCTCAGCGAGAAGGTCTTCGCGGACAAGCTCAACCAGATGGCCATCAACAACGAGACCACATTCGCCATGGGCATCGCCTCGGCCGTCATGGGCCGCCCCCACCCGAGCGGGGCATGGCAGTGCGACCTGCTGCTCTCCAACGTCAACAAGGTCCATGTCGCCCGGCTCCCGTACGAGACCAAGGTGCTCGCCCAGGACATCGCCGGCGGCATCGCCGAGACAGGATGCATGCCCTCCTACGTTGACTTCACCGACGAGCGGTACGGTCCGCTCCTCGAGAAGTACATGGGGGCGGCCGTGGACGGCGAGACGCGCGCGCGCATCGCGCGCCTCGTCGAGTGGCTCACCATCGGTGCCGGCGTCCCGGGGTGCATGCACGGAGGCGGCTCCCCCGACGGCGCCAAGCTCATCATCAGGGGCTCGTCCCACCTGGACGAGCACATGAGGCTCGCCAAGGACCTCGCGGGCATCGAGGGCGACGTCCCCCCTCCCGAGACGAAGAAGAAGTGACCGTGGGTGGTGAGCGCGAGGGCTCAATCCTTGGAGTACTTGAGCATCAGCTCACCGCATCTCTCGGTCGCGCGCTGGAGGTCCCAGCCCCCGAGGCCAGGCACGCCGCAGCCCAGCACGTGGGCCCGCCGGGTCGCGGTCGTGAGCTTCGTCGCGTCCGCGTCACGGTAGGGATAGACCGCGACGAGCTCGCGGGTGTCGTCGATGACGAGCTCGCGGCCCGTGAGGACGATGGGCGCGTCCATGCCGATGCCGAGGAACCTCTCCTCCGCCCTCGCGTACCTCAGGGTGAGGTCACCTCCCAGCAGGTCGGCGTCGAACCCCGCGAACGCGACGTTCGTCTCGATGGAGGCGACGTTGAGCGCGTCCACTGCCGTGTTTATGGTGGGCAGCGGGCGGCCGCGCACCACCTTGCGCACGAGCGCCTCGGATGCCGGCCTGACCTTCGTGGGGTCGATGCCGAGGCGCCAGAAGAAGTCCCTGTAGGCTCGCACCCGTGGCTCGTCCTTGAGCGCGTCGGCCGCGTGCTGTGCGCGCAGCCTCCCCTCGAGCTCGGCCTTCAGCTGGTCCAGCTCCGGCCGCCGCTCCGCGATGTGTAGGCCCTCCAGGGGGCAGGGCACGACCTGCAGCCCTGGGAAGTCGGACGCGACCCGCGCGTCGGTCAACAGACGCATGCGGCCTTGAACGGCGAGCGCAATGAAAAGGCCTGCGATTGGGGTGCTGGTGCCCCCCAAGGCCTTGCGAGGGCGGTCCTACCGGACCTCGACCTTGCGGACCCGGTTCCCCTTGCTGACGAGGACTATCTTCGGGTGGAACTCCTCGCCGGCCTCGACCTGGACGAAGGCGAAGACGGTGATGATGTCGCCCTTGATGCCCATCCTCGCGGCGCCCCCGTTGAGGCGGACCTCGCCCTTCCCGTGGGGGATGGCGTAGGTCCAGAGGCGCATTCCGTTCGTGAAGTTGGCGACCATCACGAGCTCGTAGGGTCGGATGCCGGCGGCCTCGAGGAGCCTCGAGTCGATCTCGATCGAGCCCTCGTAGTCGAGGTTGGTCTCCGTCACCGTCAACCTGTGGAGCTTCCCCTTGAGGACTGTCTCGAGCATCCTGGTCACCACACTGGCGAGCGAAGGTAAACGACCGACCGGCATAAACTTTGCGGTTGTGCCGAATGGCCAGGTCGGCGAGGGCCGAACGGACGTGACCCGGGACGGTGGGTCAAAACCCTTCGAATATTATTAAATATGGGCTCGTCCCCTAGCATCCCTAGAGGCATGGACATGGCAAGGGCGCGCCCGAGGGTGTTCCGGAAGAAGTCCTACAGGCCGCGGTCCGCTGAGGACCGGTGCCCGGTCTGCGGGAACATGCGCGTCCAGGGGCGGTGCGCGAACCCCTACTGCAGGAAGCACAATGTCATGGACAGGGGAGAGGCCGCCTAGGCACCCGCACCGGGCCGGCTCAGGTCGCCGACTCGGCCGCGCGATGCTTCCCCTCGGCCCATTCCAGGGTCGCCGCGCACGATCGCACCCCGATCTCCATGAGCTCCACCAGCCGGTCGCGCCAGTCGAGGCGCGCGAGCGGCAGCCGCGCCTGGAGCGCGGACTCCAGCTCCGCGTCCATGCCGTCGCACATGCCGTTGAACTCCTTGAGGTCCATTCCCAAGAGCACGTGCGCGAGGTAGGCCTCGCCGTCCTCCGAGGAGGGCAGCGTGCCCCACCGCTCGGCGACGGGTGCGAGCCTGACGACCGGCTCGAGGGTCAGGTCGTGCCACCTCCGCACCGCCCTGCGGAGCCTCCTCAGGTCCTCCTTGGAGGAAATGGCCTGGAAGTCGGTGCCGTTAACGACTGAGAGCGTCTCGTCCCAGGCCGCGCCCACCCCGCGCAGGTGGACCCGCGCCCACTCGAGCGCCTCCCGGAGCGCCGTGGATGACGGGTGCGACGGCGACCGCCCGGGCGTGCCCATCGTCCCACTCCCGCGCGCGATATGGGGCGCGGGGGAGATAAGGCCTTCCAGGCCAGGGCGCGGGGGCGCGTCACCGGGCGGTCGACCGTGTCGGAAGCTATAAGAGAGGTGCATGCCCATCCCACCTCGACGGCTGCCAGGCAGCATGCGGCACGGTGGAGCGGCATGGAGAACGTCCTCGAGATGCTGGTCGCCTTCGTGCTCATCATAGCCACTGGCCTCAGCGTGCTCACGTACATCTCCTACCAGAGGACGGGCAGCCGCAAGCTGCTCATCGTGCTCGCCGCGTTCGTCCTTTTCACCCTCAAGGGCGTGCTCATGTCGCTCGCCCTGTTCACCGACTCAATCGACCTTGAGCTCGACCCGGTCCTGGTCCTCGTGGACCTCTTCATCCTCATCACGCTCTACACCGTGCTCATCAAGAAGTGAGACCTGGAGGCCGGAAAGGCCAGGAGTGGGTGCCCGACCAAGGACCTATGAGAAGGGGACCCGCCTGCGGCGGAGGGGTGCCGCCGCGGGGGGGGTGGCGCGACTTTGTCCAAGAAGGAAGAGGAGAAGGCCCTCGAGCTAGAGGCGAGGAAGATAATCTACGAGTTCATAGTGTCCTCGCCGGGCACACACCTGCGCGAGATCCAGAGGCAGATAAACCTCCCCTTGGGCACGGTCGAGTACCACCTCAAGTACCTGGTCGAGAAGGAGCTGCTGCTCGAGAAGACCGACGGGAACTACAAGCGCTACTACCCCGTGGGCATCTACGGCTCGGTCGACCGGCAGCTGCTCTCCCTCCTGCGCCAGGAGGTCCCCCGCCGCATAGTGATGAAGCTCCTGCTCAACCCGGGCATCAACTTCAAGGTCCTCTCAGAGGGCTTCCCCATCTCCGCGTCGACACTCTCATACCATCTCTCCAAGCTCGTGGCGGGAGGTGTGGTGCGCAAGGTGAAGAAGGGGCGCGAGAGCCTCTACTTCGTCAACAACCAGGAGGAGGTCGCCAAGATCCTCCTCACGCACCGCAAGTCCTTCCTCGACAACCTGGTGGAGAGCTTCGCCAACCTGTGGGAGGAGTTCAAGCTGTAACTCTCAACAAGGGCGCCGCCCAAGGCCCTCCGCGCCCGTCGCGCCGGTGCGGATGGCCCCAAACACCCACGCGGCCTCGCGGCCGCAGGGGCGGCGCCCTCGACCC
>CAYGVT010000145.1:0-4643 GCA_964353355.1 uncultured Thermoplasmata archaeon | reverse complement strand
CTGGCCTAGGGTCGTGTCTCCCGGAGGTCGCGCCTCCTGGACGTGATGAAGATGAGCATCGCTACGACGGCAAGCACCGCGACGGCCGCGTCGAAGCCGGGCCCGTCGCTCGGCTTCTTCGGCACCTTGACCTCGACGGCCTGGGCGCGGACGCCATCGCCCACGTCGCTGCTCGCATGGACGATGTAGTAGTACGTCGTCCCGGCCGTGACGCCCTCATCGGTGTAGGACGTGACGACCCCAAGGGTCGCGATGACGCTCATCTCCGTCGGCACGAGCCCCCTGAGGACCACGTAGCCCGTTACGGGTGCCTTGTCGCCTGATGCGGGCGCGGCCCACGTCAGCACCACCGTCCCGTCCTTGGCCTCGCCCCTGAGGAGGCCAGGGGCGCCCGGCGGGCCCCTTGGCGTGACGGTCAGTGCCGCGGACGCGACGCCCTCGCCGATTGCGTTGACGGCCACGATCGCGTAGAAGTAGCCCTTCCCGTTCTGCACCGTCGTGTCGGTGAAGTTGGTGAGCGCTCCGTCCACACGGCCCACCTCCGCAAGGGCGTTCTCGAACATTCCGCGCATGATGCGGTATCCGGTGATGGGCGACCCGCCGTCGTCGGGCGCGGTCCAGCAGAGCGCCACCATGCCATCCCCTGGCCTCGCCGTGAGGCCGGTGACCTGACCCGGCGCGAAGGCCACGCTCACCGCGACCGACAGCCCCCTTGGCCCCTCGCCGAGGGCGTTGACGGCAACGACGAGGTAGTGGTACGTCGAGCCGCGTGTGACGTTGCGGTCCACATAGGAGGAGACACCATCGACATCCGCGATGGGCTCCGTCGGGTCTGGCGCGTTGCCGCGCAGCACCCGGAAGCGCAAGCTCGAGGCGCCACCAGTGTCGGTCGGCGCCGTCCAATCGAGCCTCACACCATCGGGGACCACTGTCGCGGTGAGGTTGCCCACGGCCCCCGGCAGGCCCATGGGCGTCGCGTGCACGACCGCGCTCACGGGACCATCCCCGGCCTCGTTGTGCGCGCGGAGCTGGTAGTAGTACGTGACCCCGTTCACGAGGCCGGTGTGCGTGAACGAGGTGAAGGCCCCGAACTCGTTGGTGTTGGCGAGGTTGCCCGAGCTCGTGCCCCAGGTGAGGATGCACTTGGTGATGGGCCGGCCGTTGTCCGATTCCGGGGGCAACCACGTCAGCAGGACGGATTCGTCCTGTCCCGAGGCCGCAAGGTCGCGGACGGCTCCGGGCAGGCCGAACGGCATCGCATCCAGGACCAATGACGGCTTCCCCTCCCCGACCTCGGTGTACGCGGTGATGTAGTAGAGGTAGTTCACGCCGTTCGTGAGCGGGCCGTCCGTGTGGCTCAGGTCGAATATGGACTTGGTCGCGAGAAGGGCGATGCTCAGCGGGTCCGTCCCGCGGTAGAGGCGGTAGCCGAGGAGCATCATGCCGCCGTCCTTGGCTGGCAGGCCCCAGCCGAGCGTGACCTTGCCGTCGGAAGCGACGGCCGTGAACGCCGTGGGCAGCGAGGGCACGTCCAGGGCCTTGACCCTGAGGACCTCGCACCCCGGTCCCGCGCCCCACTTGTTCACGGCCCGGACCTCGTAGTAGTAGAACGTCCCTATCGTCACGCTGGTGTCCACGTAGGTCGTGCCCTCCATGCCCGACTCGATGATGGACATCTCCGGGCGGTCCAGGCCCTTGAGAAGGGTGTACGTCAGGGGGAAGCCCTCGAGCCCTGGAGGCGGCTCCCAGGAGACCCTGACGGTGCCGTCTCCCGAGACGCCCGTGACGTTCGCGGGCGCGCACGGGACGCCGTCGGGCAGTCCCTCGACGACCGCGCTGCGGGGGCCCTCGCCCGCGCTGTTGACCGCGCTCACCTGGTAGTAGACGCGCCCGGCGTTGAGCTCCTCGTCGACGTAGAACCGCCTGGGGCACGCGTCGTGCTCCAGCAGCTCATCGGGGCTGCCTCCCATGTAGATCTTGAAGAGGTGCGGGGGCTGGGCCGTCCCGAGGTCGAGGCTCCAGCTGATGTTGACCTGCGTCCAGCCGTTCTTCACGGTGACGCCCGTCGGCGCCAGTGGTGGCTGGAGGACGATCGGGGACGGGTCGAGGAGCATGATGAAGCAGTCCTGCACCCCCCTCATGTCGTCGCTGTAGGCGTCATGTGACACTGGGAAGTCCTCGGAGTCCGCGAGCCCCACGATGTAGAGTTCGCCGGACGGTGCGACCAGTCCGCAGTATGCGTACTCGGTACCTGCCCCCCCGATGTAGGTGCAGTAGTCCAGCGTCATTGCATTGAGGCCGATGGCTGTGACGAAGCCGTCGTAGAGGCCGCAGAGCGAGGGCTCGAGCGCGCCGTCCGTGGTGTTCAGGTCCGGGGATATCGTGTAGCCGAGGACGTAGGCACGGTCGGTCGCCGGGTCCAGGACGAGGTCGTCCACGTACTCGCACTTGGAGCCACCGAGGAACGTGCTGTACTGCAGCTCGGTCAGGTCAGCGCTGAGCAGCGTCAGCGTCCCGTCCCACTCCCCGGCGTAGGTGACGTCGAGCGCGCCGGCCGTCACGGGGAAGTCGCTGGACTGGGTCATCCCCAGGACGACGAGGCGCCCGGCCTCATCCTGGTCGAGCTCGAAGACGTGGTCGTCCGCCGCGCCGCCGAGGTAGGTCCAGTTGAGGATGCTCGACGCGTCGCTGTCCATCCTCAGGGCGAACGCATCGGTCAGGCCGCCCCCGTAGGTTCTCGACAGGCCACCGCCGGGCCAGGAGAGGTCGCTGCGGTTGGTCTCGCCCCCGACGATGACGTCGCCCTGGGCGTCGGTGCATATCGAGTAGGGGACGCTCCCACGGCATCCGTCCAGATACGTGCAGAAATCGATGCCCTTGAGCGTGGGGCCGAGCCCCATCACGAACATCCCGCAGTCCCCGTCGTATCCAGGGTGGTAGGACCCCGGGGTCGTCGGGATGTCCGTGGAGTTGGTCCAGGCCGCCACGAGCACCGAGCCGTCCGCCTCGATGGCGCCCACGCCCCACCAATCGTTGGCGTCGCCGCCTATGTAGGTGCTGTACTCGAGCGCCGAGCAGTCGCCGCTCAGCCTGAGGACGAACTCGTCGTAGCAGGAGAGCCCATTCACGCCCGGAGCCGTGCGGTAGAGTGCGTCCGGGGTGGTCGGGAAATCAAAGGATGTCGTCTGGCCCATCACGATGAACGCGCCGTCGACGCACCGGGCGGCGATTGGCGCCTCGCCCTGCGAGCCGCCGATGAACGTGCAGGAGAGGATGCGCGAGCCGGTGGGGTCCATCACGCAGACGTAGAGGTCGAAGTCCCCTGCGACCTCCCTGTCGTAGGCGCCGTCGGTCGTTGGGAAGTCCGACGAGACCGTCGTGCCGACCAGGCAGATGTTCCGCGCGCCGTCGTAGCAGATGATGGCGACGTTCTCCCCGGCCTCTCCCCCAAGGAACGTCGAGAAGTTGATGCCGGGGTCGATGACGAGCGGGACGGTCCAGTCGTACGGGCCCACCTGGAACGAGACGGTCCTGCCATCGGTCACGAGGAAGCCGCAATCGACAGGAACCGTCCCGCTCGCGGTCTGCTGGGACGCGCGCGGGGCGTCCTCCAGCAGGCCTCCGCGGGGGGTCGGGATGATGAGGTCCCCGGAGGACGGGTCGACACCGACCCCGTCCGTGCCGTCGTACCTGAACGAGGCGACGGCCAGGCGCGCCCCGGGCCGGACGGTCATGTCGTACTTCAGCTTGCCTTCGCTCAGGTAGTACCTCAGGTCGATGCCGTCCCAGAGGTCCGTGTAGACGATCTCCGCGTAGTTCCTCGCGCCCGACACCCAGCCGTCGGGCGCCGCGCCCAGGAAGAGGCTGGTCGTGTAGGTGAGGGGCCGTGCGCCGACGGGCCGCACCGGCCGGCACCCCTCGAACGAGACCGTGAAGGATGCCGCGGGCGCCCCCCCGTCCTCGGCGCCAGAGCCCAGGCGGTACTTGATCGCCGCATCGCCGAACGCGACCGAGAGCGGCGAGCCCAGGCAGTAGTACCTGATGCCCGGGTCTAGGAGCCCCCTGTTCTCGGTGAAGGACCCGTCCATTTTGGAGAGGTATGACACGGCCCTCTCGGGGGAGAGTGCGGCCTCCGGCGCCGTTGCGGGACGGACGTCCGTCGGTCCATCGGTCGATGGCGGCCCGTCCATCATGTCCACAAGCGAGGCGATCGGGCCCAGGCTGACGGACAGCACGACCAGCAGAGAGATGATTCTAGCGCTCATGGCGACCCCCCCGGGGTGGATTGGATAGGGACGGGGGCGATTAAACCCTTTGGGCCGTCCTATGCGCCCCTCGGTCTCCTCCTCTGACTATATAACGCGACCATGGCGACCGCCGCCACCGCGGCGAGCGCGACGGCCGCGTCGAACCCGGGCCCGTCGTCCTGCTTCTTCGGCACCTTGACCTCGACGGCCTGGGCGCGAGCACCATCGCCCACGTCGCTGCTCGCATGGACGACGTAGTAGTACGTCGTCCCGGCCGTGACGCCCTCATCGGTGTATGACGTGACGACCCCAAGGGTCGCGATGACGCTCATCTCCGTCGGCACGAGCCCCCTGAGGACCACGTAGCCCGTTACGGGTGCCTTGTCGCCTGATGCG
>CAYGVT010000144.1:0-9715 GCA_964353355.1 uncultured Thermoplasmata archaeon | reverse complement strand
ACATTGAGGAGCGAAGTATCGGCTTGGTCAAATCGACGTAATAAGCAGGGAAGGAATATAGAGTGGAGATTCACGAAGCAAAAAGCCGATAAGAAACTATCCAAATATTATGTAACATAACTCGTTTGTCACGACACTAGTGGACCCACCGCCCCCCGGCGAAGACACCCCCGAGCCCTCGACCCCCGCCGACCCCGGCGTGGCCCCCGCGCCCACCGATGACCCCGTGACCGCCGCCATCAACGCCCTCACGGCGAAGCTCGCCGTCGGGGGCATCGACCCGGAGAAATACGCATGCGCCATACGAGCCCTGAAAGGCGACAAACTCTAGCGTGTAAAAATCGTTTAACACGCGCCAGACCACCCCCACGCTTAGAAAAACCATTTAATAGGGCTCGCCCCATATGGGCCTGGCCCAGCACGGATGTGACGGTGATGAACGAGGCTCCAGGCGCGCCCGCGGGCATCGACTACAAGAAGGAGTACGACAGGGAGCAGGAGAGGCTCGCGAGGCTCTTCGACGCCTACGAGGCGCAGGAGAAGGAGCTGCAGGCCTCCAAGGAGCGCATCACCAAGCTCGAGGAGACCATCAACGAGAAGGAGCGCGTCGTGCGCAGCCTCCGCGAGGTGCTCACCTCGCGCGACGCAGACAACCGCGAGCTCCAAATCGAGCTGAGCGCGCTGCGGGCGGAGAAGGCCTCGTGGGACCCCCGCCTCCGTGAGCTCGAGGCCAACATCAGGCTCGAGCAGGACCGGTTCGGCAAGCTCTTCAAGCTCGCGATGGAGCTGGATGCCGAGCTGAAGGAGGCCAAGGCGCAGATAGACGCCCGCGACCACTGGTACAAGAAGAACATCCTCGTGATGTCCAACATCAAGCGCGCCATGGACGAGCACGACAAGATGATCCTCGCGGCACAGGGCCGCCCCTACGAGCCCGACCTCGGGGGCGAGCTCATGCGCCTCAAGGGCGAGGCGGACGTCCCGAAGTAGGTTGCGCGCCCAGGGCTGCCCATTGTGAGGACCACATGACCCTAGCGACAGCCATGCGTCAGACACGTCCAGGGGCGAGTGGCGGTCCCCACGCCCCCGTCAACGCCCGCGCGTCACGCTCGGTCGTCCAGTATCGAGGGCAGCGGCCGGAGGTCGTGCATGGTGTGGGCCGGCTCGAGCAGGCCCTTCGGGTACGGGTCGTTGTAGCGGTTGAGCCAAGCGGCCGAGATGCCGAGCCTCTGCGCGCCGTCGACGTCCGCCGATGGCGAGTCGCCGACATGGAGGGCACGCGCCGCGCCGACCCCAAGCCCCGCGAGCGCGGTTGTGAAGCCGCCCGCGTCCGGCTTGTAGGACCTCGCGGCCTCGGAGCTCACGGCCGCCCGCGGCCTTAGACCGTGGTTCTCGAGTATGGCACGAAGGTCGCCCTCGTCGATGTTCGAGACCACGGCCCAGGCGGTGCCCCCATCGTCCAGCGCATCGAGGACACCCTCCACCTCCGGGAAGAGGGCGGCCGCGCGCAGGTGCCCGAACAGGTCTTCGATGACCTCGTCGCAGTAGGGCCGCAGCTCCCCGCCCACGCCGAGGGCGCGCAGCGTCGACTCGAGGCCGCGCTTGAAGTCCTCGTGGACGGTCACGAACTCGCCCTCGTCCTCCCCCTGGAACGTGAACGTCTGCCAGTTCTGCTGGAAGACGGTCGCCCGGCCCTCCAGGCCAAGGTCCGTCAGGATGCGTCTGAGCGTGACGTTGAAGGTGGACCTGAAGTCCACGAGGGTACCGAACATGTCGAGGAGCACGGCGTCGTAGCGACGGTCGCCGCCAGCCATGCCTCCAGCCCCCCCTCCGTGCATCCGCGACCTCCTGTGCCATCCCCCGCCGCGCCGCCCCGTCATCGGGCAAGGCTGGCGGGTTCACTTCTTGGCGCGCGCGGCCTCGAGGAGGTCCATGGCGCCCTCGTACTCCTTGACCGCGATTAGCTTCCGGGCCTTCTCGACGAGCACCTTGGCGTCCGCGCTCAAGCCTGGCTGCGACTCGACCTTGGTCATGAGCTCTGTCGCCTTCTTCCTGAAGCTGTCCTCGCGCAGCTGCTTGAGGAAGCCGTCCGCCTTGCCGGCGAGGGACCTGGCCTGCTTGTCGTCGCCCGCCTTCTTGGCCGCCTCAGCCCTCTCGAGCATCTGCTTGGCGGCGGTGACGTCCTCGCCCATGGTCCTGACCTGCTCGAACAGCGTCCATGTGAAACTGATGATGCCCTCGGTTTTGGACTTCGCGTGCGAGACGTTGGTCTCCTTGGCCACGATGTAGGCGCGGCGCAGGTACCTTACGGCCAGCTCGTCCGAGCCGTGCTCGTGGGCGTTGGTCGCCTGCCTGCACAGGTCCTTGGGCTCGGTCAGGGGCGCGCCGTCGGACTCCCCCTCCTCGATGAGGGCCCAGCAGGCGTTGCTGGCCTTGTCGAATTCGTCGTAGAAGCAGATGTCGTTGTACATCGGCCTCCCGCACTTCGGGCACGGCTTGCCCCTGTGGGCATCGTCCCCGAAGTCCGGCCCAGCGATGGTGCCCTCGAGCGAGGTTATCATGACCTGCTTCTCCCCCTGCAGGCCGATGATCTTCGCGTCCAGCGTGGGGCCGCTCCCATCGGTCTTGTCGCTGACGGTCTGCTCGATGCGCCCGCCGCGCTTGTAGGTCATCCAGTCCTCTATCATGCGCGTCTCGGCCTGCTTGACGTACTCGTTGGCCCCCGCCCAGTCGGACCAGTTGACGCGGTGCTCAGCCTTGCGCAGCAGCGCCTCGGCGTCCTTGAAGTCGACGTCCTCCCGGCTCTTGTAGTGGCGGACCTGGTGGCGCACGTTCTCGATCTTCTCGGTGGCCGTGCACCTGGGGCAGACCGCGCGCGCCTCCGGCAGCACAGTGCCGCACTTGGGGCATTGGTGCTGGACCTGGGCCTCAAGCTCCTCCTTGGTCTTCTCGCGCTTGAGGATGGTCAATCCGGAGCTCGTCATGCCCGAGGGCTTGTGGTGCGCGAACCTCTGGCGGCGCAGAATGTAGTAGTCGCGCGGGTGCTTGCCCAGCACGTCGCGGACCTCGATCCTCTTGGCGATCTCCGCCTCCTTCTTGCGGATGATCTCCTGCCGGCGGGCCTCCTCCGCAATGCGATTCACCTCCTCCTGCTTGAGCTTCTTCGACCGCCAGAGGAAGATGACGACGACGAGGACTATCACGACCACAATGGCGACGATGATCGGGGTCCAGTTGAAGGGCTCCGTGACGACATAGACCTCAAGGCTGCCCACGACGCGGTTGGACCGATTCTCGGCGTCCCATATCTCGACGAACTCGGCGCCCGCGAAGGCCTCTATCTTGATCTCCGTCTTGCCCTCCGAGGCGGCCTTGAAGGTGAAATCCAAATCCATGAAGGCCCCGTGATTGAGCGCTATGCTCGGCTGTGAGGCGAGTGTCGTCCCCTCCGAGTTCAGCTGGACGGTCAGCTTCTTGGTGCCAGTGAAGTTGTCGGTCCCGATGTTCGTGATGCGCAGCCGGAAGTGGACCATCTGGTCCTTCTCGACGCGGGTCGGGAGCTCCTCGGTCGGGATGTACTTGATGTGGTACTTGGATTGCGCGAGCGCGGGCGATGCCACGGCCGAGAGAAGCAGGGCCACGAGCATGACGACCATGGCCAGCCTCGCGACCTTGCCAACCGCCCCTCGTGGGGATCCTCGTCTGTGCACTGCGGGCACCTTCGGGAGTGACCAGCCAGAACTGGACGCCTCCCGTTTCCTGATAAGGTTCGTCCTTTAAAAACGTTTGGCGTTGGTACCCCAGGGACGGCGGCATCGCCTGGCCGGTCTATACGCCAGGCTCCAGCGGGCGGCCGTAGAGCGCGACGTTCGATGCGATGTACCAAGTGACTGGGAGCGCGACGATGGCGACCGCGAACGATGCGCCGAAGAGCGGTCCTAAGACGGCCACGGTGCCGATGTAAGTCGCCATCTCGTGCGCGCTGAAGCGCCTCTTGAGCCGCGGCCGGTCGAAGTCCATCTCGCCGAGGAACGTCCACATCGTCGCGACCATCGCAAACGCGGAGAGCACGATGAGGGCCGCTGCCACGGCCCCCTCGGCCGAGGCGGTATCGACCCTCACGACGCAGACCGACATCCATGCCAGGATGCCCAGGTGGAGGCCCTTGATGGTCCAAGACGTGAGGAGGAACGAGGCCGACGGTCGGAGCCTGCCCGCCTCCACGCGCGTGCCAGTGATGGTCGCGAAGGTCCTCGCGCCGGCGACCGCGTCGTGGTCCGCATCCTTGATGCCGCCCTCGATGGCGTTCTGGAACAGGTTCTGGAGGTACTGGAGGCCCAACAGCCCGACCAGTACGAGGCGATGGCGCCCGCTCCCGGGGTCGAAGGCCTCGCTCGCGGCTATCCCTGCGAGGAGCAGGGTGGACATGTTCGCGGCGAGCACGTGGTCCAGGGGCGCGCGCTTGCCCCACAGGTCATAGGCCCCGCCGAGCGCGAGCGATGCGGCGTACATCACCGAGGGCCACACGGTCGGGCTCACAAGGAACAACGGCACGAACCCGAACAGCCCCCCACCGACCGCGCCCACGAGCGCGGCGCGCCGTGAGACAGCCCCGGACACGAGCGGCTTGTCCCAGAGGTCCTTCGAGGCCCTATCGACCTCCACGTCCGCCCACTCGTTCAGCACGAAGCAGAAGACGTGCAGGCAGGCGCCCGTGACGAATAGCAGGGCCAGGTCCGCCCAGTGTCCCCAGACGCCGTCGCCGGAGAGCGCGTAGAACACGGCCGCGCCGATGACCGGGGTGAGCGCGGTGAGGGACATCGTCTGTACCCTGGTGAGCCTCAGCAGCGTCGCGCCCCCGACGACCATGCGCGAAGGAACGCCAGGCGGGGTATTAAGTATGTCGTGCCGCGTCAGGCGTCCGCACGGGGGCGTCAGGCCTCGGCCAGCATGCGCCGGAGCTCACCGAGCGCCCGGTGGAAGCCGCGCCCGCCGAGGCGGTGCCCACCGATGACCTCCGGCACCGCCGTCACGTCGCGCCCCTTGACCGCGCGCAGCACCCAGGCCATGTCCACGCAACCCTCCCCGATCTGCAGCCCCTCGTGGTCGGGCGGGAGCGCGTCCGAGAGGTGCAGGTGCAGCACGCGCGACCTGTGCCTCGAGAGGAAGCCCTCGATGGCCTCCATGCCCCCCTTGGGCGTGTGGAGGTAACCGTGGGAGACGTCCAGGGTCAGCCCGTCGACATGAGCCTTGAGCCTGTCCATGTCGTCCGGTTCGACGAGGATTGTGCTCACCCACCTCCGCCCGCGCCCGTCAGGGGCGGCGCCCCCCCCCCCCTTGACGAAGTAGAACCATGGCATGTTCTCCAGCGTTAGCCGGACGCCAGCGTCCCTCGCGCGGTCGTGGAGCGGTCCCAGCGAGCAGTTCAGCCTTTCGAGCCCCTCGTCGTGCGCTCCGCCCGCCATCTCCTCGGGGGCTATGCCGCCTGGATGGGCGACGACGAGGGGCGAGCCGAGCCCGCGCGCCAGGTCGATCGTCCTCGCCAACAGCTCTGCCGAGAGCTCCCTCGCCGCATCGTCCGGAGAGGAGAGGTCCACCAGCTCAGGGTGGGTGGGTGGGCCCATGAACTCGGGCGCGTGCACGAGGATGTCCAGGCCACGCTCATGGCGAATGGCCGAGAACGTCGAGAGGACGGCGTCCACGTGGCGGGGCACGTCCTCGAGGCCCAGGTGCACCTCGAGCAGCTCCACGTCCAGGGCGGCCATCTCGCGCGCGTCGCCGAGCGCCGCCTTCACGCCCAACCGCATGCGAGCGCGATGGCGGACGCGCACTTTATAGCTTGCCCATTGCGACGGTGCGTGCCCCGTGATGCTGGGTGGCCCGACCGGCCGTCCCGCCCACGGTTCCCGGGGATAAACAAATATATATATCCAGGGAGAATCGGGTCGCATCCAGGTGGGACTCCGTGAGCAAGCGCGTCTGGGTGAGGATCGACCGCAACGACCCCAAGCTCTCGCTCCGAGACGTCGCGGACCGCATCAAGGAGATCCAGCGCGACCATCCAGACCTGGACGTCTTCTTCGACGGCGACGAGTTCGCCATCTGCTCACGTCCGAGGGGGGAGATGCCCACCACTCCGACGACCGAGGCCGCCAACAGGGCCTGAGGGGCCTGAGGCCGCGACGCATGTGGCCCTTGGGGGATCACTTCTGCCGGTGTGCGAGCATCCGCTCCACCGGCCTGCGCGCGCGCTCGATGAGGTCGGGGTCGAGCTCTATGCGCGTCTCCATCCGCGTGAGCGAGTCCCTCACGTCGAAGATGGTCGTGCGCTTCATGTTGGGGCACACCGGCGGCGGGCTCTGCAGGAACAGGGCGTCAGGCCGGACCTTCCTCAGGTGGTGCACGAGCCCCTCCTCCGTGCCGATGATGAAGGTCCTCGCATTCGAGGACTGCACCCATCTGATGATGCCGCTCGTCGACGCCACGTGGTCCGCGATGTCGATGACGTCGGGCGTGCACTCGGGGTGCACGACCACCTCGGCCCCCGGGTGGCGCTCCTTGAGACGCAGGAGGTCGTCCCGCTGGATGTCGGTGTGGGTGTGGCAGTAGCCTGGCCAGCACATGACCTCCACGTCCGGCAGGTGGCGCTGCACGTAGAGCGCAAGGTTGGTATCAGGGACGAACATCACCCTCCTCGCGCCGAGGCTGCCGACGATCTCGACGGCGTTGGCGGACGTGCAGCAGATGTCGGATTCCGCCTTCACGGCCGCGGACGTGTTGACGTAGGCGACGACGGGCACGCCCGGGTTCTCCGACCTCCACTCCCGCAGGGTCGGCGCGTCGATCATCGCCGCCATCGGGCACTTGGAGCGCACGTTCGGGTGCAGCACGATGCTGTGCGGGTTCACGAGCTTGGCCGTCTCGGCCATGAAGTCCACGCCCGCGAACACGATGACCTTGGCCTTGGACGTCGCTGCGCGCAGCGACAGCTCCAGCGAGTCGCCGAGATGGTCGGCGATGTCCTGCACCTCCGGGCGCTGGTAGTAGTGCACCAGCAGGACAGCGTCGCGCTCCTTGAGGAGGGTGCGGACCTCTGATTGCGCCTCGCTCGCACCGTGCATTGGGGGCGCGCTAGGGGGGTCGAGGATAATAACCTTGCGCCGGGCCCGGCGCGACGCCGCTCTCGGGGCCTCACTTGATGGCCTGCACGTCCTCGGCCGGGGCCTGCGGGGCGGCCATGGCCTTCTTGACCGAGACGCGCTTGGGGAAGAACCGCAGCAGGATGATGTCGCCCACCGAGGAGACCCACCTGTAGGGCACGGCGACGTTCCTGGAGTCCTCGACGAGCAGGGGGTTGGTGTCGGTGATGAAGAGGCTGTCGATGTTCCTGTTCTCGATGTCCAGGATCACGTTGCTGACGTTCCCGAGGAACGTTCCTTTGTTCGTGTATACCTGGACGCCGATGAGCTCAGAGACCTCCTCCAGCATTGTCCATCCCTGCCCTTTGAGCGAGCGCGCCAGCGGCCCCCGGCCTATCACTGACGCCGTCTGACGCGGGTATGGACCTTGTGATATTTAAATACGCCGAAGGTCATTCAGTTCTCTCCCGGGTGCCAGCATCCGGGATTCGGAGGACCTCGCTTGGGCGGAAGGAGGTTCGTGGTGAAGTTCGCGTTCGACGGGCGCGACTTCGACGGCTACGCACGGCAGCGCAGCGGCCACACGGTCGAGGACGAGATCATCGGCGCGCTGCGCGAGGCGAGGGTCGTCGAGGACATCAAGCGGGGGCACCTCCTCTCCGCCGCCCGCGTCGACAAGGGCGTGAGCGCGGTCGCGGCCGCTGCCGCCTTCACGACGGACGCCGCGAAGGCGCGCATCCTGCCGTCCATCAACGCCAACGCGTGCGGCGTCACGTTCCACTCCATCGCGGAGGTCCCCCTCTCCTTCAACCCGCGCCACCGCGCGGAGTCCCGATGGTACCGGTACCACTACAGGGCCGCGGGGCTCGAGCAGGGGCTCGACGTCCCCCTCATGCGCGAGGCGGCCAAGCTCTTCGTGGGCACGCACGACTTCAGGGCGTTCGCGCGCGTCGACGGCCGCAACCCGGTGAGGGAGATACAGGACATCACCCTCGAGCGCCGCCACGGCTTCCTCGTGCTGGACATCTGGGGGAAGAGCTTCCTGTGGAACCAGACCCGGAGGATGGCCACGGCGCTCTGGATGGTGGGCGCCCGCACGGCGGAGGCGCAGGACATCGCCGATGCGCTCGAGGGCATGGGGCGCGTCGCCTTCGGTCCGGCCCCCGCGGAGGGCCTCTTCCTGCTGGACGTCGTGTACAAGGGTCTGCGGTTCGAGCGGCCCGAGAGGTTCCAGCCCAGCCTCGTCAACCGGCTCCGCGAGGACTTCTACCGCGAGCGGTGCGAGGCGATGTACTTCGAGTACCTGCGGGAGGTCGTCCCCTTCTGAGGGGGTCCGAGACGCCCATCCAGTGGGTCCCGGTGGTAACAAAAACCATTCCAACATGTATATAAACACGACCCCTCATCACCTCCCAAGCCCGTAGCAGTGCTGATGCTTTCCAGCAAAAAGGTGGTCAAGATGAGGAAGACGATAGCGATTGCGTTCCTGAGCCTTCTGGTGCTGGCGGCCATCCCCGGGGATGCCGCCGCGGAAGACAAGGCCGCCGACGATTCGAGGCTGTTCATGACGCCAGATGGCCTGTACTGGACCGACGACCTTCAGGTGACGCGCAACTCCGCTGCGGACACGCTGCCGCAGATCACGGTGGACCGCGCCCACGACGCGCACATCTTCTGGATGCGCGACGGCTGGTACTACAAGAAGTTCGACCGCCACGGCAATGCCCTCACGAAGGAGAAGCAGGTCAACTCCAACACCATGGGCATGACGTTCCTGTCCGAGAAGGTCGTGGACATCGACTCGAACCAGAACATCCACTTCATCTGGGTGCCTGGCGGCTACAACGGCGACGTCCACTACATGGAGTACGACAACATGGGCAACGTGCTCATCAACGACATGATCGCGGTCAGGGACGTGTCGACCACCCACGTGCCCAACATGGCCGTGTCCTCTGACGACGCGGTCAACATCATCTACGAGGACTACCAGTACCAGTGCGAGGACATCAACTACCACAAGCTGCTCAACGGCAAGATACTGAAGTCGTTCATCTGCATCAGCAGCGATGTCGCGTCTCACTGCGAGTTCTGCAACATCGCGACGGACAAGTACAACACCGTCTACGCCAACTTCGGCTCGAACTCCGGCTCGTGGATCGGCGCGGTGAACTCCGAGGGCGTCCATCCCTGGCCCTCGCAGAAGCTGCCCATCACATCAAGCTACATGACGGCCGGCATGGCGTGCTCCCCCGACACTTACGTGCACGTCGCCTACTACGAGTCGGGCACGCTCTACTACCAGCGGCTGAACCAGAGGAACGTCGCGGTGACGGAGCCCCTCATCATCGACACCGGCAACCTCGGCGAGCACCAGGAGTGGGGCGACAACCGCAACCCCGGCATCGCGGCCGACTCGTCGAACAACGTCATCATCACCTACACGAAGGACGACTTCGTGTACTACAAGTACATCAAGCACAACACCTGGAACGAGACCAAGGCCGGCGGCTACAAGCTCGTGACGAAGAACACGTGCCGCCGCTCGCGCGTGGCCATCGACCCGGACGACAACG